>NZ_CP121647.1:7294584-8035627 GCF_029714305.1 Bradyrhizobium sp. CB3481
TCCGCAGCGCCGCACCCTGGCGATGGTGGGCGTGGGTGATGGCGATGGCGAGCGCGTCGGCCGCGTCGGCGGATTTCGGCTCGGCCTTTGGCAGCAATATTTTCAGCATTACGGCGATCTGGTTCTTGTCGGCATGTCCGGCGCCGACCACGGTCTTCTTGACCTGGTTGGGCGCATATTCCGCGACCGAAATACCAAACATCGCCGGCGACAGCATGGCGACGCCGCGAGCCTGGCCGAGCTTCAGCGTGGCGACGCCGTCCTTGTTCACGAAGGTCTGCTCGACCGCGGCCTCCGCCGGGCGGAAATCGCCGAGCACGGCGGCAAGCCCCTCATGGATGGCGAGTAGCCGGCTGGCCAGGGCCAGATCGTCGGGCGGCTCGACCGAGCCGCAGCCGATGAAGACGAGCCGGTTACCCTCAGACTCAATCACGCCCCAGCCGGTGCGGCGCAGGCCGGGGTCGATGCCGATAATCCGGACGGGATGGCGAATCGGTGGGGGTGTCATGGCGTAGTGATAACGCCAGAGCCGGGTGAACGAAACATAAAGAGAACGGAAATCCCCTGTCCCGGGCGGCGTGCCCCGCATTCTGAATGTCATCCCCGCGAAGGCGGGGATCCAGTACGCCGCGGCTTCTCGGTTGATAACGGACGTCTCTGGAATACTGGATCGCCCGGTCGAAGCCGGGCGACGACAGCGGAGTTTGGGGCGAGCCCCTACCCGCCCATCTTGGCGACCAGCGCGTCCGAAATCTCGAAATTGGCGTAGACGTTCTGGACGTCGTCGTGCTCGTTGAGGAGGTCCATCAGCTTGAGCAGCTTCTCGCCGGTCTCGTCGTCGACCGCGACCGTGTTCTGCGGCTTCCAGGTCAGCGCCGCCTTGCGCGCTTCGCCGAACTTGCCTTCCAGCGCCTTGGCGACCTCGCGAAAGGTGTCCTGCGAGGCGTAGATCTCGTGGCCGCTTTCGCTTGATGACACGTCGTCGGCGCCAGCCTCGATCGCTGCTTCCAGCATCGCATCGTCGGAGGCCACGCTGGCGTCATATTCGATGATGCCGGTGCGGTCGAACATGAAGGCGACCGAGCCGGTTTCGCCGAGATTGCCGCCCGACTTGGTGAAGTAGGAGCGGATGTCGGAGGCGGCACGGTTGCGGTTGTCGGTCAGCGCCTCGACGATCACGGCGACCCCGCCGGGGCCATAGCCCTCGTAGCGGATCTCGTCGTAGTTCTCGCTTTCTCCGCCGGTCGCCTTCTTGATGGCGCGCTCGATATTGTCCTTCGGCATGTTTTCCTGGCGCGCCGCGATCACAGCCGCGCGCAGCCGCGGGTTCATGGCCGGGTCCGGGGTACCCAATTTGGCGGCTACCGTGATTTCCCGCGCCAGCTTGCCGAACAGCTTGGACTTCTGGGCATCCTGCCGGCCCTTGCGGTGCATGATGTTCTTGAATTGGGAATGGCCGGCCATGCGCGTCTCTTGGATTCGTCCAGGGGATGTAGGGATAGGGCGCGGCCTTATAGGCCGGCAACCGGCCGAAATCAAAGATTTGCAGCCGGTTTTGGTAAGGCGATACTGCCGCGTGCCGGAAATCAGGCAGTTGTTAACCACGACTTCATGCTCGGATGAGAGGATTTCGCTGAGATCCTCAACTTTTAAGAGACGTTATGGCCTTCGGATTGTTCAAAAAGCGGGTACCGGAACCGGTCGTACCCGCCTCCGAGACCAAGGTGCCGGCCGCCGCGTCAGGCGTGGAGGCGGCCTCCGGCGATGGCGATTCGGCCAAGGCGATCCTGGAGCTTTTGGAACTCGAGCTCGGCGCGATGATCCGCCAGCTCGAGCGTGCCGCCAATTCGGTCGCTGGCGGCGCCGAGGCCACGGCTGCGACGCTTTCGACCATCCGCCAGCGCACCGATGCACTGACGAGCCGCTCCAGCGCCGCCCAGAGCACCGCGACGACGTTTTCGCAGGCCGCCGACAAGTTCACCCAGTCGGCGCAGGGGATCGGCGCCCAGGTGCGCGACGCCGGCAAGCTCGCCGACGAGGCCAGCGAGGCCGCCCGCGAGGCCGGCGCCAATGTCGACCGCCTGCGGGAGTCTTCGGCGGCGATCGGCAATGTCGTCAACCTGATCGCACAGATCGCGCGGCAGACCACGCTGCTGGCGCTCAACTCCACCATCGAGGCGGCGCGCGCCGGCGAGGCGGGACGCGGCTTTGCCGTCGTCGCCACCGAAGTGAAGGCGCTGGCGGTGCAGACCCAGAACGCCACCGAGGAAATCACCAAGAAGATCGAGGCGTTGCAGCGCGACGCCGCCGGCTCGGTCGACGCCGTTCATCGCATTACCCAATCGATCGAAGCGATCCGCCCGGTGTTCGCGCACGTCAACGGCGCGGTCGCCGAACAGAACGCAATCACTGGCGAAATGGCCGACAATGCGGCTTCCGCTTCCAGCTTCATCGTTTCGGTCGGCGACAGCGCCGGCGAGATCGACAGCGCCACCAAGGAAACCGAGGCGCATGGCGAAAGCGTCGCCAGGGCCGGACGGGCCGTGACCGCGTTCGCACAAAAACTCAAGGCGCGCTGCGCCGTGCTGTTGCGCCAGGGCGAAAAGGAAGGCGAGCGCCAGGAGCGCCGCAAGGACGAAAGGCTGCCTTGCAGCCTCAAGATCGAAATTACGACCCCGCGCGGCGTGATATCGGCATCGGTCTATGAAATTTCCATGGGCGGCATTCTGGTCAGCGGGGCAAACGCGGAAGCGTTGGCGCAGGGCCAGAGTTTTGACGCGACGCTGCAGGATGTCGGCGCCTGCCGAATTCGCATCGTCCAGCGGACGAAAGCCGGCGCGCACGCACAGTTCGAACGGCCCGGTACGGCGTTGATCGAGAAGATCGAAGACAAGATCTGGTCGATCCAGGACGACAACACGGAAGCGGTCACCCGCGCGATCGAAGCCGCTGCAGCGCTGCAGAAGATCTTCGAGGACGGCATCGATAGCGGCGCGATCTCGATGGAGGATATGTTCGACACCAACTATGTCGAGATACCCCGCACCAACCCGGTGCAATACCGCACCAAAATCCTCGACTGGGCCGATCGAGCCCTGCCGCCCTTCCAGGAAGCATTCCTCGCCAAGGACAAGCGGATGGCGTTCTGCGCCATGGTCGACACCAACGGCTACCTTCCGGTGCACAACAAGATCTATTCGCACCCGCAGCGTCCGGGCGACGTCACCTGGAACACCGCCAACAGCCGCAACCGCCGCATCTTCAACGATCCCGCGGGACTTGCCGCCGGGCGCAACCAGCGCGTCTATCTGATCCAGACCTACGCCCGCGACATGGGCAACGGTAATACGGTGATGATGCGCGAGATCGACGTGCCGGTCCGCGTCAAAGGCCGCCACTGGGGCGGGTTCCGCACCGCTTACAAACTCTAGAGCATGATCCGGAAAAGTGTGAAGCGGTTTTCCCTCGCGACAAACGCGGAACGCGTTTGCGCGGAGATCATGCGCAAAACAAAGACCTAAAGCGCGATGACGATTCATCGCGCTTTAGTGCGCTCTCAGGCAAGACGCCGGGCGCGAATCACCCTCTAAGCTCTGAATTGGAATGCAATCGCCACGGTGGGCCGATCATCGGCTCTGACTGGAGAAAGCTCTGACATGTCCGTTGTGCAGCGTGCAGTCCTCGATACCCAATCCAACCGGACACTGGCCGAACGACTGATTGACCAGCTTGCCGACCGCATCGGCGGGCTCGGCGTCGAGCTTGCCGATATCGCCGGCAACGTTCAGGAGGTCGCAAGCCGCGTCGCGAACCAGTCGGAGCGGTTCCACCATCTGCAGAGCACAGCCCAGACGATGGTCGCGGCCAACCGCGACATCGCCAATGCATCGCAGGCGGTACAATCGACCACCTCCGCGGCCGTCGTGGAGATCGTTCAATCGCGCGACGCAGTGAATACGGCCGTCCAGCACATCGCCGAACTCGTTGAAGCGGTCGGCCGCATCGAGGCCCGGCTCAGCGCCGTCGGCTCGGCGCTGTCGCAGGTCGCAAAAGTTTCCGGCTCGATCGAGGCGATCGCGAAGCAGACCAATCTCTTGGCACTCAATGCCACGATCGAGGCGGCGCGCGCCGGAACTGCCGGCCGCGGCTTTGCCGTGGTCGCGAGCGAAGTGAAGAGTCTCGCGGAGGGAACGCGCCAGGCCACGCAGCAGATCTCCGATACCGTACGCGACCTCGATGGTCAGATCGGCAGCCTGATCGGCGAGAGCAGCGACGCCTCGTTTCGCGCCAAGAACGCCGGCGAAGGCGCACGAGAGATCAGCGGTATCATCGCACGCGTGCACCAGGGCATCGCATCCGTCGGCCAGGAGATCGACGGCGTTGCCAGGGCCGCGACTTCAAATCTCGGCCATTGCGACACCGTCATCGCCGAGCTTGGCGAACTAGCCAAGGGCGTCGACCTCTCCTCGCGCGATCTCAAGCACGCCGATGGGCGGGTGGCAAAGCTACTGGAGATCTCCGAAGGCCTGATCGCGCTGATCGCCGACAGCGGCGTCGAAACCTCGGATGCACCGCTGATCCGCGTCGTCGTCGACACCGCAAAATGCATCTCGGCCGAGTTCGAGGCCGCGATCGAGCGCGGCGAGATCACGCTCGAGCAGTTGATGGACGAGAAGTATCGGGAAATCCCCGGCTCAGATCCCAAGCAGTATCTCACCGACTACGTCGCCTTCACCGACCGCGTGCTGCCCGCGATCCAGGACCCGATCCAGAAAAGCGATCCGCGCATCGTGTTCTGCGTCGCCTGGGCCAAAGGCGGCTATCTGCCGACCCACAATCCGAACTACCGCCTGCCGCAAGGCCCCGATCCGGTCTGGAACAACGCCAATTGCCGTAACCGCCGCCTGTTCAACGACCGCGCGGTGAAAAAGGTGGCGGCGAACACAAAACCGTTTCTGCTGCAAACCTATCGGCGCGACATGGGCGGCGGCAATTTCGTGCTGATGAAGGACCTGTCGTCACCGATCTTCATCCGCGGCCGCCACTGGGGCGCATTCCGGATGGGTTTTCGGCAGACCTGATGCGGCGGTTCTAGCCGCGTCATTTGCACGTGGCACCAGCAAGCATCAATAGCGCTGTCCCAATCCGGGATACGCCTCTCGGGATGCCTTGCCTTGAACCTTCTTCGTCCAAGCTCGTTGTAGACAGGGTCGGAATCCGAGCCTCTTTTTCGCGCACGACAAAAGGCCCGGTGAACGCCACTCTGCTTCCGAGCGGGCTAGCCATCCCAAGCACCAGAACAGGCGGAGCAAAAGAATGACGCATACTGGGACAGCAGCATCCGCAGGGCGTATCGCCGCAGTGCCCGAGAAAATTCCGGTCACGCTGAACGTCAACGGTAAACGGGTCCAGCTTTCGGTCGCGCCGTGGACGACACTGCTCGACGCGCTGCGCGACCATCTCGATCTGACAGGCACCAAGAAGGGCTGCGATCACGGCCAATGCGGCGCATGCACCGTGCTCGTCGGGGGACGGCGGATCAATTCCTGCCTCACGCTCGCCGTGATGCAGGAGGACGGCGAGATCACCACGATCGAGGGCCTGGCGCGCAATGGCCAGCTGCATCCGCTGCAACAGGCCTTCATCGATCACGACGCGTTTCAATGCGGCTACTGCACGTCGGGACAGATCTGCTCGGCCGCCGGGCTGATCAGCGAAGGCAGAGCGAAAACCGCGGACGAGATCCGCGAACTGATGAGCGGCAACATCTGCCGCTGCGGCGCCTATCCGAACATCGTGGCGGCGATCCAGCAGGCGATGGAGCGATCATGATCCCGTTTCAATATAGCCGCGCGAGCGACGTCGCCGACGCCATCAAGCAGATCGCCGCAGACCCGTCCGCGAAATTCATCGCGGGTGGTACCAACCTGCTCGACCTGATCAAATACGATGTCGCCGCCCCGACCCGGCTGATCGACATCTCGCGCCTGCCACTCAGGAACGTTGAGGAGACCGCGAGCGGCGGCGTTCTGATCGGCGCGCTGGTGCCGAACACCGACCTTGCCTACCATCCGCTGATCGAGGCGCGCTATCCGCTGCTGTCGCGCTCGATCCTGGCTGGCGCATCGCAGCAGCTGCGCAACATGGCCTCGACTGGCGGCAATCTCGTGCAGCGGACGCGCTGCTTCTATTTCTACGACGCGACGGCGCCTTGCAACAAGCGCGAGCCGGGCAGCGGCTGCTCGGCGATATCGGGCGTCAACCGTATCAACGCGATCCTCGGCACCAGCGAATCCTGCATCGCCACGCATCCATCCGACATGTGCGTCGCACTCGCCGCGCTTGAAGCGATCGTGCATGTCAAAGGCCCAGCCGGGACGCGCAGCATTGCGTTTGCGGACTTCCATCGGCTGCCCAATAACACGCCGCAGCTCGACACCAATCTCGAGCCCGACGAGATCATCACGGCGATCGAGCTGCCGGCAAAAGGCTTCAGCGCGAACTATTCCTATCTGAAGATCCGCGACCGCCTGTCCTATGCGTTCGCGCTGGTATCGGTGGCGGCGGCGCTTGAACTCGACGGCGACACGATCAAGGAGGCGCGGCTGGCGCTGGGTGGCGTCGCGCACAAACCGTGGCGCAGTACGGCCGCTGAGGCGACGCTGCTCGGACAACGCGCCGACACGGCGGCATTTGCGCAAGCCGCGGATTGGCTGCTGCACGGCGCCAAAGGCTACGGACACAACGACTTCAAGATCGGTCTGGCGCGGCGCGCCATCATCCGGACGCTAGGTCAGGCAGCGCGAGGAACGCCGCAGTCGATCTCCGACAAGAAGATACGGTGAGCGCCATGGCATCCTACATCGGAACAGCGACATCCCGCGTCGATGGCCGGGCCAAGGTCACCGGCGAAGCCAAATATGCCGGCGAGTTCAACGTTCGCGGTCTCGTCCACGGCTATGTCGTCGAGTCCACGATTCCGAAGGGGCGGATCGAGCGCATCGACGCCAGCGGCGCGCTCGCCATTGCCGGCGTGATCGACGTGCTGACCCATCGCAACCGGCCGCCGATGGCAGACAAGGATGACGCCTACAAGGACGAAGTCGCGCCGGAGAAAGGCTCGCCCTACCGCCCGCTCTATGACGACAAAATCCTTTTCACCGGACAGCCGGTCGCGCTGGTGCTGGCGGAAGATTGGGAAACCGCGCGCGTCGCCGCCTCGATGGTCAGGGTCGAGTATCAGAAGGAGCCGCACGTCACCGACCTCGAGGCCGAGCGCACCCGCGCCTTTGCCATCGACGCGCCGGAAAAATCGCGCGGCGATGCCGACAAGGCCTTTGCCTCCGCCGCCGTGCACCACGCCGCCGAATACTTCATTCCGAGCGAGCATCACAATCCGATGGAGTTGTTTGCCTCGACCGCGATCTGGGAAGACGGCCACCTCACGGTCTATGACAAGACGCAGGGCGTGCAGAACGTACAGAAGTATCTCTGCGGTGTGTTTAAGTTAAAGCCGGATGAGCTGCGCGTGATGTCGCCCTATATGGGCGGCGGCTTCGGCGCCGGCCTCCGCCCGCAATACCAGGTCGTGCTGGCGGTGCTCGGAGCGCAGGCGCTCAAGCGAGCGGTCCGCGTCGTGCTGACACGCGCGCAGATGTACGCGCTCGGCTACCGGCCCGCCAGCATCGAACGGCTTGCGCTCGGCGCCAGCAGTGGCGGCGCGCTCGAGTCAATGCACCATGAAGCGATCGCCGTGACCTCGAAATTCGAGGAATTCGCGCGCAACGATACCGGCTGGGGCAACCTGCTCTACAAAACCGCCAACGCGAAGTTCGAGCACAAGCTCGTCAAGCTCGACTTGCCGACGTCCTGCGACATGCGCGCGCCAGGGGCCGCCACCGGCGTCTATGCGCTGGAATGCGCGATGGACGAACTCGCCGTCGCCCTCAAGACCGATCCGGTGCAGCTCCGCCTGCAATGCTATTCCGACCGCCACCAGGGCGAGGATATCCCCTATACCAGCAAGCAACTCCGCGAATGCTATCGCCAGGGCGCCGCGGAATTCGGTTGGGCCAAGCGCAACGCTGAGCCGCGCTCGATGCGGGACGGCAGCGAACTGGTAGGCTGGGGCATGGCCTCGGGCGTGTGGGAAGCGCTGCAGATGCCGGCCACGGTGCGCATCGTGCTGACCGCCAATGGACATGCCGAAGTCGCGACTGCCGCCTCCGATATCGGCACGGGCACCTACACGATTATGGCGCAGGTCGCGGCCGACATGCTCGGCCTTCCCATCGAAAATATCAGCGTCAAGCTCGGTGACTCCTCGCTGCCGCAATGTCCGGTGGAAGGCGGCTCGTGGATTGCCTCCTCGGTGTGCAACGCCATCGCAAATACCGCGCGCGCGGTGCGCGGCGACCTGCTGGAGCTCGCCAACGCGATGCAGGATTCACCACTGGCGGACGTCGATGTCGACGATGTGGCCCTCGTTGACGGCAAAATCGTCAGCAAACGCGACGCGAACCGCTCGGTCTCGATTGCCAGCGCGATGCAATCGGGCAAGGCCGAGCGCCTTTCATGCGAGGAAACCAACAAGGTTGAAGAGGACAAGTCTCACGCGCGCAATGTGCACTCCGCGATCTTCGCCGAGGTCAAGGTGGACGAGGAGATCGGCATCATCCGCGTCACCCGCGTGGTCAACGCCGTCGCCGCCGGCCGCATCCTGAACCTCAAGACCGCGCACAGCCAGGTGATGGGCGGCGTGGTCTGGGGCATCGGCATGGCGCTGCACGAGGAGACGCTCTACGATCATCGCTTCGGACGGGTGATGAACGCCAACATCGCCGAATACCACGTGCCCGTGAACGCCGATATCCACGACATCAAGGTCATCTTCGTCGACGAGCCGGACGCGACGGTCAATCCGCTCGGCATCAAGGGTCTTGGCGAGATCGGCATTGTCGGCGTGGCAGCGGCGGTCGCCAACGCGGTCTATCATGCCACGGGAAAACGCGTGCGCGATCTGCCGATCACGCTAGACAAGGTGATCGAGTTCGATTGAAGCGGTCGCGGCGCATTGCCGGGATTTCGACGAGGAGCAAAGCAGACCCGGTCCGTGTCCCGGACGCGGTGCAGCACCTCTTGGTGATGCACCGCAGAGCCGGGACCCATCTTTCCGCACATCACCATCTGGACCCCGGCTCAGCAGCGCATCACCATAGCGCGTCGAAGACGCGCGTAAACGCGCTTATGGTGCTGCGCTGCGTCCGGGGAGCGGAGAGTCGGGTGTGAATCTTTCTCACGTCCAAAACGCGGGCACGACCGGCTCGAGCCGGCCGCCGGCGCGCACCGGCGCGACACGCAGCGCGAGGCCTGTTGTATCATCGGTCTCGACCGCAACACCGCTGAGTGTCGCCACCCCACCCGCCGGCTCGAAACGACTAGAAGGAATGCCCGTCGTGAAGCGCCGCATCGGCTCTTCCTTCTGCATGCCGATCACGGAATCATAGTCGCCGGTCATCCCGGCATCGGTCATGTAGGCGGTGCCGCCGGAAAGAATCTGGTGATCGGCGGTCGGCACATGGGTATGGGTACCGACGACCAGGCTGGCACGGCCGTCGCAGAAATAGCCGATGGCCTGCTTCTCGCTGGTCGCCTCGCCGTGGAAGTCGACCACGATCGCATCCGCCGCCTCGCCGAGCGGGCAGGCTTCGAGCTCGCGATTAAGCACCGCGAAAGGATCGTCGAACGGCGTCATGAAGACGCGGCCGATGGCGTTGACGATGAGCGCACGCTTGCCGTTCTTGGTATCGACCAGCGCGGCGCCGCGGCCCGGCGTGCCCTTCGGATAATTGGCGGGACGGATCAGCTTCGGTGCACGCTCGATGAACACCAGCGCCTCGCGCTGATCCCAGGCATGGTTGCCGAGCGTGATGGCATCGGCGCCGGCGTCGAGCAGTTCCTGATAGATGGTCTCGGTGATGCCGAAACCGCCGGCGGAATTCTCGCCATTGACGACGACGAGATCGAGTTGCCAGTCCCTGACCATGCCGGGCAGATGTTCCGAGATCGCGGTGCGGCCCGCCCGGCCGACCACGTCACCGACGAAGAAGATACGCAAAGTTCAGCTCCGGAAATCGAACACTTTCTTTTCCGTTAGCACATAATCCAGCGCGACGTCGTGCGGCAGTGCTGGAACGGCTTTTATTTCCTGCACGGAAAACGCCGTGCCGACCGCCGTAATCGCCTTTGCCTTGCGCAGATGGGCGAGCGTGAAATCGTAATGGCCGGCGCCATAGCCGATGCGGTGGCCCTCGCGGTCGAACGCCGCCAGCGGCACCAGCATGATGTCGGGAATGAGTTCTTCCGCCGCCGGCGACGGCTCGGGAATGCCGAGCGGCCCCAGCATCAGGCGATCGTCGGGCGACCACGCGCGAAAGGCCAGCGATTTGCCGCGCGACAGCACCGCAGGCAGCGCGAGCTTGGCGCCCTGCCCGGCCAGCTTGCGCATCAAGGGCACTGGATCGATTTCGCTGCGGATCGGCGAATAGCCCGACACGATGAGGCCGGGCGCAATCGCGAACGGCAACCCCCGCTTTGCCATCGCCTCTGCGGCGGAGGCGCGCTGCTCGTCGCTGAGCGCGTCGCGCTTCGCGAGCGCTGCGGCGCGGAGGTCGGCTTTCGACAGGATTATTGTCATGCGGGAGCTCATTCCGTCATCATCCGCCTTGTGCGCAATTGCGCACTGGGGCGGATGATCCAGTATTCCAGAGACGCTAGCGCTCAACTGCGGGGCCGCGGCGTACTGGATACCCGCCTTCGCGGGTATGACGAACGTGCGCGGGATGACAAGCGGGCACGCAAGCAACAAACCAAAGTGCGAGGCCGCGAACGCCGTTGAAACACTCGATCCCGGAGTTCCCTACGAAAGTAGGTGGGCACCATATGTCCGGATCCACGGACCCGGCCAGGGACAGTTCCCTAAAGGATCGATAAGGCCCCGGGGATATATGGCTCCTGACGCACGACGCAGCCTCGCGAAGACAATGTAGGCGTTAAGCGTCAATTTCGCCAGCCGTTACCGCTTGTGCTCATCCTTAGATTGAGCCTTCCTTCACCCTCCCCTGGAGGGGGAGGGTCGATTGCATTCGGCGATGCGCAGCAGCGCCGGATGCAAGCGGGGTGGGGTGATCTGTCCGCGAGCGAGAAAGAGATGGTTTCAGCGGCAATCCGCCGCGCAGTGGCCAAGAAACTGCGGGCGAACACCACGCCGCATGAGCGCGCTTTGTGGCGTGCTTTGAAAGAGCTACCGATCGAAGGTACGCACTTCCGGCGGCAAGCACCGATCGGTCGCTATGTCGCGGACTTCTTTTGTCCGGCGAAGCGTCTCATCTCGAACTCGATGGCGGGCATCACAGTGAGAGTGCGACAGCCAAGCGCGATAGCGAACGGCAGGCCTGGCTGGAGCAGGAAGGATATCGAGTCATCCGCTTCTGGAATTCGGATGTTACCGCCGATCTTCGCGCGCTGATCGAGAAGATTTACGTGGAGGTCTATGGTTCGCTCGACGCCGAAGCACTCCCACTCCAACACCTCCGACGACGATAGTCTGTCACCCCGCCCCGCTGCTTCGCGGCGACCCACGAGCGAGCTTCGCTCGTCTCGGACCCCTCAAGGGGCGGGTAAAGAACAGGATCACCCGATCGCGACGCCGGTGCCGATGGTGCGGTTCAGCATCTGCGTGGTTTTCTCGATGCGCTCGGCGGCGGCGTTGAGCGCGTTGGCGACGGCGATCTGGGTGGCCTTGGTGCGGTCGGCGGCGGCGACGCGGACGTTGCGCAGGGTTTCGAGCTCGCCTTCCAGCGCGCGGATGCGGGCGTTGGCGTCGACCAGCTCGTCGCACACGGTGAGCGCAGCCATCACCGTGAGACGCGCGTCGCCGATCTCGCCGAACTTGCCGCGCAGCTCTCCGACCCGCGATTCCAGGCTCTCGGCGAGCTTGAGGAGCCGCACTTCCTGCCCTTCCTCGCAGGCCATGCGGTACTGCCGGCCGTTGATGGTGACGTTGATGTGGCTCATTCATCCTCTCCGGCATCGAGCACCGCGCGGATGGTGCCAATCGCGAGGTCCAGCCGTTCGGCGATCTCGCGGTTGGCGCGCTCGAGCCGCCGCGTCTTCACCAGCGAGCCGTCGAGTTCGTCGGCAAGCCGCGAGCGGTCGGCGCCGAGCGCCTGGATCCGGCTCGCCAATTCGTTCTCGTCGCGATCGGCGTCGCGCCGCCGTTCCGCCGCTGCCTCGAGCGCATCGAGCGCCAGCATCAGGCGCCGCGTGGCGGCGTCGATGTCGACCTGGATCGTTTCGGCAGAGCCGGTCCCGTTGGTATAACGATCGCTCATGAGAGGCAGCGCGCACCTTCGCGTGAGCCCGCCGCCCGCAAGCAAAATCCGCGGTTCGGCAAGCGGTTAGAGCACGAAATTTACGTGGCAAGCGAGCCAAGCGCAACGCCCGCGCGAAGCTATGCACTGCTAAGCAACTTTTCGCACCAAAAGGGCGTTTCCTCGCCTTGGACTCATCGGGATTGAGGTGCTATCCAGCCCCGGCTTTCCCTTACCCACGCCCGTATTGCGGCTTTCGCCCGGTACGTTACCCGCAACCAAGCACCTCATTTCAGGCGGATTTTCATCATGACGCAGGTCGATCATACCCGTATGGCCAATGCGATTCGCGGGCTTGCCATGGATGCCGTCGAAAAGGCGAAATCCGGCCATCCTGGCCTGCCGATGGGCGCGGCCGACATCGCGACCGTGCTGTTCACGCAGTTCCTCAAATACGACGCGGCGGCGCCGAACTGGCCGGACCGCGATCGCTTCGTGCTGTCGGCGGGTCACGGCTCGATGCTGCTCTATGCGCTGCTCTATCTCACCGGCAACAAGGAGATGACGCTCGACCAGATCAAGAATTTTCGTCAGCTCGGCTCCAAGACGCCAGGCCATCCGGAGAACTTCGAGACCAGCGGCGTGGAGACCACCACCGGCCCGCTCGGCCAGGGCATCTCGACCGCGGTCGGCATGGCCCTGGCGGAAAAGATGCTTGCCGCCGAGTTCGGCAAGAAGGTGGTCAGCCACCACACCTATGTGCTCGCTTCCGACGGCGACCTGATGGAAGGCGTGTCGCAGGAAGCGATCGCCATGGCCGGGCACTGGAAGCTCAGCAAGATGATCGTGCTGTACGACGACAACGGCATCTCGATCGACGGGCCGACCTCGATCGCCGATTCGGTCGATCAGGTGAAGCGCTTCAAGTCCGCCGGCTGGGCCGCGGAATTGATCGACGGCCATGATCCGAAGGCGATCGCAGCGGCGATCACGCGCGCACAAAAGTCCAACAAGCCGTCGCTGATCGCCTGCAAGACCACGATCGGCTTTGGTGCGCCGACGCGCGCCGGCACGGCGAAGGCCCATGGCGAGGCGCTCGGTGCGGACGAGCTCAAGGGCGCCAAGGAAAAGCTCGGCATCTCCCTCGAGGCCTTCTCAGTGCCCGATGACGTGCTGAAGGCCTGGCGCGAAGCCGGCAGCCGCGGCGCCGCCGCGCGCGAGGAATGGGAAAGTGCGTTCGGCGAGCTCGGCCCGCGCAAGCGCGCCGAATTCGAGCGGCGGATGCGGCACGAGCGTCCGGCGACGCTGGCGAAAGCGTTGCGCGCGCACAAGAAGGCGCTCCTGGAATCGCCGCAGAATGTCGCGACGCGGAAATCCTCCGAGTCCGCGATCGAGGCGATTGCCGCTGCGATGCCGATGGAATTCCTCGCCGGCTCCGCCGACCTCACCGGCTCCAACAATAACAAGGCGAAGTCGGCGACCGCATTCTCGGCCAAGACGCCGAAGGGCCGATTCATCCATTACGGCATCCGCGAGCACGGCATGGCGGCTGCGATGAATGGCATCTTCCTGCATGGCGGCTTCGCCCCGAACGGCGCAACCTTCCTGATATTCACCGATTACGCCCGCCCGGCGATGCGGCTCGCCGCGCTGATGGGCGCCGGCGTCGTCTATGTGATGACCCATGATTCGATCGGGCTCGGCGAGGACGGACCGACGCATCAGCCGGTCGAGCATCTCGCCGCGCTCCGCGCCATTCCCAACATGCGCGTGTTCCGGCCCTGCGACGCCGTCGAGGTGGCCGAATGCTGGGAACTGGCACTCAACCGTATCGATGGTCCGACGGTGCTGGCGCTGACCCGCCAGAACCTGCCGCAGCTCCGCACCAATGCGCCGAATGACAATCCATGCGCGCATGGCGCCTATGAACTGGTCGCAGCCCAGGGCGACGCCAAGGTGTCGCTGTTCGCCTCGGGCTCCGAGGTCGAGGTCGCCGTGGCGGCCCAGAAGCAGCTTGCGGAGCGCGGCATCGCCGCACGGGTTGTGTCGGTACCCTCGCTCGAACTGCTGCTGGCGCAGCCCGCAGACCACCGGAAGGCCATTATCGGCAATGCCCCGGTCAAGGTCGCCATCGAGGCCGGCGTACGCTGGGGCTGGGATGCCATCATCGGCCAAGACGGTGAGTTCATCGGCATGCACGGTTTCGGCGCCAGCGCACCTGCCAAGGACCTTTTCAAGCACTTCGGAATTACTGCCGAGGCCGTCGTTAACGCTGCCGTGAAGCGCGTGGGCTGACGGTTGAGATTGCAGGGAAAAAGGACTACCAAGGCCCCATCTTGACCGTTCCCGCCCGGCCGAACCGGGCGTTCCGCCGTCAGCACCTCCGTGGACCGTCTCCGCGGGGCCGGCACCGGCTATTAGAGGAGAGATCAGCATGGCAATCCGCGTTGGGATTAACGGATTTGGCCGCATCGGCCGCAACATCTTGCGAGCCATCGCGGAGTCCGGCCGCAAGGATATCGAAGTGGTCGGCATCAACGATCTCGGCCCGGTCGAGACCAACGCCCACCTGCTGCGCTTCGACTCCGTGCATGGCCGCTTTCCCGGCACCGTGACCGTCGATGGCGACTCGATCAGCCTCGGCAATGGCAAGATCAAGGTTTCCGCCGAGCGCGATCCGTCAAAACTGCCGTGGAAGGCACTCGGCGTCGACATCGCGCTGGAATGCACCGGCATCTTCACCGCCAAGGACAAGGCCTCCGCGCATCTGACCGCCGGCGCCAAGCGCGTGCTGGTCTCGGCGCCCGCCGATAACGCCGACGCGACCATCGTCTACGGCGTCAACCATGACACCCTGACCAAGGATCACCTGGTCGTCTCCAACGGAAGCTGCACCACCAACTGCCTGGCGCCGGTCGCCAAGGTGCTGAACGACACGGTCGGCATCGAGACCGGCTTCATGACCACGATCCACGCCTATACCGGCGACCAGCCGACCCTCGATACCCTGCACAAGGATCTCTATCGCGGCCGCGCGGCGGCGATGTCGATGATCCCGACCTCGACCGGCGCGGCCAAGGCGATCGGCCTCGTGCTGCCCGAACTCAAGGGCAAGCTCGATGGCGTCGCGATCCGCGTGCCGACCCCGAACGTTTCGGTCGTCGACCTCAAGATCGTCGCCAAGCGCGCCACCGACGCCAAGGAAATCAACGCCGCGATGAAGCGCGCCTCCGAGCAGCAGCTCAAGGGCATCCTCGGCTATACCACCGCGCCGAACGTCTCGATCGACTTCAACCACGATCCGCACTCCTCGACGTTCCACGAGGACCAGACCAAGGTGCAGAACGGCACGCTGGTGCGCGTGATGTCCTGGTACGACAACGAGTGGGGCTTCTCGAACCGCATGGCCGATACCGCCGTGGCGATGGGGAAGCTGCTGTAAGTGTAAGTCTCGTGTCCCGGACGCGCCGCGGCACGAAGTGACGCGGCGCAGAGCCGGGACCCATTCCAGCGTAGAGGTCCCGGTTCAGCGCAGCGTCACTTCGTGCCGCAGTGCGCCCGGGACAAGAGACCCGCCATGACAAAATCATTCCGCACCCTCGATGACGTTGACGTGAAGGGCAAGCGCGTGCTGCTGCGCGTCGACCTCAACGTACCCATGGAAAACGGCCGCGTCACCGACGCGACCCGGCTCGAGCGCGTCGCGCCGACCATCAGCGAAATTTCCGGCAAGGGCGGCAAGGTCATCCTGCTCGCCCATTTCGGCCGGCCGAAGGGCCGCGACGCCAAGGATTCGCTCAAGCCCGTCGCTGACGCGCTTTCGAAGGTCGTCAAGAAGCCGGTCGCTTTCGCCGACGACTGCATCGGCGAGGCTGCGGCCAAAGCCGTTGGCGCGATGAAGGACGGCGACATCCTCTGCCTGGAGAACACCCGCTTCCACAAGGAAGAAGAAAAGAACGATCCTGCCTTCGTCGGCGAACTTGCAAAACTCGGCGACATCTGGGTCAACGACGCGTTCTCGGCCGCGCACCGCGCGCATGCGTCCACCGAGGGCCTCGGCCACAAGCTGCCGGCCTATGCCGGCCGCACCATGCAGGCCGAGCTCAATGCGCTGGAGAAGGCGCTGGAAGCGCCGACCAAGCCGGTCATCGCGATCATCGGCGGCGCAAAAGTCTCGACCAAGATCGACCTGTTGGAAAACCTGGTGACGAAAGTCGACGCGCTGGTGATCGGCGGCGGCATGGCCAACACCTTCCTGCATGCGCAGGGCGTCAATGTCGGCAAGTCGCTGGCCGAGAAGGACCTCGCCGCGACCGCGCTGCGCATCGTGGAAAAAGCCAATGCCGCGAACTGCGCCATCATCCTGCCCGTCGATGCCGTGGTCGCCTATCACTTCGCGGCCAACTCGCCATCGCACGCCTATGGTCTCGACGCCATTCCGGCCGACGGCATGATCCTCGACGTCGGCCCGCAATCGATTGCGCGGATTCACGCGGCGATTGACGACGCGGCGACGCTGGTCTGGAACGGCCCGCTCGGCGCCTTCGAAATGACGCCGTTCGATCGCGGCACGGTGGTCGCGGCCAAGCATGCCGCGGAGCGGACCAAGGCGAAGAAGCTGATCTCGGTTGCCGGCGGCGGCGACACCGTCGCGGCGCTGAACCAGGCCGGCGTGGCCGACGATTTCTCATATGTTTCGACGGCCGGCGGCGCCTTCCTCGAATGGATGGAAGGCAAACCCCTGCCCGGTGTGGAAGTTCTCAAATCACGTTAGATCAAGACTTAATGGGGCGCCAACAGCGCGGCAAATACAGGAGAATTTGAATGGCTCGCATTACCTTGCGTCAACTGCTCGATCATGCGGCAGAGCACGATTACGGTGTGCCGGCGTTCAACATCAACAACATGGAGCAGGCGCTCTCGATCATGGAGGCCGCCTCCGCCGTCGACGCGCCCGTCATCATCCAGGCTTCGCGCGGCGCCCGCTCCTACGCCAATGACGTGATGCTCAAGCACATGATGGATGCCGTCACCGAAATCTATCCGCAGATCCCGGTCTGCGTGCATCTCGATCACGGCAACGAGCCCGCCACCTGCATGACCGCGATCCAGGCCGGCTTTACCTCTGTCATGATGGACGGCTCGCTGAAGGCGGACGGCAAGACCCCTGGCGACTGGGACTACAATGTCGGCGTGACCCGGACTGTCACCGACATGGCGCACCTCGGCGGCATCTCGGTGGAAGGCGAACTCGGCGTGCTCGGGTCGCTCGAGACCGGCATGGGCGACAAGGAAGACGGCCATGGCGCCGAGGGAAAACTGTCACACGACCAGCTGCTGACCAATCCCGACGAAGCCGTGAAGTTCGTCAAGGAGACCAAGGTCGACGCGCTCGCGATCGCGATGGGCACCTCGCACGGCGCCTACAAGTTCACCCGCAAGCCGGACGGCGACATCCTCGCCATGAACGTGATCGAGGAGATCCATCGCAAGCTGCCGAACACGCATCTGGTGATGCACGGCTCCTCCTCGGTGCCGCAGGAACTGCAGGAGATCATCAACGCCAATGGCGGCAAGATGAAGCCGACCTGGGGCGTGCCGGTTGCGGAGATCCAGCGCGGCATTAAGAACGGCGTCCGTAAGATCAACATCGACACCGACAACCGCATGGCGATGACCGGTCAGATCCGGAAAGTGCTGAAGGACAATCCGGAAGAGTTCGATCCGCGCAAATACCTGAAGCCCGCGATGGAGGCCATGACCAAGCTGTGCAAGCAGCGGCTGCAGGAATTCAATACCGCAGGCCAGGCCAGCAAGATCAAGAAGGTGCTGACCACCGCCGAAATGGCCAAGCGGTATGCCAAGGGTGAGCTCGATCCCAGGACAGCCTGACGGGACAGCCCGATAGGACAGCCTGATAGGACGGCCCTGACAAGCCGCCCGAACAGGCGCCCTGCAAACACCCAAGGTGCGACGAACGATTTCTAGGCATTTGCCCGAGAACCGCCTATTTTGGTTTGCAAGGGCATGATGTTTCCGGAGAACGTTCCCATGAATCTTGCTGACCTCAACAAGGTTGCCCTCGCCATGGTCACCCCAGGCAAGGGCATTCTCGCCGCCGACGAATCCTCAGGCACGATCAAGAAGCGTTTCGACGCCATCAAGGTCGAATCCACCGAGGAGAACCGCCGCGACTATCGCGAGATGCTGTTCCGTTCCACCGAGGCGATGAGCAAGTATGTCTCGGGGGTGATCCTTTACGACGAGACGATCTGGCAGAATGCGAAAGACGGCACGCCGCTGGTCAAGCTGATCGAACAGGCCGGCGCGATTCCCGGCATCAAGGTCGACGAGGGCACGCAGGCGCTGCCGCAATGCCCGGGCGAACTCGTCACTGTCGGCCTCGACAAGCTCGCCGAGCGCTTGAAGAAATATTACGAGCGCGGCGCACGCTTCGCCAAATGGCGCGCGGTGATCGATATCGGCAGCGGCATTCCCAGCATGACCGCGATCAGCGTCAATGCGCATGCGCTGGCGCGCTATGCCGCGCTGTGCCAGGCGGCGCAGATCGTGCCGATCGTCGAGCCGGAAGTCTTGATGGACGGCGATCACGACATCGACCGCTGCTATGACGTGACCCAGCGCGTGCTGAACAAGACGTTCCAGGAATTGCGCGTGCAGCGCGTCGAGCTCGAAGGCATGGTGCTGAAGCCCAACATGGCCATCTCAGGCAAGAAGTGCGCGAAGCAGGCGTCCGTCAGCGAAGTCGCGGAAAAGACTGTGCGGATGCTGAAGGCCTGCGTGCCCGCGGCCGTGCCGGGCATCGCCTTCCTTTCCGGCGGGCAATCCGACGAGGAAGCGACCGCGCATCTGGATGCCATGAACAAGATTGGCGGCCTGCCCTGGAAGCTCACTTTCTCCTATGGCCGCGCGCTGCAGGCGGCGCCGCAAAAGGCGTGGTCCGGCAAGGCTGAGAACGTCGCTGCGGGCCAGCGCGCATTCACGCATCGTGCGAAGATGAATGCGCTGGCAAGCAAGGGCGAGTGGGAAACCGGCCTGGAAAAGAAGGTCGCCTGAACTTGGCCAATAAACCTGCTCCGTCGCGCCCGGCGCCGCGCCTCTATCTCGCGACGCCCGAGGTGGACGATCCGTCGCACCTCGTGTCCGGGCTTCCGGAGCTGCTCGCAGCGGCCGACGTCGCGGCCGTGCTGGTGCGGCTGAAACAGGCCGACCCGCGCAGCATGATCACCCGCGCGAAAGCGCTGGCGCCTGCGGTCCAGAACGCCGGCGCGGCGCTGCTGCTCGACGGTCACGCCGAGCTGGTGGCGCGCGCCGGTGCCGATGGCGCGCACCTGACCGGGCTAGCCGCGCTGGAAGATGCCTGGCCGTCGCTGAAGCCGGACCGCATTGCCGGCATCGGCGGCCTTGCTACGCGGCACGATTCGATGACGGCGGGCGAAGCCGGCGCCGATTATGTGCTGTTCGGCGAGCCGGACGCGAAAGGCCAGCGCCCCTCGATGGAAGCGATCGCCGAGCGCCTGCAATGGTGGGATGAGCTGTTCGAGCCGCCCTGCGTCGGCTTTGCCGTCACGTGCGAGGAGGCTGCTGAATTTGCCGCTGCCGGCGCTGATTTCGTCCTGGTCGGCGATTTCATCTGGGTCGATCCGCGCGGCGCAAAGGCGGCGCTGATCGAGGCCGCAGAGGCGATTCGCAAAGCGCACGAAACCGCGTTCGAAAAAGCCAAAGACAGCTCTGACATGGCCGGGCACGGATAACGCCGGAGATGAAGCTGCTGCGTCCCACATCGCTCCTTGCGGGCCTCTTGATGACGATGTCTGCCGCCTCCGCGCAGGTCTCGCTTACGCCACCGGCCGCGCAGCCGCCAGCCGCCCCGCCGGCGGCGAAAAAGGAAGCGCCGAAGCCGAAGGCCTCGCCCGCCGCGAAGCAGCACACAGCAGCGCCGAAGCAACCGGCCGCCGCGCCACGACCGGCGGCGACGCCGACGCCCTCCCCCTCGCCCTCGGCGGCGTTCGAGGACCCGAACGTCGATCTCGTCTACGGCGCCTATCAGCGCGGCATGTACAAGACGGCGTTCGATCTCGCCACCACGCGCGCGCAGTATAACTCCGACCCCAAGGCGATGACGATGCTGGGCGAGCTCTACGCCAACGGGCTCGGCGTCAAGCGCAACTATCCGAAGGCTGCGGAGTGGTATCAGCGCGCCGCCGATGCCGGCGACCGCGAGGGCATGTTCGCGCTCGCGATGATGCGACTATCCGGACGTGGCGGAAACAGCAATCGCGAGCAGGCCGTCAAGCTGCTCGCCTCCTCGGCCAAGCTCGGCAACCCGAAGGCGGCCTATAATCTGGCGCTGCTCTATCTCGACGGCAACACGCTGCCGCAGGATCTCGGGCGTGCCGCCGAACTGCTGCGTGTCGCGGCGGACGCCGGTAACGCCGAGGCACAATACGCGCTCGCCACCTTCTACAAGGAAGGCACCGGCGTGCCGAAGGACCTCGAACGGGCCGTGCGGCTCTTGCAGGCGGCGGCGCTGGCCGACAATGTCGATGCCGAGGTCGAATATGCCATCGCGCTGTTCAACGGCACCGGTACGCCGAAGAACCAGCCGGCCGCCGTCGCGCTCTTGCGCAAAGCTGCCCGGCAAAACAACGCGATCGCGCAAAATCGGCTGGCCTGGGTGTTGGTCTACGGTGCAGGCACATCGGTGGACAAGATCGAGGGCTTCAAATGGCATCTCGTCGCCAAGAGTGCCGGCAAGGGCGACCCCAAGCTGGACGAGATGCTTGCGGAACTGCCCCCCGCGGATCGCGCCAAGGTGCAGGAGGCGGCGGAGCGATGGACCGGCGCCGCCACCAGCAAATCACGCCTTGACGGCGGCACGTCAGCAGGGCACCCAGTCGCTAAACCCTGACGGCATCAGGCCGTTCCCTCTCACGCCATAAGCGGCTCCCCCTCATGCTCCACTCCGCCCTTATCAATGTCATGGTGAAGGCCGCGCGCCGCGCCGGCCGCAGCCTCAAGCGCGACCTCGGCGAGATCGAGCACCTGCAGGTGTCGCTGAAGGGCCCGGCGAACTTCGTCAGCAAGGCCGACAAGCGCGCCGAGGAAATGCTCTATGAAGATCTCGCCAAGGCGCGGCCGGGCTACGGCTTCATCGGCGAGGAAGGCGGCACGCGCGAAGGCGCCGACAAGACCCACACCTGGATCGTCGATCCCTTGGACGGCACCACCAACTTCCTGCACGGCATCCCGCAATTCGCGATCTCGATCGGTTTGCGGCGGGAAGACACCGTCATTGCCGGCGTGATCTACAACCCCGCCAATGACGAGCTCTATATCGCCGAGCGCGGCAAGGGCGCGTTCCTCAACGACCAGCGCCTGCGCGTCGCCGGCCGCCGCCGGCTCGATGAATGCGTCGTCGCCTGCGGCCTACCGCATATCGGCCGCGGCGACCATCAATTGGCATTGAAGGAAATGGCAGCCCTGCAAAACAAGGTCGCCGGCTTCCGCCGCTTCGGCGCCGCCTCCCTCGACCTTGCCTTCGTCGCCGCCGGCCGCATCGACGGCTACTGGGAACGCAATTTGTCGCCTTGGGACATCGCCGCGGGCCAGATCATGGTGCGCGAGGCCGGCGGCACGATTTCGGATATCGGCGGCAAGGATGATGCACTGTCGACCGGCCACGTGGTGTGCGGGAATGAGTTCGTGCATGGGGAATTGGTGCGGATATTGAAGCCGCTGGGGTAGCTCGCGCCACTCGCTCCGCTGTCGTCATCCGCGAAGGCGGATGATCCGGTACGCCGCGGCCAACATCGACTGTCACGGCGTACTGGATGCCCCGCCTTCGCGGGGCATGACAAGTCAGGACTTGGCCGGTGCCGGCGGCCCATGCGGCTCGCTCACAGCGGCCTGCTCGGCCACCTTCTCCCGGTCGCCCGCCAGCACGCGCTGCACGGAGACGAAGAACACCGGCACCATCAAGAGCGCCAAGATCACCACGGCGATCATGCCGCCCATGACGCTGGTGCCGAGCGCCTGCTGGCTGGCGCCGCCCGCGCCGGTCGCGATGGCCATCGGCAGCACGCCGCAGACGAAGGCCAAACCTGTCATCAGGATTGGGCGGAAACGAAGCGAGCAAGCCTCGAGGGTCGCTTCCAGCAGCGGCTTGCCCTGGGCGCGCAGATCCTTGGCGAACTCGATGATGAGGATGGCATCCTTAGCGGCAAGGCCGATGATGGTGATCAGGCCGACGGTGAAATAGACGTCGTTCGGCAGGCCGCGCATGGTCGCGGCGACCACCGCGCCGCAGACGCCGAGCGGCACCGTCAAGAGCACCGCGAGCGGGATGGTCCAGCTCTCATAGAGCGCGGCGAGCAGCAAAAACACCACCAGCACCGAGAGGCCGAGCAGGAACGGCGCCTGCGAGCCCGACAGCTTCTCCTGCAGCGATTGCCCGGTCCATTCATAGCCGAAGCCGCGCGGCAGCTTATTCGCGAGCCGCTCCATTTCCGCAATGGCGTTGCCTGAGGTGAAGCCAGGCTTGGCTTCGCCCGAAATGCGCACGGCGGGATAGTAGTTGAAGCCCGCGATTTGCGTCGGGCCCCTCTGCCACTGCACGGTGGCGAAGGCCGAGAACGGCACCAATTGGCCGCGGCTGTTCTTGACGTTGTAATTGAGAATGTCGTCCGCGTTCATGCGGCTGGTGCGATCCGCCTGGACGATGACGCGCTGCATCCGCCCGCGGTTCGGGAAGTCGTTGATGTAGTTCGAGCCGAGATTGGTCGAAATGGTCTGGTTGATGTCCTCGAAGGTGACGCCGAAGGCGCCCGCCTTCTCGCGGTCGATCAACAGATTGACCTGCGGCGCCGGCGGCAGGCCCTCGACATAGACCTTCTGCAGCACCGGGCTGGCATTGGCTTCGGCGATCAGCCGGTCGGCGGCGGCGACCAGCGCCGGATAGCCCTTCTGGCCGCGGTCCTGCAGGCGGAACGAGAAGCCGCTAGAATTGCCGAGATTGTCGATCGGCGGCGGCTGCAGCGCCGAAATCCGGGCGTCGCGGATCGACGACAGATCGCGGTTGATGTCGGCGACGATCGCGGCGGCGGAATCCTTCGGCCCGCGCTCCTTCCAGTCTTTCAGCGTGATGAAGGCCTGCGCGGTGTTCATGCCCTGGCCGAGGAAGCTGAAACCGGTGAGGAACGTGACGTCCTCGACGCCCTGGCGCTCGCGCAGGTATTTCTCGACCTGCTCGACTGCGGCCTCGGTGCGGGCATAGGACGAGTCGGACGGCGTCTGTACGTCGGTGGTGATAAAGCCCTGGTCGTCGACCGGCAGGAAGCCGCCCGGCAGGCGGACGAACGCCCAGCCGAGGCCGATCAGCAGCACGGCGTAGATCAGCATCAAGCGTCCGGTGCGCTTCAGCGAGCCCTTGACGGTGCGCGTATAGCCGCCGCGGCCGCTCTCCAGCACGCGGTTGAACCAGCCGAACACGCCCTTGCGTGCGTGGCCGTGACCGGCCTCGACCGGCTTGAGCAGCGTCGCGCACAGCGCCGGCGTCAGCGACAGCGCCATCAAGGCGGAGAAGGCGATCGCGGAAACCATGGTGACCGAGAACTGGCGGTAGATGATGCCGACCGATCCCGGGAAGAACGCCATCGGCACGAACACCGCCATCAAGACCAGCGTGATGCCAATGATGGCGCTGGTGATCTGCGACATCGCCTTGCGGGTCGCCTCCTTCGGCGGCAGACCCTCTTCGGCCATGATGCGCTCGACGTTCTCGACCACGACGATGGCGTCGTCGACGAGGATGCCGACCGCCAGCACCATGCCGAACATGGTCAGCATGTTGATCGAATAGCCGGCGGCCATCAGCGTCGCGCAGGTACCGAGCAGCGCCACCGGCACCACAATGGTCGGGATGATGGTGTAGCGGATGTTCTGCAGGAACAGGAACATCACGATGAAGACCAACACTACCGCTTCCACCAGCGTCATCAGCACCTTGTTGATCGAGGCCTTGACGACGGGCGTGATGTTGTAGGGGATGTCGTAGGAGATGTTGGCCGGAAAGAACTTCGACAGTTCCGTCATCTTGGCTTCGACGGCGCTGGCGGTCGCGAGCGCGTTGCCGGTCGGCGACAGCAGCACCGAAAGGCCCGCCGTCGGCTTGCCGTTCAGCCGCGTATTGAACTGGTAGCTGAGGCCGCCGATCTCGATGCGCGCGACGTCGCGCAGCCGCACCGTGGAGCCGTCAGCGTTGGCGCGCAGCGTGATCGCGCCGAATTCCTCCGGCGAGGAGAGCTGGCCCTTGACCAGCACGAGGGCAGAAATCTTCTGCTCCGGCGTGCTCGGCTCGGCGCCGACGCTGCCCGAGGCGACCTGCGCGTTCTGCGCCGTGATCGCCTTGTTGACGTCGTCGGCGGTGAGGCCGTAGCCGACCAGCTTTGCCGGATCGACCCAGATCCTGAGCGAGCGTTCGGTCGAATACAGCGTGGCGCGGCCGACGCCGGGAATACGCCTGATCTCGCCGAGCACGTTGCGGATCATGAAATCGCCGAGCCCGATTTCGTCGAGCGAGCCGTCGGTCGAGTTCAGCGTGATGATCTGCAGCACCGCGCTGGATGCTTCCTCGATCAGGATGCCCTGCTGGATCACGGCGCGCGGCAGCCGCGCCTCGACGCGCTTGATACGGTTCTGCACCTCCACCGACGCCGCGCCGGTCTCGGTGCCGGGCACGAAATTGGCGATGATTTCGACCTGCCCCAGCGAGTCGGAGGTCGATTCGAAATTGAGGATGCCGTTGGCGCCGTTGAGCTCCTCCTCGATCAGCCGCGTGACGCTGTTATAGAGGTTTTCCGGCGACGCGCCGGGATAGCTGGTCGAGATCGAGATCGAGGGCGGCGCGATGATCGGATATTGCGCGACCGCGAGCAGCGGGATCGAGATCGCGCCGATCAGGCAGATGAAAAGCGCGACGACCCAGGCGAAGATCGGCCTGTCGATGAAGAAGCTAGGCATCGATCAGCTCAGCGGGCGGCCTGGGTCGCCGGCGCACTCGATACCGAACCAACCGAGGCATCCGCGTCGATCCACGCCTTCGCCTTGACCTTGTCACCGGGAACGAATTTCTGGAACCCGTCGACCACGATACGGTCGCCGTCCTTCAGGCCTTCGCTGACCAGCCAGAGGCCGTCCTGCACCGCGCCGGTGCGGACCGGCTGCGTCGCGATACGGCCGTCATCCTTGACGACGAAGACTTCGCTGCCGCCGCCCGCGTCGCGCTGGATCGCCTGCTGCGGCACCGCGATGGCGTCGGAATCGATGCCCTGCTCGATCAGCACGCGGACATACATGCCGGGAAGCAGCTCGCGGTTCGGATTCGGGAACTGGCCGCGCAGCGTGACCTGCCCGGTATAGGCGTCCACTTTGGCTTCCGAGAATAGCAGCCTGCCGGAAATCGGATAGACCGTGCCGTCGTCGAGCACGAGGCGGACCTTGGCAGTATCAGGCGCAATCCGGTCGAGATCGCCGCTGTCGAAGGCGCGGCGCAGCTTGTGCATCTCGGAAACCGACTGGGTGAAGTCGGCGTAGATCGGGTCGAGTTGCTGGATGGTGGCGAGGCTGGTGGTCTCATTCTGCACCACCAGCGCGCCTTCGCTCACCAGCGCGGCGCCGACCACGCCGCTGATCGGCGCGCGGATCGTCGCATAATCGAGGTTGAGCTTGGCGCGCGCGACCTCGGCCTTACGGGCGCCGACTTCGGCCTCCGCCTGGCGCTGCGCAGCGATGGCCTTCTCGTTCTCCACCTCCGGCGCCGCGCGCTGGCTGGTCAGCGTCGCTATGCGCTTCGCATGTTGGGTCGCCAGATCAAGTGCAGCCACCGCCTTGTCGAGCGCAGCTTCGCTGGCCTGCAGTTCCACCTCAAACGGCTTCGGATCAATCCTGTAGAGCGGATCGCCAGCCTTCACTTCGGTGCCTTGCTGGAACAAGCGCTCCACGATGATGCCCGACACGCGGGCGCGGACCTCGGAAACCCGCGTGGGCGCAATACGCCCCGGCAGTTCACGAACGAGGGCACGCGACTGCGAACGTACGGTGAAGGTGCCGACTTCGGGTTCCGGCGGTTTGGCAGCGGCGGTTGCGCTTGCCGCGTGCGGTTCGTTGCAGCCAGCCAATAGCGGCGCCATCGCCGCCAACATCAAAACGATGCATGCCGATCGCGTTGGTAGTCCGGACATTGAAAGCATTGCCCCAGTTCAGGTTTGAAGCGCGAATTGAGCACTCGCGACGTTGTCGTAGAGAATCTTGGAACTCACGGTTGATGGCAGAGAGGATAGGTTGAGCCTGCTGCGATGCAATAGTTGGCGCGGCGGCCCAATGTCACACGACGCTATCGCGCTGAATTTGCGCTGATTTCGGAGGACTCACTCGATTGTGAGGCGGTTCCATCGCACGTTCCGCGGCGGAACCGAAAAATGAACGGTTGGAACGCGTCGTTTGGCTGCATTCAGATGCAGAAGATGCGCGTTGCTGCATCGACGGGCATGATTCGGTTAATCCGGATCTAACCGGTTGCCTTCAGGGCGCGGCCGATCCGAGGCGGCTCGCAATCCAAAGGGATCGGCAATTCGTTTAATGCCGCTCGGCTCGACGGTTGCGAACGGGAATTTGCCAGCATCGCAATCCGTCATGCGCTGCCGTCGCCATCACGTCGCGACATACGTGCCTCGACGCCATAACATTTGGCCTGTCGCGGCCTGATACACGATGGAGCGGGCGCCGCCTCCCAGAATCGGACCGCCCGGCGTTAACCATTTCTTCAGTCAAGGCATCCGACCGGCGGCCCGCGACGCCGTCATGAAAAATCCCGGTTGGACATCGAACAGTTCCCAAATACGTTGATGTCAAAGCCGGGTTTCGGGACGAGGTTTCCGCGTGGTCTGCCCGAAATGGCGGCTTGCCAGCTTTTTTATCCGGCCCGCTGTGCCATATTGGCCGCCAGCGCGGCCTTTCGTAACGGATGACACCCGCAAATGCCCTCAGGCCCCTCCTCCCGCTCCGACATGGAGATCGAACTGAGCAAACTGTCCTCACCCCGGATTTTCCTGGTGCGGATGCTGGTGTTCCTGGTGCTATGCGCGCTGATCACGGTCGTGCTCTACAAGCAGATCATCCTGGCGTTCTTTGCCAATCCCGGCCTCAATGCCCTGATCGGCGGGGTGCTCTTGATCGGCATCATCCTGTCGTTCCGGCAGGTAATCCGGCTCTATCCCGAAGTGTCCTGGGTCAACAATTTCCGGATCGCCGACCCCGGTTTGGCGATCGACCGGCGTCCGAAGCTGCTGGCGCCGATGGCGGCGATTCTCGGCGGCGAGCGGGCGGGACGGATGACGATCTCGCAGCAGACCATGCGGCATTTGCTGGATTCGATCGCGACGCGGCTGGACGAGGCCCGCGACATTTCCCGCTATATGACCGGCCTGCTCGTCTTTCTCGGCCTGCTCGGCACCTTCTGGGGCCTGATCGAGACGGTCGGTTCCGTCGGCAAGGTGATCGACGGCCTGAAGGTCGGCGGCGATGCCGCATCCGTGTTCGATACACTGAAAGAGGGGCTGGCGGCGCCGCTCGGCGGCATGGGCATTTCGTTCTCGTCCTCGCTGTTCGGCCTCGCCGGTTCGCTGATCCTCGGCTTCCTCGACCTGCAGTCGAGCCAGGCGCAGAACCGCTTCTATACCGATCTCGAAGATTGGCTCGCCTCCACGGTCCGTGAATACGGCGATGGGTCCGGCATGGGCGGCGAACTCCAGCATGCGATGGAGCGCATCCGCGCGGTGGTCGAAGAGGGCGGCGGCAGCCGCAGTACCACGGCGGCAATGGCCAATCTCGCCGAAGCCATCCAGGGCCTGGTCGCCCATATGCGCACCGAGCAGCAGATGATCCGCGAATGGGCCGACGGCCAGGGCGAGCAGAACCGCGAGATCAAGAAACTCCTGGAGCGGATCGCCAAGCAGCCCGAGAAGAGCTGAGGGGCAAATGTTCATGTCCCGGACGCGACGCAGCACGCCAGTGATGCGACGCAGAGCCGGGACCCATCGCGAGTAGGTCCCGGCTCTGCGGAGCAGCGTTTCACGCTGCACCGCGTCCGGGACACGAGATTGTCGGAGAATTCAACATGGCCCTCGCCCGCGCCCGCCGCAGTGAATCCGGTTTCAACTACTGGCCGGGCTTCGTCGACGCGCTCTCGACGCTCGTGCTGTCGATCGTATTCCTGCTGTCGGTGTTCCTGGTGGTGCAGTTCTTCCTGTCGCAGGAGGTCACCGGCAAGGACAAGGCGCTGGAGCAGCTCAACGCCAAGATCGCACAGCTCAACGATCTGTTATCGCTGGAGAAGCTCGGCAAGCTCGCGCTCGACGACCAGATCACGCAATTGCGCGCCGGCCTCGCCGCCGCGGAGGGCGAACGCGACCGCATCAAGGGGCTCTATGAGGGACTGTCCGGCGCCGGCGGCGACGCGCAAGGCCGCGCCAACGAGCTCACCAAGGCGCTCGAATCCGAAAAGAGCGTCAGCACGCGCGCGCTGGCTCAGATCGAGGTGCTGAACCAGCAGATCAGCGCGCTGCGCCGTCAGCTCGCGGCGCTCGAGGAAGCGCTGGAAGCTTCCGAGAAGCGCGACAAGGAATCGCAAGGGCGGATCGCCGATCTCGGCCAGCGTCTTAACGTCGCGCTGGCGCAGCGCGTGCAGGAATTGTCGCGCTACCGCTCGGAATTCTTCGGCCGCCTGCGCGCCATTCTCGGCAACCGTCCGGATGTCCGCATCGTCGGCGACCGCTTCGTGTTCCAGTCTGAAGTGTTCTTCGATAGCGGCCAGGCGCTGCTGCTGCCCGAGGGGCGCGCCGAGCTCGACAAGCTCGCCACCGCGCTGATCGATCTCGACAAGCAGATTCCGGCGGAGATCGCCTGGGTGCTGCGGGTCGACGGCCACACCGACATGCGGCCGATCAATTCGCCGCTGTTCAAGTCGAACTGGGAATTGTCGTCGGCGCGCGCCATCTCGGTGGTGCAGTACCTGATCTTCCTCGGCGTGCCCGCGCAGCGGCTGGTCGCCGCCGGCTTTGCCGAATTCCAGCCGCTCGACAACGCGCCCAACGAAGACGCCTACAAGCGCAACCGCCGCATCGAGCTGAAGCTGACGGAACGATAGTTAGCGAGGGATGATCCCGACGTCATGGCCGGGCTTGTCCCGGGCATGACGACATGCCCAATGCGGCAGCCGTCATACGCCGCGGATCAAAACCCCTACCGTCAGCACCACATAGGCGATCGCCAGCACGTCGAACACATGCGCCGGCGTGATGATCGGCATCGATACATGCGCGTAGCGCACGAGCAGCGCGCAGACTGCGAGAATGAACGAAACCAGGAAGATAGCGACCGAGGGAGGCGTCAGGGCAAAACCACCGCGGCGGAAGGGCATAACCGTCTCCTGTTGAGCTGACCTTTCAAAAGTATGGTCAGGCAACAACGAGGTGGCCCTTTCGGTTCCCGTCAATCGGCTACGCGCCCTCGAATTGCAGCCGCGCCAATCGCGCGTAGAGCCCGTTCGCTGCAACCAGCTCCGCATGCGTGCCCTGCTCGACGATCTTGCCCTGGTCCATCACCATGATGCGGTCGCACGACAGCACGGTCGCGAGGCGATGGGCGATCACCAGCGTGGTGCGGTGGCGCATCAACTCTTCCAGCGCGGTCTGCACCAGCGTCTCGCTTTCGGCATCGAGCGCGGAGGTGGCTTCGTCGAGCAGCAACAGCGGCGCATCGCGCAGGATGGCGCGGGCAATCGCGATGCGCTGGCGCTGGCCGCCCGACAGCGTCACGCCGCGCTCGCCGAGCTGCGCCTCGAAGCCGCCAGGCAGACGGCGCAGGAATTCGGTGGCATGCGCCAGATCGGCGGCGCGCTCGACTTCGGCATCCGTGGCATCCGGCCGGCCGAAGCGGATATTTTCGCGCGCGCTGGCCGCAAACACCACGCTATCCTGCGGCACCAGTGCGATGCGCGAGCGCACCTCGACCGGATCGGCCGATTTGACCGGCACGCCATCCAGCGAAATCGTGCCGCGCGCCGGATCGTAGAAGCGCAAGAGGAGATGAAACAACGTGCTCTTGCCGGCCCCCGAGGGCCCGACGATCGCGACCTTTTCGCCGGCCTTGACCGACAGCGAGACGTTGTCGACCACCAGCACGTCCGGCCGCGCCGGATAGGCAAAGCTGACCTTTTCAAAGCCGACATCGCCGCGCGCGGGCTTGGGCAGCACGACCGGCTGCGGCGGCGCGGTGATCTGCGATTTCACCCGAAGAATTTCGAACAGCCGCTCGGCTGCCCCTGACGCCGCCGAGACCTCGCCCCAGACCTCGCTGAGCTGGCCGAGGCCGGTGGCGGCAAACGCCGCGTACAGCACGAACTGGCCGAGCCGGCCCGGCGTGATCTGGCCGGTCAGCACGTCATGCGAGCCGACCCAGAGGATGGCGACGACGCTGGAAAACACGATGAAGATGATGATCAGCGTCAGCACCGCGCGCGCCCGCGTTGAGCTGCGCGCCGCCTCATAGGCCTGTTCGACCTCGCCGCCGAAGCGGTTCGTTGCCAGCCGCTCGCTGGTATAGGCCTGCACCGTCCTGATCGCACCGACTAGTTCGGAGGCGTAAGCGCTGGCATCCGCCAGCGTATCCTGCGCATTGCGCGACAGCCGCCGCACCCAGCGCCCAAATGCGACCAGCGGGATCACGATCACGGGGATAGCGAGCAGCACGAAGCCGGACAGTTTCGGGCTCGTGATCACCATCATGGCGGTGGCGCCGATGAACAGCATCATGTTGCGCAGCGCGATCGACACCGAGGCGCCGACCGCCGACTTGATCTGGGTCGTATCCGCCGTCAGCCGCGACACCAGTTCGCCCGAGCGCGCGGAATCGAAGAAGGCCGGCGACAGCGAGACCAGATGCGCGAACACATCGCGTCGGAGATCGGCGACGATGCGCTCGCCGATCGTCATGACGAGGTAATAGCGCGAGGCGCTGGCGGCGGCGAGCACCGCGACGACCGCGATCATGACGCTGAAATAGCTGTTGATCAGGGCGATGCCTTCGGGGCTGAAGCCGAAATCGATCATGCGGCGGACCGCGATCGGCACCACCAGCGTCGTGATCGCCGCAACCGTCAGCGAGACGAAGGCGAGCAGCGCGCGGCCACGGTAGCGCGCGACATAGGGCGCGAGGGCGAGTAGCGGGCGCAGCCTGGCGCGGGTCTTGGCCGGCGACTGCGTCAGCTGACCCTCGATGAACGCCTCTTCCTCGAGCAGGGCGTCGCGCGGCGGTGTGCCGCGGGGGGCTTCAATCTGTTCCACTGCGCTCATGAAATCCGACCCGTTTTTCCGCCCTCAGATAGGCCTCCGCGGCCCCCTCTGGCAAATCCGGGAGATTCCCAATCCGGGCATATACGTAGCTTGTTTTGGCGGGCGGCTTACGTTATAGAGCCGCCAAATCCCGTATACCCTGACATTTGAGATGGGCGCCGGCGCGCCGAAGGATATGCCATGAAAGCCGAAATTCATCCGAATTATCATACGATTACGGTCGTGATGACCGACGGGACCGAGTATCAGACCCGCTCCACCTGGGGCAAGGAAGGCGACAAGCTGAATCTCGATATCGACCCCAAGTCGCACCCGGCCTGGACCGGCGGCTCGCAGCAGATCCTCGACCGCGGCGGCCGCGTGTCGCGCTTCCAGAAGAAGTTTTCGGGCTTCCTCAAGAAGGACTGAGGGGTCTCGGACCGCTGTCCTCCTGTCCAGAAATACAAAACGCCCCGGTCAAGCCGGGGCGTTTTTGTTTGGGCTGTTTACAGCCGTCATTCCGGGCGCGAAGCGAACCCGGACTCTCGAGATTCCGGGTTCGATGCTTCGCATCGCCCCGGAATGACAGTGCGAGATTTTCGGCCCTACTGCTCGAACGCCGCCTTCAGGCGGTTGAGCTGCGGCACCAGCGGGTTGCCGATCGGCGCGCGTTCGGCTGGCGGTGCATGGATCGAGGTATCGAGCCGGCGGACCTTGGCCTGCAGGTTCATCGAGCGCATGATCAGGTCCTGCAATTGCTGCGGCAGTTTTTCGATCATGTCCTGCGGGCCGGGATCGGCAGCCGTAAGCTTGACCTTGGTCTTTTCCCGGTTGGCCTGGGTCAGCGTCATCTCGCCTTCCTTGACCGCGCGGTGCAGCAGCAGCCAGGACGCGAGCTGCATCAGGCGGGTGGTGAGGCGCATGCTTTCGGTTGCGTAAGTGAGACTGACAGAACGCTCGAGCGCCTTGGCCTCGGTGCGGCCCTCGCCGTCCAGATAGGCGGCGGTTTCCTCGACCAAATCCATGCCTTCCCTGAAGAGAGTTCCGAACGCCGCCGAATTAGTCAGTCGCTCGCTGAACATCACGAGCGCGGTTTCGCTTTGCGAACGCTCCGCCATGGTTAACGCCCTCACGCCACTATTTGCCCCAACCGGCTGTGAACCACCGGCTTATGATGAACAAATCATTGCTCGGGCGGGGTCGAGAGTCCAGCGGCAACCAAGTTTATGGTTTCCAGCGTATGGGGGCACAAAATAGCCGTGCTCAGCACAAAAAAGAGCCGCCGTTTCCGGCGGCTTTTGAAGTTGATAACAGGGAGGCGTCAAACAGAGTGGACAGGAGCCACTCGGTGTCCAAACGAGGACAGTGACAGTCATAATCGAGAAAGCTTAACGGGTCGTAAACGAGCGATTTTTTTTAGACTTTGTTTGCCATGTCGGCCATTGGCCGAGTGCTATTGTTGACTCTAACCGCGGTCGTCCCCGCGCACGCGGGGACCCATAAACACCAGCGGATATGATTGAGGGAAGTCGGCCAGAGGCCTGCCACAAGATGAGCCGCGGCGTATGGATCCCGGATCGCGTTCGCTGCTCTCACTTGTCCGGGACGACGAAGGAGAGAGTTTGAATTCTAAGATTTGAAAAAGCTGTTCGCCGCATCCTTCGACGCGCGCTTCTTGGTGACCGCCTCTTGCAGCCGCACGATCTCGGAATTCAACAGCGCGATGCGCTCGGTCAATTCCTCGACCGACAGCAGCGACAGGTCCTGGCCGATCTCGTGGGTGATCTTCTTGCGGGGCTTGTCGTCGTCCTCGATCGCCATGCGCTTCCTCCCTTCTTCCCTTGCCTGCAGGTCAGGCCATCCCCTCACGCGGTTGCCAGCCGGAGCCGGGCTGGCTAATCAGGAACCGCCCTTCATTCTCAGCCTTTCGCAAGGACAAATCATGGAAAAGCTGCCCGCGCAAATGACCGTCATCGGCATCAGCAAGCCCGGCGGCCCCGAGGTGTTGCTGCCGGAAACCCGTCCCGTGCCGGTGCCCGGTCCGGGCGAGATCCTGGTCAAGGTGATGGCGGCCGGCGTCAATCGTCCCGACGTCGCGCAGCGTTCCGGCGCCTATCCGCCGCCGCCCGGCGCCAGCGACCTGCCCGGCCTCGAAATCGCCGGCGAAGTTGTCGCGCTCGGCGAAGGCGCCAAAAAGCACAAGCTCGGCGACAAGGTGATGTCGCTGGTCGCGGGCGGCGGCTACGCCCAATATTGCATTGCGCAGGATGCACAGGCGATGGCGGTGCCCCCCTCGCTCTCGATCCAGGAAGCCGGCGCCATTCCGGAAACGCTGATGACGGTCTGGCACAATGTGTTCGAGCGCGGCGCCCTCAAGGCCGGTGAAACCCTTTTGATCCATGGCGGCTCGTCCGGCATCGGCACGATGGCGATCCAGCTTGCCAAGGCATTCGGCGCCAAGGTGATCGTGACCGTCGGCTCGCAGGACAAGATCGATGCCTGCCTCAAGCTCGGCGCCGACCGCGCCATCAACTACAAGACGGAAGACTTCGTCGCCGTGGTCAAGGCGGAGACCAATAATGTCGGCGCCAATTTGATCCTCGACATGGTCGCCGGCGACTATGTCGATCGCAATTACGATGCCGCCGCGGTCGATGGCCGCATCGTGCAAATCGCAACCCTCAACGGGCCCAAGGTCAGCGTCAATATTGCCAAGGTGATGGTGAAGCGGCTGACCCACACCGGGTCCACACTGCGCCCCCGTACTAATGCGGATAAGGCGGCGATGGTGGCCGCAATTGAGGCCAAGGTCATGCCGCTTTTGCGCGAGGGACGTGTAAAACCCCTGATGGACAGCTCATTCCCGCTGGAAAAAGTCGCCGATGCGCACCAGCGGATGGAGACCAGCGCACATATTGGCAAAATTGTGTTGGAGGTTTGACCGATCGCGCGCGGAGTCAGGGTGGAAACCCTTTGATTCGATTTGCTTTCATGTCATTTATCGCGGCCTACGCCGACCCGTTCGCTGGGCCGGGAGAATCGTTGGTCGCGGAGTACTGACATTGCGTCTGATCAGGTGCCTGGCGCGGCTCGCGCTGGGCCTCATGATTGTTGCGGCAGCGCCTGCGGCGCACGCCATTGACGCTGTCAGCGTCCGCAGCGACGCGCCTGCCATCGATCTCACCGCCGTCCTCGACCATCAGCGCAGCGAAACCGACCGCATCCAGGTTTCGACCGCGCCGGGAACCGACGGCATCGTCCGCCGCATCGAGGTCCGCGCCCGCGAGGGTGGGCAGAACTGGGTGGTGTTCGCGCTCGCCAACAACACCGACGACCAGCTCGACCGCCTGATCGTCGCCCCACATTATCGCATCGTCTCGTCGGGGCTGTTGTGGCCCGACCTCGGCCTGTCGCGCATCGCAACGATTACGCCGTCCACCGGTGACCGCCCCGAGCGGCAGGAAAGCGCGACCGCCGACATTTTCCGCATCACGCTCGACCCCGGCGCCGTCATCACCTTCGTGGCGGAACTGCGCACCGACAAATTGCCGCAGCTCTATCTCTGGGAACCCGACGCCTACAAGGACAAGGTCAACTCCTTCACGCTCTACCAAGGCATCGTGATCGGCATCTCCGGCCTGTTGGCGCTGGTGCTGACGATTTTGTTCGTGGTGAAGGGCAGCATCATGTTCCCGGCCGCCGCCGCGCTGGCCTGGGCGGTGCTGGTCTATATCGGCGTCGATTTCGGCTTCTGGGGCAAGGTGCTCGACATGTCGAACAACGCCGAGCGCGTCTGGCGCGCGGCGGGCGAAGCGATCCTTGCGGCAACGCTTCTGGTGTTCCTGTTCGCCTATCTCAATCTCAGCCGCTGGCATGTGCGCTATTCCCACATCACTGTCGGCTGGCTCGCCTTCCTCGGCTCGCTGGTAGGGCTGGCGCTGTTCGATCCCGCGGTCGCCTCGGGCATCGCGCGCATCTCGCTGGTCCTGATCGCCTTCGCCGGCTTTGCGCTGATCGTCTATCTGTCGACGCATGGCTTCGACCGCGCTGTGCTGTTGATCCCGACTTGGTTCCTGCTGGTGGTCTGGGTGATCGCGGCCGGCATGACGGTTGCGGGCTCCGTTACCAACGACATCGTCGGCCCCGCGCTGCTCGGCGGCCTCGTGCTGATCGTGATGCTGATCGGATTTACGGTGATGCAGCACGCTTTCGCCGGCGGCGGCGCCACCACCGGCATCGTCTCCGACGTTGAACGCCGCGCGCTGGCGCTGACGGGCTCCGGCGATCTGATCTGGGACTGGGACGTCTCCGCCGACAAGGTGTTCACCAGCCCGGAGACCGAAAGCCTCTTGGGCCTGAAGCGCGGCACGCTGGAAGGTCCCGCCGCCAAATGGCTCGAGGTGCTGCACCCGCTCGACCAGGACCGCTTCCGCGCCGCGCTCGACAGCGTGCTCGACCAGCGCCGCGGCCGCCTGGTGCAGGATTTTCGCCTGCGCACCCCCGACGGCCACTTCATGTGGTTCGCGCTGAAGGCGCGCCCGGTGGTCGGCTCCGACGGCGAGGTCTCGCGCGTCGTCGGCACGCTCACCGACGTCACCGAGTTCAAGAACGCCGAAGAGCGGATGCTGCACGACTCCGTGCATGACAACCTTACCGGCCTGCCGAACCGCAAATTGTTCATGGACCGTCTCGGCGCGGTTGCCAATTTCACCAAGGCCATGCCGAACCTGCGGCCGACGCTGATGGTGATCGACCTCGACCGCTTCAAGCAGGTCAACGATTCCGTCGGCATTGCGGTCGGCGATTCCATCCTGCTGACCCTGGCGCGGCGGCTGACGCGCATCCTCAAGCCGCAGGACACGCTGGCGCGGCTCGCCGGCGACCAGTTCGGCCTGATCCTGTTGTCGGAGCAGGATCCGGCGCGCATCACCAATTTCGCCGAAACCATCCGCAAGACGATCCGCGCCCCGATCGCGTTCAACGACCGCGAGATCTTCCTGACCGCATCGATCGGCCTCGCGCTGTCCGACCCGCAGACGCCGCTCAGCGAAGAGATCATCAAGGACGCCGAGCTGGCGATGTATCATTCCAAGCGCATCGGCGGCGACCGCATCGACGTGTATAAGCCCGCAATGCGCGCGCGGAAGACCGACCGCCTGACGCTGGAAAGCGAGCTGCGCCGCGCCATCGAGCGGCAGGAAATCACCATCCTGTACCAGCCGATCGTACGGCTGGAAGACCGCTCGATCGCCGGCTTCGAGGCCTTGGCGCGCTGGGACCATCCAAAACTCGGCCGGATGTCGCCGTCGGAATTCATCTCGATTGCCGAGGAGATCGGCCTGATCGTCGATCTCGGCATGTTCGTGCTGGATCAGACGGCGCGGCAGCTTTCGGTCTGGCAGCGCGCGATGCGTTCGCGCGAGCCGATCTTCGCTTCCGTCAATGTCTCCTCGCGGCAATTGCTGCGGCACGACCTGATCCACGATATTCGTACCGTGCTGTCGCGCTCGTCGGTGGCGCGCGGCACGCTGAAACTGGAGCTGACGGAATCGCTGGTGATGGAAAATCCCGAGCACGCCGCGCAGATGCTGACGCGCATCCGCGAGCTCGGCACCGGGCTGTCGCTCGACGATTTCGGCACCGGCCATTCCTCGCTGGCCTATCTGCAGCGCTTCCCGTTCGACACCATCAAGATCGACCAGTCCTTCGTGCGCACCACCAGCCGCGGCACCCGCCCGGTGATCCTAAAATCAATCATCGCGCTGGCCCACGACCTCGGCATGGACGTGGTGGCGGAAGGCGCCGAGACGGATTCGGACGCCGTCGAGCTCTATCAGCTCGGCTGCGAATACGCGCAGGGCTTTGCCTTCGGCGAGCCGATGGACGCCGATGCCGCGATGCGGCTACTGACGGAAGAGCGGCTCGAAGCGGCGAGCTGAATTGTTTCCGTCGCCCCTGCGAAGGCAGGGGCCCATACGCCGCGGCCTTTCGGTGAAATGATGGGGCCAATTGTCTTCACTATAACAATGGCCGGCGATTATGGGTCCCCGCTTTCGCGGGGACGACGGCGGTCCTGCGGCATCCTTTTGAACTTCACGCTCTGCCCATCTGCCTGGCGGGTGGCGATGTAACCGCCGTCGAGGCATGCCTCGCGCTGCGGCATCTTTTCCTGCGGGCTGCGCAGGCTGTCCCACCAGGAGGCGCGCTGCGCCGCCCGCGGTAGCGCGGCGTCGATGATCTCCTCGATTTCCTCGAAGCTCAGCACGAATTCGGCACGCGTTTGCGCCTTCAGATAGTCCCGTAGCGGGTCGTAAACGTTCACGCGTGTCCTCGATGGTGATTTGCGGAAAACCGTGGGCGCCGGCAACCAGCCGTTAACTCTCTATCATATCGCCCTTGCCGCTTAAGGCCGCAACAATTTATGCGGAGCATACCGGATGGCTTGGAGCAGACGATGCTATTCGGGCGGCAAAGCGACGTGGCCGGAAAGGGTTGGTTCAGGAAGGACTCCGGCCGCCGCCACTGGCGTTTGTCCGTGAAGCTGCTCATCGCATCGTCGATCGCAACCGTCATCGGCTTCTCCGCAATTTGTATCAGCGTGATGCTCGACATGCGCCGCGGCGAGGAAGAGCTCGCGCGCCAGACGCTGGAAAATCTCGCAACGGGAATAGATTCCGATATCGCGCGAAACCTTGAGCTCTACGATCTGTCGTTGCGCAACGTCGCCAACAATCTGGTGATGCCGGAGATTCACAAGGTCAGCAAGGAGATCCGCCATCTGATCTTGTTCGATCATGCCGCGACCGCCAAGCACTTCGGCGCGATTCAGGTATTCGATGCCGATGGCAAGCTCAGCATCGATGCCGCCAGCCTCGATCCGGCGCCGGAGGATCGTAGCGATGAGGAGTATTTTCAGGTCCATCGCGCCAGTCCCGACGTCGGCCTCTACATGAGTCGCCCGATGCTGCGTCGCAGCGCCTATTCGATCGTGTTCAGCCGGCGCATCAATGATTCCGACGGCGGCTTCCTTGGCGTCGTGGTGGGCTCGATCCGCTTCAGCTATTTCCATGAACTGTTCGGCCGGCTCACGCTCGATCCCGGCGATACGATCACGGTGCTGCGTCAGGATCGAACGGTCATCATGCGCAAGCCGTTCGACCTCGACATCATCGGCAAGAATCTGGCTGAGCGGCCAAGGTGGAATCCGGCAAACCTGAAGGAAGGCGGATCTTATGCCGGGGTCGGCCCGGTCGATCCGACCCCACGGCTGTTCGTTCGCGCCGGTACGACGAGCCTGTTTTTCGTCGTGGTCGGAAAGCCGCTGGCGAGCATCTTAAAACTTTGGCACCGCGAAGCGCTCCGGATCGGGGCGATCATGATCGTGCTCACCTTGTTCGTGGTCGGCACCACGCTGTTCCTCGCACGCGAGATCGGCCGCCGGGCAAAAGCGGAGGAGAAGCTCGAGGAACTCGCGACGACGGACTCGCTGACCGGACTGAAGAACCGGCGCAAATTCGATACCGAGATCGACGCCGAGTGGCGGCGGGCGACGCGCAACAAGACGCCGGTCGCGGTCCTGATGATCGATGCCGATCATTTCAAGGCCTATAACGACACCTACGGCCATCAGGCCGGCGACCAGGTGCTGGTCGGCATCGCGATCTGCATTTCCGACACGGTGCGACGGGCCGGCGATTGTCCGGCGCGCTATGGCGGCGAGGAGTTCGCCGTGCTGTTGCCGGGCCTCTCGGCGATCGAAGCATTCACCGTCGCCGAGGTCATTCGCCTGAAGGTCGAACAATGGTCCGAAGACCCCAACGTGACGACCGTCAGCATCGGCGTGGCAAGCATGACGCCGACAGGAGCGGTCGGCTGGTCCGATCTGATCGAAGCCGCCGACAAGGCGCTCTACGCCGCCAAGGCCAACGGCCGTAACCAGTCCGTGGTCGCCACAATCCCGCAGCTCGCGCTGGTGGCTTAGGCGCACTGTCGCTGACCACCGTCATTGCGAGCGAAGCGAAGCAATCCATGCTTCAGTGTATGCGGAACGATGGATTGCTTCGTCGCTCCGCTCCTCGCAATGACGGCGAAGGACCTCCGCGCCTTACTTCATTTATCCAGATACTTCTTCATCTCCGCGCGCAGGCCGTCGCGCAATTCGTCGCGGGCCATGCCGTAGGCGATGTTGGCGCGCAGGAAGCCGGATTTCGAGCCGCAATCGTGGCGCTCGCCCTCGAACTCGACGCCATAGAATTTCTGCGTCTTGGCGAGGGTCTTCATGGCGTCGGTGAGCTGAATCTCGTTGCCCGCGCCGCGCTCCTGCTTCTCTAGGATCTTGAAGATTTCCGGTTGCAGGATGTAGCGGCCGGTGATCGAAAGATTTGACGGCGCCGTGCCCTTCGGCGGTTTCTCCACCATGCCGTCGACCTCGAACATATTGCTGGCGAGGCGCTGGCCGACGCCGCAGATGCCGTATTGATGGGTGAGATCGTCGGGCACCGCTTCCACCGCGAGCAGGTTGGATTTTGCGCCGAGCTTGCTTGCGGCCTCGATCATCTGCTTGAGGCAACCGGGCGTATTCAGCACCAGCTCATCCGGCAGCACCACTGCGAACGGCTCATCGCCGACAATGTCGCGCGCGCACCACACCGCATGTCCGAGGCCGAGCGGCGCCTGCTGGCGGGTGAAGCTCATGGCGCCCGCTTCGGGCTGGTCGCGCGCCAGAATGTCCTGCTCGACCTTCTTGCCGCGCTGGGCCAGCGTGGTGTCGAGCTCGAACATGCGGTCGAAATGGTCCTCGATCACGCCCTTGTTGCGGCCGGTGACGAAGACGAAATGCTCGATGCCGGCCTCCTTGGCCTCGTCGACCACATATTGGATCAACGGCTTGTCGACGATGGTCAGCATCTCCTTCGGCATTGCCTTGGTGGCAGGCAGGACGCGGGTGCCGAGACCGGCGACCGGAAAAACGGCTTTACGGATCTTCATGGGATGTCGGGAGCCCTAGAAACGAGGAAAGTGCTTTGAAAGCACGTTGATAGCCGGTTTGCAGCCCTGAACAAAGGCGGATGTATGGTCCCCTTGCGCGTAAGCGACGGGACAACAAAATGCCCACTGTTAAGCTATTGGAAACCGTGACCGGGCCTTTAGAACCGGGGTGAGAAACGACGGACGGACACTGCATGGGCTTAGCTGAACGAGCGATGAGCAAATGGGCCGGCACGATGCTAATCGTGGCCGCGCTGTTGTGTTCCTGTCCGGCCGCTTTCGTCACCCCGTCCCATGCCCAATCGTCGGGCAAAGACGGGATTTCGAACTTTTTGGGCAACATCTTCTCGGGTCCGAACGCCAGCCCCGTGCCGCAAGCCGCGCCCGGCCCGAACGGCGCGCCGCCGCCCTGGAGCGGCGAGGACGGCGCTTCCGGCCATCCCCTGATGACCGCTGATGCGATCCGGCAAGCGGCGACGAATTTTCAGAACTGCGTTGCCTCAATGTGGCCTGATGCCGCACGGCGCAACATCAGCCAGGAAAATTTCCAGCGCTTCACCGCAGGGCTCGAGCCTGATCTGCGCATCATGGACCTGATGGATTCGCAGCCCGAATTCACCAAGGCGATCTGGGACTATCTCGACATTCTCGTGAACGACAACCGCCTCGCCAAGGGGCGCGAGATCCTCGCCAAATACAAACCGCAATTCGACGCGGCGGAGAAGGCCTACGGCGTCGACCGCTACATCATCGCCTCGATCTGGGGCATCGAATCCAACTACTCGACGCAAATCGGCGACCGCAGCGTGGTGAATTCGACAGCGACGCTGGCCTGCATCGGCCGCCGCCAGGCCTATTTCAAGGATGAATTCCTCACCGCGCTGGAAATCCTCAACCGCGGCGATCTGCGTATCGAACAGATGCGCGGCTCCTGGGCCGGCGCGTTCGGTCCGACGCAGTTCATGCCGACCGCGTTCAAGCGCTATGCCGTTGACGGCGACGGCGACGGCCGCCGCGACGTCGTCGACAACGCCGCCGACCTGATCGCCTCCACCGCCAACAACCTCAAGAAGGACGGCTGGCAGAGCGGCCGGAGCTGGGGCTATGAAGTGGTGCTGCCGCAGGGCTTCAACTTCATGCTGGCGGACAAATCCAAGGCGATGACGATCGCGCAGTGGCAGGCCCAGGGCCTGACCCGGGCCGACGGCAAGCCTTTCCCGGATACGACCGAAAAGGCCTATCTGCTGGCGCCGGCCGGCATGCAGGGGCCTGGCTTTCTGATGCTGCAGAATTTCCGGGTGATCATGAAATACAACCCGGCGGAGGCCTATGCGCTGGCGATCGGCCATTTTGCCGACCGCCTTCGCGGCGGCCCGCCCTTCGTGCAGGCCTGGCCGCGGCAGGAACGGGTGCTATCGCGCGCCGAGCGGCTGGAACTGCAACAGCTCTTGGCCCAGCGCGGCTTCTACAAGGGCACCCCGGACGGCCAGTTTGGCGGCCAGACCCGGGAGGCGCTCCGCAGCTTCCAGGCCTCGATCGGGGCGCCGACTGACGGATTTGCCTCGGCGGACGTATTGGATCGGCTGAGAGGGCGTTAAACGCCCCCCTTTCCGGGCCGAAAGGGGGCTGAAAACCACGATTCGGCAGAAACCTTGACGGTCGGGCCGGAACACCAGTTTATGGGGAAAATCTGCCCGCTTGCGGCCCGATTCCGCTACTATATTTGACGCTTCACGATCCATTTTGCGACCGAGCCGGATGCGAAAGCCAAAGTCCTTCTTGCGCGTGTTCACCGACACCGGCCCGCTGGCCGTGCTGGCGGTTGTCATCGCGCTTCTGGTCGGAATCGCGGGACCGGCTTCCGCGCAGTTTTTCAACTTCGGCGGCTTCGGCGGTCCGCCGCGGCAGGCGCCGCAACGCGACCGTGGGTGGTTCGGCGGCGATTTCTTCGCGCCATTCCAGCAGTCTCCCCAGCAGCAGGCGCCGCGCCAGGATTTCTCCCGTGCGCCGGGCCCCGCCAAGCGCGACACTGTGGCGGAGCACAACATCCTGGTGCTCGGCGATGCCATGGCCGACTGGCTCGCCTATGGCCTCGAAGACGCCTATTCCGAGCAGCCCGATATGGGCGTGATCCGCAAGCACAAGACCGCCTCCGGCCTGATCAAGTATCAGCCGCGCGGCGAGCCCGCCGATTGGGCCGCGGCGGCAAAGGCCATCCTTGCCACCGAAAAGCCGGACGCCATCGTCGTCATGCTCGGCCTCAACGACCGCCAGGCGATCCGCGAGGTGGTCACCGAGAAGAAGACCGACAAGAAGGACGAGAAGAAAGACGCGCGCAAGCCGGACGCCAAGCCTGCGGACGGCAAGTCTGCCGACGGCAAGCCGAAGCCGGAAGGCCAGGCGGAGACGGCAAAGCGCGACGACAAGCCGGCCGACGCCGAATTGTCGCCTGACGATGCCGACAACGACACGCCGCAAGCCGCCCCGGAGAAGAGCGCGCGCTCGGGCGGCGGGCTCTATGAATTTCGCGACGAGCGCTGGGTCGAGCTCTACGCCAAGAAGATCGAAGAGCTGATCGGCATCCTGAAAGCCAAGGGCGTGCCGGTGTTGTGGGTTGGGCTGCCGGCAATCCGCGGGCAAAAGGGAACAGCCGACATGCTGTTTCTCGACGCGCTCTATCGCGACGGTGCGGGCAAGGCCGGCATCACCTATGTCGATATCTGGGACGGCTTTGTCGACGAAGCCGGCCGCTTCCTGCAGAAGGGCCCCGACTTCGAAGGCCAGATCCGCCAGCTCCGCACCGCCGATGGCGTGTTCTTCACCCGGCCTGGCGCGCGCAAGCTTGCGCATTATGTCGAGCGCGAAGTGACGCGCCTGCTCGCGGCACGCTCGGGCCCGATTGCGGTGCCGATCGAGCCGACCGCGCCCGAGGCCAATGTCGCGCCCGGCCAGCCGGCGCCGCGGCCCCTGGCCGGACCGGTCATGCCGCTGGTGGCCTCCTCCGTCGGCACCGACCAGTTGCTCGGCGGGCCCGGCTCGCGTCCCGCCGCGGTCGATGCTCTCGCCGCACGTACGCTGGTGAAAGGTGAAGCGCTGGCGCCGCCTGCCGGCCGCGCCGATGATTACATGTGGCCGCGCCGGGAAATCGGCCGCGAGCCCGCCAAGGGCGATGTTCCGGTTGCGGCTGCCTCACCCAGCGGCGCAGCACCGGCAGCGCCCGCGCAGAAACAGCTTCTGCTGCCGCCGCCGCAGCAAGTGCAGCAGCAGCAACGGAGACTAGCGCCGCCACCGCCGCCGCCGATGCAGCTTCGGCCGGCGCAAAACAACGGGCCGTCGCTGCGTGATTTCTTCGGCGGCTTCGGCGCGGCACCGCGCGCCCCTGCTCCGCCCGCGGCGGCACCGCCGCGCGGGCCGTTTGGCCCGGGCGCACCGCGCCCGCCGGGTAACGTCGGACGCGCGGCCGAAGTCCCGCCCGGCAATTTCTGGCGATAATTTCTGAAGCCTCAGCCCAGGGCCGCGTTCGCGCGTCATCGGACGATGCACTGCATCGCCCGATGAACCTGTGAGGATGAGGTACGCTTTAGCCGTAATAGCGCCAGCGCGGCGGCGGGCGACGGAGCGGGCGCGTCATTAACAGCGCCAATGCAAAGCCGATTCCGCCGGCGACGAGCAGTGCGCCCAGCGGATTTTCCCGCACGGTTTTCGCCACCGCCTTTTGGCCGCTACGAACCGTGTCGCCGCTGTTTTCGTAGGCGTCCTTGGCGTAGTTGACGGCGGCGTCGGTGGCGTCGCGGGCCGCGTCCTTGACGTCGCGGGCTGCATCCTTGGCCTGGCCGTAGAGATTTTGCACCGTGCCTGCGGCTTCGCGCGCGCGGCCCTCGACCTGCGTCTTCGCATCGCCGGCCATGTTGCCGACCGTACTTTCGACCTTACCGGCAAAGTCTTTCGCCGAACCGGCAATCCGATCCTTATCCATTGCGGTCACTCCTGTTTTCAAGAGGTGTAACCGACGAGCCCCCGTCCAGGTTCCTGCCGCTACAACGCGCCGCTACGCAAGATGCCGGGCTTACAGGATCAGCCCGCCATCGACCACAATGGTCTGGCCGATGATGTAGGACGCCAGCGGCGAGGCGAGGAACAAGGCCGCGCCGGCCATGTCCGCGGGCGTACCGAGTCGCTTCAGGGGGATCCGTTCCAGCGCGCCTTCGAGCCGCTTTGGATTTGCCGTCGTTGCTTTGGTCATCTTGGTGTCGACAAGGCCCGGTGCGATGCCGTTGACGCGAATGCCGTTCTCGGCCCATGCCTCGCCGAGCGTGCGCGTCAGGCCCACCGCGCCGGTCTTGGAAGCGTTGTACGCCGGATTGCCCATGGTGGAGTGATAGGCGGCGGTAGAGCTGACGATGATCAGCGAACCCTTTGCCGCGCTCAGCATCGCCTGAAATCTGGTTGCGCACGCCATCAGGCTTATCAAATTGACTTCCACAACCTTGCGAAAACCGTCCATCTCGAACTCGCCGCGGCGATAGATCACCGCGCCCTGCGCCAGCACCAGCACGTCGAGTGTTTCGAAGGCCGGCTTGAAGGATTGAATGGCCGGCGCGTCGCTGACGTCGAGCTGGAAATAGTCGAGGCCTTCGAGATGCGATCCCTCGTCGGGCGAATAGTCGGCGGCGCTTTTGCGCGTGCCGCAGACGGCGACCTTCGCACCCTTGGCGCGAAAGGCCTGCGCGATGCCGTTGCCGATGCCGCTGGAGCCGCCAACCACCAGCACCTGCCTGCCGCTGAAATCGAGTTCGTTCATCCCTGCGATCCTTTTCTTGTTTCTAATTTGAGCCTTCGTCGAGGAATTTGACCATCAGAAATTCGTCATAATATCGTCCGTCCTGCTTGAGGGCGCGCTTCTCATAACCGTACTCGACAAAGCCCATGGCCTTGTAGAGCCGGCACGCTGCTTCATTCTCGCTCACCGCGGTCAACTGAACCATCTCCACGCGCCCTCGCGCATGGTCGAGAATGGCGGCGACAAGCTGTTTTCCAACGCCCGTGCCGCGCGCCGTGCTTCGAACATACATCGCCCAGAGCATGCCCTTGTGCGCCTGCTTTGAACCTTCCTGCGCAGAAAATCCCGCTATTCCGGCGAGCTTGCCGTCCAGGAACGCGCCGAAGATCGCCGCGCGGCCGATGGCCGCTTCGAACCACGATAGTGGCTGCGCGCTTTCTCGTTCGAACGTGCTTCCGAACGCTGCGGAATCATTCAAAAGCGCTTCCAGCCGGATCTCCCGGTAGAGCGCTGCATCAGCCGGCTCCAGGCGACGTATATGCGCGCCAATGTCGATCACGTCTGCACCTCGCTTCGTTTGACCTGTCTGCGGATCGGTGCCAGCCTTGTCAATCCTGCAACGCGCATCTCTGTCCGGATCCCGCCATGTCGGATTTCAAACAGCTCAGCCGCTCGGTCAAAGGCCTGACCGTTCTCGTCACCGGCGCCGCCAGCGGGATGGGCCGCGCCACCGCGCTGGTGTTCGCGGCCGAGGGCGCCCACGTTGCGGTCACTGATCTGAATGCCGAAGCCACGCTGGCGGTTGCCAGCGAGATCGCATCGAGAGGCGGTTCTGCGAAAGCATGGACGCTCGACGTCGCCAATGCCGGCGACATCACCAAGGTGGTCAACGAGGTCGCCGCGCATTTCGGCGCGCTCGATATCGTCATTAACAATGCCGGCATCTCCGTGCGCGTCGCGATCGACGATGACGGCTATGATGCCGCCTGGGACAGGGCGCTGGCGGTGATGCTCACAGCACATCCCCGCATCATCCGCGCCGCGCTGCCGCACTTACGCAAGTCGAAATCGCCCCGCATCGTCAATATCGCCTCGACCGAGGCGCTTGGCGCCACCGCGCTGCACAGCCCGTACTCCGCTGCCAAGGGCGGCGTCACCAGCCTGACCCGCTCGCTCGCCGTCGAGCTTGGCCGCGAGGGCATCACGGTGAACTGCATCTGCCCCGGCCCGATCCGCACCGCGATCACCGAGCGGATTTCCGAGGAGCACAAGACCATTTACGCCAAACGCCGCACCGCCCTCGGCCGCTATGGCGATCCCGAAGAGGTCGCGCACATGACGCTGAGCCTATGCCTGCCGGCCGCCTCGTTCCTGACCGGCGCGGTGATCCCGGTCGACGGCGGGCTGATGGCGCGGAATGCGTGAGCGCTACCTGCGTCCGGGACACGAGGCCATGCATCATCGACAGAACCGATAACGTTGACATCGCGCGGCCCGGGAGTAGCCTTTCGGAAAAAGCAACGCAGCAGGGAGAGGCGCCATGGCCTTGGCCATCCGTCAGTTGCAGAAATATTTTGTCGGCGAGGTTTCCGGCCTCGATTTGCGCGTGCCGCTGACCAGGGAGCAGGCCGCCGAAGTCGAGGCCGCCATGGACAAATATGCCGTGCTGGTGTTTCACGGCCAGGACATCACCGACGAGCAGCAGCTGGCCTTTGCGCTGAATTTCGGCGAGCGCGAAAAAGCGCGCGGCGGCACGATCGTGAAGAAGGACGAATATCGGCTCGCCACCGGGCTGAACGACGTCTCCAATCTCGGCAAGGACGGCAAGCCGCTCGCCCGCGACAGCCGCGCCCACCTGTTCAATCTCGGCAACTGCCTCTGGCATTCCGACAGCTCGTTCCGGCCGATCCCGGCAAAGTTCTCGCTATTGTCGGCGCGCGTCGTCAACCCGAAGGGCGGCAATACAGAATTCGCCGACATGCGCGCGGCCTATGACGCGCTCGACGACGAGACCAAGGCCGAGATTGAGGACCTGATCTGCGAGCACTCGCTGATGTATTCGCGCGGCTCGCTCGGCTTCCTCGACTACACCGATGAGGAAAAGGAGATGTTCAAGCCGGTGCTGCAGCGCCTGGTGCGCACGCACCCGGTGCACGGCCGCAAGTCGCTGTACCTGTCCTCGCATGCCGGCGCCATCAAGGGCATGAGCATGCCGGAAGCGCGGCTGCTCTTGCGCGATCTCACCGAGCACGCCACGCAGCCGGAATTCGTCTACGTCCACAAATGGACGCTGCATGATCTCGTGATGTGGGACAACCGCCAGACCATGCACCGCGTGCGGCGCTACGACCAGTCGCAGCCCCGTGACATGCGCCGCGCCACCGTCGCCGGTACCGAGCCGACGGTGCAGCAGGCGGCGGAGTAAGCAAGCGGTGTCGTAGGGTGGGCAAAGCGAAGCGTGCCCACCATTCTCAAGAACAGGGTTGGATGGATGGTGGGCACGGCGCAAGTGCGCCTTTGCCCACCCTACCGTGTTCGCGACGGCTAGCTACGCGTGCCCAGCTTCGTTTGACAGCATGCCGGGATCGATGCCGATCTTGCGCAGCGCGCGCTGGTATTTTTCCTCGACGTCGTCGCCGAAGATCAGATCCGGATCGGCGTCGCAATGCAGCCAGCCATTGTGCTGGATCTCGTTCTCGAGCTGGCCCGGCGCCCAGCCGGCATAACCCAGCGCCAGGATCGCGTGCTTCGGCCCGGTGCCCTCTGCGATCGCCTTGAGAATGTCCACCGTTGCCGTCAGACAGATGCCGTTATCGATGTTCAGCGTTGCATCCTGGATGAAGAAATCACTGGAATGCAGCACGAAACCGCGGCCGGTATCGACCGGGCCACCCTTGAGCACCTGCAGGGTCTCGGCGTTCTCCGGCAGCTTGATCTGGTCGGCCTTTTGGATGATGTCGAGCTGGACCAAAAGCCCCGGAAAATCAATGCTGCCGGCCGGGCGGTTGACGATGATGCCCATCGCCCCTTCCGACGAATGGGCGCACATGTAGATCACGGATCGCTCGAAGCGCGGATCGCCCATGACGGGCATCGCAATCAGCAGGCGGCCGTCCAGATAGCCTTCGCCGGAAAAGCCATCGCCAATCCCGGCAGCTTTGCGGCGGGCGGACTTCGGTGTCTTGCCTTCAGGGCTCATCCGCAAAAGCCTCTCTTGCAGGGTTCATATCCTGATATCGGGGGCGGTTTCTGTCAATCAAGCTTGCGGCCTCATTCGCCGAACGATCACACGCAATTCAATGGTTTGCGGCGAAACTTGCCTGTAAAGACGTGCCATGATCCCTATGGTTCCCCTGCGCGCCGCGATCGGCGCTGCCGCTTTGTGCGTTGCGTGTGCGATGTCGGAAGTTCGCGCCGAGGATGCCTCGCCGTGGCAACGCGACGCGCATTCCGCGCTGCGGCTATTGGCTGGCTCGCGCAGCGGCACAGTGCTGCTCGGCGGCGTCGCCATCCAGCTGCAGCCGGGGTGGAAGACCTATTGGCGGACGCCCGGCGATTCCGGCGTCCCGCCCCGCTTCGATTTCTCCAAATCCGACAATGTCGAAGCCGTGACGGTGCTGTGGCCGGCGCCGAAGAAATTCGACGACGGCGCTGGCGGCACCGCGCTGGGATACAAGCACCAGGTCGTGCTGCCGCTCCGCATCGTCGCCAAGAGCGCCGACAAGCCGGTGACGCTGCGGGCCAATATCAGCTACGCGGTCTGCGAGAAGATCTGCATTCCCGTCGAAGCCCATGCCGAACTTGCCTTTGCCAGCGTGGCAAGCACCGAGGACGGCACGCTGTCCGACGCGCTGAATGCGGTGCCGAAGCCCGCCAATGTCGGCGACCCCACTCCGCTGACCATCCGCGACGTCAAGCGCGAGGGAAAGAACAGCGTGCTGGTCGACGTCACGGCGCCGGAGGCCAAGGAGGTCAGCCTGTTCGTCGAAGGGCCGACGCCCGATTGGGCGCTGCCGGTGCCGCGGCTGGTCGAACAAAGCCAGCCTGGGGTCAAACGCTTTACCTTCGAGCTCGACGGCCTGCCCCCCGGCGCCAGCCCCGATGGCGCCGCGCTCAAGCTGACGCTGGTCGGCGGCGACAAGGCCTATGAATTCAACGTCAATTTGAACTGACTTCCTCCGCCCATTCCCTAACTTTGGAAGCCCTTGCCCCAACGGAGAGTTACGAAGTCGGGGGCGGCGCCATCATGGCTGGAGGTGTCGTGTGGACAGGCCGGGGATCGGGGTTCAGGATGAGATAGAGCCCGCCTGCGACTAGCATGACGGCAGCTATCACCAGCCCCATCATCGCCAGCACCAAATCGCTTGGGTCATCCATCTCAAGGCCGGGACGGGATCGGATTCGAGCAGACGGCAGCCACCGCCTTTGGCTATCCGCGCGAGCGCGCGTGTTGAATAACGGCGGGTCCTAACGACCTTTGGCTATCCGCGACAGGCGCCGTTGTGAACGGCGGGCGATGGCTCCGCCGCAACAAACGATGGCCAGACCATTTTGTTCCTGGGGACCTTCGCCGTTTTGCGCCATCATTGCAGCAGCGAGAATGGGCAGCCGTCCGTCGCCGCCTGTGAAAAATTTTTCAGTCGACCTCTTGAACGCGATTTTCGGTACACCCAAATCGCTTTCCGCGCCGGAGGCGCTTTGACGTCGCACGGTGTGCTTTGGAATGCGGCCGGGCCGAAAGCCAGGCACGGTATTCGCCAAACAAGAAAGGATGGATGAGTAGGGAGCCTGAGATGAGCGCGTCTGTTCAGGGAACGCCGCGCAAACGCGCAGCGCTGGTTCTGGATTGGCTCATGTTCGCAATGAGCTTCGCAACAATCGCGTGGATCAGTTTTCGAACGATAGGAGGATGAGATGATCGCTGATCACACCATTGTCTCCGCTCGGGCGGAGATGAGCAAACACACCGCCGCGGATCGACCCTTCAAGGGACGATTGATGGCAATTGCCATTGGCGCGGCACTGACCATGCCGGCGCTGGCGGCTTGGGGGACGGACAGTCCACATGTCCGGCAGCCTTTCAATGGCACTGCTACTCCCATCACGTTACCGCCGGTTCCCTACATTGAATCGATACCTTGGATGAAGTGGGACGCGAACACCAACGCGTTCAAGACCGACCTCCTGCTGTCCCCGACACAGCAGTGGGGTATCGGGCCAACGCGGCGGCCTCAGGGCACGCAGCAACTGTCCGCCAATTGAGCCGATCAGCCCGATGCGCTTGCGTTGATATCGCAGACCGCATCGGGCCCGCGATCCCATCATCCGACTATGTCCAGCCGGTCGATCCAGACCCAGCATTCGTCCGAAGCAGCCATATTCCAGCAATTGCCCCCGAGCGTCCGAGCGTTCCTGCTCGAAAGCGAGCGCCGGGTAATCGAGCATTGTCTACGCCTGTTGCGAGCGCCAAACTTCGCTGGTGACCACCGCCAGCGCCTCTTGCGTCTGGCGAAGCGCGCGGAATCCCACCTGCAGCGGCTCGATGGAACAGCTCCCCCATCCAACCGAATCTTAACGAATGGTTGATACATCCGGCCATCGCCGCCGCCTCGCGGCGCGTTTCGGGGATGCATCCTTGTGGCTGTGATCGAGACACAATCCGCAACCGCCTCGCCTTCCGGCGTGGTCGGACGCCTACGTGCCCTGCTCGGCGGCTCCCATGAGGCCTCGGTCACGCGGCGCCTGGCCGGCACAATCTTCGTCATTCGCGTCTTCAGCGCCGCGCTCGCCTATGTCTCGCAGATCCTGCTGGCGCGCTGGATGGGCGGCTCGGATTACGGCGTCTATGTCTATGTCTGGACCTGGGTGCTGCTGCTCGGCAGCATGATGGATTTCGGCATCTCGGCATCCGCGCAGAAGATCATTCCGGAGTACCGGACCCGCGGCGAACATGCGCTACTGCGCGGCTTCCTCTCCGGCAGCCGCTGGATCACCTTCGCGGTCTCCTCCATCGTCTCGCTGCTGCTGGCCGGCGCGGTGAAGGGATTGTCGCCGTGGATCGACGGTAACGCGATCGTTCCGCTCTATATCGGCTGCCTGACATTGCCGGCCTTTGTCGTCGCCAATACCCAGGACGGCATCGCCCGCTCGCATGACTGGATGCAGCTCGGCCTGATGCCGCAATTCGTCGTGCGGCAGGCGCTGATCGTCGGCTTTACCGCGGGCGCCTTCGTGCTCGGCTTCAATCTTGGCGCCACCGCCGCGATGCTGGCGAGCGCCGCGGCGGTGTGGATCGCGATGATCGGCCAGATGGTCGTGCTCAACCGCAGGCTAGGCGGTCATGTCGAGCCCGGCCCCAAGGCCTATGACTTCCGCGGCTGGCTCGCCGTCTCGCTGCCGATCCTGATGGTGGAAGGATTCTATTTGCTGCTGTCCTATACCGACGTACTGATGCTGCAGCAATTTCGCTCGTCAGAAGAAGTCGGCGTCTATTTCGCCGTAGTGAAGACGCTGGCGCTGGTCTCCTTCATTCACTACGCGATGGCGGCGACGACGGCGCACCGCTTTGCCGAGTACCATGCGCAAGGTGACAAGCCGCGGCTGTCGGCCTACGTGGCGCATGCGATTCAGTGGACGTTCTGGCCGTCGCTGGCTGCCACTATCCTGCTGCTGGCGCTGGGCAAGCCGCTGTTGTGGCTGTTCGGGCCGCAATTCGTGGTCGGCTACGACATCATGTTCATTGCCGCCGTTGGCCTTTTGGTGCGCGCGGCGATCGGCCCGGTCGAGCGGCTCCTCAACATGCTCGGCCACCAGCACATCTGCGCGCTGGCCTATGCGCTCGCCTTCGTCATGAACGTCGTGCTCTGCGTCATTCTGGTACCGCGCTTCGGCGGCCATGGTGCGGCGGCCGCAACCTCGATCTCGCTGGCGTTCGAGACCGTGTTGCTGTTCGGGATCGTGCGCCGGCGGCTCGGGCTCCACGTGCTGGCGTTCGGCAAGCGCGCACCGAACGAGCAATAGGACAGCAATCGCGTCACATTTCGACCGCCTCTTTTAGGAGGGGAACAGATGGTCGCCGGCGCGTTCCGCCAGCGCTCGCGATGCCTTGGGAGCGCCACATTTGAGGCCGCAGGACGTTGCCATCGCCGGAGCGGCCCAATGGAGAAAATATCGACGCACTCTGGCACCAGCATAAAACATTGTTATCCGGGCCAATCGGGACGCCCACGCCAGCGTTGCTATATACTCCATGGAATCAACGATCTGACATTTGGAAATGATTGATCCTCTCTACGTTGCATCGGGATTCGGCGTCGGCCTTCTGGTCGGGATGACCGGCGTCGGCGGCGGTTCGCTGATGACGCCGTTGCTGATCCTGTTGTTCGGCATTCACCCGTCGACCGCTGTTGGCACCGACCTGCTTTACGCCGCGGCGACCAAGACCGGCGGCAGCCTGGTGCATGGCCTGGCGCGGAGCATTCACTGGCCGGCGGTGATCCGCCTTGCCAGCGGCAGCATCCCGGCAAGCATCGTCACTTTGCTGATGCTGTGGCAGCTCGAACTCGACAGCGAGACCGCGCGCAGCCTGGTCAATCTGGTGCTGTGCTTTGCACTGATCCTGACCGCGACCTCTTTGATCTTCCGCAAAGCCATCATGGAGCGCTACCGCCGGCGGATGGAACAGCTCGGCGCGTCGACGACCGGCCGCGCGACTATCGCGGTCGGCGTGGCGCTCGGCGTCCTGGTTTCGATTTCATCGGTCGGCGCCGGCGCCGTCGGCGTGACCGCGCTTCTGCTGCTCTACCCGCGCCTGCCGATGGCGCGCATCGTCGGCTCCGACATCGCGCACGCCGTGCCGCTGACGCTGGTCGCCGGCGCCGGTCACTGGGCGCTGGGTTCGGTCGACTGGGCGCTGATGGGCGTGCTGCTGATCGGCTCGCTGCCGGGCATCATCATCGGCAGCTACTGCGCGGTTCGCGTACCGGAGGCCGTACTACGCCTGCTGCTGGCCACCGTGCTGATCCTGGTCGCCAGCAAGCTTGCCTTCAGCGAGCTGCAGATTTCGACGGAGAGTGTCGCAGCCGCCGCCCGGAGCTTCACGCACTAAAAACAGGGCGGGCTTCCCAAGCGGCAGACGCCCTGATGACGAACCCTCATCCTGAGGAGCGGCGTCTTCGCCGCGTCTCGAAGGATGCGGGCCCGACTTGGCCTCATGGTTCGAGACGGCGCAAGAGCGCCTCCTCACCATGAGGGGCAACGGCGTTTGCGAATTCGCTACGCGGCGGTCCAGCCGCCGTCGATCGACAAATTGGCGCCGGTGATCTGCGCGGCGTCATCGCTGCACAGGAACAGCGCCAGTGCCGCGACCTGTTCCGAGGTCACGAACTCCTTGGTCGGCTGCGCCTCGAGCAGCACGTCGTTGATGACCTGCTCCTTGGTCAGGTTGCGCGCCTTCATCGTATCGGGAATCTGCTTCTCGACCAGCGGCGTCCAGACGTAACCGGGACTGATGCAGTTGCAGGTGATCTTGAAGGTCGCAAGCTCCAGCGCCACCGTCTTGGTGAGGCCGGCGATGCCGTGCTTGGCCGAGACATAGGCCGCCTTGAACGGCGAGGCGACCAGCGAATGGGCGGAGGCCGTATTGATGATGCGGCCCCAGCCGCGCTTCTTCATGCCGGGCACCGCGGCGCGGATGCCGTAGAACGCCGACGACAGGTTGATGGCGATGATGGCTTCCCATTTCTCCGGCGGAAACTCCTCGATCGGCGACACGAACTGGATGCCGGCGTTGTTGACGAGGATGTCGACCGAACCGAAGGTCTTTTCGCCGAGCGCGATCATTTCGGCGATCTCGGCCGGCTTGGTCATGTCGGCGGGCGAATGCACGGCACGCACCTTGAAATCGGTCTCGATACCCGAGCGCTCGCGCTCGATATCGGCAGGCACGCCCATGCCGTTGAGCACGATATTGGCGCCGGCGGCCGCGAAAGCGCGCGCATAGGCCAATCCGATGCCACTGGTCGAGCCGGTCACGACGGCGGTTTTGCCTTTTAACGTTGTCATTGCATTCACTCCTGCTTGGCGCCAGGGGTTTTGGGAGTATCCCCCGACATGTCGTAAGCCATCATTGTCTCGCCGGATTGCGGGCGCTCCAGCACGTCCTTGTGACGCATCGACTGATGAACGTCGCGGACGCCCGCGTTCCAGTGCTCGACCATGGCGACGTGTGAAAAGTCGTAGTCCTTGGACGAGGTTTCGTAATTCTTGCTCTTGTAGATCAGGTGCACGACGGTGACCGTGTTTTCCTTGGCGGCGTTGCACAGCACTTCCACCGACGGATCGTTCTTCAGCTCATCGGGCAACTTGCCGAGCAGTTCACGCAGCGCCTTGCGCGCGTTGTGCAGTTGCTTGTTCTTGTCGGTCGCCATCCGGGTGCGGCTGGAATAGCGGATGTCCTTTTCGCGTTCGGCGGCTTCCAGCAGCGATGTCGGCAAGTCGCCGGTCGCGCTGAACAGGTCGACCTGGAAGATCAGGAGATCACGGTTAGTTTCCTCACCCAACACGAAATCCAGCGGCGTGTTGGAGGCGATGCCGCCGTCCCAATAATGCTCGCCCTCGATTTCGATGGAGGGAAAGCCCGGCGGTAGCGCGCCCGAGGCCATGATGTGCTCCGGCCCGATCTTCTTGCCGAGCTTCCTGAATTCGAAATTGTCGAAATATTTCAGATTGCCTGAAGCCACGCCGACGGCACCGACGCTGAGCCGCGTCTTCAGATCGTTGATACGATCGAAGTCAACCAGCCGCTCCAACGTCTTCTTTAAGGGCGCGGTGTCATAATAGCTCTGCGACTGCCGGCTGCCCGGCGGCCATAGCGGCGCCGGCGGAACACGCGGCGTGAAGAAGCCGGGGACGCCAAAGGTCGCGATCAGCGCCGCACTGGTTTCGTTGAACAAAGAGCGGGCGCGATCGCCCGGCGTCACCGGGCTCCACGACACCGGCGACGATACCATCTCCCAGAATTCCTTGAGCCGATCGACGCGCGTTGAGTTGTCGTTGCCGGCAATGATCGCTGCATTGATGGCGCCGATCGAAATGCCGGCAATCCATTCCGGCTCGAATCCAGAACGACACAGCGCCTGAAAGGCGCCCGCCTGGTAGGAGCCGAGCGCGCCGCCGCCTTGCAGCACCAGCACACGCTGCGCCATGGCCGGCGTGGTGGCCGGTGCCGCGTCGGAAGAATGCATGGTGACCGTATGGAGAGAATCCATCGTGACCGCCGGCTAGTGGACAATGACCGCGGCACCGTGGCGGCAGTTCGCGGCCGCGTCAATCAGCGAGATCGAAGCAAGGATCACGCCGAGTTTATCGCCTTGTGAGGGGCCGACGACCTCGCGGGCCCTGCCTTCAGGTCGATGCAAGGATGAGCGTCCAGAACACCTTGTATTTGGTGTTTGGCGCATAGGCCGCCGCGATGCCCAATTTTGTGACACCGTTCTTGAGCATATTGGCCTTATGCGGCGGCGAGTCGCGCCAGCCGGAGAAGGCCTCCGCCAGCGTGTGGTATCCGGCCGAGACGTTTTCGACCGCGAGCGTCGCCGGGTAGCCGGAGGATTTCAGCCGCTTGTCCAGCGGCCCCTTCACGTCGTGGTCCATCTTGTTGCGGGCGGCCATCGCCTGCGACTGCTGCTCGGCGAGCCGGGTCAGTTCCGGATCGACCACCACGGTGCCGAGGCCGTTGTTCTGACGGTATTGCGAGATCATGATCGCGGCGGCGGCCGTATCGAGGGTGGCGCCGGGCTTGGACATGTCGATATACATCGACGGCTGCTCCGGCAGCTTGACGTCGCCCGCGCAGCCGGCAAGCAGCAAGAGCCCGATAATGGCGGTTGTGGCCCGTTTCACCGAAAAATCCCCCGAATCCCCTAAGGCTGGATGGCCGTTGTTGCATACCAACCGTGGCTGAATGGTGAACGGGGAATTATTTGGCCGTCATTCCGGGGCGATGCGCAGCATCGAGCTACGGGGCGCCCTTGCGCCCCTGAGAATCTCGAGATTCCGGGTTCGCTTCGCGCCCCGGAATGACGGCCTCACTATTCCTGGGCTGCGAAAATCCGGTAGCGGCGGGGCTGCAGGCCGATGATCTCGCCGGCCTGCAGTTCCCGGTCCCGCGGGGCATCGATCTCGATCACGGTCTTGCCGTCGCCATCCGTCAGGGCGACCTCTGCACGCTGAATCGGGCCGAAGGAGCGGACATGGCGCACCGCGCCCTCCAGCGAGCCGGTTCCGGCGGGGCCGATCTGCATGTCGTGGCGGCGGACGAACAGTTTTGACGCACCAGCTGCGACGCCCGCGGCGGCGATGTTGAGCGGCCGGCCGCCGAGATGCACGGAGCCGCCGGCGACCTCCACCGGCAGCACGATGGACTCGCCGATGAAGCCGTGGACGAACGCGGTCGCCGGATTGTCATAGACATCGCCGGGTGTGCCGATCTGCTCGATACGGCCCTTGTCCATCACCACCACGCGGTTGGCGACCTCGAGCGCCTCTTCCTGATCGTGGGTGACGAAGATCGAGGTGACGTGGATTTCCGAATGCAGCGAGCGCAGCCATTGCCGCAGCTCTTTCCGCACCTTGGCGTCGAGCGCGCCAAAGGGCTCGTCGAGCAAGAGGATGCGCGGCTCGATCGCAAGCGCACGCGCCAGCGCAATGCGCTGCCGCTGGCCGCCGGAGAGCTGGCTCGGATAGCGGCTCGCCAGCCAGTCGAGTTGCACCAGGTCGAGCAGTTCCTTGACTCGGGCGCGGATCGTCGCTTCGTCCTTGCGCACGGCGCGCGGCTGCACGCGCAGACCGAAAGCAACGTTCTCGAACACCGTCATGTGGCGGAACAGCGCGTAGTGCTGAAACACGAAACCGACATGGCGCTCGCTGGCGCCGTGGCCGAGCGCGTCCTCGCCGTCGATCGTCACCTCGCCCGCATCCGGCCAGTCGAGGCCGGCGATGATACGCAGCAACGTCGTTTTGCCCGAGCCGGATGGACCGAGCAGCGCCAGCAATTCGCCCTTGCCGACCTTCAGATCGACATTGTCGAGCGCGGCAAACGAGCCGAATTTCTTGACGATGTTCTTGACTTCGATGGTCACTTTAAATCGTCCTTTGGGGTTTGCCCCTCGTCCAGGCGCTGCTCGAGAACGGTCTTCACCACCAGCGTGATCAGGGCGAGCATCGCCAGCAACGAGGCAATCGCGAATGAGGCCACAAACTGATACTCATTGTAGAGGATCTCGACCAGTAGCGGCATGGTATTGGTCTCGCCGCGAATGTGGCCCGAGACCACCGACACCGCGCCGAACTCGCCCATGGCGCGCGCATTGCACAGCAGGACGCCGTACAGCAGGCCCCATTTGATGTTGGGCAGGGTGACGCGGAAGAAGGTCTGCAGGCCGGATGCGCCGAGCGAGACCGCCGCCTCTTCCTCCTGCGTGCCCTGCTCCTGCATCAAGGGAATCAGCGACCGGGCGACGAACGGAAAGGTGACGAAGATCGTCGCCAACGCGATGCCCGGCACCGCGAACAGAATGTGGATGTTGTGCGCCTGCAGCCAGGTGCCCCAATAGCCCTGCGCGCCGAACAGCAGCACGAAGACGAGGCCCGAGATCACCGGGCTGACCGAGAAGGGCAGATCGATCAGCGTGATCAGGAAGGTCTTGCCGGGAAAATCGAACTTTGCGATCGCCCAGGCGGCAATCACCCCGAACACCAGATTTAGGCTGACCGAGATCGCCGCCACCAGCAGCGTGAGCTTGATCGCGGACAGCGCCTCCGGCTCGGCAAGTGCGGCAAGATAGGCGCTGATGCCCTTGGAAAAGGCCGAAGCGAACACGACCACCAGCGGCAGCACGACGAAGATCGTGAGAAAGGAAAGGGCGAGCGCAATGATGATGAACCGGATCGGCCCGGGCTCGCTTCGCAGATCCTTGGAGGCGGCCGCGTGGCGCGCACGGTCGCTTGCCGCGCGCGGGGCCGGCGGAGAAATCGCAAGGTCTGCCGTGGAGGCATAGGCCCGCAGCGAGGTCGCCGGAGTCACGAAGCTTGTTTGCGTCGACATCGACCGGCCCTCAATGCGCGGGAATGCGGGTTTGCGCCCAGCGTTGCAGGCGATTGACGGCGAAGATGATCACGAACGAGGCCAGCAGCATGACGACGGCGATTGCCGTCGCATCGGCATAGCGGAATTCCGACAGGCGGATCACGATCAGGAGCGGCGCGATCTCGGAAACGTTCGGCAAATTGCCGGCGATGAAGATCACCGAACCGTATTCGCCGACCGCGCGCGCAAACGCCAGCGCGAAGCCGGTCAATAGCGCCGGAATCAGGCTCGGCATGATCACCCGGAACACAGTATGCCAACGGTTAGCCCCGAGGCTTGCCGCCGCTTCCTCGATCTCGGGATCGAGATCGATCAGCACGGGTTGCACCGTGCGCACCACGAAGGGAATACCGATAAAGACCATCGCGATGAAAATACCGATCGGCGTGAACGCCACCTTGATGCCGAGCTCGGCCAGCGGCGCGCCGAGCCAGCCCTTCTGCGCAAACAATTGCGTCAGCGCAACGCCGGCTACCGCGGTCGGCAAGGCGAATGGAATGTCGACGATGGCGTCGAACAGCCGCCGCCCGGGAAAGCGGTAACGCACCAGCGCCCAAACGATGATCGTGCCCATCACCAGATTGACGCAGGCCGCGGCAAAGGAAAGGCCGAACGAAATCCTTAGCGCATTCAGAGTGCGGCGGCTGGTGAGGATTTCCCAGAACTGAACGAGCGAGAGGTCGAACGTCCTTAGAAACAGGCCGGCGAGCGGAATGAGAATGATGACGGAAAGCCAGGTCAGGGTCAGTCCCATGGTGAGACCAAACCCGGGCAGGCTGCTTCGCCGTGCGACCGCTGTGCTCACAAATCCCCCTGCTTTCGCTCCGGCCGCCCGTTCGCCAGATCAATTCTTGTAAATCTGGTCGAAAATGCCGCCTTCGCCGAAGTGATCCTTCTGCGCCTTGGTCCAACCCCCGAAAACGTCGTCGATGGTGAAAAGTTCGACCTTGGCGAAGGATTTTTCGTATTCCTTCGCGATCTCTGAATCGCGCGGACGATAGGAATTGCGTGCGGCGATTTCCTGGCCTTCCTTGGTGTACCAATATTTCAGATAGGCCTCGGCGACGGCGCGGGTGCCCTTTTTATCAGCAACCTTGTCGACCACAGCCAGCGGTGGCTCGGCAAGGATCGATAGTGGCGGCGCCACGATCTCGAACTTGTCCTTGCCGAATTCGCGCTGTGCCAGGAAAGCCTCGTTCTCCCACGCCAGCAGCACGTCGCCGACGCCGCGCTCGACGAAGGTTACCGTCGAGCCGCGCGCGCCGGTATCCAGCACCGGTACGTTCTTGAAGAGATCGGCGACGAACTTCTTGGCCTTGTCGGCGGAGCCGTATTTCTTCTCGGCGAAGCCCCACGCCGCGAGGTAATTCCAGCGCGCGCCGCCTGAGGTCTTGGGGTTCGGTGTGATCACCTGCACGCCGGATTTGATCAGATCGTCCCAGTCCTTGATCGCCTTGGGGTTGCCCCTGCGCACCAGGAATACGATCGTCGAAGTATAGGGCGAGGCATTGAGCGACAGCTTCTTCTGCCAGTCCGCGGCCACCAGGCCCTTGGCGGCGATCGCGTCGATATCATAAGCGAGCGCCAGCGTGACAACGTCTGCCTGCAGGCCGTCGATCACCGAGCGCGCCTGCGAGCCCGAACCGCCATGCGACTGCTTGATCTCGACGCTCTTGCCGGTTTCCTTCTTGAATGCCGCGGCGAACGCCTTGTTGAAATCGGCGTAAAGTTCACGCGTCGGATCGTAGGACACGTTGAGCAGGCTAAAATCAGCGGCGAAAGCCGAACCTGCAATGAGCAAGCCCGCGAGGAGCGGCAGAATGCGACTGATCATCGTTGATCTCCATTCGGCTCGATGAAGCATATCATCAAAGCGCGAAGGTATAAGTCGCGACGAAAGGTCGCTCAGTCAACGAAACCGCATTTCATTGTTTGCGGTTCCGCAGCTCCGTTGTCCTATGAAGTACGAGTTCTAGGAAGTTTTCGTCGTATGAATGCCGCATTCCGTCTTGGCGCGGCCGCGCCAGCGACCCGCACGGGCATCCTCGTCCGGTGCGGTGCGGCTCGAACATGGCATGCATCCGACCGACAGGTAGCCCGAGGCGACCAGCGGATGCGGCGGCAATTTGGCCAGCTTGTAGATCGCCTCGATCTCTTCGCGCGAGACATTGGCGAACGGATTGAACTTCAACCGCTCGCCATCCTCTTCGACGACGGGAATCTCGGCGCGCGCGCCACCCTGAAAGCGCTTGCGACCGTTGATCCAGGCGGAGAACGGCTTGAGTGCCCGCGCCAGCGGCTCGACCTTGCGGATGCGGCAGCAGGCATCCGGATCGGAGAACCACAATTCGCGATCGGGATCCTGACGCGAGAGCGTCTCTTCCAGTGGCTTGATGGAGCGAACGTCGAGAAGGCCGAGCACGTCGGTCAACTTATCGCGATAGGCGAGCGTCTCCTCGAACAGCCAACCGGTATCGAGGAAGATCACCGGGATCGCCGGGTCGACGTCCGCCATCACCTTGAGCAGCGCAGCTGACTCCGTGCCGAAAGACGACACCAGCGCCAGCTGCTCGCGGCCGACGGTCTTCAGCGCGGTCTCGATGACATGCGCCGGCGAGGCGCCGCGCAGGGTATGCTCGAGCGTCTGCGCCGAAGGAAGGATCGCGGGAGCTGCGGCCAGTGCATGCGGTGAAATCATGGTCACTGCCCAGCACTCTCCGAATGGCGCAATTGCATCCGCCGATTGAGCGCGGTGACGCGGCCGTCGCCGGTCGGCTGATAGAATACCGAATAGCGCTTCATGGTCTCGGCAAACGCATCGGCATCGGCGTCCTTTTTCACCTCGAAGGTGTCGAAGCCGGCGCGCGACATGAATACGAACTGGTCGCGCAGCACCTGGCCGGTGGCGCGCAGCTCGCCGTCATAGCCATGCCGCTCGCGGAGCAGGCGCGCCTGGCTGTAGGCGCGGCCATCGCGGAAGGTCGGGAACACCAGCGCCACGGCGGCCAGACGCTCGAGATAGGGCAGGAGATCGTCGACGGCGCGGTTGTTCGGCCAAATCACGCCGGTCTTGCCCGCACGGCGCAACAGCGTTTCGGGATCGGCGAGAAACCGTTCCGATGAAATCAGGATGTCCCCGTTACCAGGTAGTTCCTCGCCGTCGGCGACGCGGACGAACAAATCGGTGACAATTCTTCCATTCTTAACGAGTGGCATAGACCCGCTCCTTGAAAGGCTCGACGCCCAGACGCTTCACCGTATCGACGAATAGCTCCTCGGGACGGTCGCGCAGCGCCAGATAGGCTTCGACGATGTCTTCGATCACGTCGGCAACTTCGGCATAGGGAACGGCCGGGCCGATCAGGACGCCCATCTGCGCGTTTTCGTCGGCACGGCCGCCGATCGTGATCTGGTAAAATTCCTCGCCGTTCTTCTCGACGCCGAGAATGCCGATATGGCCGACATGGTGATGGCCGCAGGCATTGATGCAGCCGGAGATGTTGATGTGCAGACGGCCGATCATGTCTGATGTGTCGTGGTTGGCGAACCGCCGGGTCAATTCCTGCGCGATCGGAATCGAGCGCGCATTGGCCAGCGAGCAATAGTCCAGTCCAGGACAGGCTATGATGTCGGTGACCAGGTTGACGTTCGGCGTCGCGAGCCCGAGACGGTCGAGCGCCCTCCAGAGCTGCGGCAGGTCGCGCTTGGCGACATGCGGCAGCGCCAGGTTCTGCTCGTGCCCGACGCGGATTTCGCCGAATGAATATTTGTCGGCGAGATCGGCGACCGCGTCCATCTGGTCGGCGGTGGCATCGCCGGGCGGACCGCCCACCGGCTTCAGCGACAGCGTGACGATCGAATAGCCCTGCACCTTGTGCGGCGCGACCGAGTTCTTGCGCCAGCGCTCGAACAGCGGATCGGCCGCCGCCTGCTTCAGTTCGTCCGGCATATGCGGCAGCTTTTCGTAGGCCGGATAGGAAAAGCGCGACCGCACCTCCTCGATCGCGGAATGATCGAGCGTCAGGGCGCTGTGGCCCATCTGCTTCCATTCCTCCTCGACCTCGCGCGCGAACTTTTCGATGCCGAGCTCGTGGACCAGGATCTTGATGCGGGCCTTGTAGATGTTGTCGCGGCGGCCGTACTGGTTGTAGACGCGCAGGATCGCCTCGACATAGCTCAGGATGTCGCGGCCATGGACGAACGGCTTGATGGTCTTGGCGATGAACGGCGTACGGCCGAGGCCGCCGCCGACCAGCACCTCGAAGCCGGTCTCGCCGTCCGCGTTCTTGTGCAGGCGCAGACCGATGTCGTGGATCTTGATCGCGGCGCGATCGTGCTCGGACGCGGTGATCGCGATCTTGAACTTGCGCGGCAGGAACGAGAATTCCGGATGCAGCGTGGTGTGCTGGCGCAAGATCTCCGACCAGATGCGAGGATCCTCGACCTCGCCGGGCGCAACGCCGGCCCACTGATCCGAGGTGACGTTGCGCATGTTGTTGCCGGAGGTCTGCATCGCGTGGATGCCCACTTCAGCGAGCTCGGCCAGCGCATCGGGCAGCTCGGCGAGCTTGATCCAGTTGTACTGGATGTTCTGGCGCGTGGTGAAATGGCCATAGCCGCGGTCATATCGCCGCGCGACACGGGCCAGCGCCCTCAATTGCTTCGACGACAGCGTGCCGTAGGGGATCGCGACGCGGAACATGTAGGCGTGCAGCTGCAGGTACACGCCATTCTGCAGCCGCAGGATCTTGAATTCATCCTCGGTCAGTTCGCCGGCGAGGCGGCGCTTCACCTGATCGCGGAATTCCGAGACACGCTCGTTGATGAGCGTGCGGTCGAGTTCGTCATATGCATACATGATGGACTAGCCTTTTAGGCCGGAAGAAGGTCGATGGTGACGCCCTTCGACCGGATGTGTTCGCGCAAATTGCCGGGCTTGATCGCGCCGGCCTTGAGTTCGACCGGCGCGATATAAGCGCCGACCGCACCGACGTCGTCGGCGACGCTCTCGGCGAGCAACGCACGTGCATCATCCGACGTGCTGACGATCGCGGCGTCAGCCAGTGCGGTCGTCCAGCCCTGTTCCGCAGTCCGCCAGACCACGGCGCCGTCCCAGGTGCGGTTGGCGGTCACCACCGACGGCCCGGTGATTCTGATTTTCTTCTGTTCGAGTGGAGAGGTCATTCGGCAGCATCCAGCAGTTTGGAGATGACTTGATTGAGGTTTGACTGACGCCACGGCGCGGAATGCGCGACGACGTCGCCGATGATGAGGATGGCAGGACCGCCATCGATTTTTTCGACCAGCGCAGGCAGATTTTCCAGCGTGCCGACCACGGCCTGTGCGTCGGTGCGCGTCACCCGCGCGAAGATGCCGACGGGCGTTTGCGGCGATCGTCCCGCGGTCAGGAGCCCCGCGCGGACCGACGGCGCCGCCGTCATGCCCATGTAAACGACGATCGTCATCTTCTTATCTGTCAGCACCGACCAGTCGACGGCTTCGGCGTCCTTGGCCTTGTGCGCGGTCAGGAAGGTGATGCGCAGCGCCTCGTGCCGATAGGTCAGCGGCGCCTCGAACTGCGCGGCCGCGCCGAGGCCCGCGGTAATGCCGGGCACCACCGAATAGGCAACGCCGGCGGCGCGCAGCACTTCGATCTCCTCCCCGCCGCGGCCGAAGATGAAGGGATCGCCCCCCTTCAGCCGTACCGCGCGCTGTCCGGATTTCGCCGCATCAATCAGCAGTTTGTGAATCGCATCCTGGCCGATGCCGGGCTTGCCGACGCGGCGGCCGACCGGAACGCGCGAGGCATCGCGGCGCACGCGATCGAGAATTTCCGGCGAGACCAGCTCGTCGTAGAAAACGATGTCGGCATCCTGCAGCGCGCGTAGCGCCTTGATGGTGAGCAGATCCGGATCGCCCGGCCCTGCGCCGACCAGCGTCACCCGGCCTTCGGCCTTGCCGTCGTCATTCGCTCCAGCGAAGGCGGAGAGATCGGCGATTTCGTTCAGCGCCTTTTCGGCGTCGGCCTTGCGTCCGGCCAGCACCAGCGCGCCGATCGGCCCATCGATCACGCGCTCCCAGAAGCGGCGGCGCAACGCGAATTCGGGAATGCGCGCATGGATCGCTTTGCGGAAGCTGCCGATGAAACTGGCGAGGTCGCCGATGCGTGCCGGCAGCACCGCCTCGATGCGCTCGCGGATGCGGCGCGCCACCACCGGCGAGGTGCCGCCGGTGCCGACGGCAACGACGACGTCGCCGCGATCGACGATCGCGGGAAAGATGAAAGTGGAATGCGCGAGGTCGTCCATCACGTTGACGGGCAGGCCGACCGCCTTCGCGCGCGCCGACATCGCAACGCCGATATCGCCAGCGCCGGCGCAGAGGATTGCGATGATGCCGGAGAGATCGGCCGACAGCGGATCACCCATGGCCAGCTCAATCCGGGCCACGTCGGCGGCGGCGAGGCCCGCGAGATCATGATTGCCGTCGGTCGCATACCAACGCACCTCGGCGCCCGCCGCGGCCAGCAGCCGCAACTTGGCGCGTGCAAGATCACCCGCTCCGACGAGCAGCACCTTGCCGCGTTGCAAATCCAGGAAGACAGGCAGATAGCGCATCCGACACTCGCTTTCCCCAAGTTGGGGGTTGACTGAAATTATTTTCTATTTATCTCTCGATCAAGAGCCGCAAAGAGAAAATTATTTCTTCTCTATTGCAGCGCAACTTTAGAATTTTTCCACTCCCAAGTCCAAGGCTCAGAGATGCATCTTCTCGACCATGAATCCAACGGACAGGCGTTGCGGCCTGCTGCCCGTCACGAAGCATCATCTGTGCCGAAAATTTTTAACGGCCGAAGCCTGCCGCCGCCCTCGATGGACCACCTCGACGAGCTCGAGGCGCAGAGCATCTACATCCTGCGGGAGGCGTTCGCGCGGCTGAAGAAGCTGGCGCTGCTGTGGTCGCTGGGCAAGGATTCCAACGTGATGATCTGGCTGGCGCGCAAGGCCTTCTTCGGCCGCGTGCCCTTCCCGGCGCTTCACGTCGACACCGGCAAGAAATTTCCGGAGATGTATGCGTTCCGCGATCACTACGGCAAGGAATGGGATCTCGATCTCAAGGTCGAGCCCTGCCCGCCGATCGACGCGGTCGATCCGACCTTGCCGCCGGCCGCCCGCTCGGCTGCGCGCAAGACCGAAGGTCTAAAATGGGCGCTCAACAAGTATGGCTTTGACGGTCTGATCGCCGGCATTCGCCGCGATGAGGAAGCCACCCGCGCCAAGGAGCGCGTGTTCTCGCCGCGCGGCCTCGAAGGCGGCTGGGACGTGCGCGATCAGCCGCCGGAATTCTGGGATCAGTTCAACGCCTCGGTGCCGCAAGGCGCGCATTTGCGGGTTCATCCGATCCTGCATTGGACCGAGGCCGACATCTGGGCCTACACCAAGCGCGAAAACATTCCGATCATCCCGCTCTATCTCTCCAACAACGGCAAGCGCTATCGCTCGCTCGGCGACGCCGACATCACCTTCCCGGTGGCTTCGGCCGCTTCCAATATCGATGAGATCCTGACCGAGCTCGACGGCACCAAGGTGCCGGAGCGCGCCGGCCGCGCGCTGGATCACGAGACCGAAGACGCTTTCGAGCGGCTGCGCGTCGCAGGTTATCTCTGACGGACATTGGGTGTGAGCGTCGCCATGAACATGATCCTTCCCGCCAGCGTTTCGGCCACGCCGAACGGCACCACGTCGATGCCAAATGGCACGACGCGACCCCAGGTCCGCATCGTCATCGTCGGCCATGTCGATCACGGCAAATCCACCCTGGTCGGCCGCCTGCTGCATGAGACCGGCAGCCTGCCCGAGGGCAAGCTGGAAATGCTAAAGGCCGTGAGTGCACGGCGCGGCATGCCGTTCGAATGGTCGTTCCTGCTCGATGCGCTGCAGACCGAGCGTGACCAGGGCATCACCATCGACACCACGCAGATCCGTTTTCGCACCGGCTCGCGCGACGTCGTCTTGATCGACGCGCCCGGTCACGCCGAGTTCCTGCGCAATATGATCACCGGCGCCTCGCAGGCCGATGGCGCGGTCCTGATCATCGACGCGCTGGAAGGCGTGCGTGACCAGACCAGGCGCCACGGCTATCTCTTGCATCTCCTCGGCATCAAGCAGGTCGCGATCGTCGTCAACAAGATGGACCGCGTCGATTTCAGCGCCGATCGCTTCAAGCAGATCAGCGACGAGATTTCGGCGCATCTGACCGACCTCGGCGTGAAGCCGTCGGCCGTTATTCCGATTTCCGCGCGCGACGGCGACGGCGTCGCCGAGCACACCGCGCGCATCGGCTGGTATAAGGGGCCGACGGTGGTCGAAGCGCTTGACGCGCTCGAACCGGCGCGCCCGCTGGAGCAGCTCGCGCTGCGCTTGCCGGTGCAGGCGATCTACAAGTTCGACGACCGCCGCATCGTGGCCGGCCGCATCGAGTCCGGACATCTGAGCGCCGGCGACGAGATCGTCATCATGCCGGCCGGCAAGATCGCGAAGATCAAGACGGTGGAGAGCTGGCCGGTGACGCCGCTTAAGGGCAGCCACGGCGCCGGCCGTTCGGTCGGCATCACGCTCGACCGCGAATTGTTCATCGAACGCGGCGACATCATCGCGCATGCCGGCGCCACGCCGCGCGACACGCGGCGGATTCGTGCGCGGATTTTCTGGCTGCATGAAAAGCCGTTGTCGAAAGGCGACCAGATCCTGATCCGCCTCGGCACGCGAGAAACCCGCGCCAGCGTCGTCGCGATCGAAAAGGCGATCGATCCTGGTGAGCTCTCCAACGAGGAGACCAAGGCGATCGCGCGCAACCATGTCGGCGAAATCGACATCTCGCTGGCGCAGCCGATCGCCGCCGATCCCTATCAGGACAATCCGCGCACCGGGCGCCTCGTGATCGAGGTCAACGGCCGCATCGCCGGCGGTGGTCTCGTGCTGTCGGTCGATGCCGGGGCACGCGCCGTCCCGATCGACATCGTGCCGGTCGAATCCGCGTTGCGCCCCGAGGAACGCTCGGCGCGCTACCGCCACAACGGCGCGGTGGTGTGGCTGACCGGTCTGCCAGGAGCCGGCAAATCCACGCTGGCACGCGCGCTCGAGCGCCGCCTGTTCTCGCGCGGCGGTTCACCGATCCTTCTCGATGGCGACACGCTGCGCGCCGGGCTCAATGGCGACCTTGGTTTCTCGGCGCAGGACCGCACGGAAAATATCCGCCGGCTCGCCGAGGTCGCGACCCATCTGGCCCGCAACGGGCACATCGCGGTCGTTGCCGCGGTATCGCCGTCGGCGGATGATCGCGCCGCCGCACGCCGCATCGCCGATACCACGTTCCGTGAAATCTATGTCGCAACGCCTGCCGAGGTGTGCGAGAGCCGCGATCCCAAGGGCCACTACGCCAAGGCGCGCGCGGGCACGCTGCAAGCGTTCACCGGGATCGGCAATGACTACCAGCCGCCGGCCCAGGCAGAACTCAGCATCGACACCTCGACCCGCACGGTTTCCGATGCGACCGACGAGATTGAGCGGATGCTGGCGGAGACCGGTATTCTGTTCGACGAACTGGTGGACCTCGCGGCCAACATCTAGGCCTTTTAGGCACTTCTCATCGACCCGGCTTTAGGGCTAAAAGGGCGGCCAATGCCGCCCCTTTGGCGCGTTTTTTGCTGTTTTGGCCCGAAAACAGCCTGCAAACGCCATTTCTTTTGAGAAAGCCCATCATGAAGCGTGTCGATGCCCACGGATTGAAGATCGCCCCTGTCCTGTTCGATTTCATCGCCAAGGAGGCGACCCCCAAAACCGGGATTGCCCCCGACGCGTTCTGGGCCGGCGTCGCTGCCATCATCAAGAAGCTGGGACCGAAGAATCGCGAGTTGCTCGCCTACCGCGATGCGCTGCAGGCCAAGATCGACGACTGGCATCGCGCCAACAAGGGCAAGGCGTTCGACGTCAACGCCTACACGGCCTTCCTCAAGGAGATCGGCTATCTCCTTCCCGAACCTGCGACCCAGAAGGTCGAGACCGCAAACGTCGACGAGGAGATCGGCAAGATCTGCGGACCGCAGCTCGTCGTGCCCTTGACCAACGCCCGCTACGCCTTGAACGCGGCGAATGCGCGCTGGGGTTCGCTCTATGATGCCTTCTACGGCACCGATGCGATCCCGCATGACCCGAGCGAGAGCGGCAAGGGCTACAACAAGGCGCGCGGCGACAAGGTGATCGCCAAGGCCAAGGCCTTCCTCGATGCCGCCGTGCCGCTCGCGACCGGCAGCCACACCGACGTGACGTCCTACAGCGTGATCGCCGGTCAGCTCGCCGTGAAGCTGAAGAGCGGCAACGCCACCGCGCTGAAGACGGCTTCGCAGTTCGCCGGCTACCAGGGCGACGCGGCACGGCCTTCCGCGGTCCTGCTCGTCAACAACGGCATGCATGTCGAGGTCGTGATCGACCGCAGCAACGTGATCGGCAAGGACGATCCCGCCGGCGTCGCCGACATGATCCTCGAAGCCGCGGTTTCGACCATTCTCGACATGGAAGACTCCGTCGCCGCCGTCGATGCCGAGGACAAGGTGCTGGTCTACCGCAACACGCTCGGTCTGATGGATGGCACGCTGTCGGCCGATTTCGAAAAAGGCGGTAAGACCGTCAAGCGCTCGCTCAACCCCGACCGCATCTACAAGACGCCCGATGGCAAGGAGCTCACGCTGCACGGCCGCAGCCTGCTGTTGATGCGCAATGTCGGCCATCACATGTTCACCGACGCGGTGCTCGACGAGAACGGTGAGGAGATTCCCGAAGGCCTGCTCGACGCGGCGGTTGCCGGCCTGCTCGCAATCCACGACCTCAAGGGCAATTCGAAGACGAAGAACAGCCGCACCGGCTCGGTCTACATCGTCAAGCCGAAGATGCACGGCCCCGACGAAGTGGCGCTGACCTGCGAGCTGTTCGGCGAGGTCGAAAAGCTGCTCGGGCTACCCGAGAATACCATGAAGGTCGGCATCATGGACGAGGAGCGCCGCACCACGGTGAACCTGAAGGCCTGCATTCAGAATGCGTCGAAGCGCATCTGCTTCATCAACACCGGCTTCCTCGACCGCACCGGCGACGAGATTCATACCTCGATGGAAGCCGGGCCGATGATCCGCAAGAACGACATGAAGGCGCAGCCCTGGATCAAGTCCTATGAAGACTGGAATGTCGACATGGGCCTGATCGACGGCCTGCCCGGCCATGCCCAGATTGGCAAGGGCATGTGGGCGGCGCCCGACAAGATGGCTGATATGCTGACCCAGAAGCTCGGCCATCCGCAGGCCGGCGCGACCACGGCCTGGGTGCCCTCGCCGACCGCGGCCACGCTGCACGCGCTGCACTACCACCAGGTCAACGTGATCGCGCGTCAGCAGGAACTCGCCAAGGGCGGTCAGCGCGCAAAACTCTCCGACATCCTCACCATTCCAGTGTCGCAGTCGAACTGGGCGCCCGACGACGTGAAGCAGGAGATCGACAACAACTGCCAGGGCATCCTCGGCTATGTCGTGCGCTGGATCGACCAAGGCGTCGGCTGCTCCAAGGTGCCTGATATTCACGACGTCGGCCTGATGGAAGACCGCGCCACCTTGCGCATTTCCAGCCAGCATCTGGCGAACTGGCTGGCGCATGGCGTCGTCAGCAAGGACCAGGTGATGGAATCCTTAAAGCGCATGGCTGTGGTGGTCGACAAGCAGAACGTCGGCGATCCGCTCTACAAGCCGATGGCGCCTTCGTTCGACGGCGTCGCGTTCCAGGCCGCCTGCGACCTGATCTTCAAGGGCCGCGAGCAGCCGAACGGCTATACCGAATACATTCTCACCGCGCGCCGCCGCGAGGCGAAGGCGGCGGGCTGATAAGCGGACATTCAAGAAGCCCCGGCCGGCGTGCCGGGGCTTCTTTCGTTTCAGCACTTGGTGAGCAAGCAACCGGTTAATACTGCATCGCATCTCGGCGCGATCACCCGCGTTCGCCTTGCACGAACACTCAACCTGAGGCAGTATTTTAACATCCTGATTCCGGCAAGGACGCAGCATTCTCTTTGGTTTGATTTTCGCTGCATTTGGTTTTTTCGCTGCGCTGATTTCAAATTTGCTTTTTCTTCCGGGGGCAACCTATGTCCAAGCGCATCATCCTGTTGTCGGATGGCACCGGCAATTCGGCCAGCAAGGTCTGGAAATCCAACGTCTGGCGCGTGTTCGAGAGCCTCGATCTCAGGGCAAACGATCAGGTCGCCTTCTACGATGACGGCGTCGGCACCTCTTCTTTCAAGCCGCTCGCGATCCTCGGCGGCGTTTTCGGATGGGGCCTGAAGCGCAACGTTCTCGATATCTACAGATTCCTTTGCGCCAACTACGAGCCGGGCGATCAGATATTCGGCTTCGGATTCAGCCGGGGCGCTTTCACCATGCGCGTCGTCGTCGGCCTGGTTCTGAATCAGGGGCTGGTGACTGGAGCGACCAAAGCCGAACTTTACGAACAGGCCGCAATGGCCTACCGGGCCTATCGCGCCGAGCGCTTCCATACGTTCCTGCGCTTCGAGTGGCCATTCCGGAAGCTTCGGGATGCGGCCCTCTATTTATTGGGCAAACGCTACAACAACACCCGGAATCGGCCTGTTGAACGCATCGACTTCATAGGCGTCTGGGATACCGTTGCTGCATACGGATTACCGATCGATGAGATGGCGCGGGGCGTCAGCCAATATATCTGGCCGCTCGAGCTGCCCAATCGAAATTTTGACACGCGAATCCAGCGGGCCTGTCACGCCCTTTCGCTCGACGACGAGCGGACAACCTTCCATCCTGTGCTCTGGAACGAGCAGGGCGTGCCTCGCGATCGTCTAAGCCAGGTATGGTTCGCCGGCGTTCACTCCAACGTCGGGGGCGGCTATCCCGACGATTCGCTCGCCTACATTCCGCTCTACTGGATCATGAAAGAGGCCCAGGCGCTCGGCCTGCAGTTCAAGACGATCCCCAACCAGCCGACCAATCCCGACCCCGACATGATGGCCTATGCCGAATGGCGTCGTGATAAGGACGGCCGGCTGTACGACTCGCGCAACGGACTCGGCGGTTATTATCGTTACGGGCCGCGAAGGATCGCGGACCTCAGTCACATGAGGTTTTCCTGGCGTGAAGGCGATCGCGTCAACAACAACGCGCCCACCATTCACGAGACGGCGATCGTCCGAGCGCAGAAGGGCGCGCACCGCTATGCGCCGATCGGCATACCGCAGCACTATGACCTGCTCACCGATACCGGCATTCAGCCGCAGGCAAATCTGGAGAGCCAGGCCCAGGCGGCGGCGCGATGCGACATGCAGGAGCAGATCTGGAATGATGTCTGGCGGCGACGTCTGATCTATTTCATCACCGTATTTGCTTCGCTCTATCTCGCTATCTATCCGCTGTCGCGCATTATTCCCCGCTCCGGCGAGTTCACCAGCCCACTCAGCCTGGTCTCCGGAGCCATCCGGGCGCTTGGCCACGTCCTGCCGGGGGGCCTCGCGCTGTGGATCGACGCCTATGCGCGCGATCCCAGTCATTTCCTGGTGCTGGGATTCTTCGTTGTCTTGCTGATCTGGCTCGGGGTCCGCCTCGGAAAGCGGATCGAGGACAGGATGGAGCGCGTCTGGCGCTCCGCGCCAGCTGCGGCCCCTTCGAAATTGGGCATTGCCTATGGCATCCTCAGTCTTGCTCTCATTGTCTACTTTCTTGGGCACGCCCATCTGCCGGCCTGGCTGCGTCCGCCCAGGAGCGTCGCGCAATTTCTAGCGGCGCATATGAGCTTCTCGGTCGCCACTATCATGATCGCCACCTGGCTGGCGCTCTTCACACCGAGCAATCTGGTTCATCACCTGCGCACCTGGCGACCGTACCGAACGGCGGTTCGCAGCCTGAAGCTCATCATCTTGCCATTCGTGTTCGCAGCCTCGTTCCTGACGCTGGCCGTTTTGTTTGGCAGCCATCTCGTCTTCAGCATCGAAGAGGCCGGTGGTCGCATCTGCCGTCAGAGTGACAACATCACCGCGGCCATGGCCCGCGGCAGGGTCGCAAATCAGGGCCTCGATGCCTGCATCTCTCCGGGGATTGCCTCCTGCTCGAAACCGGGTGAGCCGCCGAAATGCAGCAACGGCCGCGACGTGTTTTGCGGGGAGGGCCAGCCGGTCTGCGAGCCCATGCGCAAGGCTGGCTGCGATGACACCAGGGCCAGCTGCCGTTACGACATGCCGGTCTGCCGTGCGTCCGCTTCGCCCGAGCCGGGCAAGCCGCCGTCAACGCGAATTGCCAGCGTCGCAACCTGTCCCTTCACCTGCGAAATCGGTCCGGTCGGCGAAAAGCTGAGGCAGCTGGATATCAGCGAGGTCTGCCACGCGACGGGCATCTGGCTCGAGCAGGGTCAGAAATACAGCATCATGGTGACGCCCCCCGATCCGAAAGACAGGGAACACGCCTGGCGCGACGGCGACGGCACCATTGTCAGCACTCGCGGCAGGTTGAATCCAGGCTTCATCGCCAAGCTGAAGGAAGCGATCAAGTGGCCGCTCAAGCGGCACCTGTTCGTGGAGCCGTTCAAGGTCATCGCCCGCGTCGGATCGATCGGAAGTGACGAGCGCGTGCTCGAACCCGACGACGATACCCGGACCAACCGGCTCGACGTTCAGATCATTCCCAAGAGCAGTGGAGAGTTGTTCCTGTACGTCAACGAAGCTGTTTTGGTTTGGCCCGGGAAACGCAACTACTTCCACCAAGACAATTCCGGCAAGGCCACGATCAGCGTGCAGCGCGCCCGGCAGCCGAACTGAGAGGTCACGATGAAAGCGATCATCTTGCTGGCGACGGCGGCCATCGCCCTTCCCTTCGTTGTTTCTGGCGTTGCGCCAGGCCATCGGCCCGTTGCGGACCGATTCCTCGAGCGGGCCTTTCTGGTAACACCGACCATACCGCCTGACGACGGCGAGGCACGCAATGCCAACGAACCGCACAAGGTCGTAGACGCCGGCAATTTGCTGGCATGGGTCAGCAAGAATCCAGCGGCAGCTCAGGCCTATGCGTGGCAGGTGATGCCATTGGACTTCCTCTACCTCGCGGTTCTCGGCGCGTTCCTGGCGCTGGCCGCAAACTTTTTTGCATCCGGCGTCGCGCCGTCCTCTACGTTGGCGAAGTTGCCGTCGTGGACATGGTTTATCTTCCCGGCAGTCTACGTCCTTGCTGATTTTGTCGAGGGCTGCCTGATCGTCATGATGATGTCCCAGCCCGCCACCATCAGCGATCGTGCGATCAACCTTTTGACCGCGTTCCGGAACGTCAAGATCGGCGCCAATGGCCTGTCGATCATCCAGATCTTCGTGCTGGGAATTGCTGGCGCGAGTTGGAAATAGATCGATGGCGACGTCTGGATTACGGGGTCCACCGGCCACGATGCCGCATTGGCCGGCCAGGAACGCTTGAGCTTTCTAGCCGTTGATCGTCATCCCAACATTGAAGGAGATGGCGATGGACTGGAACAGGGTTCAAGGTAACTGGAAGCAGTTCAAGGGCTCCGCAAAGGAGAAATGGGGCAAGCTCACCGATGACGATCTCAACGTCATCGAGGGCCGCCGCGACCAGCTCGAAGGCAAGCTGCAGGAGCGCTACGGCTTCGCCAAGGACCAGATCCGCAAGGACGTGGATGACTGGTTCGGCACCTTGAAATGACAAGCAAGCGAAAGCCCCGGTCGAACGCCGGGGCTCTTTTTCGTTACGGCTCCGCGTCGCCATTGGGCGCGGCGACGCCGGGCCGCAGCCGGACTACACCGAGATATATCTCAGCAGCGAAATCACGCCGAGAATGATCACCACGACACGCGCGATCTGTTTGGCGCGGCCATCGAGCGGCAGGAGGTTGATAAGGTAGAGGACGAGGATAACGACCAGAAACGTGATGAGTATGCTGACGAGCATGCGGGTCCCCCTTGGGCATTTGCACTGGAAATTCGCCGGTAGTGATTTGTTAACGTGAACGCCCGCCGCCGGTTCCCGCCCAAGGAACTTCAGCTCGCTCGGAAAAAGCCAATCATTTCAAACGAATCCCGTAATACTACGCGGTTCCCGCCTCGATAAGTATTTACGCTTTTCCCGCCAAATGACCGCGCATCTTGGGGGAGAGCATCATGTTGAACCGTCTGACCGTATCCGCGCTGCTGAAAATCGTCATTCTCGTCACGTCGTTCTGCGTGGTGGTCGGATTTTCGCTCAATGCCTGGGACTCCTGGGCCGCCTACAGGCGGCGAGCCGCATCGCCGTGATCGCCGACGCCTCCGCCAACATCTTCAAGGCGATGCACAATCTGCGCACCGACCGCTCGACGACTAATCGCCTCTTGAACTCCGATGCGCCGATGGACGCCGAGATCGAAAAATACCTGCGCAACATCCGCGACACCGAGATGCCCGCGATGGGCAACGCGCTCGGCCTGCTCAATGGCCTCGAGTTCGCGCAAGCCCAGACGCTGGTGCCGGAATTCGACCGCATCTACAAGACGATGATCACGCTGCAGAAGGAGTTTTGGGAGGCCGTAGCCAAGCCGAAGGCTTCCCGCCGCCCGACGCTCGCCAAGGATTACATGGACGCGGCGAACGGAATGCTTGATGTGCTCGAAAGGCTTTCCGGCGCGTTGGCCGCCGCCGTCAATCATCAGGATGCAACCATCGACCAGCTGCTGGCGATCAAGCAGATCGCCTGGCTGTTGCGCAACACCGCCGGCGAAGCCTCGCTGATCGTCTCGACCGGGCTCAGCGCCGGCAAGGTCGCGCCGGAGGCGCGGCTTGCCTACACCAAATATGTCGGTGGCATCGACGCCGCCTGGAGCGCGCTGGGGCTGACCGCATCGGGCATGCAACTGCCGGCGCCGATTTCGAGCGCGATCGCGGCGACTAAGACCGCCTATTTCGAGCCGTCCTATCTCAGCCTGCGCGACCGGCTGCTGACGCAGATCGCGGACGGCGGAAAGCCGGAACTGACCGCCAACCAGTGGACCCCGGTCACCGTGGGTCGCCTCTCCGCCGCCGTCAACGTGGCCGAAGCCGCGCTCGACGCCGCCAAGGACCACGCTGCGCACCTCTACACCGCGGCCCAGCGCTCCCTGATGATGCAGCTCGTGTTGCTGACCGGCGCGCTCGCGCTGGCGTTCGGCGCCATGACGATCGTCACCCGCCGTGCGATCAAGCCGCTCCACACCATGCGCGATGCCATGCTCAAGGTCGCGGCCGGCGATCTCCAGGTCGATACCGGCTACGCCGCGCGCCATGACGAAATCGGCGCGCTGGCCGGTGCGCTCGAGACCTTCAAGCAGCAAGCTACCGACAAGGCCCGCATCGAGTCGCAGGAGCGCGAGCGCAACGCCGCCGCCATGGCGCGCCAGCAGGCGATCGAGAGCTATGTCGGTGAGTTCGAAGGCACGGTGCGCGAAACCCTCAGCCAGCTCGGCGATGCGTCCGGCCAGATGCGGACCACCTCCTCCGGGCTGTCGACCATCTCGCGCCAGACCAATGAGCGCGTCCAGGTCGCCGAGAAGGCCTCCGGCGAGGCCTCGATGAGCGTCGAGACGGTCGCCGCCGCATCCGAGGAGCTCAGCGCCTCGATCAACGATATCAGCCAGCAGGCCGCGCATGCGGCCGAAATCGCCAGCCGCGCGGTTGGCCAGGCGCGCAACACCGACGGCACCGTCCAGGGCCTTGCCCAGTCGGCGGGCCGGATCGGCGAAGTGGTCGGCCTGATCAACACCATCGCCGCCCAGACCAACCTGCTGGCACTCAACGCCACCATCGAGGCCGCCCGCGCCGGCGAGGCCGGCCGCGGCTTTGCGGTGGTCGCCTCCGAGGTCAAGTCGCTGGCGAGCCAGACCGCGAAGGCGACCGAGGAGATCTCCGAGCAGATCTCCGACATCCAGCGCGTCGCCGGCGAAGCGATCGACGCCATCAAGGGCATCGGCAGCATCATCGGCGAGGTCAACGAGGTCGCCACCGCGATTGCCGCCGCCGTGCAGCAGCAAGGCGCCGCTACCCAGGAGATCACGCGCTCGACGCAGTTTGCGGCGCAGGGCACCAAGAACGTGTCCGAAAACATCAACGGCGTGAAGGCCGATGCGGATGCTGCCGCAGCCGCTGCCGAGGATGTGAAGCAGGCTTCGCAGACGCTGGAGACGCAGAGCCGGCAGCTCGGCAGCCAGGTCACGACGTTCCTCGGCAAGATCCGGGCGGCTTAGTCGCCCTGCGAGGTTGCCAACTTCAAGCATCCGTTATGCCCTCCCCCGCAAGCGGGAGAGAGAGAGTAATTCTTTCACTCCTGCGCCACCACGGGTGCGCGGCCGTATTTGGCGCGGAGCTTTTCGGAAGCCGGCGAGAAATTCAGTTCGGCGCCGCGCTTATCGGCGCTGCGGCCGGCGACCAGAAGCCCTTTTTCGCCGGCGACGATGTCGCCCTTCTTCAGCGTCGGGTCGTCCTCGATCTTGACCTGCGCCAGCCCGACCGCGTCCTTGCCGTTGCAGGTGCATCCGCTGACGAGCTCGTTGCGGTATTTGAACGCGTTCGGCAGGTCCGAATAGGATTTTCCGTTCTCGGCGGTCGCGTCGTCGATACTGCCGCCGTAGTACACCTTCGTTTCGCTCGCCGGGCAGAGCTTGCTGCAGGAGGCAGCACGGCTGGCGTTATCCGAGGCGGTGATCGGGAAGTAGCGGCCATCGCAGGTTCGCACGCAATAGGCCTGGCCGCCGCCGTAGCTGCGGCCACGCCCCTCGCTGCGCGGCGCGGCGACCTGGCCATCGTCGGCGAACGGCATCTGGATGTAGGGCTGGTGGCGCGGACGATTGAAGCCGCCGAACAGCTGCGAGAAGAAGTCCTGTGCCTGCGCGGCAGGCGCCAGCACGGACGCGCATAGCAGCGCGGCGATCCCCCAGGCTGCCAGTTTTCCAGATCGCATCAAGCTTCTCCCGTTGCGCAACAGAGCGCCTTCATTCAGCTACCTGCGGCGCCAGAAGGTTCATCGCCTGGCGGCCGGAGGATGTGGCCACGGCCGGACGCGGCGCCGTCCTGGCCGGATGAATCGTCCTGCCCTCCCCGCCGCGCGCCATCACCGGCGCATTCTTCGGCAGCACCACCACCTTGGTGCCGACCTCGACACGGTTGAACAGATCGATAACGTCCTCATTGGTCAGTCGGATGCAGCCAGACGAGACGAATTTTCCGATCGTCGAGGGATCGTTGGTGCCGTGGATGCGGTATTGGCTGGTACCGAGATACATCGCGCGGGCGCCGAGCGGATTGCCGGGACCGCCGGCCATGAAGCGCGGCAGATAGGGCTGGCGCGCGATCATCTCGGCCGGCGGATGCCAATCCGGCCATTCCGCCTTGCGGCTGATGGTCTGCACGCCGGACCAGGTAAAGCCCTCGCGGCCGACGCCGACCCCGTACCTGATGGCCCGGCCCTGGCCGAGCACGTAGTAGAGCGTGGTGTTGCCGGTATCGATGATGATGGTGCCGGGCGCCTCGTTGGTCCCGAAGGCGACGACGGCGCGGCGCAGCCGCTCAGGCGTTGCGCCTTCATCCGTGCCGATCACCTCGTCGGCGGGATAGCCGTTCGGTTGGGTGGAAGCATAGCCGAACGTCTGCGCGGTCGCGGCACTCGATACCGTTAATGGTAGCAGCAACGCGGCGCTGATGAGGACGAGCGCGCTTGCGACGCGCGACAAAAGTCGGCGAGCGTAGGACTGTGTCATGGGACTGCCCCGTGGGATGTGCATCTTGCGATACTCTGCCCAACAAACGCCACTCGACCGTTGCGGTTCCGTACGACCTATGGCGGGGAGCTTCACGTCAAGCGTCACATCACTCACGCTTGCGCGATGGAACCTGCGTGGCCTCACTCCGTTATGCCTGCAGTCCGTTTCGCGACGTCGCCTTTGCTGTGTCATCGCCGGCTTCGGGCGAGGGAAAACCATTGTGAGCGTCACTCCCCCTAAGCCTTCGCCTGCCAAGCCTGCGCCCGCCAAGTCTTTGGCCGCCAAATCCCCGCCGCCCAAGCATCTGCCGAGCGAGCGCCAGCTTGCCCATGAAGGCGAAGGCACGCCGGTCGTCGAGAGCAAGCTCGAGCTGCCCCCGATCATCCGCCGCCAGGAAGTGGTGGCGATCTGCCTCGTCGGCCTCCTGATCATCTGCATTGTCACCGGCCTCTATCTGGCGAAGGCATTCTTTCTGCCGATCACCATGGCCTTCATCGTCGGCACCATGCTGTCGCCGGCCGCAAGTCTTCTGGAGCGGTTGCGCATTCCGCGCGCGCTCGCAGCTGTCCTGATCGTCACCGCTGCCGGCGCCGGTGCCGCGTTCATGGTGGGCTTGATCGCTTCGCCCGCGGTGGAATGGAGCGGCAAGCTCCCCGAACTGGGCGCCATGCTGAAGGACAAGCTGCACGTGTTCGACCGGCCGCTGGCGCTATGGCAGGAACTTCAGAGCATGATCGGCGGCCCCGGCACGCTGACGACATTGCATCTGCCGAAGATCGACTGGGTGCAGCCGACGCTGGAATTCCTGTCACCGACCTTCACCGAATTCCTGCTCTTCGTCGTCACCCTGATCCTGTTCATCGCGAGCTGGCGCGACCTGCGGCGGGCCATGATCATGAATTTCGGCGAGCGCGAATGGCGGCTGCGGACGCTGCGGATCCTCAACGAGATCGAGGATCATCTCGGCAACTACCTTCTGGTCGTGACCACGATCAATATCGGGGTCGGCATCGCCACCGGTCTGATCTGCGCCGTCACGGGCATGCCCAATCCGGCCGGCCTCGGCGCGCTCGCCGCAATCCTCAACTACATTCCGATCATCGGTCCCGTCGCGATGTTCGCGGTGCTGGTGGTGGTCGGTGTCGTCTCGTTCCCGACCCTGAGCGGCGGCCTTTTGGCATCGGCGATCTTTGCGTGCATGACGTTCATGGAAGGCCATTTCCTGACGCCGACGATCGTCGGACGCCGCCTGGCCTTGAACGCGCTCGCCGTGTTCCTGGCGCTGGCGTTCTGGACCTGGCTGTGGGGACCGATGGGCGCGTTCCTGTCCTCGCCGCTTCTGATCGTTGCGCTGATCGTGAAGGAGCACCTGATGCCTCCAGATGCCCCGCAACTGCCGGAGGGCTAGTTCAAGGAACTTCCCGTTCCGCGAGGCGTTTGTTCCAGAGCTGAATTCGGTAACCGGGAGCTTTCGATGTCTGACGCCGCCTTCAAGAATCTGACGGACAAAGCGACCTCTGAACGCCTGCAAAAGGAAGTCACTGCCGTGAAAAACGATATCGCAGCCCTGACCGAGCAGATCACCGATGCGCTGAACAGTTTTGCCGGCACCGCCAGCAAGCAGGCCCGGCGCGGCTACAACGAGGCCCGCGCCAACGCCGAAGCTGCGGTCGACGACATGTCCGAGCGCGGCAGTGCGATGATGGATGCTGCGCAGAACGCGGCCTCTTCGATCGAGGAGACGCTGGAGGACGTCATCACGCAGCGCCCGCTGGCGACCGTCGGCCTTGCGCTCGGCCTCGGCTTCCTGATCGGCGTGACGTGGCGAAGATAGTTTTGGCGAAGATAGCTTTGGCGCAGGTAGATGTAGCGCCGGCATTTTCGGCGCCGAGAATCGTTCACGGTGCGCGCCGGCCGCGGCGACGTTGCGGCGCGCGGTGTCATTTGTTTCGGTGGCGTCGTTTTCAGATCGAGGCCGGATCATGCTTCAACGGTTCATCGATGATTTCAAGGATTCGGCAGGCAGCGCGCTGCGGCTGACGTCGCTGGCAGCAGCGGCGGCGATGGCGCTGCTGGTCACGACCGCCTTTCTGTGCGCAGCGGCTTTCGTGTTCGTGTTGCAGAACTACGGCCCTGTGCAGGCCTGCCTCACCGGCGCTGCGATCTTCTTTGTCGTCGCCATGATCGCCGCCGGCTGCTACATGATGCGCAAGCGGCAGATCGAAGCGCGCGCGGAGCAGGCAGCCAAGGCCGCCAAATCGACCGCGCAGACCATGCTGTCCGACCCCGCGATGGTTGCCGTCGGCCTCCAGGTGATCCGCGCCGTCGGCATCAAGCGGCTGATCCCGATCCTCGCCATCGGCGGCCTCGCGCTGGGGTTTTTGGCGAGCCGCGCCAATGCGAGCAGCAACGAAGCGCCGGCGGAGTAACTAAAAGTAGCACCACACACCGCTGTCATCCTCCGCGCAGGTGGAGGATCCAGTACGCCGCGGCTTATCGGTTCAATCATTGGCGTCTCTGGGATACTGGATCCCCGCCTTCGCGGGGACGACAACGGAATATGAGGCGGCGATCTCGCGACATGATTTGCCCGAGGTTTGCTGAAACTTTCCGCCCTCTCCAATCAGAGGGCACAGGGAAGACCGGGTGCGCGCCGCACCCGCGGTCTCGCGTGCTGTTTGCGCATAGGCAAGAGATGCACACGAGCATACAGGTTCGGCGGAAGCATCCCGGCCTTCCCTGCGCAATGGCTTTACGGCTTACTTCGTGCTCTTCCCGGAGAACGGCTCTTTTGCCTCCGTCGTCCCTGGGATGCTTTCGCTTCCCAGCGGACTTAACGCCAGCACCACGGCGCCAGAACCACACAACTTGACCGTACGCCTCAGCCAGACTCGTCAGTTACGGCCTTGGCGTCCATCGCATCTCGCCGCGCGTCAGTGACGATGGCCAACGCCCCTCATCTCGCGGTGAGACGGCCGATCTTATGCCGCTGATTTGGGTAAAAACGGAAGCGGAATATTTCTGGTTTTCAGAAATTATTAGCTTGACGCGACTTCCGAAAATCGGAAGTGAGTTGCCCGTCGGGCAGTCACATTGACGGTGCGTAGGGTGGGCAAAGCGACAGCGTGCCCACCATCAAACAGCACGATCGGTGATGGATGGTGGGCACGTCTCTTGCGCTCCTTTGCCCACCCTAAGGCACCCATTGCGCGTCAGCCGATCACGTCACACAGCGGCCGGGCTGGAGCAGCTTGGCGATTTCGGTGAGCACGCTGACCGGCGGCTCGCAGGCGATCGTCGTCTTCGATGCGCCGGGCTTAGATCCTTCCTTAGATCCCTCGGGCTTGGCCGGCGGCGCGGGGCGGTTCCGCGCCTCTTCCTTGACCACGGGAACACGGACGACCACCGACGTGTCGTCGAGGCCGACGGCGCGGATCGTAATCGTCTCGGTCTGGTTGGAAGCGGCTTTGAGCGCGCTGCGATCAGCCTTGCTGGTGCGATTGACATCCGAGTGAGGCGAGGTTCCGGCAAGCTGCCGAAGGCCAGCGAGATCATGACCCGAGGCCAGTTGAACCGCGCCGAGCGTTGCGGAACCGGCGAGAAAACCAAAAAATACTTTGAAAATCTGTGACATGACCTTCTGTCCCGCGCCCCAATGGCGACGAGACGACAACCCGATCCGAGCCGCAGGGGGTCCGGCGCTTCTCGATCACTTAACCGTGTACGAAAAATATTTCGAAACCGCCGGAACGAAATCGGGGGCCTCGGAGTCATCTCGGCAGCCGGTTATTCCCCCTGCCCCATTGACCGGCGACGTAGGGCGCGACCGTGGTGATGCCGGTCGCGCCCTGCTTTTTTTTGTGCGTTCTGCTGTTTGTGCGTATTGAGATCATCGAAGATCTCCAACCGGCAGACCCTGCCCGACGTTCTCTGCGCAGCAGTCTCGTTACACTTTCATGGACTACCAAGCTGCGATCCTCAGCTCCGCTGTGCTGGACGTTCTGCGCGCGTTCGATCCGAGAGTGGTCGGAACGCTGCCGCTCGGGCTTTCCGTTCCAGGAAGCGACGTCGATATCGTTTGCCACGCCTCCGAGCCGACCGTTTTGGCAGAGGCGATCTGGGCGCACTACCGGTGCTGCGATGGCTTTGCGCTCTATCAGTGGCTCGCTCAAGAACGACCGCTGATCGCGCGTTTCGAATGGGGCGGCTGGTCCTTCGAGGTGTTCGGCGACCATCGTCCGGTCGATCAGCAGCGGGGCTGGCTGCATTTCGAGATCGAAAGGCGGCTGCTGGTGCTCGACGACGGTCGCCTGAGGAAAGCTGTCGCCCGGCAAAGATCGCAGGGCGTCAAGACGGAGCCGGCCTTTGCGGCCGTGCTTGGAATACCCGGCGATCCCTATCTCGGCCTGCTCGATCTGGCCGGCGAGACCGACGCGCAACTGCGCCGCCGCCTGAGCCGGTTGTGAAGCAGCCTGCGACGCTGCTAGCCTGCCTCCCAACAAGAAAACGCGGGTGGAAGCACAATGGCCCCTATCAAAAAAATCGAAACCGGACTGTACCGGATCCCCCTCACCGTCACCCTTTCCGACAGCACGCATGGCGAGATCAGCGCATTCGAGCTGATTACCGTTCGGCTCCACGATGCCGACGGCGCCGAGGGCGTCGGCTATACCTATACGGTCGGCCGCAACGGCGGCGCGGTGGCCGATATCCTGCGGCGGGAAATTCCTGATATGATCGAGGGCCGCGAGGCCGACGATACCGAAGCGATCTGGCATCAGGTGTGGTGGGGCCTGCATTATGGCGGGCGCGGCGGACCGCCGGTGCTGGCGCAGTCGGCGCTCGACATCGCGCTGTGGGACCTGAAGGCGCGCCGCGCCAATCTGCCGCTGTACCGCCTGCTCGGCGGCTTCGACGGTCGCGTGCCCTGCTATGCCGGCGGCATCGACCTCGATCTCTCCGTTACCGACCTGTTGAAGCAGACCGACGATAATCTCGCCAAGGGCTTTCGCGCGATCAAGATGAAGGCCGGCCGCCCCGATCTCGCCTCCGACGTCGCGCGGGTGCAGGCGATGCGAAAGCATCTCGGCGACGGCTTTCCGCTGATGGTCGATGCCAACATGAAATGGACGGTCGAGGAAGCGATCCGCGCCGCCCGCGCCTTCCAGCCCTATGATCTGACCTGGCTCGAAGAGCCGATCATCCCCGACGATATCGCCGGCCATGCCCGCATCATGGCCGCCGGCGGCGTTCCGATCGCGGCCGGCGAAAACCTGCGCTCGCTGTGGGAGTTCAAGAACTACATCGCCGCCGGCGCGGTGTCCTATCCGGAGCCCGACGTCACCAATTGCGGCGGCGTCACGGTTTTCATGAAGATCGCGCGGCTGGCCGAAGCGTTCAATCTGCCGGTGACCAGCCACGGCGCGCATGACGTCACCGTGCACCTGCTCGCGGCCTGCCCGAACCGCTCCTATCTGGAGGCGCATGGATTTGGCCTCGATCGCTATATCGCGCACCCGCTGGTGCTCGATCAGGGCATGGCGCTTGCGCCGGCGCGGCCCGGACATGGCGTTGCGTTCGATTGGGAAGGCTTGTCGCGGCTGGCGGGGTGACCGCGCTTGTGCAGGAGGCTCTCTCGGGCCGCGCCTACTCTTTTCGTTCCTTTGACTGCCGCTCGCGTGCCCGCAGATAGCTGAGGCCGTGCACGGTCAGGCGGCCGGGATCCTGCGTTCCCTGCTCCGCAACCTTCTTGATATGCCGCGCGAGATCGCGCTGCGTCTGCATGTCCAGCTCATGCCTGGTCATGGAGCGATAGATGTTGATCGCGCGCGCGAGCGGCTTTGCAATGTTCAATGAGGCCATGTCGGGCAACGCACGATCCGTCGTGGTGTTCCTGTTCCCGCGGCGCGCGGGAACAAAGGCAAGGCCGGCGTCGTCCCATCCGCGCCGCTACGCCATTTGCCGCGCCTTCATCTCCTCGCTCGGCTTGACGTCCTGTGAGCGGCTGTAGATCGCGACCGCCGCGAGGAGCACCAGCGTCAGCGCGCCGAACAGCGCGCGGTAGGCCTCTTCGGTGCGCGCGCCGCCGGCGAGCGGTTCGAACGCGCCGACGATGATGCCGGACAGCGTCTGCATGCAGGCGACGCCGAGCATCACAGCCGTGTTCATCGTCGAAATGCCGCGGCCGATCAGCCGGTCCGGGAAGATGCCGCGGCCGTGCGTCATCACCATGGTGCTGGAGGCCGAGAAGAAGCCCATGGCGATGATCACTGATATCGGCAGCCAGGCGGGCGGATGCGAGAACAGCGCGAGGACCGCGAGTAGCGCTGTTATCACCAGCGTGCCGCCGATCGCGATGCCCTTGCGGGTGTCGAGCCGGCGGTCGAGCGGGCCGAAGGCGAGCATGCCGCATTGATAGGCGATGACCGCGACGAACAGCACGTTGCCCGCCGCGATCGGGCTCAACCCATGCACCTCGCGCAGGAACGGCCCGCCCCACAGGCCCTGCACGGTGAAGGTGCAGGCATAGTTGCAGAAGTTCAGCGCCAGGATCGGCTTGAGACGCGGGTTGCGCAGCACCTCGAGGAGGCCGCGGAGCATCTCGCTGGGCGGCTCGGCCTTGCGGGACAGAAAGGGATGGCCGGGCGGCGCATCGCGCACCACGAGGAAGATCGCGACCGTCGCCAGCGCCGTGAAGATGACGACGGCGCCGAATACCGGCCGCCAGCCGATCGCCTGCGCCGCCCAGGCCAGCGGCGTGGTGGCGGCGAGATTGCCGAGCAGGCCGATCGACAGCACGATGGCGGTCAGCGTCGAGAAGCGGTCCGGCGGAAACCAGCGCGAGATCACCACCATGCTGCCGATCAGCATCACGCCGCAGCCGGCGCCCATCAGCATCCGCCCGGTCAGCAGCGCGGGCCAGCCCGGCGCCAGCGTGAACAGCGCGCCGCCGAGGCTGGCGACGATCAGCATGCCGACCACGGTGTAGCGCGGCCCGAAGCGGTCGAAGAAAAAGCCGCAGGGAATCTGCATCGCGGCAAAGCCGAAGAAGAAGGCACCGGTCAGCGCTCCCAGCGCCTCCGGCCCGATCGAAAGATCGCGCATCAGATCGAGGCCGATGGTGACGTTGGAAGCGCGGAAAAAATGGCTGGCGACATAGGCGGTCGCCATGGTCGCAACGATGATCAGGCCCCGGCGGTAGGGGAAAGGCCGCTCGGCGGGCTGCATCGGAGAATGGGCGTTTCCGGTTGTTATTGTTCCGGCGAGCCTATGCGCGGGGCATGCGCAATTCAACCCGCAATGCGACGCATCTCAGGCGGCAGCAAGCGTCGGGCCTTTTCACGCGCAAAAAAATCCGGCGCGCTAGGTGGGACGCGCCGGATTAGTCCAACCAGCTTTCAAATCAGGGCTGGTGGCCCGAGCCAGGGGGAGGTGCCTGGCCTCGAACTCAGATCGCCCGTCCCAAGGCGTCGTCCAATGTCACGATGATAATACCGCAATCCGCCCGAACACGACGTGAACTGGATCACAGAATGCGCGCATCTGGCGCAACCACGGACCAACAGGGTCATTTCGCAATCCCGTTTGCGTTGGCCGTCGCACGCAGGAACTGCGGCGATTGCTGGCGGATGTCGCGCACCGGGCGCTCCGACGGATCGCGCCCGATCTTCAGCTTCAATTCCGCAAGATCGAGGAAAGCGTCGGCCTGACGCCGCAGCTCGTCTGCGACCATCGGTGGCTGGCTGGCCAGGGTGGAGACGACAGTGACATGCACGCCGCGACGCTGCACGGCCTCCAGTAGCGGCCGGAAGTCACCGTCGCCCGAAAACAGAAACATCGCATCGACATGATCGGCGAGCTCCATCGCATGGACGGCGAGCTCGATATTCATGCTGCCCTTCACCCTGCGGCGACCGCCGGCGTCGACATATTCCTTCGTGAGCTTGGTGACGGCGGTATATCCGTTATAGTCGAGCCAATCGATCAGGGGACGAAGCGAGACAAATTCCTGATCCTCGATGAGGGTCGTGTAATAGAACGCCCGCAATAGCGCGCCGCGGTCCTGGAATTCTTTAAGCAGGCGCTTGTAGTCGACATCAAAGCCGAGCGCCCTGGCGGTGGAGTACAGATTGGCACCATCAATAAAGAGCGCAATTCTGGTAGAGGGCAACATCCGGGACTGTCCTCTCGTTCAGGAATATGCAGGCCGACTACAAACTTTGCCCGCAGGCAAGGTGATACCAAAATAACCGAAGTGTCGAGGCGGGCGGCGCCGGCTACCGGGAGCAGGAACCGACGATGCGCCGAGCAATTGGACAATACGCAGCCTGCCTCGACAGGCTGATGCTACGACCGCTGTGCGTCGCGCTCAATTGTACGGAAGTAAATCGCCGGTATCGAAACGGATCGACCGAGCTATACGAAGGTTTAGGCGCGGGCCGTTGCAACGGCGTTCCATCCAGGTGCGAAAACAAATCCGACGACCGGAATTGACGCGGCGTCGACCACAAAGGGCTACGACAAGAAGGGCCACGACAAGAAAAATCCGGCGCGCAGTGGGGCGCGCCGGATCAGGTCAAAACTTACGCTACCGTACTTCGATCAGCCGGTCGCCGCGCGCGGCGCGCGGTTGCGCGAGTTGCGCTGGAAGAACAGCGCCTGGCTCGCCACCGCCGAGACCATTGCAGGCTGGAACGGCTTTGAGATCAGGAACGCCGGCTCGGGCCGCTCGCCGGTCAGGAAGCGCTCGGGATAGGCGGTGATGAACACCACCGGCACCTCGAACACGCGCAGCAACTCGTTGACGGCGTCGAGGCCCGACGAACCGTCGGCGAGCTGGATGTCGGCGAGGATCAGGCCGGGCTTCTTGTTCTTGGCCAGCGCCACCGCATCGGCATGGGTGCGCGCGACCCCGATCACGTTGTGGCCGAGATTCTTCACGAGGCTTTCGAGGTCCATCGCGATGAAGGTCTCGTCCTCGATGATCAGGACATCGGTGGCGATTTCCGCCGCCATTTCGCGGCCCGCCAGATCGGTCAGGCGGCGCGTCTCGGCGATATCGGTATTGAGAATGAACGCCACCTCCTCCTCGGAGAAACCTTCGAGCGAGAGCAGGAGGAAGGCCTGGCGCGGCAGCGGCGTGATGTTTGACAGTCTCCGCTCCGGCGGCAGCGCCAGCGTCGCGACGTCGGGGTTGTCGTTGAGCGAGACCGAATTCCAGATCTGGGTGAACAGCTTGAACAGTCCGGCGCGCGGGCCGTACCGTTCATCCAGCAACGAGGCATCCTGCAGCAGGGCCTCCAGCATGGCGGCCACATAGGCATCGCCCGAGGCCTGGTTTCCGGTCAGCGCACGGGCATAGCGCCGCAACAGCGGCAGATGTTCAGCAACGAGCTGTGATCGGGACATCCCCATACCATCCTTATCTTTAGGCCGTATCCTTGGCCATACTTAGGGTCGCAGCCGGGCGGACGTAACCAGATACGCCCGTTTTGGGCGTCAATTTTAGTTGCGTGGGGGGACCCTGGTTCCCCTGTGCCCCCGACTACTCCCGGGGGGCAAAAAAGTTCCAAAATAGTTCCGGGAATTCGGAACCTTCCGCAACTATTCGCATTAGCCTTGACCTAACAACTCGGCGGCCAAGGCCCAATTTCGAGGTAACCTCTTGAAACCACAGAGAATTAACTCTCGGGGAAGCGTGGATCAGACCATGAAGGAAGTAAAGAAGCAGGGCGGGCTTAACGCCGAGATTCAATCCAGAATCGGCCACCAGCTCCGCGCCATGTATGACGACGTGGTCCGACAGGGCGTGCCGGACCGCTTTGCCGAACTGATTCGAAAACTCGATGGGCCTGAGGCGGCGGCGGCCCAGATCGACGAAACAGCAAAAACTGACGGGAGGGACTAATGCCTCTCACAGACTCCCTTCGCGACGACATTTTGGCGTCGGTGCCTAGCCTGCGCGCGTTCGCGATCTCGCTCTCGGGCAATGGCGATCGTGCGGACGACCTCGTGCAGGAAACGTTGCTGCGCGCCATTGCCAATATCGACTCGTTCCAGCCCGGCTCGAACCTGCCGGCGTGGCTGTTCACCATTTTGCGCAACCTGTTTCGCTCCGACTACCGGAAGCGGCGGCGCGAGGTGGAGGACGCCGAGGGCAATTACGCGAAAACCTTGAAGACCCAGCCGTCGCAAGGCGCGCATCTGGAGTTCGAGGAGTTTCGCGCCGCGCTCGACAAGCTGCCGCAGGACCAGCGCGAAGCGCTCATCCTGGTCGGCGCCTCCGGCTTTTCTTACGAGGACGCCGCCGCCATCTGCGGCTGCGCGGTCGGCACCATCAAGAGCCGCGTCAACCGCGCGCGCTCAAAGCTCTCCGCGCTGCTCTATGTCGAAGGCGCCGAGGATTTCGGACCCGACGAAACCGTGCGCGCCGTGATCGGCGGCAATGGCGGCTGATGACGTCGTCGAAGTGAAACGAAAGGGCGGCCCATGCGGCCGCCCTTTTGCTGTGATGAGTGAATGCGTGGCCGTTCAATGCAAACCGCCGAAGGCATAGATCAAGACCAGAATCGGAATCGGCACGCCCAGCAGCCACAACAGCAAATAACGTCCCATGGTAAACTCCTCCCATCGTTCGTTGATGCGGGGTCAATGCGTGGCGACTTGATGGGGTTCCGGCGAGTCCTTCGCCCTCTTCCCGTCCTTTACGGGGAGAGGGTTGGGGTGAGGGGCTCTCTCCACGAGCTCCGAACGACGTGAGACCTGTACCCCCTCACCCGCCGCGCAAGAGCGCGTCGACCTCTCCCCGCAAGCGGGGAGAGGTTGAAGACTGCTACCGCGGCGGCCGCACCGGCGCGGAAATCTCTCCGGTACGGTCGCGCTCGGTCATGTCAACGACGGTGACCATCGGCGCGGTGAGCTCGTAGACGTAGCTGACGTCGGTGAAGTAGCGCTTGGCGCTGCCGCCGAGCGCTTCCGGCGCGACGCGGTCGAGCAGGATCAGGCCAAAATCGCTGTCCTCGCGCCGCGTCGCCGAGCTGGTGTTGAACTCTTCCCAGCGGAAGTGGAAGGTCGTGTCCGGCTCCTCGCCGGTGACTTCCCAGTTGGCGACGATATGCGGGTGCTTGCCGACCAGCGACAGGCCCTCGTCGGAATGCGAGGCCAGCTCGAAGAACAACAGCGACAGCGACTGCGCCGCGCGGGCGCTCACCGCGATATCGGGGCCGTTCACCACGATGCGGTCGGCATGCGGGATGGCGCGCGATTCGAACAGGCCGCGCAGCTTGACGCCCTGCCACTGGCTTTCGCTGAGCAGCGTCACCACGTTAGACATCGCATGGATACGGCCGATCAAGAGTTCGCGCGAAACGTCCATGTCGGAGCCATGGCGCAGCGTGCGCGTCACGATCGACTGGATCACGGCCAGGATGTTCTTGACCCGGTGGTTGAGCTCGTCGATCACAGCGGTCAACCGCCGCTCGAAACCGATGCGGACCTGGATCTCCCGGCTGAGCCGCAGATTGTTGTAGGCGACGTAGCCGAACAGGCCGCAGATGATGCCGGTGAGCGCGAGGCCGATCGCCGCCACGACAATCGCCGTCTGCTGCGCGCGCTGCACGGCGTTGTTCTTGGAGTAATAGCCGAGCGACCAGTCGCGGCCGCCGAACGTCACGGTACGCACCACCGACGGCAGCGGATCGCCCTGCTTCACCGCCCGCAACGTGACGGCGCCCTGCTCGTTGGCGACATATTCGTCGCTAGCATCGTCCGGGTCCTTGAGTACCACCGAGAACAGCGAGCGGTCGTCATTGGTCAGCATCAACGGCGCCAGCTCGTAGGAAAAGGCGACGAAGCCGACCGGCTCCGTGGTGCCTTCCTTGAAAATGGCAGACGCCAGCACGAGACCGATCGGCCCGTTCTGCCGCAGCATCGGGATCGGGTCGGACGCCACCGGCTTCCCGGTCGCCGCCGCCCGCGCCAGCATCGGCCCGATCACCGAATGGCGCTCGAAGGCGCGGCCCGGAATGCCCAACATGTCCGCGCTGCGCGGCTCGACATCCATCATGACGTCGAGCGGCTTGTCGACCGTCTTGATGTCGATCGGCTTGTCGTCGAAATCGCGGATCGTCGGATTTGTGAACCCGGCGCTCTTCAGCTCCGCCTGCGCCGCGGCGAGATCGCTGGGCTTGAGCCGCGCAATCCAGGACGCGATCACGAAATCGCTCTTGAAGGCGTAGATCGCCGAGCGCAGCGGCTGCAGCATGTTGGCCCTGACCACTGAAGGTGAACGAAACAACCCGGATGCAACGCGCGCGAGCAATTCGCGCTCGGTCAGGCGGTCCTGCACCAGGCTGGCATGGACGTCGATGGCGCGTGCCAGCGCGATGCCGTCGAGCGCCAATTCCTGTTCGTGGACGCGATAGGCTGCGAGACCGGAGAGCAGAACTCCGATCAGCGCGATGAAGCCGATAATGAAGCCCAGCCGAACCACTCGCTTACTCAGGAATGACGTGTTGGCGAAGACGTATTGAAAGCATCCCGGGGTCTGCCGGAGCAGAGACACATGGCAACAACGAGAAAGCCAACCCGCGGCGAATATGACGGAGCGATCATCAGCACGCAACTGAGAGGTTGGCAGCGGGCAACAATACGGCCGCCGTTAACGCTGATTTGGCGGGGCCAGAAGTTGATAAGCTCACAGCGCCGATTTGGTTCCTTCGTGGATGGGATAATTCGCGAACGATGGCGAAGGACCGGCCGTTAAGATTAACGCCGTTCATCCCCGCGAGCGGCTGACCGGCGCCATTCCGGCGCCCCATTGGCGCCCGCTGTCCGTGCCATTACGCCGCCGTTATCTATCCTTGATCTATCCCTGATCTATCCTTGGCCGCAACGGCGGAACGCGCGCGCCGGCACCTCACCTACCCGGCCTTGGATGGACGCAGGCCGCCCTTGGCCTCGATGAAACCGATGATGCGGTCGAGGCCCTCGCTCTTTTTCAGGTTGGTCATGACGAAGGGGCGCTCGCCCCGCATCCGCCTGGCGTCGGTATCCATCTTCTCCAGGGAGGCGCCAACGTAAGGCGCGAGGTCGATCTTGTTGATCACGAGCAGGTCCGAGCGCGTGATGCCGGGCCCGCCCTTGGACGGGATCTTGTCGCCGGCGGCGACGTCGATGACGTAGATCGTGAGATCGGCAAGTTCGGGTGAAAACGTCGCGGCAAGATTGTCGCCGCCGGATTCGATCAGCACCAGATCGAGACCCGGAAATTTCGCGCGCATGTCGGCCACCGCCGCGAGATTCATCGAGGCGTCCTCACGGATCGCGGTGTGTGGACAGCCGCCGGTCTCGACACCGGCAATGCGGTCCGGCGTCAGCGAGCCCGAGCGCACCAGAAATTCCGCGTCCCATTTGGTGTAGATGTCGTTGGTGATCGCGGCGATGTCGTAGCGCTCGCGCATCGACTTGCAGAGCAGATCCATCAGCGCAGTCTTGCCGGAGCCGACGGGGCCGCCGACGCCGATGCGGAGCGGACCGTGAGATTTAGACATGTGAAGTGCTCTCTATGCTGTGTAATGACGTCGGCTGCATCCGGGCCTGCATGGTTCGAGACGGCGCTTTGCGCCTCCTCACCATGAGGGGAAGCAAACGAGCAAGCGGCTCAAAAAAGATCGCCGATACCGATCTGTTTCCCCTCATGGTGAGGAGACCCGCGCAGCGGGTCGTCTCGAACCATGCAGGCCCCCGACACATCGCCGCTTCCTTCATGACCGGAACAGCCGCGTATATTGCGTTTCGTGGCGGAGGCTGGCGAGGTCGGCGCGGAAGGTGGCGCTGCCGAGATCGTCGAGCGAGGATTCCAGCGCACGCCTGGCCGTGGCGGCGACATCGGCTTCGAGGCTTGCGAGGATGCGCTGGCTGTCGGTCTGCCCGAGCGGCACCAGGCGCGCGCCGGCGGAAATCCAGTTCGATACCACCGCGTGAAGAAAGGCATGCAGCGCCGGCGCCAGCGGTACGCCGTGGGCGGCGCTGACGATGCCGACCGCGACGGGATAAACCGTATCGCCACCGCACGCTGCAACGAGACCGTCGAGCCCGTCGCAGGGCCAGGCCGCGCGGGCAATGTCGATGAAAGCTCGGCCCTGGGTCGAGGTTTCGAGCTGGCGCTCACGCGAGGGCACGAAGGCGGCCGCGAGTTCGGCAATCTCGCGCAAGGCGCTGATGTCCTGCTCCGATGCGGCGCGATGCGCCTGCGCCAGGAACACGGCATCGCAGAAGCCGGAGCCGTCGCCGAGCATCGCGTCGAGCCAGTCGCGCAGCGCGGCGGCATCGGTGATGTCGCCCGCCTCCACCGACCATTCGATACCGCTGGAATAGGAGAACGCGCCGACCGGAAAGGACGGCGACAGCCATGTCATCAACCGGTACAGCGCCGCCGCCTCGGCATCCGACATGTCGCGCCGGTCGCCGTCGACCGGCACGGGCTCATTTGTGGCCATGAGCATGGGAGTGATCGTGGTGGTGGTGATCGTGGTCGCAGTGCTCGTCGTGGTGATGATGGTCGTGACCGGCGTGATCGTGATCGCCGTGATGGTGATGATGATCGTGATGATGGTGATCGTGGCCGTGACCGGCATGATCATGCGACGCCTGCGCATAGGCGCCGCCCTCAGGATCGAACGGCGCCTCGATCTCGATGATGCGCGCACCGAGCCCCTTCACCATCGCCTCGATGACATGGTCGCGGCGGATGCGCAGGCCCTTCGGCATGATCTGCGTCGGCAGGTGCCGATTTCCGAGATGCCAGGCGATACGGACCAGATGCAAGGGATCGGTGCCGCGGATCTCGATCAGCGGCTCGGCCGCCGCCACCACCTCGATCAGCCTTCCGTCCTCCAGCACCAGCGCATCGCCGCCGCGCAGCGCGACGGCGTTCTCGAGATCGAGCAGGAATTCAAGCCCGCGCGTCCCGGTCATCGCCATCCGCCGCCGGTGCCGGTCGTCGAAATCGAGCACGACGGTATCGGCGGCTGATTGCGTCCAGCGATGCTGGCCCAGGACTTCGGTCGCGCGGATCATGTGGGAATACCTGAGGCACGTTCGGGCATCGGGGCCACATGGTTCGAGACGCGCGGCGTTGCCGCGCTCTTCACCATGAGGGTCTTTGACCTCATCCTGAGGAGCGCGCTCTTGCGCGCGTCTCGAAGGATGAAGCCACCGAATGCGCGACGTATAATCACTAGAATTTCTCCACCTTGCCGTCGCTGATGATTTCGATCACCGTCGGCGCCGTCTTCATCTGCGAGGAATATTCCCGCCACACCTTCATATGGGGCGCGCGGCCGTGCGCGTTAAGGTCCTCGCGGGTCTCCCAGCGTTCCACCACCACATAGAGATTGGGATTGTTTACGCTGACATGGCCGTCATAGGAGATGCAGCCCTTTTCCTTCAGCGTTTCGGCGGTACAGGCCTTGTGCCCCCTGATGAAGTCGTCCTTGTTCTCCGGCTTCATCGGCGTGGTGGCGATGACGTAGATCATGAGTTTCTCCCGTTGGCTTTTCTTGTTAGCGGGTTTCGACCTTGGCGGGCGTGATGTATTCGATCTTCGGCGGCGCGGTCATGCATTTGACGGCGACGCGGCCGAACGTCTTCATGTGCTCCGCGGTCCGATGCGGCCCCAGCGCTTCCATGTTTTCCCATTGCTCGACGAACACCATCTTGGCGGGGTCGGTGACGCTTTCGTGCAGATCGTAAGCGATATTGCCGGACTCTTTCCGGGTTTCCTTGATGCAGGCAGTAGCGGCGGCGATGAAATCGGCGCGCGTCTCCGGCTTGATGGTCAGCGTTGCGACAACGTAAATCACTCAATCCTCCCGGACTTTTGTTCTGGCTTTGATCGCCCGGGACCGACCTTAGAACATGAAATAGCGCTGTGCCAGCGGCAGAACCTCGGCCGGCGCGCATGTCAGGAGCTCGCCGTCTGCGCGCACCTCATAGGTCTCGGCGTCGACCTCGATCTTGGGGGTGGCGCCGTTATGGATCATGCTCTTCTTGGAGATGCCGCCGCGGGTATTCTTGACCGGATAGAGCGTTTTGCTGATGCCGAGCTTGCGCGCCAGCCCGCCCGTGACGGCGGCCTTGGACGTGAACACCACCGAGGACGCGGTCAGCGATTTTCCGAAGGCGGCGAACATCGGCTGGTAATGCACCGGCTGCGGCGTGGGAATGGAAGCGTTGGGATCGCCCATCGGCGCTGCCACGATCGAGCCGCCCTTGATGATGCAATCCGGCTTGACGCCGAAGAACGCCGGCGACCACAGCACGAGGTCGGCAAGTTTGCCCTTCTCCACCGAGCCGATCAGCTTTGAGACACCATGCGCGATCGCGGGGTTGATGGTGTATTTAGCGATGTAGCGCTTGACGCGGAAATTGTCGTTGTCGTTGCCCTTGTCCTCTGGCAGCGCGCCGCGCTGCTTCTTCATCTTGTCGGCGGTCTGCCAGGTGCGAATGATGACTTCGCCTAACCGGCCCATCGCCTGCGAGTCCGAGGACATCATCGAGAGCGCGCCGAGATCGTGCAAAATGTCTTCGGCGGCGATGGTCTCTTTCCGGATGCGGCTTTCGGCAAACGCAAGGTCTTCGGCGATCGACGGGTCGAGATGGTGGCACACCATCAGCATGTCCAGATGCTCGTCGATGGTGTTGCGCGTGAACGGCCGCGTCGGGTTGGTCGAGGACGGCAGCACGTTCTTCAGGCCCGCGATCTTGATGATGTCAGGTGCGTGGCCGCCGCCGGCGCCCTCGGTGTGGAAGGCATGGATGGTGCGGCCCTTGAACGCCTTCACCGTATCCTCGACGAAGCCGGATTCGTTGAGCGTATCCGAATGCAGCATCACCTGGACGTCGTAATCGTCCGCGACGGCGAGGCAATTGTCGATCGCGGCCGGCGTGGTGCCCCAATCCTCGTGCAGCTTCAGCGCACAGGCGCCGGCCTTGATCATCTCGACCAGCGCAGCCGGGCGCGCGGCATTGCCTTTGCCTGAAATGCCGAGATTGACCGGGAAGGCGTCGAACGACTGGATCATCCGCCCCATGTGCCAGGGGCCGGGCGTGCAGGTGGTGGCAAAGGTGCCGTGCGAGGGTCCGGTGCCGCCGCCCAGCATCGAGGTGACGCCAGACATCAGCGCGTGCTCGATCTGCTGCGGGCAGATGAAATGGATGTGGCTGTCGAACCCGCCGGCGGTGAGGATCTTGCCCTCGCCTGCAATCACGTCGGTGCCGGGGCCGATCACGATGGTGACACCGGGCTGGATATCCGGATTGCCGGCCTTGCCGATCGCGGCGATCATGCCTTCCTTGATCGCGACGTCGGCCTTGACGATGCCCCAGTGATCGACGATCAGCGCATTGGTGATGACGGTATCGGCCGCGCCCTGCTTGTTGGTCGCCTGCGACTGCCCCATGCCGTCGCGGATCACCTTGCCGCCGCCGAACTTCACCTCCTCGCCGTAAGTGGTGAAATCCTTTTCCACCTCAATGATGAGGTCGGTGTCCGCCAGCCGCACCTTGTCGCCGGTGGTGGGCCCGAACATGTCGGCATAGACGCTACGTTTGATTTTCACGGACATGTCAGGCTCCAGCCTTCAGATGTAATCGGTGCTTCATTACGGGCATTGTGACTCGCGGCATACCCGCTCCCCAACCCTCCCCCGCAAGTGGGGAGGGAGCCTTGGCAGCGTGCTCACCCCACATTGGCTCACGGATGCTCCTCGGTATCTTTGGCACCAGTCAGGGACGCATCGGCGGTAGGGTTCCCTCTCCCCTTGCGGGAGAGGGTTAGGGAGAAGGGTACCGCTTGCTCCGCTGCTTCGAGAATGGAAAGAACAACACCTTCGAGATTTTTCATCACGTCGTCATTGGTGAAGCGGAGCACGCGATAGCCGCGGGAGGCGAACCATTCGTCGCGCTTGGCGTCGTGTCGAATGCGCTCCTCAAAATCGTGACTCTCGCCATCGACTTCAATGACGAGCTTGCAAGAGTGAGCAGCGAAATCCGCGATGTAATTGCCCGTCGGGACTTGGCGGCGAAATCCCAGCCCCGCGAGCCGTTTCGCTTTTAGATGGCGCCATAGCAACGTCTCCGCGCGCGTCATCTCGCGCCTCAGCCGCTTGGCGCGATCTCGCTGAATCTTGCTGACTTCGTCGTGTGGCATACCCCTCTCCCCAACCCTCCCCCGCAAGGGGGGAGGGAGCCCTCCCAGCGTGCTCACCTCACTGCGGATCACTGTGCATTCCCTGGATTACAGCTTGCCCTGCACGTCGCCGCGGAAGCCGTAGACAACGCGCTTGCCCGCGAGTGCGACGAGTTGCACATCGCGGGTCTGGCCGGGCTCGAAGCGAACGGCCGTGCCGGCGGCGATGTCAAGGCGCATGCCGCGGGCCTTTTTGCGATCGAATTTCAGGGCGGGGTTGGTTTCGAAGAAATGATAGTGCGAGCCCACTTGAATGGGGCGGTCGCCGGTGTTGGCGACCGTGAGCGTCACGGTCTTGCGGCCGGCATTGAGCTCGATCTCGCCGTCCTTGATGAAGAGTTCGCCGGGGATCATGTCTGGTACCTCGCATTGCTCTGCTCCGTCATGGCCGGGCTTGGCCCGGCCATCCACGTCTTTGTGGCTCAGAAAAGAAAGACGTGGATGCCCGGGACAAGCCCGGGCACGACGGTGTTGACGGTTCGTGTGCGCTTCACCGGATCGGCTCATGGACGGTGACGAGCTTGGTGCCGTCCGGAAACGTCGCCTCGACCTGGATGTCGTGGATCATCTCGGGGATGCCGTCCATGCACTGCGCGCGGGTGATGACCTGCGCGCCTGATTGCATCAGCTCGGCCACCGTGCGGCCGTCGCGTGCGCCCTCGACGATGAAATCGGAAATGATGGCGACCGCCTCGGGATGGTTGAGCTTGACGCCGCGTTCGAGCCTTCGGCGTGCCACCATGGCCGCCATCGAGATCAAGAGCTTGTCCTTTTCGCGGGGGGAGAGATTCATGCGAGCACTCGGGTGATTGAAGACCTAGTTAAGCCACAGCCGGGGTAGCGCCATGCCACTGGCGCGGCCGAGCACCGTCATCATGTCGGCGCGCAACCGGGCGGCATCTTGGGCACAGAAGCGCACCATTGCAAATCCATTCCAGCAGGAGATGCCGACCTCACCGCCGAACGTGTCGGACGCCGCGCGAATCCGCTCCACGATGGCCTCATCGCCGGGCACGATTAGCGCCGTGCCGATGGCAGCACCGCCACCCGCGATCGCCCGCCGCGCCAGCTTGGCGCCGATATCGCCATCGAGCCGGATCGTTTCCGCAAACACGAGACGACCACCACGGCGCAAGCGCCAGCGATCGACGAATTCCCCGTGCTGCATTGTCTCGCCCATTGCCGCGCGGCCGAACACCACGATTTCGCAGAGCAGGAGCGAGGCATCTTCAGCGAGGTCAATATCGATGCGCCTTGAAATCCGCGCCCGGTCGAACAGGATGGTCTCCTGCGGCAGCCAGGAAAGATGCGCCCCCCTCTCCGCCTTCAGCGCGATAGTGAGCTGCGCGGCCGGGCCGGGCGCGCGATAGACCTTTTCCGCTGCCGCCGTCGTCAGCGTCAGCCGCGCGCCCTCGCCTGCCGTGATACCGATGTCGAAGCGGTCGCCGCCGGCAATGCCGCCCGCGGTGTTGACGAATACGCCGGAGAGTCCCTCTTGCTCGGGCGAGGGAAAGCGCACGCGCAGCGAGCCGGATTCATGCAAATCGCCGCGGCGGGTGACGCCATCCTTGAGGTGCACGCCGAATCGCACCGCGCCCTGGGCGCGGTTGGCCGCGAAGGTGGCTGATGCCGCGCGCGCAATTTCGGTCCGCATCCGTCCCCCAGCCGGCGTTACGATCAACCCGACCTGCGAGCCTTACAACGCCATCTGGCGGCTGATCTCGGCCGGATCGAGGCTGGCGCGGTCGCAGGCATATTTCACCGCGCCGCGGTCCATCACCGCGAAATTGTCGCCGAGCTCGCAGGCAAAGTCGAGATATTGTTCGACCAGCACGATCGCGATGTTGCCGAGGTTGCGCAAATAGGAGATGGCGCGGCCGATGTCCTTGATGATCGAGGGCTGGATGCCTTCGGTCGGCTCGTCCAGCAATAGCAATTTCGGCCGCATCACCAGCGCCCGGCCGATCGCAAGCTGCTGTTGTTGCCCGCCGGAGAGGTCGCCGCCCCGCCGGCCCAGCATGGTGTTCAAGACCGGGAACAGCGAGAACACGTCGTCCGGGATGTTGCGCTGGTCGCGCTTCAAGGGGCCGAAACCGGTCTTCAGATTCTCTTCCACCGTGAGCAGCGGAAAGATCTCGCGGCCCTGCGGCACGAAGCCGATGCCGCGCCGGGCGCGCTCGTAGGATTTCAACGGCTTGATGTCTTCGCCGTCGAAGGTGATGCTGCCCGACGAGATCGGGTATTGCCCGACCAGCGCGCGCAGCAACGAGGTCTTGCCGACGCCGTTGCGGCCGAGCACGCAGGTCACCTTTCCGGGCTCGGCGGTCAGCGAAACGCCGCGCAGCGCCTGGGCTGCGCCGTAGTAGAGACTGATGTTGTCGACCTTCAGCATTTGGCACCTCGCTCCGGCTGGGAGGTTGCGTCATACCCCGCGAAGGCGGGGTATCCAGCACGCCGAGCCATTGCGGTAGTCCTCACCGTCTCGGAGTACTGGATCGTCCGCTTTCGCGGACGATGACAGCTTTCGCGAGGAACCGTCAGCATATTCCTCACCTTCCCAGATAGACTTCAATGACCCGCTCATTCGACGAGACTTGATCGATCGTCCCTTCCGCCAACACCGTTCCTTCATGCAGGCAGGTCACCTTGACGCCGAGCTCGCGCACAAAGGTCATGTCGTGCTCGACCACCATGACGGTGTGATTGCGGTTGATCTGCTTGAGCAATTCCGCCGTCAGATGCGTTTCGACGTCGGTCATCCCGGCGACGGGCTCGTCCACCAGCAAGACTTTCGGGTCCTGCGCCAACAGCATGCCGATCTCGAGCCATTGCTTCTGGCCGTGCGACAGGCTGCCGGCAAGACGGTGGCGCGCGTCGGTGAGGCGGATGGTTTCAAGCACCCTGTCGATGCGCTCGGATTCGGCCTTGTTGCCGCGCCAGAACAGGGTGCCCTTGACGCTGTGATCGACATTGAGCGCGAGCAGCAGATTGTCCTGCACGGTCTGGCTCTCAAACACGGTCGGCTTCTGGAATTTCCGGCCGATGCCGAGCTCGGCGATGCGGGTCTCATCGAGCCGCGTCAGGTCGGTGACGCCGTCGAACAGCACCACGCCCTCGTCCGGCTTGGTCTTGCCGGTGATGATGTCCATCATCGTCGTCTTGCCGGCGCCGTTCGGGCCGATGACGGCGCGCATCTCGCCGGGCTCGAGCGTCAGCGACAAATTGTTGATGGCGTGAAAGCCGTCGAACGAGACGTGCACGCCGTCGAGATAGAGGATCGCCGAAGTCTTGCGGGTGTCCATGACATTCATGTGCTCACTCCGCCGGCTTCGGGCGCGACGCCGTCTTCACGCGCCGCGCTGGCGGCAGCGTCACTGCCAAGCCCGAGCTTGCGCTGCTCCCACCACGCATTGAAGGTGCCGATGATGCCCTTGGGCAGCAGCAGCGTCACCAGGATGAACAACGCGCCCAGCATGAACAGCCAGTACGGCGCCAGCGGACCCGAGGTGAAGAAGGTCTTGGCATAGTTGACGACGACGGCGCCGAGCGCGGCGCCCACCAGCGTGCCGCGGCCGCCGACCGCGACCCAGATCACCGCTTCGATCGAGTTGCCCGGCGAGAATTCTGAGGGGTTGATGATGCCGACCTGCGGCACATAGAGCGCGCCGGCAACGCCCGCCATGCAGGCCGACAGCGTGAAGACGAACAGCTTGTAGGATTCGACGCGGTAGCCGAGGAAGCGGGTGCGCGATTCCGCGTCACGGATCGCGACCAGCACCTTGCCGAGTTTGGAGGTGACGACCGCGCGGCAGATCAGGAAGGCCGCGATCAGCGCCGCGCAGCTCAGGAAGAACAGCGCGCAGCGCGTGCCCTCGGCCTGGACGTTGAAGCCAAGAATGTCCTTGAAATCGGTCAGGCCGTTATTGCCGCCGAAACCGAAATCGTTGCGGAAGAAGCCGAGCAGCAGCGCATAGGTCATCGCCTGCGTGATGATCGACAGGTACACGCCGGTGACGCGGGAGCGGAACGCGAACCAGCCGAACAGAAACGCCAGCAAGCCCGGCACGACGATGACCATCAGCGCCGCGAACCAGAACAGGTCGAAGCCGTACCAGTACCACGGCAGGCTCGGCCAGTTCAGGAAGACCATGAAGTCGGGCAGGATCGGATTGCCATAGACGCCGCGGCTGCCGATCTGCCGCATCAGGTACATGCCCATGGCGTAGCCGCCGAGCGCGAAGAACGCGCCGTGGCCGAGCGAGAGGATGCCGCAATAGCCCCAGATCAGATCGATCGAAAGCGCGAGGATGGCGTAGCAGACATACTTGCCCCATAGCGCCACCAGGTACGTCGGCACCTGGAACATCGAACCCGCCGGCAGTAAGAGGTTGGACAGCGGGATCAGCACGCCTAGCCCGGCGACCACCAGGATGAATATGGCGGCGGCGCGGTCCAGAGAGCGGGTGAGAAGATGCGGCGTCATCGGTATTCACCTCTCCCGCTTGCGGGGAGGTCGACGCGCAAAGCGCGGCGGGTGGGGTGCCTCCCCACGCGAGGCCGTCGCCCGCGGAGAGACCCCCACCCCAGCCCTCCCCCGCAAGCGGGAGAGGGAGTGGCGCCGCGACGCGGGGCAATAGCTGAGCACAAAAGGCGGCGTCATGCTTCCACCGCCCGGCCCTTGAGCGCGAACAGGCCGCGCGGACGCTTCTGGATGAACAGGATGATCAGGACGAGAATGGCGATCTTGCCGAGCACGGCGCCCGCCACCGGTTCCAGGAACTTGTTGGCGATGCCGAGCGTGAAGGCGCCGACCAGCGTGCCCCAGAGATTGCCGACGCCGCCGAACACGACCACCATAAAACTGTCGATGATGTAGCTCTGGCCGAGATTGGGGCTGACATTGTCAATCTGCGACAGCGCGACACCGGCAATGCCGGCAATGCCGGAGCCGAGCCCGAAGGTCAGCGCATCGACGCGCGACGTGGCGATGCCCATCGAGGCCGCCATGCGGCGGTTCTGCGTGACCGCGCGCATCTCGAGCCCGAGCGCAGTGTAACGCAGCATGGCGAGCAGGATCGCGAACACCGCGAGTGTGAAGACGAGGATCCAGAGCCGGTTATAGGTGATGGTGATCTGGCCGAGCTCGAACGCACCGCTCATCCAGGAGGGATTGCCGACCTCGCGGTTGGTCGGGCCGAACGCGGTGCGCACGGCCTGCTGCAATACCAGCGAGAGCCCCCAGGTGGCGAGCAGCGTCTCCAGCGGGCGGCCGTAGAGGAAGCGGATGATGCCGCGCTCGATCAGGACGCCGATCGCGCCGGCGACCAGGAAGGCGAGCGGCACGGCGATCAGCAGCGAATAGTCGAACAGGCCGGGATAGCGGGTGCGGATGACCTCCTGCACCACGAAGGTGGTGTAGGCGCCGATCATCACCATCTCGCCATGGGCCATGTTGATGACGCCCATGACGCCGAAGGTGATCGCAAGGCCGATCGCGGCGAGCAGCAGCACCGATCCCAGCGACAGGCCATACCAGGCGTTCTGCACCATCGACCACATTGCCAGATTGCTCTGGATCGAGGCGATCGCGCTGGTCGCGGCGCGGGCGACGCTGGGCGGCTGGTCGGCGGGCAGGCCCGTCAAAAGCGCCATCGCTTCCTGGTCGCCGCGCGCTTTGACGACGGCGATGGCTTCGAGCTTTTCCACCTCGGAGGCATCGGACTTGTAGAGCAGAATGGCGGCGCGGGCTTCCGTGAACGCCGCCTTGACGGCCTTGTTGGTCTCCTTGGAAAGCGCGTCGTCGATCACGGCCAGCGCGCTCTCCTCGTGGCTCTTGAACACGGACTGCGCGGCGGCGATGCGTTTGCCGGGATCCGGTGACAGCAGCGTCAGGCTGCCGAGCGCGGCCTCGACGGCACGGCGCAGGCGGTTGTTGAGACGGACGGCGGCGGCATTGTCGGGCAGCTTGTCGACGGCCGCGCCAGTGGCGGCATCGATGATCTTGCCGTCGCTGCCGGTGACGAAAACCTTCTTGGTATCGGGATCGGCGGACAGCCGCCCGTCCTGCAGCGCGCTGATGATCGGAAAGGCCAGCGGATTGCCCGAGCTAGCGACCGCGCCGATCGCTTCATCGGTGTCGGAAAAATCGTCGTTGGCGAATTTGGCTACCGCGTCCTCGAACGGACCCGCCAGCGCCGGCGCCGCGAAGCAAGCAGCCAAAAGAAGTGCGAACAGAAGCGCCCGCAAGCGGTCAAGGAAATTGGCAGACACAATACGACCCCGGCAGGAGTGTTGAGGAGAAGGCGACGGCATCGCCGCCTTCTCCGTTCTTGTCATTCTCTTGGAAGTTTATCGTTGCAACTTTATGGGGAGATCAGGAGCCCTGACCGCCGCACTTGTTGGTCTTGGTGTTGTAGTTGCCGCACTTCTTGCCGACCCAATCGCCGATCAGGTCCTTGGAGCCCTCCAGCTCCTTCGACCAGGCGTCGCCGGCAACCAGCGACGGCGTCTTCCACACCACGTCGAACTGGCCGTTGGCTTTGATTTCGCCAATGAACACCGGCTTGGTGATGTGATGGTTGGGCAGCATCTTGGAGGTGCCGCCGGTGAGGTTCTTGGCCTCGATGCCGGGCAGCGCGTCGATCACCTTGTCCGGATCGGTCGATTTCACCTTCTCGACCGCCTTGACCCACATGTCGAAACCGATGACGTGCGCTTCCATCGGGTCGTTGGTCACGCGCTTCGGATTCTTGGTGTAGGCCTGCCAGGCCTTGATGAACTTGTCGTTCTCCGGCGACTTGATCGACTGGAAATAGTTCCAGGCGGCGAGATGGCCGAGCAGCGGCTTGGTGTCGATACCGGCGAGCTCTTCCTCACCGACCGAGAACGCGACCACCGGAATGTCGGTCGCCTTGATGCCCTGGTTGCCGAGCTCCTTGTAGAAGGGAACGTTGGCGTCGCCGTTGATGGTGGAGACCACGGCGGTCTTCTTGCCGGCCGAGCCGAACTTCTTGATGTCGGCGACGATCGTCTGCCAGTCCGAGTGACCGAACGGCGTGTAGTTGATCATGATGTCTTCCTGCTTGACGCCCTTCGACTTCAAGTAGGCTTCGAGGATCTTGTTGGTGGTGCGCGGATAGACGTAGTCGGTGCCGGCCAGCACCCAGCGCTTCACCTTCTCATCCTTCATCAGGTAGTCGACGGCCGGGATCGCCTGCTGGTTCGGCGCAGCACCGGTGTAGAACACGTTGCGCTCTGACTCCTCACCCTCGTACTGCACGGGGTAGAACAGGATCGAGTTCAGCTCCTTGAACACAGGCAGCACGGACTTGCGCGACACCGAGGTCCAGCAGCCGAACACGACCGAGACCTTGTCCTTGGTGATCAGTTCGCGGGCCTTTTCGGCAAACAGCGGCCAGTTCGAGGCGGGGTCGACCACGACGGCTTCGAGCTTCTTGCCGAGCACGCCGCCCTTCTTGTTCTGCTCGTCGATCAGGAAGAGGATGGTGTCCTTCAGCGTGGTCTCGCTGATGGCCATGGTGCCGGAGAGCGAATGCAGCACGCCGACCTTGATGGTCTCCTGCGCCTTGGCGGGCGAGAAAGTGGCGAGGCCCAAAACCAGGCCGGCGGTGGCCGCCAGCCAGCGACGGCGGCTCATCGTCGCTATATCGTGAGTCAATTGAGTAAGCATGAGATGTCATCTCCCTGACGCAGACGTTTATGCGCTGCGAAACGGCCCCCGCGGCCGCCTGCGTTTAGGGAATCGCAAGAACCATGCCACGGCCGGAAGACGGCATAAGCCTATCTAATCGCTCGGGAATCCGGAGTCCGTGGAAACCGGCCGCGGCAAAATTGCCTGTTTTTTAGCCGCTGGAAATGTATGCTTTGGCGGCAAACTATCTATTTTTTGTGCAAAAGCCGCATTTTGGCTAAATTTCTTGCACGAATTTTGATCGTTCGGTTTTCTGGCGGGCAGCAAACGCGCTCCGGTTGATTGGATTCCTTAACCGCCCGGACCCATCACGCGGAATTCGTCTTGAAAGCGCCGCTCGCGTGCGCCATATGTTCGCCGTGACCTAGAGAATCATCAGGTCCCTGCGAGCCGCGTGTTCTGATCCCGTTTTGCGGTTTCTGGCTTGCCTCCTTTCAGCTAGCAAAACCGACGCCCCAAACACGCGGGTGTCCTAAAGACACACTCGCGCGCTCCTGGCCATGGAAGCCGGGCGCCTGCCTTTTTTGATGGAAAGAACCCCTCTTTTGACCTCCTTTCAGGATTTCGGCCTCGCCGATCCCATCTCGCGTGCACTCAAGGAAGAAAATTACCACACGCCCACGCCGATCCAGGCCCAGACCATCCCCCTCGCCTTGGCCGGTCGCGACGTCGTCGGCATCGCCCAGACCGGAACCGGCAAGACCGCTGCCTTCGCGCTGCCGATCCTGCACCGGCTCCTGGAAAACCGCATCCGCCCGCAGCCGAAGAGCTGCCGCGTGCTGGTGCTGTCGCCGACCCGCGAATTGTCGGGCCAGATCCTCGACAGCTTCAACGCCTATGGCCGCCATGTCCGCCTCTCCGCGGCGCTGGCGATCGGTGGCGTGCCAATGGGCCGCCAGGTCCGCTCGGTGATGCAGGGCGTCGAAGTGATGGTGGCGACCCCCGGTCGCCTGCTCGACCTCGTCCAGAGTAACGGGCTGAAGCTGAACCAGGTCGAGTTCCTCGTGCTCGACGAGGCCGACCGCATGCTCGACATGGGCTTCATCAACGACATCCGCAAAGTCGTCGCCAAGCTCCCGATCAAGCGCCAGACGCTGTTCTTCTCGGCCACCATGCCGAAAGACATCGCGGAACTCGCTGAATCGATGCTGCGCGATCCCGCCCGCGTGGCAGTGACGCCGGTGGCTGCAACCGCCGACCGCATCACCCAGCGCATCATCCAGGTCGATTTCGCCGCCAAACCGGCGGTGCTGGCGCAGCTTCTGAAGCAGGAACCGGTCGACCGCGTGCTGGTGTTCACCCGCACCAAGCACGGCGCCGACAAGGTCGTGAAGGTGCTGGCCAAGGCCGGCATCGAAGCCAACGCCATCCACGGCAACAAGTCGCAGAACCACCGCGAGCGCGTGCTGGCGGCGTTCCGCTCCGGCGAGGTCCGCACGCTCGTCGCGACCGACATTGCCGCCCGCGGCATCGACGTCGACGGCGTCAGCCATGTCGTGAATTTCGACCTGCCCAACGTGCCTGAAACCTATGTCCACCGCATCGGCCGCACCGCCCGCGCCGGCGCCGAGGGCGTTGCGATCTCGCTGATTGCGGGCGCTGAGGAGATGGGCTATCTGCGCGACATCGAGCGGCTGATCCGCATCAACTTGCCGCGGGAAGACCGCCGCACGCCGGGCGGACGGGATGCCGCTCCGGCCGCGCCGCATCCAGTCCAGCACCGCAACGGACGGCCCGGGGCACGTGCCCATGGCGGCCGTTCCAATGAACAGGCGCAGGCCGCAAAAGGCCCTCGCCGACGCCGCCGCGGTGGTGGTAATAATGCGCCGCCGCCAGCGAACCGGCATGAAGGACCGCGTCCGGCACAGCATGGCGGCAAGGGCCAGGGCGGCCACAGCGAGGGCATTCAGGGCGTTGCCTTCTTGCATCGCGAGAGCCGTCCGAATAATCAACCGAACCGCAGCCACCGACCGCAGCGCTAGCCTCGATCGACCTGGAGACCACCATGGCTAAAGAAGAGCTGATCCAGTTCGAAGGACTGGTGACCGAAATTCTCCCCGATGCGCGCTATCGCGTGCAGCTCGATGCCGGACATGAGATTGTTGCCTATACCGCAGGCAAGATGAAGAAGAACCGCATCAAGACGCTCGCGGGCGATCGGGTTACGGTAGAAATGTCACCCTACGATCTGGAGAAGGGACGCCTGATCTTCCGTCACAAGGACGAGCGTCCACCATCAGCCGGCGCGCCGCGTGGCGGGCCGCCCCGCGGCGGACAGTTCCGCCGTCGGTAAACGAACCCTTAACGCCTGCGAAAACGCGCCCGATAAGCTCCCATTGTGCGCGAATGCGGGCTGTTGCCTGCCGAATCACTTTTTGTGCACGTCAGGATTGTTTTGGACTGTGCAATCGAATAATATTAAGCATCGATTTTCGGCCGGACGACATTAGCTATCCACCGGTACAGCCGGTTTAGACGCTGACGACCCTTCCAAAAATTCGATCTCACCAGCCCATCGAAGGGTGGGCTACGACTTGTATATCTGAGAAGGGACTACCCCAGTGAGCATGGGAACCGTGAAGTGGTTTAACGCAACCAAGGGCTATGGCTTCATCCAGCCGGACGACGGTGGCAATGACGTGTTCGTGCACATCAGCGCTGTCGAGCGTGCCGGCCTCGGAACGTTGCGTGAAGGCCAGAAGATCTCCTACGAAATCGTGGCAGATCGCCGCTCTGGCAAATCTTCGGCCGACAATCTGCGCGCCGCCGGATAAGCGATTTTCCGGGACGCGTTCCGGAGATCGCCGCTGAATCAATCAGCCGAATAAATCAAAAGGCCGCGCCAATGGCGCGGCCTTTCTGTTGAGTCCGATCTTGATGCAGCAGCGGTTGCGATACGATCGCGCGTCAGTCCGTCGGACAGGCCGGCATTGCCACGCCTTGCGCCGGCGCCGGATAGACAACGCAGAGGCTCTGGCGCGGACGCGTGTAGCTGACATCCGTCAGCGTGATGCCGTTCTCCTTGTTGATGAACCAGGCAACGCTCGGCGTGTACTTGTACTTGACCTCGCTGAAGATCAGGTAGGTGCCGGCGATCTTGAGCGCCTCCGGGATCTCGATGATGTCACCTTTCTTGTGCAACGTAGTGTCCGTGCTCCACTGGACCCGCGCCTTCAGCGTGCTCGGATTGATGTAGAGTTCCGTGATCGTGCCCTGCACCGGGGACGAATCGTAGGGCGTCATGATGGCCTTGCCGGCGGTGAAGTAGTTGGTCAGTTGCGTGTCGCTGACCGCGGTGTTCTGCGAGGTCAAGTCCGACAACGTGCGCGCCATGATCGTCACCTTGCGGTCGACGGCCACACCCGCCGCGAACTCGTTGGTTCCAACGAGCAACGCCGCCATGATCGGGATGATCATCGCGAACTCGACCGCCGCAAGACCGCTGTTGTTGCCGGCCCATTCGGACGCGCGGCGGCGCATGCGAAGCCAAATCCTCATCGTCGGTTTCATGGTCTTGGTCGCCTTAATAGGGTTCGTTCTGGAATGCGGCGGTCGCCGTCAACAGCCGCTTGTTTCCGGCGATATTGGCGGGGTTGAAGCCGAGGCCGGTGACGAACAGCGGCCACTTGTAGAACAGCCGCACGACGACGACGTCGCCGGGGCCGCCGGGCAGATAGTTGTTCGGCGGCACGAAATTCTTGCCGGCATCGATCGGGTCGGCGATGTTGGCCAAGTCGAACGACTTGTAGCTCTGCACATCGATCGAAACGCCGTTCGTGCAATCGAACATCGTGACGAGCTTGGCGCAAACCTCGTTCTTGAATTGCGCCTGCGTGAAGCCGGCGTTCTGCGCCTGGCCCGTCAAGATCAGGCGCGCCGTATCCTGTGTCACGGTCTCGAGGATCTGGCTGGCAAAGAATATCAGCGCCAATTCGATGATCGCGAACAGAACGGCGAAGAACATCGGCGCAACCAATGCGAACTCGACCGCGGCCGAGCCCCTTCGGTTGCGGCGAAACCGGCGCAGGATGCTGGTCTTGGGAATGACGGAAGGCGGCATCAAACAGACCTCAAGAACGTGAGGGGGATTGCCACCAAAACCTATCCGAAACTGATTGTTGAATTGTTTCGGGCAATTCAGCCAGAACGACCCATTCGGTTAAACGCAGCTTAACCACGCCGGAAGACCGGCGATGCCGCCCGCCGGACGTAGCCGGCGGGTCCCTGGCAGGCAGGTCTCGGCTTGGCTTACTTGCTGCCGCCGCCGCCCACTGCCGCGCCTGAAGCCTGGCTGGACAGCGAGCCGGCCTGATCGATCGCGGTCTGGAAGTAGCCGGCGCCGTCGCCGAGCGTGATGCGGCGCTGGCAGATCGGCATGCAGCTATAGGATTCCCGTTCGACGCCGCGGTACACGGTGACCATCTGATCAGTCGGGCCTTCGACCTGAATCTGGCGGTCGACCAGCACCTCGCCGTTGCGATCCATGGCGATGAAATTGGTCGCGCCGTAGCCCTTGCCGGTGACGACAATGATGCCGCCGCTCTGCAGGGTCACATCCGCGATCAGCGGATTTCCGACCACGATGGTGGAGACCTTGGCAGGAAGCTTTACCAGCTTGGCCTGGTCGACATAGACGGCGATGCGGTCCGGATCGGGCGCGGCAAGGCTGACAGCCGGCCACAGCAGGATTCCTGCCGCGAGAGAACGCAATCCAAAACGCGCATGGGCGCGAATACGCTGGAACTTGAACGACATACTTTACCCCGGGGCATCTACAAGCCGGCAGTGGCGATACGCAGCGGAACCGGCGCCCGACAATGGTGAATCTGACGACAATTCGTGAACAAAGGGCAAATAGGCCCGCGATTGCAGCAAGAAATCCGTCGTCTAGCCCGCGGGAAAATCGGTCCGCGCCTTGCGCCACCACCGCCCTTCCGGCGGTCGGAGCGTGCCCGACTTTCGGAACGGATAGGCCAGCTGGCCGATGATCTCGCCTGGAAACGAGGCCTGATCGTCCACGCCGTAGCGCGCCGGCAGGCGATCCGGCGGCATCCGGAAGGTTCCGAACAGGATATCCCAGAGCGGAAAGGTGCCCGCGAAATTGGTGTCGCCGCCCTCTTCGCGGAAGGTATGGTGCCAGCGATGGAAGACCGGCGTCGCCAGGACGTATTTGAACGGCCCGAGCGTCCAGTTGAGGTTGGCGTGGACGAACGCCGAATGGAAAATGTTGAACGGCCCGAGCCAGAGCATCACTTCAGGCGAAATGCCGGCCAGCAGCAGCGCGACGTCGACCCCGATGGTACCTAACAACAGGTTAACCGGGTGAAAGCGCGCCGCCGAGATCCAGTCGACATCTTCCGACGAGTGGTGAATGGCGTGGTACTTCCAGAAGCCGCCGCCATGAAACATGCGGTGCAGCCAGTACATCATGAAATCGGCGGCGACCAGAAACAGGATCGCCTGCAGCCACAGCGGCAGAAGTGACAACGGGCCATGGCCGTTGTCGTAGAACGCGATCAGCGCATCGGCGTCGCGGATTCCGAACAGCAGGGCGGCGCCGAACACCAGGAGGCCGATGCGGAACACGCGCGCGAACAACGGCACCAGAAACCAGTAGCAGATATCGGTGACGAGCTCGCGCTTGCGCCACCAGGGCCGGCCCGGATTGCAGGCCCAGAAATGCGCCAGCACCGAAAACACCAGGGCCAGCGCGATCGTGACCGGCACCACCTTGGCCAGGGTCTGGCCCAGCATCTCGACGATTTCGACCGGCAGATTCATTTCGACCGGCGTAGCAGAATCCCCGTCTCGCCGCCAGTTTGCGCGGCCGTCAGAGGCTTTAGAAGGGCTTCAGGAGGGCGTCATGACGGCTTTCGGGGCGCCGCCGGCCGATGCCAGCGCGTGGCCCAGCCGGTTGAAGCGGCGCTCGATCCGCGGCTCGATCAGATAATAGCTGAACGCCAGCGATGCCGCGGCGACCAGCACGAACAGCGGCACCAGCCCCATCGGCAGCAGCCCGGCAATGAACGACACCACGGCGAAGTGGATAAGATAGATCGCATAGGAGTGGCGTCCGAGCACCGTCATCCACGACAGCGAGACATTCGAGATCAGGACGGCGAAGGCAAGCGCCGCGAGCATCGTCACCTCGAGCCCGAGCGGCGGAGACATCAGCGCGGCGCCGAGCAGAAACAGCAGGCCGAAGGCCGGCCGGTTCTTCAGCTCGATAAAGTCGTACAGCAGGATGCCGAAGCCGAAGCAGATCACCTGGTGCGGCAGCCAGCTCGTGAACACGCCTTCGGCGAGATACGCCTGGCTGGCAGGCAGCGACACCGCCACCTTGGGAATCAAATAGGGCTCGACGACGGATTGGCCGACGACGCTCGCAAGCGCGATCAGCGCGTAGCACAGCGTGGCGCCGCCACGCCGGCGGAACAGACAGATCAGAAGCGGAAACAGCAGATAGAACTGCATCTCGACCGCGATGCTCCAGCCGCCCGGAACGACCGAATTGTAGGCGGTGGCGCTGGTCCATTGCAGGAAGAAGAACGTCCGCAACACGTCATCGACGCCGACGCCGCCCGGCGCGAAGTTGGTGATGCCGCGGCCTCGCGTCAGCAGCAGGTAAAAGACGATTGCGATCCAGAACAACGGCGCGATCCTGAAAAAACGCCGCAGATAGAACGAGCGGGCAGCGGCGAGATCGAGCCTGTCGCCATATGTCCGCATCATCGTGTAGCCGCTGACGATGAAAAAGAGCTGCACGCCGAGCCCGCCATAGGTTTTGGCAAACCAGCTCAGGGTGGGAACGACGCCGGTGGATTCCTCCTGACAGTGCACCAGGACGACGAGCAGGATGGCCACGCCGCGCAACAGGTCCAGCGACTGGTTGCGCTGTGTCATGGCGCCGTGCGGACGTGCAATACGGCGTTGCCGTCGGCGTAGGCGCGCCGCCAGCCGCCGATGTGATCGAGCAGGCTCGCCGCCGGCGTATGCGGCGTCAGCAGCACGGCGTCGATGTCCCATTTGCCCAGCATTTTGAGGAACTCGTTGACGTCCTTGAGCTGCATGGCCCGGTAATAGGCAACGTCGAACGCTTCGCCGTAGAGCTCGGCGCGGCCGTCGACGAAGACCGGGATCTGCCGCCAGATCAGATAGCCGCCGAACGGCAGATCGTTGAGGACCCGCTTGGGATTGTGCGACTTCAGCGCATCGACAGCCGCCGCCGGCGACTGGCTTTCGGGCGGCGCAAAGCCGGTATTGGCCGCAACGAGCCATGTCCAGCCGCCGAGCAGACACAGGACCGTCGCTAGCATCGGCGCCGGAGGGAGCGTGCGGGCGAGCCAGGCCGGGCGCAGCGCGAACTGCTGTGACACCGGCGTCAGCACCACGATCGGCAGCAGCAATGCGAAGATCTCGATGTTCCTGACATGCGACAGGGCCATGTGCAAAAGCCCCAGCGCCAGCGCGATGCGCGGCGGCGATAGCTTGACGCCGCTATAAAGCGCACCGCCGATCAGCACGAGGATCGCCATCTCGAAGGCGCTGAACCTGGCGAAGTTCGCCGGCATCCACTCATAGATCAGGTGCAGGAGCTCGCCGAGATCGAGGATCTTGCGCGCCGCGAGTATAGATCCCCATCCATACGGCGTGGCGCAGCACGCCACGAGCGCGGCGATGCCGAATGCCGCCCAGCGCAGCACCAGCGAACTTCGCACCGCACGATCGGCATTCCACAGCGCGTCGAGCGCGAACGCACCGACCAGCACCAGGCCGAACACGAAGCCGCCATGCAGATTGGCCCACAATGCGATCCACGGCAGCAGCCATGGCGACGGCGCCTGGCCGCGCTCGCTCGCCGACATCAGCCCGTATGCCCAGGCAAGCATGACCGGCAGCACCAGCACATGCGGGCGCGCCAGAAGGTGGCCCATCGAGAGCACCAGCACGGCCAATGCGACAATGACGGCATGGACCGCCGGAATATGGCGGCCCAGATTGAAGGTGAACAGCGCGAAGGTGGCGGCGATGCAGCTGGCCGCGAGCACGACCGGCCCGGTCCAGCCCGCCAGGTTGTAGCTCGTCGCATAGAGCACCTGCGCCAGCCAGGAGGACGACGTCCACGGCTCGCCTGCCCTGGTGAAGGAATAGATATCGGTGCGCGGCATCGTCTGGTGGTCGAGGATCCACTGGCCGACGGTCATCTGCCAGTAGGTGTCGGAATCGACGAGCAGCGCCCGGCCGCCGATCAAGAGCAACGCGTAAACGGCAATTCCGACCCAGAGCCAGGCAGGCAGCCGGCCGAGGATGGTGGACTTCTCGCTGGACGCCACCGTGATGCTCGTCATGCCGGCAGCCCGCGACGTGTCGGGAGATTCCGCTCAAGGCAAATGGAGAACGAAGCCGCGGCGCGCATCATCAACTGCCCCCGCGCACGTAGAGGACGGCCGCATCGTCAGCGTAGACGCGTCGCCAGCCGCCGAGATGATCGAGCAGGCCGGTTGCGGGCGCGCCCGGCCGCAGCAGCAAGCCATCAACCTCGTGTTCTCTGAGCAGGCCGAGAAACTGGCCGACGTCCTTCAGCTCCAGCGCGTTGTAATAGGCCATTGTGAATTTTTCGCCGTACAGTTCGGCCCGCCCGTCGATGAACACGGGTATCTGTCGCCAGATTAAATAGCCGCCCATGGCACGATCGTTGAGAACCCGCCGGAGATCATGCGCCTTGATGGCCTCGACGGCGGCGGCCGGCGAATCGCCTTTGGCAGGCGCGTAGGCCTGATGCGCCGCCAGGGGGAAGGTCAGGATGCCGAGCGCGACCATGAGCGGTGCCACGGCGGCAAGCCTCGCCCTGCCCGGCCAGGCCGGTTGCAGAACAAGCTGCCGTGACACCGGCGTCAGCACGACGATCGGCAGCAGCAAGGCAAAGATCTCCAGATTCCTGCCATGCGCGAGCGCCATGTGCAGCAGGCCGAGCACCAGCGCGATCCGCGGCGGCGACAGGACGATGCCGCGGTAAAGCGCTCCCGCGATCAGAGCGAGAATTGTCAGCTCGAAGGCGCCAAGCTTGCCGAAATCCGCAGGTGCCCATTCGCTGATCAGCCGCAGCAGTTCTCCGAGGTCGAGAATCCTGCGTGACGCAAGCATCGATTCCCAGCCATAGGGCGTGACGCAGCAGGCCGCCAATGCGCCCAGCCCGAACACAAGCCAGCGCATCGCCAGCGGCCTCCGCTGCGACGGCTCGGCGTTCCACAGCGCGTCGATGGCGAACGCGCCGGCCAGCACCAGGCCGAACACGAAGCCGCCGTGCAGGTTGGCCCACAACGCAATCAGCGGCAGCAGCCAGAACGACGGCGGCTGACGCCGCTCGCTCGCCCTCATCAAACCATATGCCCAGGCCACCATGACCGGCATCGCCAGGACATGCGGACGCGCCAGCAAATGCGGCGTCGACAGCACCATCGCCACCAGCGCGACCAGGGCCGCATAGACGGCGGGAACGCGGCGCTCCAGGATATGCGCCAGCAGCGCGAAGGTCGCCGCAATCGCGCCCGCCGCAACCACCACCGGTCCGGTCCAGCCGGCCAGATTGTAGCTTACGGCATAGAGGATCTGCGCCAGCCAGGACGACGATATCCAGGGCTCGCCAGGCCGGCTGAAGGAATAGACATCGACGCGCGGCAACGCCCCGTGATCGAGAATCCACTGGCCTACGGCGATCTGCCAGTAGGTATCGGAATCGTTCAGAAGCGCGCTGCCATTGACCAGCATCAGCACGTAGACGCCGGCGCCGAGCCATAACCAGGCCGGGATCCGGCCAAGGATTTGGCCAAGGGCCCGGCCAAGGCTGAGCGCTTTCGCTTGGTGAAGCGTTGTGCTGTCCATGCTCATGACACGTCCCAGGCCGGCCCCCTTGCGCGCGATCGGATCAACCCGGCCCCCACTTACTGCCACGGCGCGTTTCCCGGTCGCGCTTCCGCGCGCGCTTTCCGGCTATGCGCTATTGGCGGAACGGATAGGCCAGTTGCCCGCCGATCTCGTGCGGAATCTGTTGATCGTCGGCGCCATATGCTTCCGGCAACCGGTTCTCCGGCATGCGGAACGTCCCGAACAGGATGTCCCAGATCGGAAAGGTGCCGGCGAAATTGGTGTTGCCGCCCTCTTCGAGCGAGGTGTGATGCCAGCGGTGGAAGACCGGCGTGGCAAGCACGTATTTGAGCGGCCCCAACGTCCAGTTCAGGTTGGCGTGAACGAACGCGGAGTGGAACGTCGTGAACGGTCCGACCCACAGCATGATGTTGGGAGAAATGCCCGCCATCAGCAGGATGACGTCGACCAGGATCGTTCCGATGAACAGGTTGACCGGATGAAACCGCGCCGCGGAGATCCATTCGAGATCCTCCGAGGAGTGATGGATGGCGTGATATTTCCAGAACGCGCCGCCGTGAAACATCCGGTGCAGCCAGTACAGCATGAAGTCGGACGCAACGAGAAACAGCAGCGCCTGCACCCACAGCGGAAGCTGCGCCAGCGGTCCATGGCCGTTGTCGTAGAACGCGATCAGCTCGTCGACCTCATTGATGTTGAAGACGACGGAGGCGCCCAGCACCAGGAGCCCGATGCGGAAGATGCGGGCAAACACCGGCACGAAGAACCAGTAGCAGATATCGGTGACAAGCTCGCTCTTGCGCCACCAGGGTTTGCCCGGATTGCAGGCCCAGAAATGCGAGAGCGCCGTGAACACCAGCGCGAGCGCGATCGTTGCCGGAACGATCTTCGCCATCGTCTGACCTATGACTTCGATGACTTCCATTGGCAGACTGGACATGCGGCCTCGCTCGATCGGAGAGTTCAGAGGTATCCGGTCGCGCTTAAGGAGCCGTGAATAGAAGGCATTTCGAGCCGGTTCAGCGCACCCAACAAGCTACCGCTGACGCTGCGCTTGCATTTTATCGAACGCCTTAATGCGACGTTTACTGTGCTCAAGAACTGCAAGTTCCAAGCATTTTTGCATGGTCGAATTAACTGCGCCGAAATTGTCGCACCCTAGGGTGACGCCATGGTCACGGTGCTGAGAACGCCGACGGACCAAGCTTAAGTTCGACCAGCCACGTGTACACAGGAGTTATCGTCTATGAAGAATCTCGTTTCGCGTTTCGTGAAGGATGAGTCCGGCGCCACCGCCATCGAATACGGCCTGATTGCCGCCGGCATCGCGATCGCGATCATCACCGCCGTCAACGGCCTCGGCTCCAAGCTGTCGACCAACTTCAACACGATCTCGACCTCGCTGAAGTAAGCGGCGGTAACGAGCAAATCGTCAAAGGCCTCGGTACGCCGAGGCCTTTTTCGTTTCTGCACGGCACGGCGGCGGATGCGGCATGCCGGCAAATGCCGCCGTTTCCCGATTGTTCATCTCTGGTGGCTAGGCTCGACCGGCATTCTGGACCCGTTCACCCGCAGCAAGCGTGAAATCATGATTCTCGATACCGCCCGCCTTCTGCTGTTTCCGGCCCTGATGGCGTTTGCGGCTGCGAGCGACCTGTTCACGATGACCATTCCGAACCGTGTGTCGCTGGTGCTGGTCGCCGGCTTCATGGCGCTTGCGGTGCTGGGCGGCATGAGCCTGAACGATATCCTGATGCATTTCGGCGCCGGCGCGATCGTTCTGGTGGGGGCCTTCTTCTGCTTCGCAATGGGCTGGATGGGCGGCGGCGACGCCAAGGTCGCGGCCAGCGTGGCGCTCTGGTTCGGCTTCGACCACCTGCTCGACTATCTGCTCTACGTCTCGCTGCTGGGCGGTGCGCTGACCATCCTGCTGATTCAATTCCGGCAATGGCCGCTGCCTTCCCTGCTCTCGGGGCAAGCCTGGCTGAGCCGGCTGCATGACAAGCAGACCGGCATTCCCTACGGCATCGCGCTCGCGCTCGGCGCGCTGATCGTCTATCCGCAGACCGAATGGATCAAGGCGGTCGACCTCGCGCACCTCGCCATGCGCTGATCCGGCGCTGCTAACTTTCCGTTAAGGCAATTTACACACGCCTCATTAACCATGCTTTGACGAATAGCTGGTCAACTCCCATCACGGCGACGGAAGCGTCGCGGCGTAATGTGGAAAGTGAAGCGTATGAATAAGCCACGCATCGTGGTCCTGGCCATCGCCATCGGCGCCGGAGGCATCGCCGCCTATCTCGCCAGCGGATCGTCAGACGACAAGCCTGCACCGGCCCAACAGGTCGTGCAGATGCAAACCGTCGATATTCTCGTCGCAAAATCGGATATCGGCCTCGGCCACTCGCTCAAGCCGGGCGATATCGACTGGCAGGCCTGGCCGGCCACGAGCGCCAGCGGCAACCTGATCAGCCGCGCCAGCAGGGCTGAGGCGATCAGGGAGGTCACCGGCTCGATCGCCCGCTCGCCGTTCATCGCGGGCGAGCCGATCCGCGACCAGAAGCTGGTGAAGGCCGACGGCTCCGGCTTCATGGCGGCGATCCTGCCCGCGGGCTACCGGGCCATTTCCACTGAAATTTCCCCGGAAACCGGCGCCGGCGGCTTCATTCTGCCGAACGACCGGGTCGACGTCATTCTCACCAAGCGCGAGAAGAATCCGGACAGCAAGGGCCCGGACAGCTCCAACTCGGAGATCATTCTCAGCAATGTCCGCGTTCTCGCAATCGACCAGGCGCCGAAGGAGAAGGAAGGCTCCAGCTCGCTGGTCGGCAAGACCGTGACCCTCGAACTAAAGCCCGAGCAGGCCGAAACGCTGGCGCGCTCGCGCCAGAGCGGCACGCTGACGCTGGCGCTGCGCAGCATCGCCGACATCAACGCACCCGAAAAGCAAGACGATACCCAAGTCAAGCGCGGCGAAAACCTCAACGTCATCCGTTACGGCGTTGCCAGCCAGCAGATGATGCAGAAGTGACCGAAAGGACGCACGTTATGAAGTGCAGGGAAATTCAGCCGATGATGCGAACGTTCATCGTCCGCGCCCTGTCGTTTTCGGCCGTGGCTGCTCTCACGCTCAATCCGGCGCTGACGCCGGTGGTGGCGAGCGACTATCGCGTCGCGCCGGTCGCCGCGGATGGCCAGATGAGCGCGCGCTTCGTTTCGCTCGGCATCGGCAAATCGATGGTGATCGACCTGCCGCGCGAGATCAAGGACGTCCTCGTCGCCGATCCGAAGATCGCCAACGCGGTGGTCCGTTCGAGTCAGCGCGCCTATATCATCGGCGCCGCGGTCGGCCAGACCAACATCGTGTTCTTCGATTCCACGGGCGCGCAGATCGCCGCCTATGACATCGCGGTCAAGCGCGACCTCAACGGCGTGCGCGCGGCGCTGAAACAGTCGCTGCCGAATTCGGACATCCAGATCGAGGGCGTCGGCGACGGCGTGGTCCTGACCGGCACCGCGGCGACCCCGATCGAGGCGCAGCAGGCCGCAGACATCGCCGCCCGCCTCGTGAACGGCAGCGACAAGGTGGTCAATTCGATCGCCGTCCGCGGCCGCGACCAGGTGATGCTGAAGGTGACGGTCGCCGAAGTCTCGCGCAACATCATCAAGCAGCTCGGCATCGATCTCACGGCCAACCTGAACTACGGCACGTCGGTGGTGAATTTCAATAATACCAATCCATTCACCGCGCTTGGCCGTCCGCTGGTCGTGGGCAACGAGCTCCAGACAAAGTTCGGCGCCACACCGTCGGTGACCGCGACCCTGCGCGCCATGGAGGGCTCCGGCGTCATCCGCACGCTGGCCGAACCGAACCTGACCGCGATCTCGGGCGAATCCGCGACCTTCATCGCCGGCGGCGAGTTTCCCGTTCCCGCGGGCTATTCCTGCGACCCGCTCACGCGCGTCTGTACGACCCAGATCTCGTTCAAGAAGTTCGGTATCTCGCTCAACTTCACGCCTGTCGTGATGACCGAAGGCCGCATCAGCCTTCGTGTCATGACGGAAGTGTCGGAGCTGTCGAACGAGAACTCGATCACGCTGACGCAGGCCCTGAGCAACAATTCGAGCAACTCGCTGACCATTCCCTCGATCAAGACCCGCCGCGCGGAAACCACGCTGGAAATCCCCTCGGGCGGCGCGATGGCGATGGCAGGCTTGATTGCGGACCAGACCAAGCAGGCCATCAGCGGACTGCCGGGACTGGCGCAACTGCCGGTTCTCGGCACGCTGTTCCGCAGCCGCGACTACGTCAACAACCAGACCGAACTGATGGTCCTGGTCACGCCCTATGTGGTGCGCGCGGTGGCACAGAAGGACCTGTCGCGTCCCGATGACGGCTTTGCCGCCGCCTCGGACCCGCAGGCCGACCTGCTCGGCAACATCAATCGCATCTACGGCGTTCCGGGCCGGGTCGAGAAGGCACGGAATTATCGCGGCACCTACGGCTTTATTACGGACTGAGGCGGGACATGACACAGAGGACAACCCCAACCAAGCCCGCCGATATCAGGCGCGCCCTGCGCCTGACGGGAGCGCTGCTCGGCCTTTCGATGGCGCTCGGCGCCTGCAAGCACGTCACTGACGTCGTTGCGACGGGGAGCGTGCCCGATGACTATAAACAGCGCCATCCGATCGCGGTGACGGAGGCCGACCGCTCGATCGTGGTTTTCGTCGGCCGCGGCCGCGGCGGCCTTTCCGCGACGCAGCGCGCCGACGTGATGGGCCTGGCCCAGAGCTGGCTTCGCGAAGGCACCGGTGCCATCAGCGTCGACGTGCCCGTCAAGACGCCGAACGCGCGGGCGGCCGAGGATTCCTTGCGCGAGATCCGGGCCACCTTCGCCGCCGCCGGCGTGCCGCCGCGCGCGATCAATATCCGCGAATACCACCCGGAAGACCCCCGGCACATGGCCGCGATCCGCCTCAACTATCCGAAGATCTCGGCGGTCGCCGGCCCGTGCGGGCTGTGGCCGGAGGACATCGGGCCTTCGATTCACAACAAGAGCTACTTCGAGAACAAGCAGTACTACAATTTCGGCTGCTCCAACCAACGCAATCTGGCGGCAATGGTCGACAACCCGTCGGACCTGGTGCAGCCGCGTTCCGAAACCGCGGCCTATGCGCCGCGCCGCGCCGCCGCCTTCGAGAAATATCGCAAGGGTACGTCAACCGCGACGACGTATCCAGAGAGCGACAAGGCCAAACTTAGCGATACCGGCAAATGATCACTTACTCGCGCCAGAACACAGATCCGCAGCAGCCGCCCGAAGTCGGGGCGCCGTCCACCGAGGACCACATTGCGCCGGCGCCTCGGGTGTCGGTGCAGGCATTCTGCGAGACGGTGGAGACCGCGGCCGCCGTGCAGTCGGCGGGCGAAGACCGCCGCCTGGGCAAGGCTCACCTCAAGATCCAGATGGGCGGCATGGCCGCCGCCATCGAGGCCTACCGCTCGGCCCCGACGCCGAACGTCATCATCCTGGAGACCGAGGGCCGCAACGACATCCTCGCCGGCCTCGACCAGCTTGCCACTGTCTGCGACGCAGGCACCCGCGTCATCGTGATCGGCCGCATCAACGACGTCATGCTCTATCGCGAATTGGTCCGGCGCGGCGTCAGCGACTACGTCATCGCCCCGGTCAACGCGATCGACGTCGTGCGCTCGGTCTGCAACCTGTTCTCGTCGCCGGAAGCCAAGGCCGTCGGCCGCATCATCGCCATCGTCGGTGCCAAGGGCGGCGTCGGCGCATCCACCGTCGCCCACAACGTCGCCTGGGCGATCGCGCGCGACCTGTCGCTGGATTCCGTGGTCGCCGATCTCGACCTCGCGTTCGGCACCGCCGGCCTCGACTACAACCAGGACCCGCCGCAGGGCATCGCGGACGCGGTGTTCTCGCCCGACCGGATCGATACCGCCTTCCTCGACCGCCTGCTGTCGAAGTGCACCGACCATCTCAGCCTGCTGGCCGCGCCGGCGACGCTCGACCGCGTCTACGATTTCGGCGCCGAAGCGTTCGATGCGATCTTCGATACGCTGCGCACCACGATGCCCTGCATCGTGCTCGACGTCCCACATCAGTGGTCGGGATGGACCAAGCGCGCCCTGATCGCGGCCGACGACATCCTGATCGTCGCCGCGCCCGATCTTGCCAATCTGCGCAACACCAAGAACATCTTCGACCTCTTGAAGTCGTCGCGGCCGAACGATCGCGCCCCGCTCTATTGCCTCAACCAGGTCGGCATCCCCAAGCGTCCGGAGATCCCCGCCGCCGAGTTCGCCAAGGCGATCGAAAATCACCCGATCGCCACCATCCCGTTCGAGCCGCAGATCTTCGGTTCGGCCGCCAACAACGGCCAGATGATCGCGGAAATCTCCGCGACCCATAAGACCACCGAGATCTTCCTGCAGATCGCGCAGCGGCTGACCGGCCGCGGCGAGACCAAGAAGCCGAAGAGTTCGTTGCTGTCGCCTTTGATCGAGAAGTTGCGGGCCAAGAAGTAGGTCGCCCGCGTGGAGTGCCATCGTGTTCGGTAAGCGTAGCGGAAATGATGATGTTCGGGCGCTGAAGCCCACCTTCCAGGCGCCGGAGCCGGCTCCCGCCGCAGCCCCGGCGCGCGAGATCGCCGCGCCGACGGTCGCCTCGCCGCCGATTGCCCCCGCCAAGCCGCCGCCGGCCCCTGCTGCGGCCGCGGGGCGGTCCGACAATTACTACCAGGTCAAGGCCACCATTTTCGGTGCGCTGATCGAGGCGATCGACCTCGCCCAGCTCGCCAAGCTCGACGGCGAGTCGGCGCGCGAGGAAATCCGCGACATCGTCAACGAGATCATCGCGATCAAGAACATCGTGATGTCGATTGCCGAGCAGGAAGAGCTGCTCGACGACATCTGCAACGACGTGCTCGGTTACGGACCGCTCGAGCCGCTGCTGTCGCGCGACGACATCGCCGACATCATGGTCAACGGCGCCGGCACGGTGTTCATCGAAGTCGGCGGCAAGATCCAGAAGACCGGCATTCGCTTCCGCGACAACCAGCAGCTGCTCAACATCTGCCAGCGCATCGTCAGCCAGGTCGGCCGGCGCGTCGACGAATCCTCGCCGATCTGCGACGCCCGCCTCGCCGACGGCAGCCGCGTCAACGCCATCGTGCCGCCGCTGGCGATCGACGGTCCCGCGCTCACCATTCGTAAATTCAAGAAGGACAAGCTCACGCTCGACCAGCTGGTCAAGTTCGGCGCGATCTCGCCGGAGGGCGCGACAATCCTGCAGATCATCGGCCGCGTCCGCTGCAACGTTCTGATCTCCGGCGGCACCGGCTCCGGCAAGACGACCCTTCTGAACTGCCTGACCAACTATATCGAGCATGACGAGCGCGTCATCACCTGCGAAGACGCCGCCGAACTTCAGTTGCAGCAGCCTCACGTGGTGCGGCTGGAAACCCGGCCGCCCAACATCGAAGGCGAAGGCCAGGTCACCATGCGCGAACTGGTCCGCAACTGCCTGCGTATGCGCCCTGAACGCATCATCGTCGGCGAAGTCCGCGGACCCGAGGCGTTCGACCTCCTGCAGGCCATGAACACCGGCCACGACGGCTCGATGGGAACGCTGCACGCCAACAATCCCCGCGAAGCGCTGTCACGCTGCGAATCCATGATCACCATGGGCGGCTTCTCGCTGCCCTCGCGCACCATCCGCGAGATGATCTGCGCCTCGATCGACGTCATCGTGCAGGCGGCGCGCCTGCGCGACGGCTCGCGCCGCATCACGCACATCACCGAGGTGATGGGCATGGAAGGCGACACCATCATCACCCAGGATTTGTTCCTGTACGACATGGTCGGCGAAGACGCGAACGGCAAGATCATCGGTCGGCACCGCTCGACCGGCATCGGACGCCCAAAGTTCTGGGACCGGGCGCGGTATTACAACGAAGAGAAGCGGCTTGCGGCTGCGCTCGACGCCGCCGAAGTCACCGACAAGGCCTAAAGGGGGCGACCGAGCATGCAGACACTCGCACTGGCCTTTCTGGCTGCCACCGCGATCGGCGGCCTGGCCTGGGTATTCATCTATCCGATGCTGTCGGGCGAGCGGAAGGCCGAATCCCGCCGCGCCTCGATTGCCCGCAACGACGCGCCGGCGCGGCAGGCCGAGAAGACGCAGCGTTCCCGCCGCGAGCAGGTCGAGGGATCGCTGAAGGAGCTTGACGCCCGCCGCAAGAAAGACAAGGCCGTTCCGCTCTCGACTCGTCTGGCGCAGGCTGGCCTCGGAACATGGACGCCCCAGAAATTCTGGATCATGTCCGGCATCTTCGCCGCCGTGGGCTTCGTGCTCGCCTTCTTCGTCGGCGGCTCGCTGCTCGGCGCTGTCGTGATGGCCTTCGGCACGGGCCTCGGCCTGCCGCGCTGGATGCTGAGCTATCTGAAGAAACGTCGCGAGAATGCATTCCTGAAGGCACTGCCCGACGCCGTCGACGTCATCGTGCGCGGCATCAAGGCCGGTCTGCCGCTGTTCGAATCGATCAAGGTGGTCGCCGCCGATTCGCCGGAACCGCTCAAGAGCGAGTTCAGCGCCATCATCGAAACCCAGACCATCGGCATGCCGCTCGGCGAGGCCTGCTCGCGGCTGTACGAGCGGATGCCGCTGCCGGAAGCGAACTTCTTCGGCATCGTGGTCGCGATCCAGCAGAAATCCGGCGGCAACCTGTCGGAAGCCCTCGGCAACCTCTCCAAGGTGCTGCGCGACCGCAAGAAAATGAAGGAAAAGATTCAGGCGATGTCGACGGAAGCCAAGGCCTCCGCGGGCATCATCGGCTCGCTGCCGCCGGCGGTGATGTTTCTGGTCTGGCTTTCGACGCCCGACTACATCTCGCTGCTCTGGAACACGCATCTCGGCCAGTTCATGCTGATGTGCTGCGTCGGTTGGATGACGATCGGCGTCCTGGTGATGAAAAAAATGATCAACTTCGATTTCTGACGGGTACGGCCATGATTGATTTTCTGATCGCCAAGATGCACGACGCGCGGTTCATGACCATGCTGCTTGCCGCCATTGCGGCGAGCGCGACCGCCTATACCCTGATCATGCCACTGTTCGCCGGCGAAGGCCTTGCCAAGCGCATGAAGGCGGTGGCCAACGAGCGCGAGCGGCTGCGGCAGCGCGAGCGCGAGCGCCTCAACAAGTCGGAGAAGGTATCGCTCCGGCAGAGCCCGAAGCAGCTCGTCTCCAAGGTGGTGGAAGACTTCAACCTGACCAAATGGCTGGCGCAGGAAGCCGCACGCGACAAGCTCATCATGGCCGGCTATCGCGGCCACGCGCCCTATGTGACGTTCCTGTTCGCTCGCGCAGTGACGCCGATCGTGCTGTTCCTCGGCGCGGCGCTCTACGTGTTCGTGATCACGCAGATGGACAAGCCGCTGACGATCAAGCTCGGCATCTGCATCGGCGCCGCCTATCTCGGCCTGCAGGCACCAATGCTGTTCCTGAAGAACGCCATCAGCAAGCGCCAGCTCTCCATCAAGCGCGCCTTCCCCGATGCGCTCGATTTGCTGCTGATCTGCATCGAATCCGGCATGTCGGTCGAAGTCGCCTTCCGCAAGGTCTCTACCGAAATCGCCTCGCAGTCGGTCGCACTGTCGGAGGAATTCGCGCTAACCACGGCAGAGCTTTCCTACCTGCAAGACCGCAAGGTTGCCTATGAGAACCTCTCCAAGCGCACCGGGCTGGAAGGCGTCAAATCGGTCTGTCTGGCGCTGATGCAGTCGGAACGCTACGGCACCCCGCTCGGCCAGAGCCTGCGCGTGATGGCCCAGGAAAATCGCGACATGCGAATGACCGAGGCCGAGAAGAAGGCGGCCGCATTGCCGCCGAAGCTGACGGTGCCGATGATCCTGTTCTTCCTGCCGTGCCTGTTCATCGTCATTCTCGGGCCGACCTACATCAAGCTCCAGGCAATGAACTAGAGCATGATCCGGAAAAGTGTGAAGCGGTTTTCCGAAAAGATCATGCTCAAACAAAGACCTAAAGCGCGATGACGATTCATGCAAATCTCATCGCGCTTTAGAGGCGAAAACGGCGCGGCGAATGCCGCGCCGTTCGACCTTCAATGTCGCGCCGCCCCGACCATACCGGCTCAGTAAAATCCCGGACAGCACCGCCCGATCCGCCGTCAGCCATTGCGCTGCGGCGGATCGTTCATTTGTGAAAGCTGATGGCTGCAGCCGCGACGGCGGCGAGGATCTCAATCCCGGTTGAGAGCTGCGACCGGGACGGTCGCCCGGCTGCCGGGCGGACGCGAATTGTCCTTGTCCTTGCGGCTCAGCATTTCCCGCAGATAGGCCACGTTGGCGGCGGCCTCATCGGCGGGCAGGTCGCCCTTGGCGATGGTCTCGGCTTCCGCGAACCGGCCCTCGAGGCCAACCACGAGCGCCAGATTCTGCCGCACCCTGGCATCGGCGCGCGGATTGGAATAGGCCCGCCGCAGCGTCTCCTCGGCCTGCGGCAATTCCCGCGTCAGCATGTAGGAAAGGCCAAGATTGGACAGCACCGAGGGCTCTTCCGGCGCGAGTTTCAGCGCGCTCGCATAGTAGCGGCGCGCCTCGTCGTGCTTGCCCATCTTGTCGAGCGTGGTGCCCTGCACCGAAAGGATGCGCCAGTCGGGATTGGCGGGCGAATGGGCGCGGCTCAGCACGTCGAACGCGGCCTGCGAATTGCCGTTGTCGGCGAGCGCACGGCCGTAAGCCGCGAGCAATGTCTTGTTGCCGGGATGAGCAAGGGTGGCCTGCTCGAGCACGGCGGCGGCCTGCGCGCGCTGGCCGTTGGCACGGAGCGCCTGGCCATAGCCCAGTGCCGCCTCGGCATCCCTGGGGTTGGCGCGATAACGCTCGCCATAGACTTCGGCGGCGCGGTGCGGATCCTCGGGGGCAGCGGTCTGTGCCTTTGACGACGATGAGGTTAGCGACCCCGTGATATCAGACATGGTCTGGCAGCCGCCGAGGCCAACGGCCAAAATCGCCGTTACGGCCGCGGAGGACAGGAACCGGACAAAGCAGAAGGACCCGGCATGGCTGGACGGTCGACGCATGGCAACTTCAACTCACGAAAAAGGGCTGACGGATGGAGCCAACAAGCCAGCAATAGACTGTTAACCCTAACGGCCGGTTAATCGGCCGTGCTATGCCAAACCTCAACCTGCCCCCTCGCGAGACAAGCATGCCCTTCCCGTTCGAGACCGCGCCCGCCCCATCAGCCGTTCCCATTACCTTCGCCACCAAGACGACCTGGGACGCGATCGCCAAAGAGCTTCCCGAGCAGGCCCGGCAATTCGCCTCGGCCAATGATTTTACCGCCAAGCCTGGCAAGTGCCTGACGCTGCCGGCACCCGACGGACAGATCGCGCAGGTCCTGTTCGGTCTCGAGGACGAGAGCAGCGGGTCGCGCGACCTGTTCCGGGCCGGCGCGCTGCCAGGACTGCTGCCGCCCGGCGTCTACCGTTTCGCCAATGCGCCGCACGATACGCGGCTCGCGACGCTCGCCTTCGCGCTCGGCAGCTACCGCTTCGGCCGCTACCGCAAGGCGGACAAGCCCGAGGTCCGCCTGGTGCCACCCGAAGGCATCGATGTCGCCGACATCGCGCGGATGGCGGAAGCGGCCGCGCTGGCGCGGGACCTGATCAACACGCCATCCAATGACATGGGACCGGAGCAGCTGGCGGACGCCGTAAAGGCCCTGGCGGAGCGCTACGGCGCAGATTTCGGCTGCATCACCGGCGACGAGCTGGTGCAGCAGAACTTTCCGCTGATCCACGCAGTCGGCATGGCCTCGACGCGCGCCCCGCGCCTGATCGACATGAGCTGGGGCGATGCTTCCCACCCCAAGGTGACGCTGGTCGGCAAGGGCGTCTGCTTTGATACCGGCGGCCTCGACCTGAAACCGTCCAGCGGCATGCTGGTCATGAAGAAGGACATGGGTGGTGCCGCCAACGTGCTGGCGCTGGCGCAGATGGTGATGGATGCAAAGCTGAAGGTTCGGCTGCGCGTCCTGATCCCGGCGGTGGAGAATGCGGTCGCCGGCAACGCCTTCCGTCCGCTCGACATCTTCAAATCGCGCAAGGGGCCGACGGTCGAGATCGGTAACACCGATGCCGAGGGGCGGTTGGTGCTGGCAGATGCACTGGCGCTGGCGGACGAGGAGAAGCCGGATATTCTGATCGACCTGGGCACGCTGACCGGCGCGGCGCGGGTGGCGCTGGGGCCGGACTTGCCGCCCTTTTACACCCATGATGAGACGCTGGCCGAAAGCATCGCTATCCATGCGAAGCGGGAGAACGATCCGTTGTGGCGAATGCCGCTGTGGCTGCCCTATGATTCCTGGCTAGATTCGAAAGTGGCCGACATCAACAATGCACCAAGCGGCGGCTTTGCCGGCTCGATCACCTGCGCGCTGTTCCTGCAGCGCTTCGTCACCGACGCCAAAAGCTGGCTGCATGTCGATATCTACGGCTGGACCCCATCAGCAAAGCCTGCGCGTCCCGAAGGCGGCGAATGCCAGGCCGCGCGCGCGATCTACAAACTGTTGAGCGAACGCTATGGATGATCCGCGCCTGACGCCGGCACGGCCCGAGGTTGCCGCAAAATATCTCGAAGGCAGGGTCAAGGCCGTGCGCTTCGTCGAGGGCGAGGTGTTCGAGGTGAAAGAGGCGATCGCGCCGCTGCGACAACTCCCTGCACCCGATGCCGAGTTGATGACGCAGGCGCTGAAAGGCGATCGCGTGACGATCTACGACCACAACGGCGAAGGCTGGGCCTGGGGCCAGCTGGGCAGCGACGGTTATGTCGGCTGGTTGCCGGAGAGCTCGCTGGCGCAGCCCGCAGCGCCGGCGACGCACAAGGTCACCGCGCTCTGGACTTTTGGCTTTCCCGGGCCGTCGATCAAGTTGCCGCCGGCCGCCACGCTTCCGATGGGCGCTGAGATCGCGATCGTCCGTGACGAAGGTACATTCGCGGTCGATGCCGACGGTTACTTCCTGCCGCGGCAGCACCTTGGGCCGCGCGACGCCAAGATGCCCGATTTCGTCGCTGTCGCCGAGCGCTTCGTCGGCACGCCCTATCTCTGGGGCGGCAAGAGTGCCTTCGGTATCGACTGCTCCGGCCTCGTCCAGGTCTCGCTCACCGCCGCCGGCACCGGCTGCCCGCGCGACAGCGACATGCAGCAGGATAGCCTCGGCCGAGCCTTGAACCCCGCTGAGATGACAAAGCTGCAGCGCGGCGACCTGATCTTCTGGAAGGGCCACGTCGCGATCGTCCGCGATGCCGACACCATGGTACATGCCAACGCGCATCACATGGCGACGGTGGTGGAGAACACGCGGGACGCGATCGCGCGGATCAAGGCCGCGGGAAGCGACGTGACAGCGATCAAGCGGTTGTAGCGCCGTAAGCTCCACTGTCATCACCCGCGAAAGCGGGTGATCCAGTGTTCCAGAGACATTCGTGATTGAGAAGCCGCGGCGTACTGGATCCCCCGCCTTCGCGGGGGATGATGACCTTCATTGGGGCTCCGACAACGCCCCTACTACGCCTCCGGCACCGCCTCGATCCGGAACGCCGCCGCGAACAGCGCGCGGGTGTAGTCGCTCTTCGGATTCTTGAACAGCTCCGCCGCCGGCCCCTCCTCCACCACCTTGCCGTGACGCATCACGATGAGGTGGCTCGCTAGCGAGGCCACGACGCGCAGGTCGTGCGAGATGAACATGTAGGTGAGATCGCGCTTGCGCTGCAGCTCGCGCAAGAGATCGACCATCTGCGCCTGGAACAGCATGTCGAGCGCGCTCGTCGGCTCGTCCAGCACGACGAAATTCGGTTCCAGCACCACCGCGCGCGCGATCGAGATGCGCTGGCGCTGGCCGCCGGAGAATTCATGCGGGTAGCGGAAGCGCGTTTCCGGATCGAGGCCGACGTCGCGCAGCGCCTTGACGACGCGCGCCTCGCGCTCCTCATAGGACAGCGACTTCTGATGCACCGAAAGGCCCTCGGCGACGATATCGCCGACCGACATGCGCGGGCTGAGCGAGCCGAACGGGTCCTGGAATACGATCTGCATGTCGCGGCGGAACGGCAGCATGTCCTTGAAGCGCAGGCCCTGAATGTCGTTGCCGAGAAATACGATCGGACCGTTGGAGGAAATCAGCCGCAGCAGCGCCAGCCCCAGCGTGGTCTTGCCCGAGCCGGATTCGCCGACGACACCGAGCGTCTCGCCCTTGCGCACCGCGATGCTGACGCCGTCCACCGCCTTGATATGGCCGACGGTCGAGCGCAGCAGACCGCGCTTGATCGGAAACCAGACCTTGAGGTTGTCGGCCGACATCACCACCGGCTCGTTCGGCCGCGGCGGCGCCGGATCGGGCTTCGGCTCGGCCGCGAGCAGCGCGCGCGTATAGTCGTGCTTCGGCGCGGTGAAGACCTGTTCAACCGGCCCCTGCTCGACGATCTTGCCGGAATTCATCACGCAGACGACGTCGGCGATGCGGCGGACAATGCCGAGGTCATGGGTGATGAACAGCATGCTCATGCCGAGCCGCTGGCGGATATCGGCGAGCAGCGCCAGGATCTGCGCCTGCACGGTGACGTCGAGCGCGGTGGTCGGCTCGTCCGCGATCAGAAGATCCGGCTCGTTGGCGAGCGCCATCGCGATCATGACGCGCTGGCGCTGGCCGCCGGACAATTGATGGGGATAACTCTTCAGCCTCGTTTCGGGATCGGGGATGCCGACCTGCCGCAACAGCTCCAACGTGCGCGCCCGCGCCATCTGGCCGCTGATGCCGGTGTGCAGGGAAAGTATCTCGCCGATCTGCGCCTCGATCGTGTGCAGCGGATTGAGCGAGGTCATCGGCTCCTGGAAGATGATCGAGATGTCGTTGCCGCGGATCTCGCGCATCTCGCGTTCCGACGCCCGCAGGAGATCGTTGCCGCGGAAGCGGATGTGGCCGGAAGGATGCGAGGCGCTGGGATAGGGCAGCAATTTGAGGATAGATAGCGCGCTGACGGATTTTCCGGAGCCAGACTCGCCGACCAGCGCCACGCATTCGCCGCGCCTGATCGAGAATGACACGCGGTCGACCGCAAGCGTCCTGCCGAACGCCACTGAGAGATCGCGGACATCGAGCAGAGGCTGGTTGATGGCGTCCATGCGCTAGCCTCGTTACCGGAACGTCTTGCGGGGGTCGAAGGCGTCGCGCGCGGCTTCGCCGATGAAGATCAAAAGCGACAGCATGATCGCAACCGAGAAGAAGCCCGTGAAGCCGAGCCACGGCGCCTGCACATTGGCTTTTGCCTGCGACAACAGTTCGCCAAGCGAGGGCGAGCCCGGCGGCAGCCCGAAGCCGAGGAAATCCAGCGCCGTCAGCGTCATCACCGAGGACGACACGATGAAGGGCAGGAACGTCATGGTCGCGACCATCGCGTTCGGCAGCAAATGACGGAACATGATCACGGGATTGGGAACGCCGAGCGCCCTCGCCGCCTGGATGTATTCGAAGTTTCGCCCGCGCAGGAATTCGGCGCGCACCAGCCCGACCAGCGCCACCCAGGAGAACAGCAGCAGGATGCCGAGCAGGACGAAGAAGCCCGGCACCAGCACCGACGACAGGATCAACAGCAGATACAGCGAGGGAATGGCGGTCCAGACCTCAATCAGCCGCTGAAAGGTCAGATCGATCCAGCCGCCGAAATAACCCTGCACGCCGCCGGCCGCGATGCCGATGATCGAGGAAACAATCGTCAGCGTCAGTCCGAACAGCACCGAGATGCGGAAACCATAGATCAGCCGCGCGACCACGTCGCGGCCCTGATCGTCGGTGCCGAGCCAGTTATATTCGAGGTCGCTGCAGCTCTTAAGCCCCTTCTTCTGCACGACATCCTTGCACTGGGCTTCCGTCAGCATCCAAGTCGGCGGCGACGGCGCCGGCGTCGGCAGATCGAGATTGTGGGTGTGATAGGAAAAGCGGATCAGCGGCCAGACGATGGTGCCGCCCTTCGCCGCGATCTGCTTCTGCAGGTACGGATCGCGATAATCGGCCGACGTCTCGAAGTCGCCGCCGAAAGTGGTTTCGGAATAGTTGACGAAGGCCGGCCAATAGAGATGACCGTCATATTTGATCAGGAACGGCCGGTCGTTGGCGATCAGCTCGGCGAACAGCGAGATCACGAACAGAAACGTGAAGATCCAGAACGACCAGTAGCCACGGTGGTTGGCCTTGAAGTTCTGCCAGCGGCGGCGGTTGAGTGGCGACGGCGCGAAGGCGTGGCGGGTGACGGGAACGGCTCCGCCGAGCGGCGATTGCGTCGAGGTCTCTATCGGCTTGGGCGCAGTAATCGTCATCAGACCTCACGCGCCTCGAAGTCGATCCGCGGATCGACCCACATATAGGTGAGGTCCGAGATCAAATTGACCACGAGGCCGACCAGCGAAAAGATGAACAGCGTTCCGAACACCACGGGGTAGTCGCGATTCAGCACGCTCTCGAAACCGAGCAAACCCAGGCCGTCGAGCGAGAAGATGGTTTCGATCAACAGCGAGCCGGAGAAGAAAGCGTGGATGAACGTGCTCGGAAAGCCCGCGATCACGATCAGCATCGCGTTGCGGAAGATGTGGCCGTACAGCACCTGCCGCTCGCTGCAGCCTTTTGCGCGCGCGGTCATCACATACTGCTTGCGGATCTCGTCGAGGAAGGAGTTCTTGGTGAGTAGCGTCATGGTGGCGAAGGCGCCGAGCGCCATCGAGATCAGCGGCAGCGTGATGTGCCAGAAATAATCGATGATCTTCCAGTACCAGGGGAATTGCGCCCAGCCGTCGGAGGTCAATCCGCGCAGCGGGAACAGATTGAAGAACGAGCCGCCGGCGAACAGGATGATCAGGAGGATCGCGAACAGGAAACCCGGGATCGCAAAGCCGATGATGATCACCGCCGAGGTCCAGGTATCGAACTTTGAGCCGTCCGCGACGGCCTTGCGGACACCGAGCGGGATCGAGATCAGATAGGTCAGGAGCGTCATCCAGATCCCGAGCGACATCGAGACCGGCAGCTTCTCCTTGATGAGCTGGAGCACGCTGACATCGCGGAAATAGCTTTTGCCGAAGTCGAAGCGGGCGAAATTCCACAGCATCAGCGCGAAGCGTTCCGGCGCCGGCTTGTCGAAGCCGAACTGGACCTCGAGCTTCTTGATGAAGTCGGGATCGAGCCCCTGCGCGCCGCGATATTTCGAACTGACGGCGTCCGCGGCGGCGCCAACCTGGCCGCCCCGCGCGCCGAAGTCGCCGCCGCCGCCCGATACCCTGGAGGTCCCGCCGGTATCGGCTCCGGAAAGCTGCGCGATGACGCGCTCGACCGGACCGCCGGGCGCGAACTGCACGACGACGAACGACACCAGGAGGATGCCCAGGAGCGTTGGAACCATCAGGAGAATGCGGCGGGCGATATAGGCGGTCATGAGCTATTTCGCCTGATCGAGCTTGGCGGCCTTGGCGGCGTCATACCACCAGTATTCCGGCGCGCCGGTGCCCTGCGTGTAGCGCGCCGGCTTTTCTGGATGGGCGAACACGTCCCAATAGGCGATCGGGTGATTGGTACGATACCATTGCGGCACCCAGTAGCGGCCGGCGCGAAACACGCGATCGAGCGCGCGGCAGGCGGTCGTCAGGTCTTGACGCGTATCGGCGCCGATCGCCTTGTCGACCAGCGCATCGATGGCGGGGTTCGCGACGCCGGCCAGATTGTACGACCCCTTGGTGGCCGCCGCGTGCGAGGTGAAATACGGCCGCAGGCTGTCGCCCGGCGTTGGCGACATCGAAAGACGCATAACCGTCATATCGAAGTCGAAGGACTCGACCCGGGCGCGGTACTGCACGGCGTCGATCAAGCGGATGCTGGCTTCGATGCCGAGCTGGCCGAGATTCTTGATAAAGGTCGCGTGATGCGGCTGGAACGACGGCTCATCGAGCAGGAATTCGATGGTGAAGACCTCGCCGTTCGGCAACACTCGCTTGCCGTCCTTGACCGGCAACTTGGCCTCCTGAAGCAGTTGCTGCGCCTTGCGCAGCAAGGTCCGGTCCTGGCCCGAACCATCCGATACCGGCGGCACGAACGGTTCGCCGAACACCTCGTCCGGAATCTGGCCGCGGAACGGCTCGAGTAGCTTCAGCTCTTCCGGCGACGGCTTGCCGGTCGCCACCATGTCCGAATTCTGGAACGGAGAGACCGTGCGCGCATAGGCGCCGTACATCACCGTCTTGTTGGTCCATTCGAAGTCGAACGCATTGATGATCGCTTCGCGTACCCTGGGATCCCTGAGCTTGTCGCGGCGGGTGTTGAAGAACCAGCCCTGCCCGCCCGACGGCAGTTCATCCGGCAGGGTCTCGCGCTTGACGCGGCCGTCCTTGATCGCCGGAAAGTCGTAGCGCGTCGCCCAGATCCGCGCGGTGAACTCCTCGCGGTAGAGATAGTTCTTGCCGGTAAAACCCTCGAACGCGACGTCGCGGTCGCGATAGAACTCGTAGCGCACGGTATCGAAATTGTAGCTGCCGCGATTGACGGGAAGATCCGCCGCCCAATAATCCTTGACGCGATCGAACTCGACGTAGCGGTTGATCTCGTATCGGCCCACCTTGTACGGCCCGGAGCCGAGCGGGACATCGGTGGTCGATTCTTCGAACGGTCGCGTTGCGTAATAGGCCTTGGAGAAGATCGGCAGGCCCGCGACATAGAGCGGCACGTCGCGGGCACGGTTCGGCGCGAAGGTGACAGTCACCGTCGCATCGTCCGGCGCCTCGGCTTTCACGAAGTCGCGGAGCTGCACAAGGATCAGCGGGTGACCCTTTTCCTTCAAGATATTCAACGAAAAGGCTACGTCATGCGCCGTTAGCTTCGAGCCGTCGTTAAACCGCGCCTCGGGCCGCATGGTGAATTTGTAGGTCAGCTTATCCGGTGAAATCCACACCGACTTGGCGGCAAGGCCATACATCGCGTCGGGCTCGTCATTGGCGCGCGACATCAGCGAGTCGAACGTCAGCTCCATGCCCTTGGCGCCTTCGCCCTTGAGGATGAAGGCGTTGAAGGAATTGAACGTATGGAAGGACTGGTTATAGGCGCGGACCGACGGGATCGTGGAGAACAAGCCCCCCTTCGGCGCTTGCGGATTCACATAGTCGAAATGCTTGAAGTCGGCCGGATATTTCAGATCGCCGAACACCGACATGCCGTGCATCTCGGTGCCGCCATTGTCGGCCGCGGCGGGAGAAAATCGGCTTACGCAAAGCGCGCCGATGCCGAGCCCTAGCGCGTGCCGACGTGTGATGTGCGCCATGCGCTTTTCCTTTTAGCTGCGCTTGCTGATCTTCGCTGCCTTTTCGGCGTCCCACCACCACAGGTTCGGAAAGCCCGTTACGCCGTATTTCGGCAGCGGATCGGGACGGCTCAAGCGGTCCCAGCGCGCGGCACGCTCGAATCCGGCGGCAAACTGTGGAACGACATAGCAGTTCCAGAGCAAGACCCGGTCCAGCGCCTTGCAGGCCGCCACCAGGTCTGCGCGGTCCTTGGCAAAGATGATGCGTTCGATCAGCGCGTCGACCGCCGGATTTTTGATGCCGGGCCGATTGCGCGAACCGGGCCGATCTGCTGCATCGGAGCCAAAGAAGTCACGCTGCTCGTTGCCCGGCGACAGCGACTGTCCCCACACGGTCGTGGTGACGTCGAAGTCGAAACTGCGCAGCCGGTTCTGATACTGCACGCTGTCGACAGTGCGGATCGACACGGTCATGCCAAGCCGTTCCAAGTAAGGCTTGTAGAACAGCACGCCGCGTTCGTCGCCCGGATCGCCGCACAGGAATTCGACGCTGACGGGCTTGCCCGAGGGATCGACAAGTTTGCGATCGCGATTTTCAAATCCGGCTTCCTTGAGGAGGCGGGCGGCTTCACGAAGATTGGCCCGGCTCGCCTCTTCATTGCCGCCAACCGGATTCTTGTACGGCGTCGTGAACAGTTCGGCTGGCACCTTGTCGCGGATTGTTTCCAGGATTTTCAGCTCCGCACCTTCCGGAACTCCTGTGGCCATGAACTCCGGAATGCCGTCGAAATAGCTGCCGCAGCGATGATACTCGCCGTTCGAGAGCAGCCGGTCCGAGGTTTCCCAGTCATAGGCATAGTTGAAGGCGCGCCGGACCCTGACGTCAGCGAACAACGGACGGCGCAGGTTGAGGCCAAAACCCTGCATCCGGCCCGAGGCCGAATTGGTGAACTTCTCCTTGATGACCCGCTTTTCGGTGACCGCGGGAAAATCATAGGCCGTCGACCACTGTTTGCCGCTTCGCTCGGCAAACCAGTCGAGCTGATCCGCCTTGAAGGCCTCGCGCCCGACCGAGTCGTCGCGGAAGAATTCGTAGCGGATCTCATCGAAATTGTTCTGACCGACATTGACCGGGATGTCCTTGCCCCAATAGTCGGCAACGCGCTCAAGCACCACCGAACGCGCGGCAACGAACTCCTTGATGCGATAGGGCCCGGACCCCAGCGGAATTTCCAGCGTCGTCGCGGTCACGTCGCGCTTGCGTCCCTGCGCATCGGTGCCTTCCCACCAATGCCTGGGCAACACCGGAACCTCGCCGGCGATGCTCGGCAGTTCGCGATTGCCGGGCATGTCGAACACAAACTTCACCTCACGGTCGCCGCTCTTCTCGCATTTCACGATGTGCCGATAATACGCATTGTACATCGGGCTGTTGGCCTTGAACGCATCGAACGAGAAGATCACGTCCTCGGGCGTGACCGGCTTGCCGTCATGCCAGCGTGCCGCCGGATTCAGGCGATAGATGACGTAGGAAAAATCGTCGGGGTAGGCGGCCGCATCCGCAAGCAGGCCGTAAGCGGTCGAAGGTTCGTCCATCGAGCGCGTGGTCAGCGTCTCGATGATCTGCCCGACGCCGCCGGCGAGCGAGCCTTTCACACCCTGGATCACCATGTTGAAGTTGTCGAACGTGCCGAACTCGAACAAGCGAACCACGCCACCCTTGGGGGCGCTCGGATTGACGTAATCGTAACGCTTGAAGTCGGCGGGATACTTTACGTCGCCGAACGTCGAGATGGCGTGGCGCCATTTCAGCCCGCCTGGGGCGTCGTCTGCATACGCCGGCGCGATGGCGAAGATCGTCGGGGTGAGCCCCAGGCCCGGAGCCAGTGCGGCCGCGGCAGTGCCTTGGAGAAGGTGTCGTCGGGTAATTGCCAAATGCGGAAATCCTGTTGCTTACGGGAAGCTAGCCAGCACCCAATATAAGGCAAGGGTTCGACCAATTACGTTGCTTTTTCCTCATGATAGCAGCTTGGGAACACCGCCGCTGCGGCGAAAAGTCCCGATAACAACTCCGCTAGCCACGATGTGATCCCCGATAAGCGAAACGGCCAGGCAATGCCTGGCCGTCCTGTCGCCTCAATATCCGGGATGGGTATTACTTCGCCGCGGTCGGCAGCGGTGCCGGCTTTTCCGACAGCGAGTTCAAATAGGCGATGACGTCCGCGCGCTCGCTATCCTTCGGGATACCCGCGAAACCCATCGCGGTACCCGGCACGAAGGCCTTCGGATTGGTCAGGAACTTGTTGAGATCGTCAAAGGTCCAGTTGCCGCCCTTGCTCTTCATGGCCGCCGAGAAATTGAACCCGCCGCGACCAGAGCCCTTCGGCTCGTTGACGACGCCAAACAGATTCGGGCCGACGCGGTTGGGGCCGCCCTTCTCGAAGGTGTGGCAGGCGCCGCACTTCTTGGCGGCGGCGGCGCCCTTCTCGACCGAGGCGGTCTGCAACAGCTTTTCGATCGGCTCGGAGGGAGCCGCGGCTTCCTTGGCGCCACCGTGCGAGGTATCTTCCTTCACGGCGATTTCGAAGCCCGGCTTCTCCAGTGGCTTGGGGGTGAAGATCGCATGGGCGGCAAAGCTCGTCACCAGAACGAGAATGCAGGTGGCCAGGATGGCACCGAGAATCTTGTTAAGTTCGAAGGAGTCCATAACGGATCAGGCTCCAGGCCGGAAAATCGACTGAAGGCCGGTGAGGCGGCCGCGGGTGGGCGTGAGGAATCAGCCTTTCGCGCCGCACCCTCAGCAGGGCCTGAGATATCGGTTTGCCCGGGCTCTGGCAACCCGTATAAACGCGCCGAATTTCGTCCCATCCCCATCAAATCCGCTCATCCGGCCGGGCCTCAGACGATGACCGATTCCCGTATTCTGGTGCTGATTCCGGCCCGCATGGCCGCGACCCGGCTGCCTGGCAAGCCGCTGCTGGATATCGCCGGGCTGCCCATGATCGTGCACGTGCTGCGGCGGGCCGAGGAGGCCAATATCGGCCGCGTGGCGGTTGCGACCGATACGGTCGATATCGCCGACGCGGTAAGGGCCCATGGCGGCGAGGCGGTTATGACCAGCCCGGAACACCCCTCCGGCTCGGACCGCATCTACGAAGCGCTGAGGGCGCTCGACGCCGTCGGCAAAACCGAGGTCGTGGTAAACGTCCAGGGCGATCTGCCAACCATTCCCCCTAAGGATATCCGCGCCGCGGTCGCGCTGCTCGACGATCCTGAGGTCGATATCGGGACTCTGGCTGCGGAAATCCGGCGGGAGGAAGAGCACACCAATCCGAGCGTCGTGAAGCTGATCGGGTCGCCGACCAGCGGCCAGCGGCTGCGCGCACTGTATTTTACGCGCGCCACGGCGCCTTACGGCGATGGCCCGCGTTATCATCACATTGGGCTCTATGCCTATCGCCGGGAGGCGCTGGAACGCTTCGTCAAGCTGCCCCCGTCCGTCCTGGAAAAGCGCGAGAAGCTGGAGCAGCTCCGGGCGCTGGAAGCCGGCATGAGAATCGATGGGGCCATCGTCCATTCGGTCCCCCTTGGCGTCGATACCCCGGACGACCTCGAAACCGCCCGCAAGATACTGGCTAAAGTCTGAGCCGCTGCTAAAAGGCCGCCAGGAAAGACAGCATGACCAAAAAGCTCAAAATCGCATTCCAGGGCGAGCCTGGCGCCAATTCCCATATCGCCATCGTCGAGGCCTACCCCGACGCCGAGCCGATGCCGTGCGCGACCTTCGAGGACGCGCTATCGGCCATTTCCTCCGGCGAAGCCGACCTCGGCATGATCCCGATCGAGAACTCGGTCGCGGGCCGCGTCGCCGACATCCATCATCTGCTGCCGGCCTCCGGCCTGTTCATCGTCGGCGAATGGTTCTTGCCGATCCGTCACCAGCTTATGGCGCCGAAAGGCACAAAACTCTCTGACATCAAGACGGTGGAAAGCCACGTCCACGCGCTCGGCCAGTGCCGCCGCATCATCCGCAAGCTCGGCATCAAGCCGGTCGTCGCGGCCGATACCGCCGGCAGTGCGCGCGATGTTTCCGAGCGCAAGGACAAGACCGTGGCCGCGATCGCCTCGCGCCTGGCGGCGCAGATCTACGGGCTCGATATCCTCGCCGAGGACGTCGAGGACGAGGCCCACAACACCACCCGCTTCGTAGTGCTGGCCCGCGAGGCGGACTGGGCCAAGCAGGGCTCCGGGCCGCTGGTCACGACTTTTGTTTTCCGGGTGCGCAATTTGCCCGCCGCGCTTTACAAAGCGCTCGGCGGCTTTGCCACCAACGGCGTCAACATGACCAAGCTCGAAAGCTACATGGTCGACGGCAATTTCTTCGCGACGCAGTTTTATGCCGATGTCGACGGCCACCCCGACGACAAAGGTCTCACCTTCGCGCTGGAAGAACTGAAATTCTTCTCGCGCGAATTCCGCATCGTCGGCGTCTATCCGGCCCATCCGTTCCGCGCGACGTTTTCCGAGAAGCAGGACTGAGGACGCGCACACTTCTGCTCGCGTCCCGCAACGCCCTGCTTAATGCTGCAACGGATACCGAACTCTGAAGCGGTACTCGCGGCGTTATCGGCCGGCGAGTGCCGCCGCTCCGATCACCACCATCGGCGGTCCCAGCCCCATCCTGGGCGCGGGCCCCATACCGGACGCGGACCCCAACCGGGGCGCGGCCCCCAAACCGGGCGCGGCCTCCAAACTGGCGGGGCGCCCCACGCATAGGCGCCGCGCCATCCCGGACGCCACACGCGACGCGGACCCCAGGCGCCATAGACGCCCCATCTTGGGCCCGGACGCCACCAGCAGCGCCCCCAGGCATTGCAGACCCAGCGGACCTGCTCGACATCATTGGATTGACGTGAAATCTGGTTGGCCTGCGGAAGACCATTCGGCATCGCGGCGGAAGCCGGGCCGGCGGTGAGCACAACGCCGCCGAGGGCGGCCAACCCAACAATAGCAGATTTCAGCTCCATGGCTTGTCTCCTTGGTTGGAGACCTCAATAACCCCTTCGACAATGTTTGGTTGCTTTTCAGAGTGGAGCCAACGCAGGGTATACTCAGAAAATGAGATGGAGATTCGAGGAAAAGTCATCACTCATCCGGCTGACTGGCCGCCAATGCCGGCTGCGGTTCACTACGTTCGCAAGGGACGATCGAGTTCAGCCGAACCGTTTCAGCGCCGCCAGCCACAGCTTCCAGATTTCCGGGGTATCCGACGTCACTGTCCGCGCGGCTTTCGGCAACAATTCCCGCAGCACAGGTTGCGGCGAGACCGGAGAGCGCAGCACGTCGAGAAAGCATCGGTTCGTTTCTCCGTGTCCCGGACGCGGCGCGGCACGGAGTGACGCGACGCAGAGCCGGGACCCATCTCTCCGCACACGTTGGGCCCCGGCTCTGCAGCGCACGACGCCGCGAAACGGGCGCACTGCGCTGCGTCCGGGGAACGGAGAGCGGTTATGCCGCGACCTTCTTCGCTAAGCCGAACGCGTCCGCCAGCAGACTATACGACTTCTTCCGCGCGTCGTGGTCGTAGACCGCCGTGATGATCATCAGCTCATCCGGCTGGCTCGCGGTGATCATCGGCTGCAGCTTTGCCATGATGGTCGCCGGGCTGCCGACGAACAGCCGCGAGCGGTTGCGCATCACCGAAGCGCGCTCGGCATCCGAATAGTTGTAGGCCAGCGCTTCCTCGACACTCGGCAGCGGCAGATATTGCCCGCGGTCGCGGCGCAGGCGATTGAGGTCCATCGACGAGGCAAGCTGTTCGGCCTCGGCGTCGGTTTCGGCGGCAACCGCGGCGATGGCGAGAATGCCGTGCGCGGTGTCCCGCCATCCGGATGACTTGAAGTGACTGCGGTAGTTGGTCATCGCCGCGACCGCATCGTAGGACGCAAAATGGTGCGCGAAGGCGAAGCCCATGCCGACCTGCGCCGCCAATTCCGAACTGTAGTCGGAGGAGCCGAGCAGCCAGATCGGCGGCAGCGGCGTGTCGTCAGGCATGGCGACCACATTGTTGTAGGGATGGCCTTCCGGGAAACCGCGTGTCTCCCACAATACGAGCTCGCTCAGCCGCTCGAGAAAATCGTCGCCGTCGCGGCGATCAAGCCGACTGCGCAGCGCGTGGGCGGTGGCGCCATCGGTGCCGGGCGCACGGCCGAGGCCGAGATCGATGCGGCCGGGAAACAGCGCCTCCAGCATCTTGAAGCGCTCGGCCACCACCAGCGGCGCGTGGTTGGGCAGCATCACGCCGCCGGAGCCGACGCGGATATTTTTGGTCACCGCCGCGATCTGGCCGATCATCAGGTCGGGCGCGGGGCTCGCCACAGACGCCAGGTTATGGTGCTCGGCGAGCCAGTAGCGGACATAGCCCAACTCATCGACGTGGCGCGCCAGATCGATGCTGTTGCGCAGCGCGTGGGCCGGACGGGTGCCTGTGGTGACGACGGAGAGATCGAGGACGGAAAGCGGAATCATCGGCCTAAGCTAGTGCGGCCAGCGACAGCGACAAAGGCCTGGCCTGCGCAGATCAGGCCCGCGCTTGTGGGGAAAGGGACGGCAGATTTCCAATACCTGGTTGGGACGAAATATGACAAATTCAGAACAATCAATCCTGCCCACCACTCACACAATCCCTAGATTCGAGACTTTCCTCCATCATATCATTGATATAATTATATAAAATTTCATACACTTATAGCCCACGACCTACTCTGAAGGGACTATTGCATCGAATTTCTTGTATGAATTGGGCTACTTCCCATGCCCAATGGGCTGTTTGAACATGCCGGTTTGGCCTATTTTAGCTCCTCGCCGCTACGCCAGACGTCCGCCCATCCTTTTGGAGCCTTGTGAGTGCCATGACCGAGATTACGCCCCCCGCTTTTGACGGCCATCGCGCGCTCCACTCGCCCAAGATTTCCTTCGAGTTCTTTCCGCCCAAGACCGAGGAGATGGAGCGCAGCCTGTGGGAGACCATCAACCGCCTGGCGCCGCTAGCCCCCAATTTCGTCTCGGTGACCTATGGCGCCGGCGGCTCGACCCGTGAGCGGACCCATTCGACCATTGCCCGCATCCTCAAGGAGACCAACCTGGTCCCGGCGGCGCATCTGACCTGCGTCGGCGCGCCGAAGGGCGAGATCGACGAGGTGGTGGCGCGCTATCACGAGATCGGCGTCCGCCACATCGTGGCGCTGCGCGGCGATCCCACTACGGGCATCGGCACGCCCTATCATGCGCATCCCGACGGCTATCAGAGCTCGCCGGACCTGATCGAAGGCATCAAGAAGCGCTATCCCGATATCGAGATTTCGGTATCGGCCTATCCGGAGAAGCATCCGGAAAGCCGGACCATCGATACTGACATCGATACGCTGAAGGCCAAGGTAGACGCCGGCGCGGCGCGCGCGATCACGCAGGTCTTCTTCGATAACGACCTCTATTTCCGCTATCTCGACCGCGTCCGCGCCCGCGGCATCGACATTCCGATCGTGCCCGGCATCATGCCGATGCACAATTTCAAGCAGGCGCGCGGCTTTGTGACCCGCGCCGGCACGTCCGTGCCGGACTGGCTGGCCGACAAGTTCGAAGGCCTCGACGACGATGCCGAGACGCGAAAGCTGGTCGCCGCCACCGTTGCGGCCGGCCAGGTGCAGAAGCTCGCCAAGCACGGCGTCGACACCTTCCATTTCTACACCATGAACCGCGCCGACCTCGTGTTTGCGATCAGCCATTTGCTGGGCATTCGCCCCAATGGCGCACAGAAAGCCGCCTGATCCGATGAGCGTTCCGATTTCACCGAAGCGAACCGCCCTGCTCGCCGCCGCGCGCGAGCGCATCCTGGTGCTCGACGGCGCCATGGGCACCATGATTCAAGGCCTGCAGTTCGACGAAACAGCGTTTCGCGGCAAGCGTTTTGCGGATTTTCATCGCGACGTCCGCGGCAACAACGATCTGTTGATCCTGACGCAGCCTGACGCGATCGAGGACATCCACGCCGCCTATTTGCGCGCGGGCGCCGACATCGTCGCGACCAATACGTTCTCCTCGACCTCGATCGCGCAGGCCGACTACGACATGTCGGACCTCGCCTATGAGCTGAACCGCGATGGCGCAAAGCTCGCGCGCGCCGCCGCCGAGCGCGTCAGCGCCGAGGACGGCAAGCCGCGTTTCGTCGCCGGTGCGCTCGGTCCGACCAATCGCACCGCTTCGATCTCGCCCGATGTTGCCAACCCCGGCTATCGCGCTGTCACCTTCGACGACCTGCGCAAGGCCTATGGCGAACAGGTCAACGGTCTGCTCGACGGCGGGGCCGACCTGCTCCTGGTCGAGACCATCTTCGACACGCTGAATGCCAAGGCGGCGCTTTACGCGATTTCGGAGATTACGGAAGAACGCGGCATCGACGTGCCCGTAATGATCTCGGGCACCATCACCGACAAATCCGGCCGCCTGCTATCGGGCCAGTTGCCGGAAGCGTTCTGGAATTCGATCCGCCACGCCAAGCCGGTTACCGTCGGCTTCAATTGCGCGCTCGGCGCCGAGGATCTGCGCGCCCATATCGCCGATATCGGCCGCGTCGCCGATACCTTGGTTTGTGCTTATCCGAATGCCGGCCTGCCCAACGAGTTCGGCCAATACGACGAGACGCCGGAATATATGGCGCGGCTGATCGGTGAGTTCGCCGAGGCCGGCCTCGTCAACATCGTCGGCGGCTGCTGCGGCACCACGCCGGACCATATCGCCGCGATTGCTGCGGCGGTCGCTCCGCACAAGCCGCGCATTGTCCCGACCATCGAGCCGCGGCTGCGGCTTTCGGGCCTCGAGCCGTTCGAGCTGACGCCGGCGATCCCCTTCGTGAACGTCGGCGAGCGCACCAACGTCACCGGCTCGGCAAAATTCCGCAAGCTGATCACCGCCGGCGATTACACCGCGGCACTTCAGGTGGCGCGCGACCAGGTCGAGAACGGCGCGCAAATCATCGACGTCAACATGGACGAGGGCCTGCTGGATTCCGAAGCTTCGATGGTGACGTTCCTCAACCTCGTCGCCGCCGAGCCCGATATCGCCCGCGTGCCTGTCATGGTGGACTCCTCGAAGTTCAACGTGATCGAGGCGGGCCTGAAATGCGTGCAGGGCAAGCCGGTGGTGAACTCGATCTCGATGAAGGAGGGCGTAGAGAAATTCATCCACGAGGCTCGCATCGCGCGCCGCCATGGCGCAGCGGTCGTGGTCATGGCGTTCGACGAGGTCAGCCAAGCCGATACGTTCGCGCGCAAGACCGAGATCTGCAAGCGCGCCTATGACATCCTGGTCGGCGAGGTCGGCTTTCCGCCCGAGGATATCATCTTCGACCCGAACATCTTCGCGATCGCGACGGGCCTGGAGGAGCATAATAATTACGGCGTCGACTTCATCGAGGCGACGCGCTGGATCCGCCAGAACCTGCCGGGCGCGCATGTCTCCGGCGGCGTCTCCAACCTCTCTTTCTCGTTCCGCGGCAACGAGCCGGTGCGTGAAGCCATGCACTCGGTGTTCCTGTATCATGCCATCCACGCCGGCATGGACATGGGCATCGTCAATGCCGGGCAGATGATCGTCTATGACGACATCGACCCCGAGCTGCGGCAGGTGTGCGAGGACGTCATCCTCAACCGCGATCCCGGTGCGGCCGAGCGGCTGCTGGCGCTGGCGGAAAAATTCCGCGGCAAGGAGAAGCAGAGCAAGGAGCAAGACCTCGCCTGGCGCGAATGGCCGGTCGAGAAGCGGCTCAGCCACGCACTGGTGCACGGTATCACCGAATTCATCGAGGAGGACACCGAGGCCGCGCGCAAAACGGTCGAGCGTCCGCTGAACGTGATCGAAGGCCCGCTGATGGCAGGCATGAACGTCGTCGGCGACCTCTTCGGCGACGGCAAGATGTTCCTGCCGCAGGTGGTGAAGTCGGCGCGCGTGATGAAACAGGCGGTCGCCTATCTGATGCCGTTCATGGAAGAGGAAAAGGCGCGCAACCTTGCCAATGGCGTGGCCGGTGACGGCCGCAATGCCGCGGGCAAGATCGTGCTTGCCACCGTCAAGGGCGACGTCCACGACATCGGCAAGAACATCGTCGGGATCGTCCTGCAGTGTAACAATTTCGAGGTGATCGACCTCGGCGTCATGGTGCCCGCCACCAAGATCATCGAGACGGCCAAGGCGGAAGGTGCTGACATCATTGGTCTCTCCGGCCTGATCACGCCCTCGCTCGACGAGATGAGCTTTCTCGCCGGAGAGATGGAGCGGCAGGGCATGAAGATGCCGCTGCTGATCGGCGGCGCCACCACGAGCCGCGTGCATACGGCCGTGAAGATCGACCCGAACTATCCGGGCGGACCGGTGGTGCATGTCAATGATGCCAGCCGCGCGGTCGGCGTCGCTTCCTCGCTGCTTTCGCCCGACAAGCGCGAGGCCTACGCGGCCGACATCCGCACCGAATACGCCAAGATATCGGCGGCGCATCTGCGCGCCCAAGCCGACAAGAAGCGGCTGAAGCTGGCCGATGCCCGCGCCAACGCGGTCAAGGCTGACTTTATCAAGGCGCCGCCGAAAAAGCCGTCCTTCCTCGGGCTGAAGAGCTTTGAGGCCTATGATCTGGCGGAGCTCGCGCAGTTCATCGACTGGACGCCGTTCTTCCAGACCTGGGAGCTGACCGGGCGCTTCCCTGCCATTCTCGACGATCCCAAGATCGGCGAGGTTGCGCGCTCGCTCTATGACGATGCGCGCAAGATGCTGGACCGCATCATCAAGGAGAAATGGTTCACGGCGCGCGCCACCATTGGCTTCTGGCCGGCGAACGCCGAGGGCGACGATATCTCGGTGTATGCCGATGATACCCGCGCGAAAAAGATCGCGACCTTCCACACGCTGCGCCAGCAGCTGGAAAAGCGCGAAGGCCGCTTCAATGCCGCGCTGTCCGACTTCATCGCGCCGAAATCCTCCGGCGTGCCTGACTATGTCGGCGGCTTTGTCGTCACGGCGGGAATCGGCGAGGATGCCGTCGCCGACCGCTTCAAGAACGCCAATGACGACTACTCCTCGATACTCTGCAAGGCGCTTGCAGATCGTTTGGCCGAGGCCTTCGCCGAGCGGATGCATCAGCGCGTCCGCAAGGAGTTCTGGGGCTACGCCCCGGACGAGGCGCTGACTTCCGACCAGTTGATCCTGGAGCAATATGCCGGCATCCGCCCGGCGCCCGGCTATCCCGCGCAGCCCGACCACACCGAGAAGGCGACGCTGTTCCGCCTGCTCGATGCGGAAAGGACCGCCGGCGTCAAACTGACCGAGAGCTTTGCGATGTGGCCGGGCTCGTCGGTATCGGGGCTCTATTTCAGCCATCCCGAAAGCTTCTATTTCGGCGTCGGCAAGATCGAGCGCGACCAGGTCGAGGATTACGCCGCGCGCAAGGGCATGAGCGTCACCGAGACCGAGCGCTGGCTGGCCCCGGTGCTGAACTACATTCCCTCGCAGGAGCAGGCGATGCCGGCTCCGGTGGCGGCGGAGATCGTGCCCGCCAACGACGTCACCTCACACCCGCCCGGCTGCACCTGCGCCGTGCACCTGGCTTGGCGCAAGAAGGCGGTGGGGGCGGGCTGATCGCTTATCCTCCCCTGGAGGGGGAGGATCGGTTCGCATGAAATGCGAACCGAGGTGGGGTGACGGTCTCTCTCCATCCAACAGTGCCTGTGTCGAGAGATCACCCCACCCCGCCGCTCATTGCATGAGCGTCGCCACTCCTCCCTCGTCATCACCGGGCTTGACCCGGTGATCCATCTTCACAAGACTCGTGGCGAGGGGATGGATGCCCGGGTCAAGCCCGGGCATGACACAGTGCCCGAGGCTCTTCCCATGAAATTCTTCTCGTTCTGGCGATCGCTGGCGAGCTTTCGCGTACGCATCGCCCTCAATCTGAAAAACGTGCCGGCCGAAGTCATCTTCGTCGACATCGACGCCAACGCCCATCGGGATCCCGAATACAGGAAGATCAATCCGCAGATGGCGCTGCCGGCACTGGTGGAGGATGACGGCACCACGCTGTTCCAGTCGCTCGCGATCCTCGAATATCTCGACGAGAAATATCCCTCCCCGCCTTTGCTGCCGACTGACCTGAACGGCCGCGCCCGCGTCCGCGCGCTGGCGCTGATGGTTGCCTGCGAGGGCCATCCGCTACTCACGCCGCGGGTGCGGCGCTATCTCGATCACGAGCTGAACCTGCGCGACACCCAGCAGGCGGCCTGGCGGCGGCACTGGACCGTGGAAACGCTCACCGGGCTGGAAGGGCATCTCGCCGACAACAAGGCCACCGGCCGCTTCTGCCATGGCGATGCGCCGACGCTCGCCGACATCTGCGTGGTCGGCCACGTCACCGTCGCGATCACACAGCAGATCGATTTGAAGATCTACCCGACGGTGAAGCGCATCTTCGAGACCGCGATGGCACTGCCGGAATTTGCAAACGCGCATCCGCTGGCGCAGCCGGATACGCCAGAGGCGATGCGGGCCAAGGCCTGAAAGCGGGCCTGGCCGTTCGGCGGCGCGGCTTTCCGACGCGCCTCACCCGGTCCAACAAAAATCGCGAAAACAACCCCATGCACAGTAGGCTTGGGCCTGGCGCTGGGCGCGGCCGGACACTGTCCGGCCCTGACTATCCCTTCGGCGGCGCCAGCGGCTGGACGATTCCCTGGAACGGCGGCAGCGCTTCGCAGCGTTCGGAATGTGCCTTCAGCGCCGGATAGCGCGCGTCGAACAGCGGCGGGTGCGCCTCGCCGACGAAGCGCAGCACGCAGGCGACCGCGATGTCGGCGTGGCCGATTCTGTCACCCGACCAGTACGGTGCCTTCACCGCGGCGCGCTCCTTCTCCAACACCTCGAGCACGCCTGAGATCTGCGTCTTGCAGCGCTCGACCCAGAGCTCGAGTTGCTTGTCCTTGCGCAGCACGCGCTCGTAGAGCAGGCTGACGCCCTTGTCGCCGAGCCCCATCGCCAGCGCGCAAATCCGTTGATGCTTCCAGCGCGCCTCGCCGCTCTTCGCGATCATCGCCTTGCCCTCGCCGACGCGGTCGTCGAGATAATCCAGGATCATCGCGCTCTCGATCAGCGCCTCGCCGCTATCCAGCACCAACGTCGGCACCCGCCGCAGCGGATTATAGGCCGCGATCTTGTCGGCATCGCCAAAGGTCGACCACGGCTTGTGCTCGAATTCGATGCCGTAAAGCCGCATCGCGATGGCAACACGGCGGACAAAGGGAGAGTCGAATTGGCCGATCAGGATCATGTTCGTATTGCTCTCTGCCTGTCATGGCCGGGCTTGAACCGGCCATCCATCTTTCTTCGAGAGACTCTTCCGAAGATTGATGGATGCCCGGGCCTTCGCCGCGTCGAAGGGGCTTCGGCCCCGCAGGCGGGTCAAGCCCGGGCATGACGAGGTTGTTGTGGGTTGCGCTGCACGCCATCCTAAGTACGTTAGATAGCAATGCAACACGCCAGGTACGTCCCGATGCGCACCCTACCCATGCTCTCTGCGCTGTTCTTGCTGACAGTGGCCGCCACCGCAAACGCCCAAACCACCCCCGCCGGCTTCCAGTCGCCATCGAAAAACATCGCCTGCCAGTATTTCGACTACGACAAGCAGAACATACTCCGCTGCGACATCAGCACGATGGATACCAAGCCGCGCCGCCCCGCCGATTGCGAGCTCGACTATGGTGGCGCTTTCGAGATGAACGCCAAGGGCGCGGCCGCGCGCATCTGCCACGGCGACACCGTGATGGATAAATCGCTGCCAGTCCTCGGCTATGGCGAGGTGTGGCAGCGCGGGGGATTTACGTGCAAATCCGAGCAGGCGGGTGTGACGTGCTTCAATACGGAGCGGCGCGGGTTTTCGCTGGCGAAGGCGAAGCAGGAGGTGTTTTGAAGAGAGACGCTCGAAGGCGCGCCAAATACAATCGTCGTACTCCGCGAAAGCGGAGTATCCAGTACGCCGCGGCGGCTCGGCTCTAGCCCAACTGCTCTGGAATACTGGATCCCCGCCTTCGCGGGGATGACAGCGGTCGATGAGGACGCGTTGGCGCCTTACTCAATCACCGGCACATGTTTCGCCACATCCCGCGCCACGGTGCCGTCCAGCCGCGGATCATCCGTCACTTCGACCTGCCGCCGGAACGGGCGAAAGCCGGAGCGCTGATAGAACGCCAGCGCCGCGGGGTGGTCGAAGGTGCAGGTGTGCAGCCAGAGTCGATCGATCGGCCGCGACCAGGCGATATCAAGCGCGCGGTCCATCAGCCAGCGGCCGGCGCCGCTGCCGACCAGTTTTGCCGTGACGCCGAACATGACGATCTCGCACTGGCCGGGCTCGCGGAAATCGAGTTCAAGCAGGCCTTCGTCGCCGCCGTCATCGACCAGCGCATAGACTTCGAGCTGCGGCGAATGCAGATGAGCCGCAAGCTCGGCATCGCTCATCCTGATCCGGGAAATCCACAGCCATTCCTCGCCGATGCGGCGATAGAGATCGCGAAACCAGTCGAGCGGCGGCGTCTCGACCCGGCGCAGCGACCAGGCGCCGGCGGGATCAGGGCGCGGCGTCGGACGCGCCGTCATCTCCAGATGCGTAACGATGGCGGCGACCTTGCCGGCGGGGATGTCGAAATAGCCGTCGGGAAGGATCATTGTGCAATCTTTCTCAACGTCATGCCCGGGCTTGTCCCGGGCATCCACGTCTTGCTTTGCTTGCGTGGCCAAGCGTGGATGGCCGGGTCACGCCCGGCCATGACGGCGGAGTGAGGGCTACTCCCCCTCGTCGCTCGCCAGCACGCCCTTCACCGCCCTCGCCCAGCCCGCCAGCTTGCGCTCGCGCGTGGCCTTGCTCATGTTCGGCTTGAAGCGATGTTCGAGCCGCCAGTTGTCGGCGAACCTTGCCGGCTCCGGATAGACGCCAGCGAACAGGCCCGCGAGATAGGCCGCGCCCAGCGCCGTGGTCTCCTGGATCATCGGGCGATCGACGGGGGCGTCGAGCAGGTCGGCGAGGCGTTGCATGGTCCAGTCGGAGGCGGTCATGCCGCCGTCGACGCGGAGCACGATGTTGGCGGCGGTGGCGTCCGGCCAGTCGGCGCGCATTGCGGCCCAGAGGTCGAAGGTCTGGTAGCAAACGCTTTCCAGCGCGGCATGCGCGAGCTCGGCGGGGCCGGTGTTGCGGGTCAGCCCGAACAGCGCGCCTCGCACGCGTGGATTCCAGTAGGGCGCGCCCATGCCGACGAAGGAAGGCACCAGATAGACGCTCTGCATGGAATCGGATTTGTCAGCGAGCGGGCCGGTCTCGGAGGCCTGCTTAATGATGCCGAGGCCGTCGCGCAGCCATTGCACGGCGGAACCTGCGACGAAGATCGAACCTTCCAGCGCGTAGGTGCGCTTGCCGCCCAGTTGATAGGCGATGGTGGTGAGCAGCTTGTTCTTCGAGGCCACCGGCGTCGTGCCGGTGTTGAGCAGCGCGAAGCAGCCGGTGCCGTAAGTCGATTTGATCATGCCGGGCGTAAAGCAGGCCTGGCCGATGGTCGCGGCCTGCTGATCGCCGGCAATGCCCGCGATCGGAATCGAGCCGCCGAGCAGGTCGGCGTCGCTGTCGCCGAATTTGGCCGAAGAATCCTTCACCTCCGGCAGCATCGAGCGCGGCACGCGCAGAAGCTTTAATAGATCGTCATCCCACTCGCCGGTATGGATGTTGAACAGCAGCGTGCGCGACGCATTGGTGGCGTCGGTCGCGTGCACCTTGCCGCCGGTCAGCCGCCACAGCAGGTAGCAATCGACGGTGCCGAACATCAGTTCGCCGCGGCCGGCCCGTTCGCGCGCGCCCGGCACATGGTCGAGAATCCAGGCGACTTTTGTTCCCGAGAAATAGGGATCGATGATCAGGCCGGTCTTGGCCGAAATCGCGGGCTCGTGCCCCTCGGCTTTCAGCTTGGCGCAGATGTCGGCGGTGCGGCGGTCCTGCCAGACGATGGCGCGATGCACCGCCTGCCCGGTGGCGCGGTCCCAGACGACCGTGGTCTCGCGCTGGTTGGTGATGCCGATCGCAGCGATGTCCTTGGCGTTCAGGCCGGCTTTCTCCAGCGCTTGGCGGCAGACCGTCATGGTCGAGGTCCAGATGTCCTCAGGCTCGTGCTCGACCCAGCCGGAAGCCGGAAAATGCTGCGGGAATTCCTGCTGCGCGGTGGCGGCGATGGAAATATCTGATCGGAACACCATGGCGCGCGAGGACGTGGTGCCCTGATCGATGGCCAGCACAAAGGACATGACGTTGCTTCCCCGGGAGGATTGTCGGTTAGGAAGAGAGGCAATCCGATTGGGAGGCGAAGGTCAATATCTTGCTGTCGTCCCGGCCAAGCGAAGCGTGAGCCGGGACCCATACGCCGCGGCCTCTCTATTTTGCGCTGGAGTTAGATGGTCCTCACCAACTAACGACGGTGGTTATGGGTCCCGGCTCAAGGCCGGGACGACGCGTGGATAGGCCGCGGCGCGAAAGCTACGTCGCCGCGGTCGTCACGCCGCCGTCGACCACGATGGTCTGGCCGGTCATGAAGGTGGAGGCATCGGAGGAGAGATAGGCCACGGCGCCGGCGATCTCGTCGGGCTCGCCGATGCGGCGCAGCGGTGTGCTTGCGGTGCGGCGCTTGAGGTTTTCTGGATCTTCCCACAGCGCGCGGGCGAAATCGGTTTTGACGAGGCCCGGCGCGACGCAATTGACGCGCACGCCCTTCGGGCCCCATTCGCCGGCGAGGCTGCGGCACAGCGCGAAATCCGCCGCCTTGGAGATGCCGTAGGCGCCGATCACGGTCGAGCCGCGCAGGCCGCCGATCGAGGAGATGATCACCACCGAGCCGTTGCCGCGCTCGGCCATCTGCGGGATCGCCAGCGCGCAGAGCCAGATGTTGCTCTTGACGTTACTGCTCATGATCTTGTCGAAGGCCTCGTCCTTGATGTCGAGCAGCGGGCCGTAATACGGGTTCACCGCAGCGTTGCAGACGAGGATGTCGACCTTGCCGTAATGTTTTGTCGTGCCCGAAATCAGCGCCTCGACTTCCTCGCGGCGCGAGATGTTGCAGGCAATGACATGGGCGTTGCCGCCGGATCTCTTGATGCCTTCAGCCACCTCGTGGCAGGCGTCGGCCTTGCGGCTGGAGATCACGACTTTTGCGCCGAGTTTTGCGAGCAACTCTGCCGAAGAGCGGCCGATGCCGCGGCTGGAGCCGGTGATGACGGCGACTCTTCCGGTGAGATCGAACGGGGTGTTTTTCATTGTTAGTTTCTCCGCGTGCTCCGCACACCACTGTCGTCGCCCGGCCTTGTGCGCAATTGCGCACTGGGACCGGGCGACCCAGTACGCCGCGGCAGAAGTGATGATGGCGAATTCTCTGGAATACTGGATCCCCCGCTTTCGCGGGGGATGACAGCTTGAGTGCGGTCTTACACCAGCCCGCCCGCGTCGGTGACGCGGCGGAGGTGGTAATCCGTGTCGCCAAACGTATTTTCGATCATGGTCAGCCGCTTGAAGTAGTGGCCGATCTTGGCTTCCTGGGTCATACCGATGCCGCCGTGAAGCTGGATCGACTGCTGGCCGATGAACTTGCCGGACTTGCCGATCTGCACTTTGGCGGCGGCGACGGCGGTGGCGCGCTCCTTGGCGCTGTCGAAATCGGCGGCCATGGTCGCGAACATCGACATGCTGCGGGCCTGCTCCAGCGCGACGAACATGTCGGCGGCGCGGTGCTGCAGCGTCTGGAAGCTGCCGATCGGCACGCCGAACTGCTTTCGCGTCTTGAGATATTCGATGGTGCTCTTCAGCGATTCATCCATCGCGCCGACCGCTTCCGCGCACATCGCGGTGCGGGCCTCATCGACCACGCGCTCGATCAGCGGCAGGCCGTTCTCGGGATCGCCGATCACAGCATCCGCGCCCACCTCGACGCCGGTGAAGGTGATGTCGGCAGCATGCAAGCCGTCCTGGGTCGGATAGCCCTTGCGGGTGACGCCCTTGGCGTTCGCCGGCACGATGAACACGCCGACGCCGGTCTTGTCGTGCCGGCCACCCTTGGTGCGGGCGGTGACGATCAGCGTGTCGGCATTCTCGCCGTTCAGCACGACGAACTTCTCGCCGTCGATCACCCATCCGTCGCCCTTCTTCTTGGCCGTGGTGGAGACATCGCCGAGATCATAGCGCGAGTTCTTCTCGAGCTGCGCAAAGGCAAAGGTCTTGCTGCCGTCGATAATGCCGGGGATGTGCGCGGCCTTCTGCTCGGCCGAAGCGCCATGGCGCAGGAATCCGCCGCCGATCACGACGGTGGCGAGATACGGCTCCAGCACCAGCGCCTTGCCGAGCGCTTCCATCACGATCATGGTCTCGACCGCGCCGGCACCGATGCCGCCATCGTTCTCGGCGAACGGCAGGCCCAGCAGGCCCTGCTCGGCGAGCTTGTTCCAGACGGCCTTGCTCCAGCCGCCCTTCTCCTTCTGGTACTTCTTGCGTGCATCGAAATCGTAGGAGTCGGTCAACAGACCGTCGATGCTTTCCTTGAGAAGCCGCTGCTCCTCGGTCAAATCAAAATCCATGTTCTCTGCTCTCTCCAGAATTCAATGCGGGCAGCCCTGTTGCCTTACTCTCGGTCGTCATCCCCGCGGAAGCGGGGATCCAGTAATCACCGGCGCGTCGTAAGCCATGACCGCTGCGGCGTACTGGGTCCCCGCCTTCGCGGGGGACCGCATTTGTTTGTGCGGCGAACTACAGCCCCAGCACCGCCTTGGTGATGATGTTGCGCTGGATCTCGTTGGAGCCGCCGTAGATCGAGACTTTGCGGTTGTTGAAGTAGCTCGGCGCGATTTGAGCGGTCCAGTCCATGGTCTCGTTGGAGCCGTCGTCGCCATGCACGTCGTAGGGCGCGGCGAACGGGCCGATCACTTCCATCAGAAGCTCGGTGGTGGTCTGCTGGATTTCCGAGCCCTTGATCTTCAGCACCGAGGACGCGGGGTTGGGCTTGCCCTTGCCGTGCTTGCCTTCGTCGGCGACGACGCGAAGCTGGGTCAGTTCGAGCGCCTTCAGCTCGATCTCGCACGCCGCAAGCTTCTCGCGAAAACCCTGGTCCTCGATGACGGGCTTGCCGTTCTGTTCGACCTTGGAGGCGAGATCCTTGATGCGGCGCAGCCGCTCCTTGGAGACGCCGACCCGGGCGATGCCGGTGCGCTCGTTGCCGAGCAGGAATTTTGCATAATCCCAGCCCTTGTTCTCCTCGCCGATCAGATTCTCGACCGGCACCTCGACGTCGTCAAAGAAGACTTCGTTGACCTCATGACCGCCGTCGATGGTCTCGATCGGGCGCACGGTGACGCCCTTGCTCTTCATACTGAAGACGATGAAGGAGATGCCCATCTGCTTCTTGGCATTGGTGTCGGTGCGGCACAGGCAGAAGATCATGTCGGCGTGCTGGGCCAGCGTCGTCCAGGTCTTCTGGCCGTTGATGATGTACTTGTCGCCTTTGCGCTCCGCCTTGGTTTTGAGCGAGGCGAGGTCCGATCCCGAGCCCGGCTCCGAAAAGCCCTGGCACCACCAGTCATCGACATTGGCGATCCGCGGCAGGTACTGCTGCTTCTGCTTCTCATTGCCGAAGGTGTAGATGACCGGGCCGACCATGCTGACGCCGAAGGCGAGCGGCGCCGGCGCCGGATGCATCTGCAGCTCTTCGTTGAAGATGTAGTGCTGCACCGAGGTCCAGCCGGTGCCGCCATATTCCTTCGGCCAGTGCGAGACGCCCCAGCCCTTCTTGTTCAGGATGCGCCACCAGGCGATCATCTCTTCCTTGGAGAGATGACGGCCCTCGACCATCTTGCGCCGGGTCTCCGGCGGCACGTTGTCCCGGAAGAAGGCCCTGACCTCTTCACGAAACGCGATTTCTTCCTTGCTGAAAGCGAGATCCATCGGACCCTCCTGTGAGCGAATGAATTACATTCGTTGTAGCGTGAACTCTCTATTTCGTCGTCCCCGCCTAGTGCGCAATTGCGCACGGGGCGCGGGGACCCATAACAACCGGCTTCTGTAACTGGCAAAGCCGTCTCCCCATCTGCCCCAAGCGTGGCCGTGGCGTATGGGTCCCGGCGCAAGGCCGGGACGATGGTGCGGTTTAGGCGCGACCTCCTGATGCGGCTTGCTGTTTCGATGGCGCAGCCTGCGACGTCTGCTGCATGCGCAATTCGTGGCGCGACAGCTTGCCGACCGCGGTGCGCGGCAGTTCCGCGGCGAACTCGACGGCGGTCGGCAGCTCGTGCTTGCCGAGCTTGCCTGCGAGGAAGCCGCGCAGCTCATCGATGGTGAACGGCTCGGCGCCGGCGCGCAGCGTGATGAAGGCTTTCGCCGACTCGCCGCGGTAATCGTCCGGGATGCCGATCACGATCACTTCCTGCACGGCAGGATGGGTGTAGATCGCCTGCTCGATCATCTGCGGATAGACGTTGAAGCCGCCGGAGATGATCATGTCCTTCTTGCGGTCGACCAGGTAGAAATAGCCGTCGGCATCCATGTAGCCGATATCGCCAGTGAGGAAACGGTCGCCAACGAAAGCCTCGGCGGTTGCCTTCGGCAAATTCCAGTAGCCCTTGGTGACGTTTGGCCCCCTGATGCGGATTTCGCCGGTCTCGCCGACGGGCAGCACCTTGGTCGGGTCTTCCAGCGACACCACGTCGATCTCGATGCCGGGCAGCATCACGCCGACCGAGCCGGGCTTGTCCGGTCCGTCTTCCGGATGCGCAGTGCCAGCGGGGGATGTCTCGGTCATCCCCCAGCCGCTCCGCAGCTTCATGCCGACCTTGCGCTCAAAAATCCTTGCGACTTCCATCGGCAGCGGCGCGCCGCCCGAGCCGGCGGTGCGCAGCGATGAGAAATCCCGCCTGTCGAGATCGGGCAGCGCGGCGATGGCGATCCACATCGTCGGCACGCCGGGAAAAATGGTGGCACGCTTCACCTCGATGTCCCGCATCACGGCTTCGACGTCGAAGCGCTGGTGCAGCGACACCAGATTGCCGTGGCGGAGCGAGGAGAGCATCACCACCGTGAGCGCATAGATGTGGAACAGCGGCAGCACGCATATCACGCGTTCGATCGCATTGCGCTCGGCCCGTGCCGGCCCGCTCCAAACGTCGTAGATCGAGACTGCCGCCGTGAGATTACCGTGGCTGAGCATGGCGCCCTTCGGCAGGCCGGTGGTACCGCCGGTATACTGCAGCAGGGCAACGTCATCCACGCCGATGGCGGGCCAGCTGGCCGGCTTGCTTACGCCTTCCACGAACTGCCGGTAGGTGATGATGGCGGGATTATTCGGCAGCGGCGTTTGCGGCGTGCCGACCTTGCCCCAATCGTCGTCCTCGCAGACGATCAATCTGTCGATCAGCCCCTTGTCGAGAAACTTCAGCGCGGTCGGAAGCAGCGCGGAGAGATTGCTGGTGAGGACGACCCGCGCGCCGGAATCGGTGAGCTTGTGCGACAGCGCGATCTCGCCGTCGAGCGGCGACAGATGCACGAGGCGCGCGCCCGCCTTCAATGCACCGAAGAAATTGATCGGATGATCGGGCGTGTTGCCGAGGAACAGGGCGACGGACGTATCCTTGCCGTAGCCGGCGCGCAGGAAGGCGCTCGCGGCAATCTCGACCATGTCCTCCAGCCCGGCATAGCTGATCGGTCGGTCGCGGAATTCGATCGCTGTGCGCGTGCCGTAATCGCGAACAGCTCGCGACAGCAGATCAGGCAGCGGATAGCGCTCGATGGGTTCGTCCCAGCGGACGCCTTGCGGATAGAACTGTTCGCCGGGATGGGTCATGGGCGGTTCTCAGAGAATATTCGCGTCATTCCGGGGCGCTCGCGCACAGCGAGCGAACCCGGAATCTCGAGGTTCCGGGTTCGCGCTCTGCGCGCCCCGGAACGACCGAGGATGAGGCCTTCGGCCCATCAAGCCGCCTTCGACGCCGCGGCCAGCGAGGCAAACGTCTTGCCTTCCGCGGCGAGGCGCTTGAGCAGCGGCGCCGGCTCGAGCGAGGGATCGTTGGTCTCCTTGGCATAATAGGAGAGACGGTCGGCGATGTGCTTCAGCCCGACCTGGTCGGCGTAGAACATCGGGCCGCCGCGATAGATCGGCCAGCCGTAGCCATAGAGCCAGATCACATCGATATCGCTCGGCCGCGCCGCGATGCCCTCTTCGAGGATGCGCGCACCCTCGTTGATCATCGGGTACATCATGCGCTCGAGGATCTCGTCGTCGCTGACGACGCGGCGCTTCTTGCCGAGCTTCTGCAGGGTCTCGTCGATCAGCTTCTCGACATCGGGATCGGGCAGCGGCGAGCGCGAGCCGCCTTCATATTTGTAATAGCCCTTGCCGGTCTTCTGGCCGAAGCGGCCGGCTTCGCACAGCGCGTCGGCGATTTCCGACTTGATGCCGCGATCTTTCCGGGAACGCCAGCCGATGTCGAGGCCGGCGAGATCGCTCATCGCGAACGGCCCCATCGGCATGCCGAATTTTGTCACCACGGCATCGACCTGCTGCGGCAATGCGCCCTCAAACAGCAGTTTTTCCGACTGCTTGCCGCGCTGGGCCAGCATGCGGTTGCCGACGAAGCCGTCGCAGACGCCGACCACGGCCGGCACTTTTGCAATCTTGCGCGATATGGCAACGGCGGTCGTCAGTGCATCCGGCGCGGTCTTCTCGGCGCGGACGATCTCGCACAGCTTCATGACGTTGGCGGGCGAGAAGAAGTGCATGCCGAGCACGTCCTGCGGCCGCTTTGTCACTTTCGCGATCTCGTCAATGTTGAGATAGGACGTGTTGCTAGCGAGCACCGCACCGGGCTTGGCGTGCTGGTCGAGCGCGCCAAACACCTCCTTCTTCACCGCCATGGTCTCGAACACGGCTTCGATCACAAGGTCAGCGTCCTTGACGTTCTCGAGGCCGACCTTGCCGTCGATCAGCGCCATGCGCTTGGCCGGCGCATCCGCCGGGATGCCGCCGCGCGCGGCGGTGGCTTCCCAGTTCTTCTGCATGATGCCCATGCCGCGCTTGAGCGCTTCCTCGCCGGTCTCGATCAGCGTGACCGGGATACCGGCATTGGCAAACGACATCGCGATACCGCCGCCCATGGTGCCGGCGCCGATGATGGCGACGCGCTCCACCTTGCGCGGCTTGGTGCCTTCAGGCACGCCGGCGATCTTCGAGGCCTCGCGCTCGGAGAAGAAGGCATAGCGCTGCGCCTTGGACTGGTCGCTGGCGACCAGCTTGAGAAAACCTTCACGCTCCTTCTTGAGGCCTTCATCGAACGGCAGTTCGATCGCGGCGCGCACGGCGTCCGCCGCGGCGAACGGGGCTTCCAGGCCCCTCGCCTTCTTGGTCATCGCCGCGACCGCATTGGTGAAGATCGAGATATCGGCCTTGGCCGCGGCCAGCTTGGAATCGTCGTCGCGCAGCTTGCGCAGCGGGCGGTTCTCGGCCAGCACCTTGCGGGCAAAGGCTTCGCCGCCCGACGCCGGTCCCTCGACGATCTCCTCGATCAGGCCGTTCTTGAGCGCGTCCGCGGCGCTGATCGGATCGCCGCCGACGATCATCTTGACCGCAAGCTCGGGGCCGACCGCACGCGGCAGCCGCTGCGTGCCGCCCGCGCCGGGCAGAAGGCCCAGTTTCACTTCGGGTAGGCCGAGCCTGGCTTCCTTAACGGCGACGCGATAGTGGCATGCCAGCGCGACCTCGAGGCCGCCGCCGAGCGCGGTGCCGTGAATGGCGGCAACGATCGGCTTCGGCGACTTTTCCATGAGGTCGAGAACCTCGGCGAGACCCGGGGGCTTCGGCGGCTTGCCGAACTCGGTGATGTCGGCGCCGGCGATGAAGGTACGGCCGGCGCAGGTCAAGACGATCGCCTTCACCTCAGCATCCGCAATCGCGCTCTTCATGCATTCATAGATGCCGCCGCGCACGGCGGCGCTCAGCGCGTTGACCGGAGGACTGTCGACCGTGACGATGGCAATGACGTCATGACGATCGAGTTTTACAACTTCGCTCACGGGACTCTCCCTGGTCGCTTGTTCTTGGATGCCACGCGACTTGCGTCGAGTGGTTACGGGGTCATTCTACTAATTTCGCAGTGCGAAATTTAATTCCACATCTTGACACGGAGGGTTATTTTGAAGCACGTCCGTTGTCAACGAGCTCATCAGCAGCAGTAGCGGGTAATGAAGCGTCCAGGGAAAAAAGTGGCGACCGATCGCAGCTTTGTCGTCGCCCTCTCCCGCGGGTTAGATGTGTTGCGCGCATTTCATCCCAATGACGGGCTTCTCGGCAATCAAGAACTTGCCGCCCGTACTAATTTGCCGAAGCCAACCATTTCCCGGCTGACTTACACCCTGACCAAGCTGGGATATCTTACACCCGTTCCGCGCTTCGAAAAGTATCAGCTGGCGCCGTCAGCCATGGCGCTGGGGTATGCCGCCCTGGCCAATCTCGGCGTTCGACATTTGTCCGAACCTTATCGTGAAGAAGTGATGCGCGAGACCGGCGGCGCCGTTGCCGTCGGCGGGCGCGACCGCCACAGCATGATCTATTTCGGGCAGAGCCGTACCGGCTTGCTCGGCATCCAGCTCGACGTCGGCTCGCGCGTGCCGATCGCGACCACGGCGATGGGGCGCGCCTATATCTGGGCGCTGCCTGACGACGAACGTGCTAATTTGTTGCGCGAACTGCGCGATCATTATGGCAGCCGCTGGTCGCGGATGCGCGACGGCATCGAACGCGCCGGCGAAATGGTTGCGCGTCACGGATTCACGATCTCCGCGGGCGAGTGGCAGGAAGATGTGCATGCGGTAGGCGTGGCGCTGAAGCTGAATGACGGAACAGGTCCGTATGCCTTCAACTGCGGCGCGCCGGCATTCCGCTTCACGGAAGGACGCCTGATGACCGACATTGGACCTCGCCTGGTCACGATGGTAAGAAAAATCGAGGCTGCGCTGGGCGGCGCAGCTCCGCAAATCAAAAAAACAGACAGCAAGAAGTCGAAAGCAGGAGGAAGAGTTGCACGTTTGGCCGAGGGGATCGAATAGCCTTCACCATGACCGGGAAATAATTTCGCACGGTCATTCCCGCTCCGTTTTCAGGGCGGGCGGGACGCGATGACGCAGGCACAGCTCGCGCAGGGACACGCTCCTCTGCTCGCGGTTCGCGACGTCAGCGTCGTGTTCGGCGGCATCATCGCGCTGAACGGCGTTTCCTTCGACATGCACAAGGGGCAGATCCTCGGCCTGATCGGGCCGAACGGCGCCGGCAAGACGACGCTGTTCAACTGTCTCTCGCGACTCTATCAGCCGTCCTCCGGCGATATCCTGATGGAAGGCGCGAGCATCCTGACGCGCCCGGCGCACAAGATCGCCGAGATCGGCATCGGCCGCACCTTCCAGAACGTCGCGCTGTTTCCCAACCTCTCGGTATCGGACAATGTCCGCGTCGGCTGCCATGCGCGCACCTCCAGCGACATCGTCTCGGACTCGCTGAAGCTTGCCTGGGTTCGCCGCAGCGAAGCCAGTGTCAACAGGAAGGTCCACGAGATCCTCGCCTATCTCAATCTCGAGGAGGTCGCCCACACCGTGGTGTCGGGGCTGCCGTTCGGCACCCAGAAGCGCGTCGAGCTGGCGCGGGCGCTTGCCGCCGATCCGAAGATCCTGCTGCTCGACGAGCCGGCCGGCGGCCTCAACCATGAGGAAGTCTATGTGCTCGGCGACCTCATCAAGAAGCTTCGCGACGAGCGTCATCTCACCGTGCTGCTGGTCGAGCATCACATGGGTCTCGTGATGTCGATCGCCAACCACGTCGTCGCGCTCAACTTCGGCCGCAAGCTTGCCGAAGGAACCCCTAGCCAGGTCCAGGCCGACCCTGACGTCATCAAGGCCTATCTGGGGAGCAAGGACCAATGACCGCGATGCTCAACGTCAAGGATCTGCGCGCCTATTACGGCCAGGTGCAGGCGCTCCACGGCTTATCCTTCTCGCTCAACGAGGGCTCGCTGACCACCCTGCTCGGCGCCAACGGCGCCGGCAAGACCACCACGCTGCGCGCGATCTGCAACATGGTGCGCTCGACCGGCGCGATCGAGTTCGAGGGCAAGCCGATCGGCACCCGTTCGACCGAGAACGTCGTCCGCCTTGGCATCGCCCATGTGCCGCAGGGCCGCGGCACCTTCACCACCATGACGGTGGAGGAAAACCTGCAGCTCGGCGCCATCACCCGCACCGACAAGAAGAACATCGTCGCCGACATCGAGCGCATGTACGAGCACTTCCCGGTGCTCAAGGAGCGACATACCCAGCAGGCCGGCACGCTGTCGGGCGGCGAGCAGCAGATGCTCGCGGTCGCCCGCGCATTGATGCTGCGGCCGCGCCTGATGCTCCTGGACGAGCCGTCGTTCGGCCTGGCGCCGCTGATCGTGCGCGAGCTGTTCAAGATTCTCGGCAAGATCAACCGTGAGGACAAGGTCACCATCCTGGTGGTCGAGCAGAACGCGCAGCTGGCGCTGGAACTCGCCGACCAGGCCTATGTGATCGAAACCGGACGGATCGTGATGTCGGGCAATGCCAAGGACATCGCGAACAACGAAGACATCCGCAAATCCTATCTCGGCTACTAAAGGAGCAGGACTATGGAGCTGTTTACCAACCAGGTCCTGGCCGGCATCGCCACAGGCGCGATTTACGCCTGTATGGCGCTTGCGGTGGTGATGATCTACCAGGCGATCGACCATTTGAATTTCGCCCAGGGCGAAATGGCAATGTTCTCGACCTTCATCTCCTGGCAATTGATGCAGTGGGGCGTGCCCTATTGGTGGGCGTTCCTGATCACGCTGGTGATCTCCTTCGCCGGCGGCATCCTGATCGAACGCCTGCTGTTCAAGCCGCTCGCCAAGGCGCCGGTGTTGACCAACGTCGCGGGCTTCATCGCGCTATACGGAATCATCAACTCGGTCGCCGGCCTGATCTGGGATTTCACCATCAAGCAATATCCGACGCCTTTCGGATCATCGCCCTTCCTCGGCAGCCAGCTGATCTCGACCCACCAGGCCGGCATGATCGGCGTGACCATCCTGCTGCTGGTGGCACTTTATCTGTTCTTCCAGTTCACCCGCATCGGACTTGCGATGCGCGCGGCGGCCGCGCTGCCCGAATCGGCGCGCCTCGTCGGCATCAACACCTCCTGGATGATCGCGCTCGGCTGGGGCATGGCTTCGGCAATCGGCGCGATCGCCGGCATCCTGATTGCGCCGGTCGTGTTCCTCGAGCCGAACATGATGTTGGGCGTGCTGCTCTATGGCTTCGCCGCGGCCGTGCTCGGCGGCCTGACCTCGCCGCTCGGCGCCGTCGTCGGCGGCTTCCTCGTCGGCATCTTTGAAAATCTCGCCGGGACCTACATCCCCGGCGTCGGTAACGAACTGAAACTGCCGATCGCGCTTGCGCTGATCATCACCGTCCTGGTCTTCAAACCCGCTGGCCTGCTCGGCCGGCCCATCGTGAAGCGAGTTTGATCATGAGCGCTGCTGAGGAAGTCGTCACAGAAGCACCGGCCGTCGAGGCCGTTCCGAAGCGGGCGATGACGCTCGGCCTGGGCACCTCGCTGGTGGTTCTGGCCGCGCTGGTCCTGGCTCCGCTGTTCGTCAAGAACTTCATCATCTTCCAGATGACGATGCTCCTGATCTACGGGCTCGCGGTTCTTGCGCTCAACATCCTGACCGGCGGAAGCGGCCAGTTCTCGCTTGGCCAGAGCGCGTTCTATGCGGTCGGCGCCTACACGTCGGCGATCCTGATGGAGCACGCCGGCATGAACTACGCGCTGACGCTGCCGATTGCGGGCGTGATCTGCTTTGCCTTCGGATTCCTGTTCGGCCAGCCGGCGCTGCGGCTTTCCGGCGTTTATCTCGCGCTGGCGACCTTCGCGCTTGCCACCGCGATGCCGCAATTGCTGAAGCTGCACTTTGTCGAACACTGGACCGGCGGCGTGCAGGGGCTGGTCGTAACCAAGCCCGATGCGCCGTTCGGCCTGCCGATGTCGCAGGACATGTGGCTGTATTACTTCACGCTCGCGATCACGATCGGCATCTACGTCGCGTCCGTCAATTTGCTGCGGTCGCGATCGGGCCGTGCCTTCATGGCGATCCGCGACAATGAAATCGCGGCGTCCGCCATGGGCGTCGACGTCGCACTGTACAAGACGCTGGCGTTCGGCGTGTCCGCCGCCATCACCGGCGTGGCCGGCGGCTTAGGCGCCATCGCTGTGCAGTTCGTGGCGCCCGACGGCTACACTATTGTGCTGTCGATCTCGCTGTTCCTCGGCATGGTCGTCGGCGGCGTCGGCTGGCTGCCGGGATCGATCGTCGGCTCCGCCTTCATCATCTTCGTGCCCAATATCGCCGAAAGCATCTCCAAGGGCCTCTCCGGCGCCGTATTCGGAGTGCTTCTGTTCCTGGTGATCTTCCTCGTACCGCACGGCGCAAGGCAGGTCGCGCTGATCGCCCAGCAGATCCTGGGCAAGCTCAAGAAGAACTAAGAAAGCTAACGGACAAACTCAGGAGACATCATGCCCGCATCACGCTGGACTGCCGCCTTAGGGGCGGCGGTCGCCGCATTCGTTTTCACGTCCGGTCCCGCGCTCGCGCAGAAGAAATACGACACCGGTGCGACCGATAGCGAAATCAAGATCGGTCACATCGTGCCCTACAGCGGCCCAGCCTCGGCCTACGGCATTATCGGCAAGACCGAAGAAGCCTTCTTCAAGATGATCAACGACAACGGCGGCATCAACGGGCGGAAGATCAAGTTTATCTCGTATGACGACGCCTATAGCCCGCCGAAGGCCGTCGAGCAGGTGCGCAAGCTCGTCGAGAGCGACGAGGTGCTGGTGGTGTTCAATCCGCTCGGCACGCCGTCCAACACCGCGATCCAGAAATATCTCAACGCCAAGAAGGTGCCGCAACTGTTCGTCGCCACCGGCGCCACCAAGTGGAACGATCCCACGCACTTTCCGTGGACCATCGGATGGCAGCCCTCCTATCAGAGCGAGGGGCGCATCTACGCCAAATACCTGATGAAGGAAAAGCCGGACGCCAAGGTGACCGTGCTCTATCAGAACGACGACTTCGGCAAGGACTACCTCAAGGGCCTGAAGGACGGGTTTGGCGCCAAGGCCTCGATGATCATCGCCGAGGAAAGCTACGAGATCTCGGAACCGACGATCGACAACCACATCGTCAAGCTCAAAGCCAGCGGCGCCGACGTCCTGATCAGCATCACGACGCCGAAATTCGCGGCGCAGACCATCAAGAAGATGGCGGAGATCGACTGGAAGGCGCTGCAGATCGTCGCCAACGTCTCGACGTCGGTCGGCGCCGTGATGAGGCCGGCGGGATTCGAGAACGGGCAAGGCGTGCTTTCGGCGCACTACGCCAAGGACGCTGGCGACGCGCAATGGCACGACGATCCCGGAATAAAGAAGTTTCTGGCCTTCCTCGACAAGTACTATCCGGACGCCGACCGCCACAACAGCCAGGTCATCTATGGTTATGGCGCGGCGCAGACCCTGACCAAGATGCTCGAAATGTGCGGCGACGACCTGACCCGCGCGAACATCATGAAACAGGCCGCGAACCTGAAGGACTTCGCGCCCGATACGCTGCTGCCGGGAATCAAGATCAACACGTCGGCCACCGACTTCGCCCCGATCGAGCAACTTCAAATGATGCGCTTCAAGGGCGAGAAGTGGGACATGTTCGGCGACGTCATCAGCGGCGAAGTCGGCCATTAACCAATATTCCGCCGGGCGGTAGTTTCCCGGAGTATCCGACTAAATATCGGCCCCCGCGACACCGTCGCGCGGGGCTTTTTGTTGCTGGACAAGGCTGAAAGGTATTCAATAGCCCTACAAAGAGCCGCCAAGCGCTCCAATCAAAAAGAAGATGACACATCCATCGTGATCCTAGGGAGATCAAACAATGCTCGCTATCAACTTGCGATTGGGAGCCTGTGCGGCTGCCCTCGCATTGCTAGCCGCAACCAGCAGCGGCGCATTAGCACAAAAGAAATACGACACCGGCGCCACCGATACCGAAATCAAGATCGGCAACATCATGCCCTACAGCGGACCGGCTTCCGCCTACGGTGTGATCGGCAAGACCGAGGAAGCCTATTTCAGGAAGATCAATGCCGAGGGCGGCATCAACGGCCGCAAGATCAACTTCATCAGCTATGACGACGCCTACTCTCCGCCGAAGACGGTGGAGCAGGCCCGCAAGCTGGTCGAGAGCGACGAAGTCCTGCTCATCTTCAATTCGCTCGGCACGCCGCCGAACACCGCGATCCAGAAGTACCTCAACTCAAAGAAGGTGCCGCAACTGTTTGTCGCCACCGGCGCCACCAAGTGGAACGACCCGAAGGAATTTCCGTGGACGATGGGCTGGCAGCCCAACTACCAGAGCGAATCGCAGATCTACGCCAAGTACATTTTGAAGAACCACCCCAACGCCAAGATCGCCGTGCTCTACCAGAACGACGACTATGGCAAGGACTATCTGAAGGGCTTCAAGGACGGCCTGGGCGCGAAGGCAGCTTCCCTGATCGTCATTGAGGAAAGCTACGAGGTTTCCGAACCGACGATCGACTCCCACATCGTCAAGATGAAGGCGACCAACGCCGACGTCTTCTTCAACATCACCACGCCGAAATTCGCGGCGCAGGCGATCAAGAAGAACGCCGAGATCGGCTGGAAGCCGTTGCACTTCCTCAACAACGTTTCGGTTTCGATCGGAAGCGTGATCAAGCCGGCCGGCTTCGAGAACGCCCAGGACATCATCTCCTCGGCCTATCTGAAGGATCCGACCGATCCGGAATGGAAGAACGATGCGGCGGTAAAGGCCTGGAATGAGTTCCTGGATAAATACTATCCCGAGGCTAATCGCGCTGACGTCAGCGTGATGTACGGCTACATCGTGGCGCAAGGCCTCGTGCACGTATTGAAGGCCTGCGGTAACGATCTGACGCGCGCAAACGTAATGAAGCAAGCAGCCAACATGAAGGACTTCGAACCGAGTGGCCTGCTGCCGGGCGTCAAGGTCAATACCAGCCCGACCGACTTTGCGCCGCTTTCGCAGTTGCAGCTCATGCGCTTCAAGGGCGAAAGCTGGGAGCGGTTCGGCGACATCATCAGCGCCGACGTCGGCGGCTAGCCCTTCGGGCCGCCCACCAAGGAAGCAGCCCCTGCGGCTTTGCCGCAGGGGCTTTTTGTTGTGAGGCCTCCGGCAAGATGCTAATCACGACGCTGTCACAAGAGCCTCGTCAAGCGGCCCGACGGTTACATTAAGAAATGAAAAGGGAGAGACAGAAATGTCCAAAATGAAAAAACTTGCGGTTGCTTCGGCCGCGTTCGGATTGCTCGTGGCAACCTCGAGCAGCGTTTTCGCACAGAAGAAATACGATCCCGGCGCCAGCGATACCGAAATCAAGATCGGCAACATCATGCCCTACAGCGGACCGGCTTCCGCCTACGGCGTGATCGGCAAGACCGAGGAAGCCTATTTCAAGAAGGTCAACGCGGAGGGCGGCATCAACGGCCGCAAGATCAACTTCATCAGCTATGATGACGCCTACTCGCCGCCGAAGACAGTCGAGCAGGCGCGCAAGCTGGTCGAGAGCGACGAAGTCCTCTTGATCTTCAATCCGCTGGGCACGCCGCCGAACACCGCGATCCAGAAGTATCTGAACAGCAAGAAGGTGCCGCAGCTGTTCGTCGCGACCGGCGCCACCAAGTGGAACGATCCGAAGAACTTCCCGTGGACGATGGGCTGGCAGCCCAACTACCAGAGCGAAACACAGATCTATGCGAAGTACATTCTGAAGGAGAAGCCGAACGCCAAGATCGGAATTCTCTACCAGAACGACGACTACGGTAAGGACTATCTGAAGGGCTTCAAGGACGGGCTCGGCGCCAAGGCTGCGTCGATGATCGTGCTGGAAGAAAGCTACGAGGTTTCCGAACCAACAATCGACTCCCACATCGTCAAGCTGAAGGCGACCGGCGCCGACGTGTTCATCAACATCACCACGCCGAAATTCGCGGCGCAGGCGATCAAGAAGAACGCCGAGATCGGCTGGAAGCCGCTGCACTTCCTCAACAACGTTTCTGCCTCGATCGGCAGCGTCATCAAGCCGGCAGGCATGGAAAATGCCCAGGACATCATCTCCTCGCAGTATCTGAAGGATCCGACGGATGCGCAGTGGAAGAACGATAAGGGCATGAAGGCATGGAACGAGTTCCTGGACAAATATTATCCGGAAGCCAACCGCGCCGATGCCTCGGTGATGTTCGGCTATACCGTCGCGCAGGGCCTCGTACATGTGCTCAAAGCCTGCGGTGACAATCTCACCCGTGAGAACGTCATGAAGCAGGCCGCGAGCATCAAGGATCTCGAGCTCGACGGGCTGTTGCCGGGTATCAAGGTCAACACGTCGCCGACCGACTTTGCCCCGATCTCCTCGGTGCAACTGATCAAGTTCAAGGGCGAGACCTGGGAACGCTTCGGCGAGATCCTCTCCGGCGACGCCGGCGGCTAGTCATTCGGAATCCCGATTGGCCGATTTACGGCTACGGGCGCCCCCGCGGACCTTCCGCGGGGGTTTTCTTTTGCGGCGAATGGATGGATAACCAGACCCCCCGTCCTGTTAGCAGCCCGTTGCAAGCCATGACTGACCAGCGTTCCCTCTTGCGTGCGATCTTTGACGCGGCCGTTGCGGCCGCCCATCCCGACGTCGTGCTCTCGGCGCATCTGCCTCCGGCCCCCAAGGGCAAGGTGGTCTGCCTTGCCGCCGGCAAGGGCGCGGCCGCGATGGCCGCCGCCGCCGAGCGGCACTATCTCGACACGCTGGGGCTCGATCCGTCGCGGCTGGACGGCCTTGCCACCACGCGCCACGGCCACGGCGTGCCGACGCGGCGGATCAAAGTCGTCGAGGCCGGCCATCCCGTGCCCGACGAAGCCGGATTGAAAGCAGCCGACGAAACGCTGCGTCTTGCTGCGGAAGTGACCGCCGACGATCTGTTGCTGGTATTGTTGTCCGGCGGCGGATCGGCCAACTGGATCGCACCGGCCGACGGTGTTTCGTTTGCGCAGAAGCAGCAGGTCAACCGTGCATTATTGCGATCGGGCGCACCGATCGGCGAGATGAACATTGTCCGCAAGCATCTGTCGCGGATCAAGGGCGGCCGGCTGGCCCGCGCCGGACAGCGGGCCGCCGAGATCGTGACGCTCGCGATCTCGGACGTGCCGCACGACGAGCCTTCCGCGATCGCATCGGGACCGACGGTGCCCGATCCGAGCACGCTGGCGGACGCCCGCGCGCTGGTCGCAAGATATCATCTCGTGGTCGACGACGCCGTCAAACGCGCCCTCGACGACGCCAGGAATGAGAGCTGCAAGCCCAGCGATGCCGCCTTCGCCCGCGCGCGTTTCGAGATGATCGCAAGGCCGAAGGCCTCGCTCGACGCGGCGATCAAGGTCGCAAGGGATGCGGGCTATGAGGTGATCGGCCTCGGCGCCGATCTCGAAGGCGAGGCACGCGAGGTTGCCGCCGACCACGCTCTGCTGGCGCTGAAGGCCCGCAGCGACGGCAAGCGCACCGCCATCCTGTCGGGCGGCGAGCTGACGGTGACCGTGCGCGGCAACGGCCGCGGCGGCCCCAACCAGGAATATGCACTGGCGCTGGCGGATATTCTAAAGGACACGACCGGCATCGTGGCGCTGGCCGCCGACACCGATGGCGCCGACGGCGGCGCCGGCAGTGCGACCGATCCCGCCGGCGCCCTGATCGATCAGACGACGTTTGCGAAGATGAAATCGCTCGGACTCGATCCGGCGGCCTATCTCGCCAACAACGATGCGACCGCCTTCTTCGCGGCAACCGGCGATCTGTTGCTGACCGGCCCCACGCTGACCAACGTCAACGACGTCAGGGTGCTCCTGGTGGACCTCGCCTAGGTTTTTCCGGCAACGCTTCGCATCCTCTACGTGCCGAAATGGCATTAACGCTTTGTTGAGCACGTTAGCAGGAACACGCGAGCGGATACCCGCCTTCCAAGCTGCGATTCACCAGCTTGCGCTTCTAATGGGCCGATCTCCTGGAGGAGGAGAGCCGCCGATAGCGGCTGGGGAAACGCTATATGACGGATTGCAGCCAGATCACCGCCACGCGGTCGGCGCAGTTGAGCGCACGCCTCGAAGAGGCGATCAATCATTTGTCGCTCGGTATCGTCGTCTTCGACGAGAAGCGCGAAGTGGTTTTCTGCAACGCGCGTTACCGGGAACTTTACGGGCTCTCACCCGAACAGGTTAAGCCGGGCACGCCGACCCGGGATCTGATTCAGCACCGGCTCAATCTCGGCCTGAAGGTGCAGCTTGCGCCCGACGATTACATCCGTGAGCGCATCGGCCGCGACATCGCGCTCGACACCACCGTGCAGGCATTCACCGACGGCCGGATCATCGCCTACACCGTCTACCCGATGCCCGGAGGTGGCGGGATGGCGACGCATGAGGACGTCACCCAGCGCGAAGAACTCAATGCCCAGCTGAAGAACCAGTTCGAACTCGGCCGCGAGCAGGAGGAAGCGCTGCGGGCCAAGAACTTCCAGTTCGACACCGCGATCAACAACATGTCGCAGGGGCTGTGCTTCTTCGATTCCGACCACCGCCTGATCGTCTGCAACGATCGCTTCGTCTCGATGTACGATATCGCGCCCGAGCGCGTCAGCCCCGGCATGTCCTTGGTCGAGATCGTCGACCTCAGGTTCGAGGCCGGCAGCTTCCCCGCCATGACGCGGGACGAATATCTGCGCTGGCGCACCAACGTCGCGGTCTCCAACGAACCGAAGGACAGCGTCGTCGAGCTGATGAACGGGCGCACTTTCAAGATCCGTCACCGGCCGATGCCGGGCGGCGGCTGGGTCGCGACGCACGAGGACATCACCGAGCAGCGCCAGTCCGAGGTCAAGATCGAATACATGGCGCATCACGATGCGCTGACCGACCTGGCCAACCGGGTACTGCTGAACGACCGGCTGGAGCACGCGCTGGTCAGGGTTGAGAGCTGCAAGATGGTGGCCGTCCATCACCTCGATCTCGATCAGTTCAAGGCCGTGAACGATACGTTCGGCCACCCCTGCGGCGACAAATTGCTCAGGATCGTCGCCGAACGACTGCGCGCCCTCGCTGCCGACGCCGACACGATTGCGCGGATGGGCGGCGACGAATTCGTCATCGTACAGGCCGCCATTGCTGACCCGGCGGACGCCACCGCGCTGGCGCAGCGTGCCATCGATGCGTTGAGCGAGCCCTATGACATCGATGGCCAGCAGGCGGTGATCGGCGTCAGCATCGGCATTTCGGTCGGCCCCGGCGACGGATCGAATCCCGACAAGCTGCTGCGCAACGCCGACCTTGCGCTCTATCGCGCCAAGAGCGACGGCCGCGGCACGTTCCGCTTCTTCGAGCCCGTGATGGACCTGCAGATGCAGACCCGCCGCATCATGGAGCAGGATCTGCGCCGGGCGCTGCCGGCCGGCGAGTTCGAGCTGCACTATCAGCCCGTCGTCAACCTCGCGAGCAAGGAAATCTCGGGCTTCGAAGCCTTGATCCGCTGGAATCATCCGACCAAGGGATTGATCTCGCCGGCCACATTCATCCCGCTGGCCGAGGAGATCGGCTTCATCGTGCCGATGGGCGAATGGGTCATCCGGCAGGCCTGTGCCACCGCGGCGCAATGGCCAGAACATCTTCATGTCGCCGTCAACATTTCGGCGATCCAATTTCGCAGCCCCGGCCTGATGCAGGTGATCGTCAGCGCGCTTGCGGCCTCCGGTCTTTCACCGACGCGGCTAGAGATCGAAATCACCGAGAGCGTGCTGCTGCACCACAAGGAAACGACGCTGGCGCTGCTGCATCAATTGCGCGCGCTCGGAATCCGCATCGCCATGGACGATTTCGGCACCGGTTATTCGTCGCTGACCTATCTGCAGAGCTTTCCGTTCGACAAGATCAAGATCGACCGTTCCTTCGTCAAAAACATCACCGAGAATTCCAGCTCGCTCAACATCGTGCGGGCCGTCGCGGCGCTGGCGAATGGCATGGGCATGACGGCGACCGCCGAGGGCGTCGAAACTGCGGAACAACTCCACAGCATCGCTTCCGAAGGATGCACGGAGATGCAGGGCTTTCTGTTCAGCAAACCGCTACCCGCCGCCGAGATCGAGCGGCAGTTCCTGTCGGGACGAGGGCTGCGGGGGATTCAGGGCCGTATCGTCGCGGCGTGACACCCGCATCGTCATTCCGGGATGGTGCGTAGCACCAGACCTCAGGTGCGCAATTGCGCACCGGGGAATCTCGAGATTCCGGGTTCGCTTCGCGCCCCGGAATGACGTCGGCCCTCAAAACTCCGCCGCGATTTTCGACAGCATTTCGAGCAGCGCCACCCGGTTGGCGGAACCCAATAGCTCGTTGAGCCGCGCCTCGTGCTTGGTGGCGACGAGCTTCTTGGCGCGCGCCAGCACCGCCTTGCCCTTATCGGTCAGAACCAGGATGTGCGAGCGGCGGTCGTTGGTCGAGCGCATCCGGGTGCAGAGGCCGCGGCTCTCCAGCGCGTCCAGCATCGACACGAAATTCGGCCTGAGGATGCCCAGCGTGTTGGCGATTTCGGTCTGGTTACGCCCGGGATTGCGGTCGAGCAGCAGCAGCACCGAGAACTGCGCTGGCGTCAGTTGCAGCGGCGCGACGCAGCGCAGGAAATCCTCGAACACTTTGAGCTGCGCCCGCTTGAGGGAATAGCCGAGCAGATCGGCCAGTTCGCCCAGCTGCAGCCCGGCATTGTCAGGCGCGCCATCCGCAGCGCCGCCCGCAATTTCCTTGCCGTTGTTGCGCGGCGACTTGACGGCATCGGTTGCTGCCTTGGAAACTGTCATTTGGAAACTGTCATGGCGTGAGGCTCGCACCCCTGGAAAAAGCCCTGGCCGGTGGCCGGGCCCTTGATGTTATATTCGATAATTGTTATCGGATATATCAAATATCGGCAAGCTTTCAACTGCCGAGGTATCCGGACGGCCGACGGACCGCATCAGGGTCAATATCGGCGACGCTTTTAGGGGGAGCGCCAGTCTTGAATACGACGATCATGCTGTTCCTGCTGCAGGACGGCATTACCAATGGCGCGATCTATGCGCTGCTCGGGCTCGCGCTGGTGCTGGTGTTTGCCGTCACCCGCGTCATTCTGATCCCGCAGGGCGAGTTCGTCACCTATGGCGCGCTGAGCTACGCCATGCTGGCAACAGGCCAGGTGCCCGGCACGGTGTGGCTGGCGATGGCAATGGGCGTCGCCGCCTTCGGCTTCGACCTGTTCGATGCGCGGCGGTCGTTACGGCCCAGGCGGATCCTGCGCTCTCTGGCCCTCAACGTCGTCCTGCCGGCCGCCATCCTGGCCCTCACCTATCGCCTCGCCGGTCCCAAGACGCCAATCGCGGTCAATATCGCCCTGTCGCTGCTGATCGTCGCGGCGATCGGGCTCTATCTCTACCGCCTCGCATTCCAGCCGCTCGCGCACACGTCGGTGCTGGTGCTGCTGATCTCGTCCGTCGGCTGCCATCTCGCTTTGCAGGGCCTTGGCCTCGTGTTCTTCGGTGCCGAGGGCCTGCGCGGTCCGGCGCTCTCGACCGCGGCGCTCACCGTCGGCCCGCTGCGCTTCACCGGGCAGAGCCTTGCGGTGTATGGACTGACCATCGCCTTCATCATCGCGCTGTGGCTGTTCTTCGGCTTCACGCTGATGGGCAAGGCGCTGCGCGCCACCGCCGTCAACCGCCTCGGCGCCCGTCTCGTCGGCATCCGCACCACCCTCTCGGGCCAGATCGCATTCCTGCTGGCGTCGCTGATCGGTGCGATTTCCGGCATCCTGATCGTGCCGATCACCACGCTCTATTACGACACCGGCTTCCTGATCGGCCTGAAGGGTTTTATCGCCGCGATCATCGGCGGCCTGGTGAGTTATCCCTTGACCGCGGTCGCGGCGCTCGTCGTCGGCAGCGTCGAGGCGTTCTCCTCGTTCTACGCCAGCAATTTCAAGGAGGTCATCGTCTTCACGCTGATCCTTCCCGTGCTGATGCTGCGTTCGCTCGCAGCGCCTGAAGTCGAGGAAGAGAAGGATTGAGGCGATGAAGCAGCGAACCCCTCTCATCCTCTTCGCGATCGTCACGGCGGCGATCCCGTTCATCCCGGGCCTGCCGCCGTTCTGGATCGTGCTGCTCAACAATATCGGCCTTGCCGCACTGGTGGCGATGGGCCTCGTGCTACTGACCGGCGTCGGCGGCCTCACCTCGTTCGGCCAGGCCGCGTTCTGCGGCTTCGGCGCCTATACCACGGCGGTATTGACCACGGCCTATGGCGTCTCGCCATGGCTGACGCTGCCGCTCTCGCTGCTCGTCAGCGGCATCGCCGCCGTCCTGCTCGGCATCATCACGGTGCGGCTGTCCGGCCATTATCTGCCGCTCGGCACCATCGCCTGGGGCATCGGGCTGTTCTATCTGTTCAGCAAGCTGGAGTTCCTCGGCCGCAATGACGGCATCTCGGGCATCCCGCCGCTCTCGATCGGCAGTTTCCGGATGCTCGATCCCGGCGCGATCTACTTTGCGATCTGGATCGCGGTGCTGGTCTCGGCGCTCCTGACCATGAACCTGTTGGACTCCCGCACCGGCCGCGCGATCCGCGCGCTGCGGCGCGGGCATATCGCCGGCGAGGCGTTCGGCGTGCAGACACCGCGCGCCAAGCTATTGGTATTCGTCTATGCGGCCGTGCTCGCCGGCCTGTCCGGCTGGCTCTATGCGCATTTCCAGCGCGCGGCCAATCCGACCCCGTTCGGCGCCCATGCCGGCATCGAATATCTCTTCATCGCCGTGGTCGGCGGTGCCGGCTATGTCTGGGGCGGGGTGCTCGGCGCCGGCATCGTCGTGATCCTCAAGGAGATCCTGCAGAGCTACTTGCCCTATGTCTTCGGCGGCCAGAGCCAGCTCGAGACCATCGTCTTCGGCATCCTGCTGGTGATCCTGCTGCAGTTGGCGCCGACCGGGGTCTGGCCCTGGCTGATGTCGCGGCTGCCGATCAAGCCGGCCCGCAAGACGCCGGATGCCTCGCTTCCGCTGGCCGCGCCCGTGCGCGAAAAGGCATCATCAGGCACGCTGCTGCAGATCGAGAAGGCGCGCAAGCAGTTCGGCGGCGTGATCGCCGTCAACGACGTCTCCTTCGACGTCGGGGCGCGCGAGATCGTCGCGCTGATCGGCCCCAACGGCGCCGGCAAGAGCACGACCTTCAACCTGATCACCGGCGTGCTGACGACGACCGGCGGCGCCATCTCCGTGCTCGGCCGCAAGGTCGACAACGCGCCGCCGCAGGAGGTCGTCAAGCTCGGCGTCAGCAGAACCTTCCAGCACGTCAAGCTGGTCCCCGACATGACCGTGCTGGAGAACGTCGCGATCGGCGCCCATCTGCGCGGGTCATCGGGCGCGATCGCCAGCATGTTCCGGCTCGACCGCGGCGATGAAGCAAAACTGCTGGCGGAAGCCGCACGCCAGATCGAGCGCGTCGGCCTCGGCGAGCAGATCGACCAATTGGCGGGCAGCCTCTCGCTCGGCCAGCAGCGCATCGTCGAGATCGCCCGCGCGCTATGCGTCGACCCGCTGCTGCTATTGCTCGATGAACCCGCCGCCGGATTGCGCCATATGGAGAAGCAGCGGCTCGCCGTCCTGCTCCGCCAGTTGCGTGACGGCGGCATGTCGGTGCTGCTGGTCGAGCACGACATGGGCTTTGTGATGGACCTCGCCGACCGCATCGTGGTGCTCGATTTCGGCACCAAGATCGCCGAAGGCACGCCTGGCCAGATCAAGACCAACCCCGAAGTGATCAGGGCCTATCTCGGAGCCACCGCATGAGCGCGCTGTTATCGGTCTCCGACGCCCACGTTGCCTACGGCAAGGTCGAAGCCGTCCGCTCGGTCTCGCTCGAGGTCGCCGACAACGAGATCGTCACCATCATCGGCGCCAACGGCGCCGGCAAGACCACGCTCTTGAACGCCATCATGGGCGTGCTGCCGCTCAAGGGCGCCACCGCCTTTGACGGCGCCGACATGGCCACGCTCGACATCGAGGACCGCGTTGCGGCGGGCTTGAGCCTCGTGCCTGAGCATCGCGAATTGTTCGCCACGATGAATGTCGAGGACAATCTGCTGCTCGGCGCGTTCCGGATCCCGAAAGCCACGGCGGCCAGATCGTTCGAGCGCGTCTATACGCTGTTTCCGCGGCTGAAGGAGCGGCGCAAGCAACTCGCCGGCACGCTCTCCGGCGGCGAGCAGCAGATGCTGGCGATGGGCCGTGCCCTGATGGGCGCGCCAAAACTGCTGATGCTGGACGAACCGAGCCTCGGGCTCGCGCCGATCATCGTCGCCGACATCTTCCGCACCATCGGCGAACTGCGCGCCGCCGGCGTCTCGGTGCTACTGGTCGAGCAGAACGCGCAGGCCGCGCTCAAGATCGCCGATCGCGCCTATGTCATGGAGCTCGGCGAGTTCATCCTGTCGGGATCGGCCAGGGAAATCGCCAGCAACCAGCGCGTCGCGGCGAGCTATCTCGGCTTCCAGCACGAAGGCGCGAGCGAGATTTAGAATTGCGCGCGCCGCCTTCGTTAACGAAATCGTAATCATGATGAGAGTTCCCGCCGCCACAACGTGAGCTGGACAACTTCGTGAACACTCGCGGGCTTCTAACCTTGCGGTAATGTTGCCACTTTCGCCCCGATGCGGGCGCCGATGGTGGCTGGCAGGTCACAAGGTCGGATGATGCACACTTCGGATTGCCCCACGACAGACACCAGCGAATTCCTGCTGGCTGCGCTCGAGCAGGCAAGCGAGGCGGTCGTCATCGTCAATGCCGATCGGCAGATCAGCCATTTCAACGCCGCGGCGGAGGCGATCTGGGGTCTCTCGCGCAAGGATATTCTCGGCCTCGACACAGGCTGCCTCGGTCTGACCGATCTGCAGCCGCATTCCGAAATCACCATCCGCCGTGCCGACGGCAGCCGGCTTCGCGCTGCCGTCTCGGTCTCGCGGGTCGAGATCGGCGGCCGAGACAGCTACATGGTCTTCGTCCGCGACGTCACCGCCGAGGTCGAACGGCGCGAGCGGATCGCGCTGCTCAACCTCGTCGCCGACAAGACCACCCGCGCGGTCGTCGTCACCGACCGCAAGCTGCGCATCGTCTATACCAATGCGGCGTTCTCCGGCGCGTTCGGCCATTCGGCCGAACAGGTGCAGGGACGGCAGGTCGACCAGTTGCTCGCCGGGCCGCTGACCGACCGCAAGACGTTGGCAAGGCTGCGCCGCCGGATCTGCGATGACCGCCGCGAGGAGGAGGAAATCCTCGCTTACGACCATAATGGCAACGAGATCTGGGTTTCGGCCATCGTCAAGGCGTTCCGCAACGATCGCGGGCGCATCAAATATGTGTTCGCGCTGCTGAGCGACATCAGCGAAAGCAAGCAATTGCGGTCGCTGCAGCAGCTCATCATGGGGGCGCTGGCCGACGAGCTTCCGCTCACCGAGATTGCCGACCGACTTTGCCGGCGCGTCGAATTAATCGCGCCCGACGTCGTCGCCTCGGTGCTGCATGTTGATTCCGACGGACTGGTGCATCCGCTCGGCGGACCCAGCCTGCCGGAGGATTATTCGCGCGCGCTCGACGGCATCACGATCGGCCCCGACGTCGGCTCGTGCGGATCGGCGGCCTATTACGGCAAGCCGATCCTGGCCGAGTATCTCGACACCGATCCACGCTGGCAGCCCTACAAGGCGCGGCCACTCGAGGTCGGCCTGAAAGCCTGCTGGTCGACCCCGATCAAGGCCAAGGACGGCCGCGTGATCGGCACGTTCGCATTCTATTTCCGGGAATGCCGCGCGCCGAGCCGCTGGCATCAGCGGATCGTCGAGGCCTGCGTTCATCTCGGCGCGCTGGCGATCGAGCGCAAGGAGGCGCGCGCCCAGATCGCCCGGCTCGCCTATCACGACATGCTGACGGGCTTGCCGAACCGCGCCCAGCTGCGCCAGCTCGTCACCCAGGCGATCGACGAAGGCAAGGGCCGGCAGCTCGCGCTGATTTTTCTCGACCTCGATCACTTCAAGGACGTCAACGATACGCTCGGACACTCGGCCGGCGATGCGCTGCTGGTCGAGTTCGCCAAGCGGCTGCGCGCCCGCATCCAGCCATCCGACCTGCTGGGCCGCCTAAGCGGTGACGAGTTCGTCATCGTCCTGCCGAACTGCGACCCGGCCCGCGCCTCGCTGGTCGCCTCGCAGATCACCCAGGCGCTGGCCTCGCCGTTGTGGATCGACAACCGCCAGGTGCCGATTTCCGCCAGCATGGGCATCAGCATCTATCCTGACAACGCGACCGACATCGACACGCTGATGCAGCAGGCCGATGCGGCGATGTACAAGGCCAAGCAGGCCGGCCGCTCCACCCATCGCTTCTTCAGCGCCGACATGAACCGCCTCGCCGAGCAGCGGCTCGTGATCAGCGCCGCGCTCCGCCAGGCTATCGCCAATAACGAATTGAGGCTCGCCTATCAGCCGCAGACCCGAACGGTCGACGGCACCCTCTATGGCGTCGAGGCGCTGGCGCGCTGGCATGATTCCGAACTCGGCGAGGTGCCGCCCGCCAAATTCATCCCGCTGGCCGAAGAGGTCGGGCTGATCGAGCAGATCGGGCTGTGGTCGATCCGCGAGGCATGCCGGCAAATGGCCGCCTGGCGTAGCGCCGGACTGGATGTGCCTTGCGTGGCGGTCAACCTATCGCCGCTGAACTTCCAGAACGCGAAGCTCGCCGACGTCGTCGCCGAGACCATCAAGGCCCACGGCCTGCCGCCCGAAGCCTTGATGCTCGAGATCACCGAGGGCGTGCTGGCGAACGAGCGCTCGGCGGCGATCGAGACCATGAATGAGATCCGCAAGCTCGGCGTCGGCCTGTCGCTGGACGATTTCGGCACCGGCTACTCGAGCCTGAGCCGGCTGGCGCATCTGCCGATCCGCGAATTGAAGATCGATCGCAGCTTCATGCGCGATATCGAGCGCGACGCCAGCGCGCTCGCGATCGCCACGGCCGTGGTGCGCGTCGGGCAGAGCCTGAACATGGCCGTGGTCGCCGAGGGCGTCGAGACCGAGGGGCAGCGCAAGCTGCTCGCTACCCTCGGATGCGACGTCGTGCAGGGCCATCTCTATGCGCGCGCGATGTCGCCCGAAGCGTTCGAGCGATGGCTGATCGATCACGTCGCCGCACAGGCGCGGATGATGCGCAGGAACGTCGATGAGGCCCGTTCGCAGCCGACGCCGTCATTGTTGATCGCGTCGACCGGTGGTTAGGAAGCGGTCTTATCCTCCCCTGGAGGGGGAGGATCGGTTCGCATGAAATGCGAACCGAGGTGGGGTGACGGTCTCTCCGCCTCCGACAGTGCCCGAGTGGAGAGATCACCCCACCCCGTCTCATCTTCTTCGCTCAACATGAGCCGACCCTTCCCCTCCAGGGGAGGGTGGAAAAAAGTCGGCCCCGCGAGTCAGGGCCGACTCCAATTCGTTGATGAACCGAGAGGTTGCCATCCCTCACTTCGCCGGAACGTACTTCCCGTCCTTCACCGTCAGGATGATGCGCGAGCGGTCGTCGAGGCCGTAGCGATCCTTTTCGGTGAAGTTGTAGACGCCCTGGCTGGCGGCGATTTCCTTTTCCGACATCAGCGCCTGGCGGATCGCCTCGCGGAATTCCTGCGTGCCGGGCTTTGCGGTCTTGAGCGCCACCGGGATCACGCGCTTGAGCACCTCGAAGGCATCAAAGGAATGGCCGGCGAACTGGCTGCGGCTGTTGGCGCCATACTTGGCTTCATAGGCGGTGTTGAGCGCAAGTCCCGGCTTCTTGGTCAGCGCACTATCCGGCTGCGATTCCGGCGACATCACCGGGCCTGAGGACATGATTACGCCTTCCGCCGCGGGACCTGCGATGCGGATGAAGTCCATGCTGGCGGCGCCGTGGGTCTGGTAGATCAGGCCCTTGTAGCCGCGGTCGCGCAGGGTGCTCTGCGGCAACGCTGCAGCGGTGCCGGAGGCGCCGACGAGAATGGCGTCAGGATTGGCTGCGAGCAGCTTGAGAACCTGGCCCGTCACCGACGTATCGGTGCGTGCGAAGCGCTCCTCGGTCGCCAGGGTCATGCCCATCGGCACGGCCTGTGCCTTGAAGTCGTTGGCCCAGAGATCGCCGTAGGAATCGGAGTAGCCGATGTAGCCGACGGTCTTGATGCCATGCGCCTTCATGTGCTCGTACAGCACCTTGCCCATGATCGGAATCGGCTGCGGCATCGCGACCGACCACTTCATGCGCGCTTCGTTGATCGGCAGCGGCGCGAGGGCGAAATGCGGAATCCCCGCCTCGTTCGCAACGGTCGAGACTGCAATGGTGGGCGGCGTCGTCGACGAGCCCATGATGATGTCGGCCTTGGATTCCGTCACGAACCGCCGCGCATTGGTCGTCGCTGCGGTCGGGTCGCCGCCGTCGTCGAGCACGATAACCTTGATGGGAACGCCGCCGATCTCCTTCGGCACGAACTCGAGCGCGTTGCGTTCGGGAATGCCGAGTGCCGCCGCAGGGCCGGTCGTGACGATGCTGATGCCGATGGTGATTTCGTTGGTCTGCGCCGCGGCCGGCGAGCCCGGCAGCGCGAGGGCAGCAACGATGGCCGCCGCGGACAGAAGAGCCTTCTTCATTCATTCCTCCCTTGATTTTCTCTTTATCGTGTAAAGCAAAAACAGACGCGCAATTCAGCCCCTTCTTTAGGTCATGCGGCAGACCTCGTCACCCCGCATAAAACGCTCGATGATCTCCGGCGGCATTGGCGCGGACTTCAGCTTCGCGGGATCGTCCGGATGCTTGCCTACCAGCACTCGGGTCTCGAACGCCTCGATCGCCAAGGCATCGCCCTTGAAGACATTGTGGACCACCTCGAAGCTGGAGCGCTTGAAACTCTCGATTCGGCTTTCGATTCTGATCCAGTCGCCATGGGTCGAGGGAATGTGGAATTTCGCCCGCGTGTCCACCATGGGTATGCCGACCAGACCATATTTGTGGATGATGTCCTGTTTCGAGAAGCCGGCAGCTTCGAACATGATCGAGGTCGAATCGTCAAACATCGCGAAGTAGCGCGGGTAGTAAACGATGTTGGCGGGGTCGCAATCACCCCATTGTATCTGCACATCCCGCTTGTTGACGAACATGGACTATCCTCGACCAGGCATCATGCGCTAGCGCGGCGCCATGCGAAGCGCGGCATCGAGCCGCACCACTTCGCCGTTCAGGTAGGGGTTGTCGATCATGTGCAGCGCCAGCGAGGCGAACTCTTCGGCCTGGCCGAGCCGGCGCGGGAACGGAATCGACGCAGCTAGCGAGTCCTGCGCTTCCTGCGGCAGGTTGGCGAGCAGCGGCGTGAGGAACAGCCCGGGTGCGATCGTCAGCACGCGGATGCCGAACTGCGCCAGTTCGCGCGCGATCGGCAGCGTCATAGCGACGATGCCGCCCTTCGAAGCCGAATAGGCGGATTGACCGATCTGGCCCTCATAGGCGGCAACGGAAGCGGTGGAGACGACGACGCCGCGCTCGCCGGTCGCCAGCGGCTCGAGCTTCGACATCGCTGATGTCGCCAGCCGCAGCATGTTGAAGGAGCCGATCAGGTTGACCTTGATCACCTTCTCGAAATCGCCGAGCGCCATCGGCCCTTCCTTGCCGATCACGCGCTTGGCAACACCAATGCCGGCGCAGTTCACCAGCACGCGCGCCGGACCATGCGCCGCCGCGGCTTTCGCAATCGCCGCCTCCGCCGAAGCCGCATCCGAGACGTCGGCGACCACGGCGACGCCGCCGATCTCAGCCGCAACCGCCTCGGCGAGGTTGGCATTGAGATCGCAGACGGCAACCTTGGCACCCTGCGCCGCGAGCCGGCGCGCGGTCGCCGCACCCAATCCCGATGCACCCCCGGTGACGATGGCGGCCTGGTCCTTCAACTGCATGGTGCTCTCCCTGACAAGCTCTTGTGCAAATTTGGTTACAGCGTGATGACCTGCGCCGGCGGCGCGGGTGAATAGATTTGTTCGATCAGCGCGCTGCGGTTGTCCAGCACGGCGCGCTGGTTGATCGAGCCCTTATCGGTGACTTCGCCGCGATCGATCGACAGCGGCGTATCCAGCAGCACGGCACGGGTGATCCGGGTCGAGGAGCCGGTGGCTTCGGCGAGAAACTTCCGAAACCGTTCGCGGAACGCCTCGATGATCAGCGGATCGGATGCCACTGCAGTCAAATCGTCCAGCGGAAGCGTGGGATTGATCAGGCGGCAGCCGTCGAGATCGAGCACCACCAGCGCCGAAATCTCGTCGCGGTTGATGCCCGCGATCACGACGTCGCGGACCAGCGGCGCGCAGGCCGCGACGAAGCGCGCCCGCAGCGGGCCGACGCTGACCCAGGTGCCGCTGGCGAGCTTGAAATCTTCACCGATGCGGCCGTCGAAATCGAAGCCGGCGTCAAAGTTCACTGGGTCGGCGGGCTTGAGCGCGTCGCCCATCCTGTAGAAGCCTTCCTCGTCAAAACACTTCGCGGTGATGTCGGGCTGGCGCCAATAGCCCGGCATCACGTTCGGTCCTTTGGCGCGAACCTCGAGCTTGCCGTTGTTGGGCACGAGCTTGGCGTCATTGCCGAGCACCGGCAGGCCGACATGGCCGGAGCGGCTCGTGTGCGGATTGACCGACATGAAGAATGGCGCGGTCTCGGTCGCGCCAAGCCCGGTCAGCATCGGCACCCGATAGCCGGTCTCGCGAACCGAGAGTTCGTCGAGGCTGTTCCAGACGAAGGCCGACAGCGCAGCGCCCGAGAAGAACATCGCATGCAGGCGGGCGAAGAATTTTTTGCGTAAGGCGGCGTCGTCGCGCAGATAGGGTAATAGCGATTCATAGCCCTTGGGCACGTTGAAATAGACGGTGGGCGAAATCTCCTGGAGATTGCGCACGGTCTCCTCGATGCCGCCGGGCATCGGCTTACCCTCGTCGAGATACATCGAGCCGCCATTGTACAGCGTGAGCCCGATATTGTGGTTGCCGCCAAAGGTGTGATTCCATGGCAGCCAGTCGACGATAACCGGCGGCTCGTCCTTGAGGAACGCCAGCGTCTCGCGCAGCATCACTTGGTTGGCGCAGATCATGCGCTGGGTGTTGATGACAGCCTTGGGATTGCCGGTCGAGCCCGACGTCAGCAGGAATTTTGCAATCGTGTCCGGGCCGATCGCCTCGTGCTGCGCGTCGAGACGCGGATGTAGCGGCGTCGCCACCAGATCGGCAAGCGTTGTGACGTCACGGCCCGCCACCGCACCGCGGGAGGCAGCGATCTCGGTCCCGAACGAGACGTTGGCGGCGAGCGCATCGGAAAATTTCGTGGCGTCATCGGCGAAGACGAGGCCCGGCGTCAGCAGCTTCATCAGATAGCCGAGCTTGCCGTAGTCACGCGACACCAGCGAATAGGCCGGCGATACCGGGCAGAACGGAATGCCGGCATAGAGCGCGCCGAACGCGACCAGCGCATGGTCGATCGAATTGCCGGAGAGGATGACGACCGGCTTCTCGGCGGAGAGACCGCGCGCCAGCAGCGCGGAGGCGATGTGCCGCGAGGAGGCGAGCAGTTCGGCATAGGTGATCTGCCGCCAGCCCCGCGCCGCGTTGCGCTCCGCCATGAACACACGATCAGGCGCGGTGGCGGCCCAATGGTGCAGGCGATCGGTGATGCGGATCGGATAGTCGCGCAATTGCGCCTTCGGGCGCAGATAGATGGTGCCGTCGTCGCGGCGCTCGACATGCACGGCGGGCGTGCCGAACGAGATCGGGCGCAGCGGATGATCGCCGGCGCGGGCTGGGTCAGTGGCGGCGGACATGCTGGGCTGGGCGCTCATGTCAGGTCGGCTTCACCTTTGCGGTCTTGTGATCGAGAAAGGCGCGAATGCGGCGCTTGGCTTCCTTGTCGCTCTGCGCCACCGTCGCCATCAGCGACTCCATCAAGAGACCGGTCTGCGGATTGGCCTCGGCGATCATCGGCAGCGCCTGCAGCACGGCGAAATTGGTCAGCGGCGCATTCGCAGCGACGCGTTCGGCAAGCTCCAGCGCCTTGGGCAGCGCGCCGCCCTCCTCGGTGAGGTACTGCGAGAAGCCATAGGACGAACCCTCGGTGGCCGAATAGACCCGCCCCGTCAGCATCATGTCGATCATCCGCGCCACGCCGATCAGGCGCGGCAGCCGCACCGAACCGCCGCCGCCGACAAAGATGCCGCGCTGGCCCTCGGGCAGCGCGAAATAGGCACTGGGCTCGGCGACACGGATATGCGCCGCGCAGGCCAGTTCCAGGCCGCCGCCGATCACCGCCCCCTTCAGTGCCGCGATCACGGGGACGCGGCTATATTGGATGCGGTCGAACACCCGGTGCCACATCTGCGAATGGCGCAGGCCCTCGGTGGCGTCATGCTCGGTGAGTTCGGACAGATCGAGGCCGGAGGAGAAATGATCGCCAATGCCGTGGACGACCACGGCGCCGATGCCCTCGGGGAGATTGGAGAAGCAATCCTGGATCGCGAGGATGATGCCGTCGTTCAGCGCGTTGCGCTTGGCCGGACGGTTGAGGCCGACGGTCAGCACCGCGCCCTTCTGCTCGATCTTGAGCAGGTCGGACTGACCCGCAGCGGCGGTGGCGTCGGCGTTTCCCATGGGCTCTTATTGCTTCCTGTCCAGAATAGTTATGTTTTATAACGATTTTAGGATAGGGGAGTCAAGCTGGGTGTTGGCGCGTCCGGTCGGGATTGCGAACAATGGGTAGAGCGCAGCCCGACTATCCAGGCGTCGGTAGATATGCCCGAGATCGCGAAGTCATATTCCGCTGTCGTCACCCGCGCAGGCGGGTGACCTAGTATTCCAGAGACCTAGTATTCCAGAGAAAGCAGTGATCAAGCCGATAAGCCGCGGCGTACTGGTTCCCCGCCTTCGCGGGGATGACATTTGAGTATGGTGGCGCTGTCTACGCGTCATGCGAGCGCAGCGAAGCAATCCATGCCTCGACTCGGGGATGGATGGATTGCTCCGTCGCTACGCTCCTCGCAACGACGCGGCGAGAGCGGTCGCTCACAACACCTGATGCACATCTATAACCACGCGGTCGGCGTGGCGGGACGCGGAGGCGATGAAGAGGTTCTCCATCAGCCAACGATAGTTGGGCGCGCCGGTCTCGAATTTCGGCACGGTGCGGAAATAGATCAGTTTGGGATCGACCGGCTCGCCGCGCTTGAGCTTTTGCAGGAGATCGACCGGGCCGAAACGCAGACCCTTGTTCTCGACATAGACGACCGCGCCGTCGTCGGTCTCGAAGGCGTACTTGGCTTCCAGCTCGATCAGTTCGTTCGGGCGGATGATCTGGAAGTCAGCGCCAAATGGGAGGACTTTGCCGTTGATACTTTCACCCTTCACCTCGCCGCCTGTGATCGGAATGATCCGGCGCACGCCGGTGCCGATCTCGCCCGCCGAGGTCACCTCGCCGATCCGCGCGGTGATGGTGAAGACATATCTGGTCTCGAGCTGCGGGGTCATCGTGCACCCTACCCGGCCATGCGCTGCGGCAGCCACAGCGCCAGGATCGGAAATGCGATCAGGATCACCAGACGAATCAAATCGGTCGCCACGAACGGAATCACGCCGCGGAAGATGGTGGAGAAGGAAACGTCCTTCACAACGCTCTTGATGACGAACACGTTCATGCCGACCGGCGGATGGATCAGGCCAAGCTCGACCGTCATCACGATGATGACGCCGAACCAGATCGGATCGAAACCGAGATGCATGATGACCGGGAAGATGATCGGCACGGTGAGGATGATCATGGCCATCGCGTCCATCAGGCAGCCGAGCACCAGATACATCACCATGATCAGCGCCAGGATGCCGTAGGGCCCGAGACCGAGGCCGGTGAGCAGCTCGGTCACCTTCTGCGGGGTCTGCGTCACCGTCAGAAAATAGCCGAAGATCAGCGCGCCGATGAGCACCGTGAACACCGCGGCCGCGGTGCGCGTCGCCTGCAACAGCGAAGCCAGGATCTTGTCCTTGTTGAGCCGTCCGGTGAGGACGCCGATGAGGAACGCGCCGGTGGCGCCGACGCCGCCGGCTTCGGTCGGCGTGAAGCGCGGCAGGAACGGCAGGCCATAGAGCCCGCCGATCACGAAGATGAACAGCAGCACCGGCGCCCAGATGTCCTTCAATCCGGCAAAGCGCTCGCGCCAGGTGGTTTGCTTACCCGTCGGCAGGAAATTTGGCCGGAACCAGCCGATCAGCGCGATGGTGATCATGTACATGGTCATCGCCAGCAGGCCGGGAATGATGCCGGCGATGAAGAGTTTTCCGATGTCCTGCTCGGTGATGATGCCGTAGACCGCGAGCACGGTGGACGGCGGCAGCATGGCGCCCAGCGTGCCGCCGGCCGCGATCACGCCTGTCGCAAACGACTGCGGATAGCCGAAGCGGCGCATCTCGGGATAGGCCACGGCCGAGAAGGTCGCGGCGGTCGCCACCGACGAGCCGCAGATCGCGGCAAAGCCGCCGCAGGCCGCCACCGTCGCGATGCCGAGGCCGCCGCGCAGGTGGCCGACAAAGCCGTTGGCGGCGCGGAACAATTCGCGGCTCATGCCGGAATTGCTGACGAACGTTCCCATCAGCAGGAACATCGGGATCACACCAAAGGTGTAGTCGGTGACCGTGCGCATCGAGGTCTGGCCGACCAGCTTCAGCGCCGGCGTGAAGCCTGTGATGTAGCCGAAGCCGCAGACACCGACGAGGCCCATCGCCATCCCGACGGGCACGCGCAGCAGCATCAGCGCAAACAGCGCAACAAATCCGATGACGGCGACGGCATCTGTACTCATGGGGCTTACTCTACCGTCTTGACCTTGGCGTCATGGATGTCTTCGGGGTGGAAAATCAGGCGGTAGGTGCGGATCGCGATCAACAGCACCGCAGCGCCATCGCCGGCCCAGGCGATGGCGAAGAACGGCCAGGTCGGCATGTGCATGTCGAAGGTGAGGACGTTGTCGTTGTAGGTTCCCCGCACCTTGTCGAACAGCGTATAGGTCTGCACCGTCACCACGAACAGCAGCACCAGCGTCGCAAACACGTCGATCATGCGCTGGTACTTTGGGCCGACATTGGCCCAGATCAGATCGACGGTGATGTGGCCGCCGCGATAGCTGGTGGCCGCGATGCCCCAGAAGATCAGGATGCCGAGCAACATGCGCCCGATGTCGAAGGAATCGGGGATCGCGTAGTTCAGCGTGTTGCGTAGCAGCACGCCGATGAAGATGTTGAGCGCCACGATGCCGACGAAGCCGGCGGCGATCCATTCGATCGTGTCGATGAAACGATCCATCCACGCGCGATTCATGTCCGGAGGTCCCCTTCGACTGACACCAGGTGTTGAACTGGCCGCGAACTCACTTAACCTCTCCCGCTTGTGGGGTCGAGACGAGCGAAGCTCGCTCTTAGGTCGGCGCGCAGCGCTGGGTGGGGCTCCATCCACACGAAGAACTCTCCGTGTGGAGGCACCCCACCCGACCTCCCCCGCAAGCGGGAGAGGAAGAAGAGGGACTACTGCGCGAGCGCGTTGTACTTGGTCAGTGACGCCTTCAGCTCGGCCAGCGCCGCATCCGGATCGCCGCCCTGCTTCTTGACGCCCTCACCCCAGGTCTTGACCAGCGGCTCGGCCGCCTTCTTCCAAAGTCCGATCTGCTCGGGCGTGAGCTTGTAGACCTCGTGACCGGACTCCGCCTTGATCTTGTCGATCCCCGCGTCTTCCATCTTGCCCCAGTGCTCGCCGACCTTGCCTGCATTCTCGGTATTGCAGTTGTTGTCGATCGCCTTCTTCTGCCTGTCGGACATCGCGTTGTACTTGTCCTTGTTGATCACGAAGGCGAAGGTCGTGACATAGAGTGGCGCCTCCATGTCGTACTTCGTCACCTTGTCGATGCCGAACAGCAGAAGCGAGCCCCACGGGAACGTGACGGCGTCGGCGACGCCGCGCTCGATGATGTCGCGGACTTCAGGCGCGGATGACTGCACGTTGGTGCCGCCGAGCTGGGTGACGAAATTGGCCATGGTGGCGTGGGCGGGACGGATCTTCATGCCTTTGATGTCGTCGGGCACCACGATCTTCTTGGTGCGCGAATGGAACGAGGACGGGGAATGGACGAAGGCGAGGCAGAACTTGACGTCCTTCATCTCCTTCTCGGCATATTTGCGGTACCAGGCGTCGAGGCCCTGTGAGCCGCCCTTGGCGTCCGACATCAGGAACGGCAACTCACCGGCGCCGATCAGCGGGAAACGCCCCGGCTGATAGCCAGGGTTGACGTAGGTGACGTCGGCGATACCGTCGCGCGCCATGTCGTAATGGTCGAAGGCCTTGCCGAGCTGCTGCGCCGGAAACACTTTCGACTTGATGGTGCCGCCGGAATCCTTCTCGACCGCGGCCGCCCAATCCTCCAGCGACTTCTGCAGCGGATGCGAGGCCGGCACCCAGTGCGAAATCTTCAGGTCGACGTTCTTTTCCTGCGCCAGCGCAGGCGTCACGCTGGCGGCCAGCAGCATCCCCAGAAATGCTTTCCTCATCGGCATCCTCTCCCTTCACGCGGGCTGTTAGATCGCCCGACCACATTAATTAACATGTTATCTAGCTCGGCCGCCTTTTCAAGACGGACATTCAGCCGCGGCGTCTTCCTTCTCCCCTTTAGGTCACGATGTGCACTGCCGCGAAGTAACGTCCCTACAACGCGAATGAGCTTTGCCAAGACCGTTATATGATATAACTATCACGACAAGCCCAGCCGCAACCATTGGGCCAGGAACCTTATAATACCGGGGAGGAGCGGGTATTGAGGACAAAAGTCGCAATCATAGGTGCCGGTCCGGCCGGATTGTTGCTTGGGCAACTATTACACCTCTACGGCATCGAAAACATCATCCTTGAGCGGCAGACACCGGAATACGTGCTCGGCCGCATCCGCGCCGGCCTGCTCGAGGAAGGCACGGTGGCGCTGCTCGACGAGGTCGGCGCTGGCGCACGCGCGCATCAGGAGGGGTTGGTCCATCATGGCGTAGAGCTCGCCTTCGGCGGCGCGCGCCACCGCATCGACATGCACGGCGCCACCGGCAAGACGGTGATGATCTACGGCCAGACCGAGGTGACGCTCGACCTGACGAACGCCCGCAAGGCCGCCGGCCTCACCTCGGTCTACCAGGCCGCCGACGTCAAGCCGCTCGATTTCGATACCGACCGGCCCCGCGTGAGTTACGTCAAGGACGGCGTCGCCCATGAGATCGAATGCGACTTCATCGCCGGCTGCGACGGTTTTCATGGTGTCAGCCGCGCCAGCGTCAAGCCGGCGGCGATCAAGACCTATGAGCGGGTCTATCCGTTCGGCTGGCTCGGCATCCTCTCCGAGACCCCGCCGGTGAGCCCCGAACTGATCTATTCCAACCATGCGCGGGGATTTGCGCTCTGCACCATGCGCTCGACCAGGCGCAGCCGTTATTACGTGCAATGCCCGCTCGACGACGACATCGCGCAGTGGCCTGACGAGCGCTTCTGGGATGAATTGAAGCGGCGGATCGACCAGAAGGCGGCGGACGAGCTCATCACCGGCCCTTCGATCGAAAAGAGCATCGCTCCCTTACGCAGCTTTGTCGCCGAGCCGATGCGCTTCGGCCGGATGTTTTTGGCCGGCGACGCCTCCCACATCGTGCCGCCGACCGGCGCCAAGGGGCTGAACCTCGCCGCCAGCGACGTGCATTACCTCTCGCACGCCTTCCGCGAATATTACGACGAAAAATCCTCCGCCGGCATCGACGGCTATTCGGCACGCGCGCTGGCGCGGGTCTGGAAGGCGGTGCGCTTCTCCTGGTGGATGACCTCGATGCTGCACCAATTCCCCGACCAGGGCGAGTTCGGCGCACGCATTCAGCTTGCCGAGCTGGAATATCTCGTCAGCTCAAAGGCGGCCTCGGCGTCGCTGTCGGAGAATTATGTAGGGCTGCCGTTTTAGGTATTCCGCGACGCCGAAATCACCGTCGTCATACCCCGCGCAGGCGGGGTATCCAGTACGCCGCAGCTTCTCGATTCATCACTGACGTCTCTGGAATACTGGGTCACCCGCCCCAGTGCGCAATTGCGCACAAGGCGGGTGACGACAGTTGTGCGCATTTCAAACACCCATCGTAATCCCGTTTAAAACTTTGTAGGTGGTGACTTCGCGCGGCGCTTGCGTTCAATGATGCGCAAACATCATCCCAACGCGAGCCGCAAATGACCGTATCCGATATCCCCGCAGGCTTTGAACGCCGCACCCGCAGCAGCCCGCTGACGGACCCTTGGGAGCCGCTGTATTCGAAGACGACCGACAAGGCCGTCATCATCGGGCTACGATTGGCAAAGCCGCACACCAATGGCCGCGGCCTGATCCATGGCGGGCTGATCGCAGCGCTCGCCGACAATGCGATGGGCCATAGCTGCGCCCATGTGATGGGCGGGGTGTCGTCGCTGGTGACGATTTCGCTTGCGGTCGATTTCATCGGCACGGCCGAGGTCGGGCAATGGCTCGCGATCGAGAGCGATGTCGTCAAGACCGGCAAGACAATCTGCTTCGTGCAAAGCCTGATCAAGGCCGACGACGTCGTGATCGCGCGGGCCAATGCAACGTTTCGCGTGGTGCCGAAGAAGGAGCCGGTGTAGGCCCCGGCTCTGCGGCGCATCACTACGTGCTGCGCCGGGTCCGGGGTACGAGCTAGCCGAAATGCCAGTCGGCCGTCTCAGCCACGAGATCGATGAAGGTTCGCACCTTGGCCGACAGCAGCCGCGAGGTCGGATAGACGATGTGGATCGGCAGCGCCGGCTGCTCGAACGGTGCGAGCACGATTCTGAGCCGGCCTGCTTTCAGCGATTCGGCAGCCTGATAGGCCAGCACGCGCGTCAGCCCGCCGTCCGCTTCTGCGTACTGGATTGCGGCATCGGAACTGTTGGTGGCAAAGCGCGGCGTACTGGCGACGCGGATCTCGTGGCCATCTTCGACGAACCGCCAATCGAGCGCCGCGGTCATGGCGCCGAACTGGATGGTGTCATGCGCGGGAATTTCCGCCGGCCGCTTCGGCTCGCCGCGCGCCTTGAGGTACCGGGGCGAGGCCACCACGATCCGCCGCATCTCGCCGACATGGCGCGCCACCAGTGTCGAGTCGGGCAGATGGCCGATTCTAACCGCGAGGTCGACGCCGTCTTCAACGAGGTTGACCACGCGGTCCGACAAACGCAGATCGACGGCAACATCGCCATAGCGCTTCAAATAGGCCGTGACGATCGCGCTGACATGAAGCCGGCCAAAGCCGACCGGCGCCGAGATGACAAGCTGCCCCTCGGGCCGCGTGCGCTCGCCCGCGACGGCACCTTCCGCCTCCTCGACATCGGCCAAAATCCGCCGCGCCCGCTCCAGGTAACGCGCGCCGGCATCGGTCTGCGTCACCTGCCGGGTGGTCCGCTGCAACAGCCGCGCGCCGAGGCGCTCCTCCAGTGCCGCAATCAGCCGCGTCACACCCGAAGGCGACAGGCCGAGCTTGCGCGCCGCGGGGGCAAAGCCGCGCAGATCGGCCACCGAGACAAAGGCCTGCATGGCATCGAGCCGGTCCATCCTGCTATTGCATATTCAGCAATAGTGAAGTGTCAATCTAGAAGATTGTTTAAATTCCGGAAACGGCCATTTTGAGGGGCGAAGGACGACCGTAGTGGCGCTCCATCGGGAGGCTCAGATGTCTGACGTTCACACCTATTCGAGCGACGTGGCCTTCACCGCGGCGGTGAAGGCGATCCAGGCTCGCAAGGGTTCGCGCGAGGCCTACGCCAATGTCGAAGCGCGCGGCGGCTGGCGTACCGAGATCGACGAAAACCTCGCCGGCTTTCTGGCTGAGACGAGCAGCTTCTATCTCGCGACTGCCTCCGCCGACGGCCAGCCCTATATCCAGCACCGCGGCGGGCCGAAGGGCTTTGTCAAAATCGTCGACAAGAACACGATTGCCTTTGCCGATTACAGCGGCAACCGGCAGTACATCACGCAAGGCAACCTGTCGGAGAATCCGAAGGCGCATATCTTCGTGATGGACTACGCGCATCGTCGCCGCGTGAAGATCTGGGGCGAGGCGCGCGTGGTGGAGGACGATCCGGCCCTGACGGAGGCGCTGATGCCGAGGGGTTACAAGGCGCGGCCCGAGCAGGTGATCCTGTTCAGGATTTCGGCGTGGGACACCAACTGCCCGCAGCACATCCCGCAGAAGTTCGACGCCGCCGATGTCGCGCAGGCGCTCGCCGTGCGCGACGCTCGCATCGCCGAGCTCGAGACGGAGCTGGCGGCCTTGCGCGGCCAGCCCGCATCGGTCGCGCCGTAATCAGGCGGCCTGCTGCACCGGCGACCAGGCGAATTCCGGGTAATACAGCAGCATCATCCGGTCGACATAGGCGGTGAGGTTTTCGAACTGCTCGGTGCGTTGCCGCAGCACTGATTCGAAGAACGGGGTGAGGATTCCGGCAAGCATGCCAAAGGCGGTCGCATCGAGGCCGCAGGGCGCCTCGCCCATCAAGAACGGCTTGTCGCCGAGCTGGACTGACAGCGCAAACAGCGAGCGGACCGCAAGGTCGATATCTTCATCCGGGGCGTGACGGCCGAGGCCGCTGAGCAAGTAATTCTCGGCGACACGAAACTGGGCGTCCTCGCGCATCTTCTCGCGCAAATGCATCGGCGCGCTGTCGAAGAAATGCGCCGGTCCCTTGGCGAAGTTGTCGCCATCGACCCAGCGCGCGCCGACCAGCGCCCAATAGATGTGATGCTCGATCATCCGCTCGAAGGCCCAGGCCTGCGCGCGCGCCTGCAGGCTGAGCGGCGCGTCGAAATCGAAGCCGTATTTGGCCTCCAGATGGGCGCGGATGAAGGTGGAATCGGCGATCGTCTCGGCATCGTCGACGATGTAGGGTAACTGGCCCTTCGGCGAGGACGGCGGCTTGGCTCTCTCCTTGCGATAGGCAAGACCAGCCATCTTGAGCTGGACCTCGGTCTTGGTCACAAAGGGGCTGATCTCCGGCAGGCCAAAACCCGCACCGAAGCCGTAAAGCGTAATCATTTGCCGATCTCCCGATCTTCCCTGAAACGTCGCCTGAAGGCTAGGACCCCCCTGCTGCCAACGTGTTGTCAGCAGCAGCAGTGCCGGCCATGGCCTTGCTCGGCCCGGGGTGCGCGTGCCTTGCGCACCCAGGCGACAAGCTGGCCATGCGCGAGGGCGCACATTGCCGTGAACGACCGCCAGGCCAGCTCGGCCATCGCCCAGCGCAGGTCCGTGGTGACGCAGTGGACGGAAACCAGCTGTTCCAGGGCAAATCCCCTCGCATTGACCAGAGGCTTGCTGTTTCCAAGGGCGCCGAATTCGCTGAAAATCGTCATGGACAAATTCCCTTCACTTGAGGTGTTGTCCTTATGTACCGCCCCCCTGCTGCCAACATGCTGTCAGCATCGGACAAACGCTTTTTAGAAAAGAGACCGAGCCATGCGACGGGCCGACCGTCTGTTCCAGATCATTCAGGTGCTTCGGCGTACCCGTAAACCCCTGACGGCGGACGCGATCGCCGCCGAGCTGGAGACGTCGAAGCGAACCATCTACCGCGATATAACGACCCTGATCGAGCAGCGGGTGCCGATCCGCGGCGAGGCCGGCGTCGGCTACATCCTGGAAAAGGGATTCGACCTGCCGCCGCTGATGCTGACGCCCGACGAGATCGAGGCCTGCGTGCTCGGCGCCCAATGGGTGGTCGGCCATGCCGATCCCGCGCTGGCGCGCGCGGCGCAGGACCTGATGGCCAAGGTCGCCGAAACCGTGCCGGAGCGGCTGCGGCCATTCGTGCTGGAGCCTGCCAGCCGCGCCCGGCGGGCCTGGAATCGCGAGCCCGACCGTATCGACATGGTGCGCACACGGACGCAAATCCACGAGGGCAAGAAGATCACGCTGAACTATCGCGACGAGCGCGGCCGCGACAGCCAGCGTACGATCTGGCCGATTGCGGTCGGCTATCACGAAGCGGTGCGGATCCTTGCGGCGTGGTGCGAGCTGCGGAAGGATTTCCGCAGTTTTCGCACCGACCGGGTGGTCGACGCGGTCTATCACGAGGAAAAATATCCTGAACGGCGCGACATCCTGCGCGCGAAATGGCGGCGCAGCCTGGTCTGGGAGGCACCGAAAGATACGTGACACCGTTAGACCCTCATCCTGAGGAGCCCGCGCAGCGGGCGTCTCGAAGGATGTGGGCCCGACTGTGGCCTCATGGTTCGAGACGGCGCTAACGCGCTTCCTCACCATGAGGGGCTAATAAGCTGGCTGCGACCGCGATTTGGCGCTAAACGCTGACCATGCCTCGAATCGCCACCGATAGCGAAAGCCCGTGCCAGGCCTGCGGCGCCTGCTGCAGCTATTCGCGGAACTGGCCACGCTTCACCATCGAGGAAGACGCGGCGCTCGACCTGATCCCGGAAAAATTCGTCAACGACAGACTGTCGGGAATGCGCTGCGACGGCGACCGCTGCTCGGCGCTGTCGGGCAAGATCGGCGAGGCGACGTCATGCCTGATCTACACGATACGGCCGGAAGTGTGCCGCACCTGCATGCCCGGCGATGCCGAATGCGCGATGGCGAGGAAGCGGCATGGATTGCCGGTGCTGGGTGAGCGGTAGCCGGCAATTGATCCGTCGTCCCGGCGAAGGCCGGGACCCATACCGCGTGATCTATCGATAGAGCAGAATGGCTAACGCCGGCGATAACCAACCAGGGCCGGTGGTTATGTGTCCTCGCCTTCGCGAGGACGACCGGCGGAGAGATCAAGCCGTCACCGCTTCCGCAAAATCGTCGTCGGCCTCATCCTCGATCGGCTTGAAGGTCGAGAGCGGCTTGGTCGAGAGGGTGATCGGCTTGCGGCCGCCGCTGGCGGACGACGAGGCGGCACGCGCGGCGGGTTCGCGCGACAGCGCGTAAAGCGTGGAACCGACCCGGCCGCCGAAATGGACCAACTCGCGCTCGGTGCAGCTTGCGGCAATCGCGAGCGCCAGCGTGTGGAGATGGCTGCGGCGGTAGCAGAACAGCGCCAGCATGGCGCGGACGTCGGGCGAGACGCTTTCCACCAGCAGCGCAAGACCGTGCGGATTGGCGCGATACATCTCGCCAAGCAGCTCGTCCCGGACCGGACAGAAATCGTTCTCGAAGGCGTCGCGGCTTGAAAACATTGCGGTTCTCCCCTTTCCGGAAGATGCCGCGTAATTCTCTAATGAAGGGTTAACCACGCCCAGCAGTACTATTCCGGGGAACTTGCCAATAACAACCGAATCGGAAGCAAGGCGTGCTTTGCCCGGCACGGAAAGCGTGCCGAGCGGGCGCGGAAGGCAAATCGAAACAGCGAAGCCGATGCCGCCAGGCTCAATTCGCGGCCATGTAGATGGCGAGGCCGAAGCCGGTCAGATGGTGCAGCGCCTGATCGACGCCGATCAGGGTCCAGAACCAGGGATGCTCGTTTTCCAGCGTCACGCCGAATCGGGAAGCGATGATCCCCTTGAGGCGGTCCACCGTTATATGAATGAAGAAATCGATAAAGGCGACGAACCAGAAACGCGGCGAGACGATCAGGATCAACACCAGCGAGACCGCAAGATGCACCAGGCAGTGCGCCAGCAGCGGCAACGCCCAGCCGGTCTTTTGATCCTTGCCGATCGCCATCCAGGAAGTCTGCAGCATGAAGTCGGCGATGACGTGCTTCACCGTAAGGAGCAGCATCCATCCGACCAGCGCACCTACCACGATCGAGGACGACATCGAGGGAAACAACAAAGCTGACGCCCTTTGGCTGGGACTGACGGGGTGGCGAAAAAACCGGGGCCTAGGCTGTCAGCGCAATGTTCTTTTCAAACCCGGACTATTCGAACGTTGCCTTTATTTATGACATCTCCTTTACCGGAATGCACCTCTTGGTAGTCTGAAAATCGCACGGTGTGGCGGAACTGCGATACTGCGGCCAGACGTGCAGCCGGCCTTGGCAACCGGTCTTGGCAGACGTCTTGGGTAAGGTTACCGCCGGACCCGGTTTGCAATCCCATAGGAGGGGGCTATCATTGCCCGGCGGGCAAAATTATCGTTCTTTTCTAGGCATTTACGAATTCATTCGGACGGCCCGCGGCGCCAGTTCGGCGGGCACGTCCCTTACCTCCGGGTACGAGCCATGAGTGCTGAGGCCCCAACGCCGCATCCGAAAATGCCGCGTCGCCGCGTTCGGACCGTCAAGAGCAACCGCGCCCAGATCCTGCTGTTTTCCATCCTGACACTGGTCCTGACCGCTGCCGTGGTGTGGGGCGGCCGGGCCTTGCTGCGCAATTCCGAGACGCTGGTGTTTGCGGTCGGCGAGGCCAATGGCCCCGAGGCGCGTTTCGCCGCGCGGCTGGCGAGTGTGCTGAAAAATAATTCCTCCCGGCTGCGGCTCAAGATCGTGGCCAATGGTGACAATGCAAGGGCATTGTCGCAATTCGACCGCAAGGAAGCCAACCTTGCGATCCTGCGCACCGACGCCCGCATCCCGCCCCGCGCCCGGTCGATTGCGATCCTCGAGCATGACCTGCTTCTCCTGGTCAGCCCGACCGGCAAGAAGATCAAATCGATCGCCGAGCTGAAGAAAAAGAAGATCGCTGTCGTCGCCGACGGCGACAGCGGTGCCGTGCTGGTGCGCAACCTTCTCGAACTGTCGGACAACCCGGACGCCACCACGCGGGTCCAGCCGGCGCCGCCGAACCAGAGCTTCGACCAGTTGTTCGCCGCAGGCTTTACCGCCGTGATCAAGATCGCGCATGCCTCGCAGATCGTAAAGGACAAGAGCTACGAGCAATATGCCAGGCGCGGCGGCTTCACGCTGAACGCGATCGAATCGGCAAAGGCGATCGCCAGAAAATACCCGGCGATCTCGGAGGAAACGGTGGCGACCGGCATGCTGTCCGCCTCCCCTGCCGTGCCCGCCGAAGACGTCGATACGATCGGGCTTGAATGGCTGCTGGTCGCCCAATCCAAGCTTCCGACCGCGACCGTCAGCGACCTCGCGCGGATCATCTACGAGAACAAGGCCGAACTCGCGCTGCCCGACGGCTTTGCCTCCAAGATCGAGCCGGCGGCGACCGACAAGGACGCCTTCATCGTCGCCCATCCCGGCGCCGCCGAATACATCAACGACGAAATCAAGTCGTTCGTCGAGCGCTACAGCGATTTGATGTATGTCGCGCTGGCGGCGCTCAGTATCATCGGCACGATGTTTGCCGCCATCTACGCCAAGGTCACGCGGGTCGCGCCGGAAAAAGCCAGCCAGCTCGCTACCGCGATTCTCGATATCGGCGAGCGCATGGAATTTGCCAACTCCCTCGATGCCCTCGACGAGCTGCAGGACGAGCTGGAAGGCGTCCTGCGCGGCGTGGTGATCGGGTTGCGCGACGGCACCATCAGTAGCGACGGGCTCGACACTTTCAAGCTCGGCTATGAATTCGTCCGCGACGAGATCACCTTGCGCCGCGAGCATCTCAAGCGCCACGCTGCGCAGGACGACAAGGTCGTGATCGTCAAGAGCGCGTAAGCGCCAGATCGAGGGTCGGCAGAGCGACCTGTCCGCCGCAGCTCGAAGAGCGAAGGCGGAAGCGTGGCACTATCATCCGCTCGCACGCATAGCGATGGCGGGCACGTCGCCAGCGCTCGTTCGCCCACCCTTACGCATGTGCGGGATCGGCCAGCGGGCGATTAAACCTAATTGGCAAGCTTAATCGGCGCTTTTCATCGCGGCGCGCCATGGCTGCGCTATCGTCATCCCGACCTTCTGAAATTTATCGACGATTGAACGGGGATCGCTCGGCCAGGGAAGGCGGTAATTCGAAAGGAATGCGCAAGATGACAAAGGCCTCCACTCCGACCAAGGCCGACCTGCACAGGATGCTGGCCGAGGCAGTCCGCAATACGCAGCCTCAACCGGCTAACCCGCTACCTCAGCCTGCTCGCAATGATCAGCCCACCCCCAAGCGCGCAAGCCCGCCTCGCAACACGCGCTCCACAAAGAAACGCACGGTCAAAGCCAAGCGCATTCGAGCATCCGTTAGCGGTAAGCTGAAACCTCGATAATGCGGATGACGAAGCCGTCCAAAAAGAATCGCGGCGAGGCTCGAGACTCCGTCTCGTCATAGCCGCGCGATCGAACAGCTCGGTCGCCTGTGGGTAAAACCCGGTTTCCGTCCGGAACAAGTTGCCGATAAGCCACATGGCTCGATGGGAATCCGACGCGTGTCATCATTGTCGTGGCGATGTCAGCTTCTCCGTTTTAATGAGGATGCGATAGCAAAGACGGCGCGAAGCGCGCCGCAGCGACTGGAACGTTCAAGTAATTTGCCGCGTGATTGGCGATCAGTCGGAGCAACACCCGAAGGAGTCGAACCGCGACATGAGCTTGGACGGCCAAACAGCGAAATCCGATCGTTTCCCTGAGACATCGGACACGACCTCGGCGCCATCAGATGCGCATGGAAACCGAAACCTTCCATTGCAATTCAAGCCAACGGAATTCGTCGTCTATCCGGCGCACGGTGCAGGACAGATCCTCTCGATTGAAAAGCAGACCGTTGCCGGAGCGAGCCTGGAATTCTTCGTGATCTATTTCACGAAAAGCAAAATGACCGTCCGCGTTCCGATCCGGAAAGCTGCGACCGCCGGAATGCGCAAGTTATCGGATCTTGCTACGGTCCGGGAAGCGAAGCGGGTTTTGAGCGAATCTCCCCGGAAAGGCCGTGGCAACTGGTCCCGGCTTGCACAAGAATACGAAAGCAAGATCAACTCGGGAGATATTGTCGCGGTCGCGGAAGTCGCTCGCGATCTCTTCCGACCGGGCGAATCCGAGCAGAGTTTCAGCGAACGGCAGTTGTACGTTTCCGCGCTGAACCGCCTCTGCGGAGAAATCGCGCTGGTGGGCGGAGTCTCCGAGGAACAGACGATCAAAGAGCTCGAGGGCCTGATGAAGACCGGCACGGTCAAGCGTAGCGCGTGACCTTCAGCGGGTGATCCGCCGCTAATCCACGAACTCGACTCGTGCTGAAGAAGTCTCCTCAATCGAAGGCACGATCGAAGGCGAATCGGGCTCGTCGAGCTCGCTAAGGCGCGCCATCAGTCTCGCCAGATTTGGTGGGACTGGAGGAATATCCCTTAATGCAACCCGCAAGCGGTCGCCGATCTCGGCGCAAATTGCGCGAGAGTGCTCCTCACTGATCTGGATTGCTGCAGGATCTCTTGCCACAATCTTTTTCCGGGGCTCATTGGATGACATGTTCAAAATGTCGCCGAGCTATCGGCGTGCGTAGGCCTGCAACACGAGCAGCATGGCCGGCAATGTCAGGACCGCCGATAAACCAGTTCACAGGCTAACAGTAAGTTGTTTAGCCCCAGTTAGAGAAGGTGGTTATCAGCGCGTTTAGGACGGGTATCGCGCATTGAAGCCTACCTGAGCGAGGAAGGTAAGAAAGCGAGACGGGTGGCCATTCAAGTAAGCCAGCGGCGGACTTCCTCCATAGCGTCTCAATTCCGAATCCAACGCCATGTCGGCCCCGACCAGATGGAGCCATCTGCTCCAGAGTCTAACGGCTCGATTCCCAAAGCTAGCGTAGGATGGGAGAAGCGAAGTCAACCCGACAGACTGGATAGATGGTGGGCACGTCACTAGCGCTCCTTTGCCCACCCTTACGTCTAGCCGGCGCACACTCGATCCGCTCATGGTATGTGATGCGCGACGCGGGCGCACAGGGATGGGCAATCTGAGTTCATCCCAACCGGGCCCAGCAATGACGCGAAGCGACAAGGATATGAGTATCGCGAAGGTGTGGGCGCCCGAGGCCGTCAACCCTGCGAAGACCGACCGCGCGGCGGCTTCCTCGTCTATGTGGAAGGGCTGGGGATCATACTTCTTGGCAAACTCGATGATCTCCTCACTGGAGACGAGATAGGGGCCAACCGTACGCGGTTGGCCGATCTCGGCCTCGTCGAAGTACAGACTGGTCATCAATGTGCTCGCAATGCTCACCGGGACTGACCTGTGATGAGTGTATCGGTTCCAAGGCGCGGTGTCAGCGGCCCGCTTCGGACCGGATGCAAAGCGGCGGACCATCTGTGGGGTTTGCGTAGTTCAGCAAGACTTGGCGCGCCGAAGAAGGCGGGCTACGCACCAAGCTAAAATCACCGTGCGCCAGAGCATGATCGTGAGGGTACTGCCGCTTGGGCTTGATCCTCATCGCGTTCAGGAGAATCCCGGCGACGATCATCATTAGTATCCCACCGAGACTGAGTGCGATCTGCATCGGAAGCCCATCCGAGATGCCGAGCAGCGCTACGCGGCTAGCGAGCACCAGCAGAACGCCGAGGCAATAGATTGGCAGCGAGTTTTCCCCACAGCCCACCGCGCCGCGAATCAAAGGCGCCATTAGCTTTGGCCAAGTGTGAGGCACAAACCTTAGCGCCAAGATCGCAAGAGCAAGGAAGTGCAGCACGCGCAATGGACTGAGATTCGATTTGTCCACCGGAACCAGCAAATTCGTCAGAGCCTGCGGGACCGCAGGTTCCAGCGACTTGATGCCCGAACTCAATGCGATGATGAGGCTGAAAGCCAGATAGAGAACGGCAAGCACCAGCGCCGTGCGCGAAGTCACCCATGGCCGCAGCCTCTTCCCCTCGATGACCCACCAGCCGCCCAATACGATCAGAAATTGCCAGGCGAATGGATTGAAGTACCAGACATTGTTGGGCCAGGCGGCGATGGTCCACCCAAAGACGTGCACGAGCGCATAAAGCAGCAGCGAGGCGCCGAGTGTCACGTTCGGCGCGCGCAGCAGCAGCCACAGCAGCGGCGCGAACAAAACGTGATAAACCACGAACACCGGCAGGATGTCCGTGTTAACCGGACGGTATTGCAGGACCGCAGCATGCGCGAGCGCCGCGCCCGGATGTTCCAACAGGACACGCGTGTTAGTATCGTCGGCAAGATGATCGCGGCCTGCGAGGTAAACCATGATGGCGCAAGCGAGCGCGAGCAGGAGAAATGCGGTATAGATGTCCCATCCTCGCCGCAGCGAACGCCTGATCACACCGCGCCAACCCTCGCAACGACGTGCCCTGTCGTAAGCCAGCGCGCAGGTCACACCCGAGATGAACATGAATACTTCGGCGGCATCGCTGAAGCCGTAGTTCCGTAGCGTCAACCAGCTTCCGATGTTGTTGGGGACGTGATCAAGAAATATCCACCATAGCGCGATACCACGGCAGACATCGATGCGCGGGTCGCGACCGAACACCTCCGGTGGCAGTTCGTCGATCAGTGCCTTCGAGGTGTAGATTCCACCATGCATATGGTTGCCCCGTCCGGCCTGCGAGCGCGCGCTCGGCCGGAAGCCGGCCGATCAGTCACGCGTGGGGAATGCCTTTGCCTTTCAAGTTACCCGTGATGCTCCAGGGGTGTGACGATACCGAGCACCTCGTCGACCGAGCCGATGCCGACACCAGATGGCTGGGACTTCTTTGCGGTGTCGTCACCCGCGCCGTGGTCCCGATCGTCAAGACCGCCGGCATCCCAATTTGCTGCCGCGGTTTCATCGTTCGCACCCGAGAGCAGAAGCTGTTTCCGCATTTCGGCAAGGCGGGCACGGCAATATTCGCGGTAAAGCAGGTCGAGTATCGTGGACATGATCGAACCCTCGCTTGATTACCACTTCCCAGGCGATCGTCTTCCACCAATTCGCCCGCGGCACACAATGAACTGCGCGCGGGAATTTGTTGCTGACGATTTCGGTCTGATACCGAACTTACGGCACGACGTCGGTATCAGAGGACCAAACATCCAAGTGCTGCAGGCAGATCGCTCCGCGGATCGTTGATTCCGGTCGACTGCGATCAACGAGTAAAGCTGGAGCCTACAGTTGTGCCGTCGGACCAGCGAGTCTTCAAAACGAGTGTGATGATGACAACTAGAAATCGGTTCATCATGGCGATCTCGTCTTAAAAGAGATTTTTGCACCATCACTTTCGTAATGACATTAGCTTGATTGTTTTGCCGCGGCGTGAGCCAGTTCACATGCGGCCTCGATCATACTGAGTGAGACTAACAGGCGGACGCTGTCGTTTCTTGGACTTCTGCGCACCACAAAACAGAAGCGCGGTGCGCGAATTGCAAATTAAGGATACCGACGACAACTTGTCAGGGTACTTTGGCCGAACGCTTATCAATGCTGGGAGACTCGCATGCCAGCGTGTACAGCGGATTTTACATCGCTTCGATTCTCGACACGCGCGATTCCGGAGCGGATGCGCATCCCTATGTGGCGCGAGGAGTTTGGGCGATGCGTCGTCCATGTCGACATCGAGCCTTCATCGGCCGTTCCGTTTCACGTCGAAGCAACGCTGCAAGCACTTCCGGGTCTGCGCACGCTCGCATGGCAGGGTTCACCCATGCGCTTCAAGCGTTCAGATGCGAACACTGTTGACGGTGACGACTCGATTGGCTTCGTCATTTGCTCTCCCAGCAAGAGTCAGCTATCGCAGCGCGGCCAAGAGGTCGAGCTTCGCGCCGGCGATGCAATCGGACTTCTGCATTCGGAACCCGCGATTGTCACCTATGCAGAAGGACTGCAATTTGGTCTGTCCGTGCCGCGCGAGGCACTGACGCAGCGTGTGACGAATGTCGACAGCCTCACCATGCGGCCGATTCCTCGCCGAGCCGAAGCGCTACGACTCCTCATGGCTTATCTGAAGTCAGCATTGAAGGAGGGCGCTCTGGCTGCCCCCAAGCTGCGTGACGTGGTCGTGACGCACATCCATGATCTCGTGGCACTCGCAATGAGCGACTGCGCTCCTTTGGGCGAGAGCAGCGCGAGCGCTGTTGTGGCGGCGCGCCACAGCGCCGCCCTCGACCACATCGTGGGTCATTTCCAGGACCCGGAGCTGAGCCTTGAGGTAGTCGCCCGTCGTCAGGGCATTTCTCCTCGTTACCTGCAGCACCTGATGACGTCATCCGGAACTTCGTTCACGGAATGCGTAAACGAGTTGCGGCTGCAACGGGCGTTCGCGTTACTGGTCGAGCCTCACAGCAGTGCGCAGCGAATTTCCGACATCGCGCTAGAGGTCGGCTTTTCCGATATTTCGCATTTCAACCGACTATTCCGGGCCCGCTTCGGCGTTTCCCCGCGTGGCGTGCGGAGCGCCGGAAGGTTGCTAGCTGAGTCCAAATGACTCGTTCCGTGAAATGGGACCCGCCGCGCTCCTTTGCCTGCCGTGCCCTGTCAGCCAGACGGTGCGGGCACATACCCTGCGGCCGTCGCCCGCGCGCGAATCTCGGCGATCTTACGCTTGAGCGCCGCTTGCCGCGGGTCGGGCACGGCGGCGGCGCGTGCCTCAGCCACCGCGCCGGCGAGGTCTGACAGGGGCAGCACGCCGTCGAAGGTCGGCTTGGCGAGCCCGTCGATGATCGCATTCCAGTCCGCCATGCCTTGCCGGTAGACGTCGCCATATCCCACGATCATGGTCGCGGTGTGAATGATTGCCGGCGCTGCCTGGGGCTGCTTGGTCAGGGCGCGATCGATCATGTGCAGCCAGCGCTCGACCCAGACCCGCTCCCTGGCGTAGCGCACCGAGAGCAGCCGCCACCGCCGGAACCCGGCCTCGATCTTGAGGCGGCGAATGCCGAAGCGGCTTTTCGTACTGAAACGGATCGAGACGCGCATGCGGCGCGTCCAGCCCACCCAGTCGAGCGCATCGAGAATGTACTCGGCGATCACGGCCGGCAGTGCGCCGATCAGCTCGTCGAGGCTAAATTTCCTGACATCGACGGATCTGGAAGGCGCACCGGCCCCACTCGCCAGCTCGGCGAGTTTGAGCTGGGCGATGCGGATCGGGTCCTCATAGCTCATGCGCACCGCCATCAGGCGGGCAATGTCGGCCAACATCTGATCGTCGATGCCCTGCTTGCCGACGAACCGCCGCAGGCGGTCGACATAGAGCCGGGCGTAGCCCGGCCCCTGATAGTCGATGAGCAGATGGATGGCGTCGCTTGCCAGCGCCATCACCGGCGCCGGCAACCCTTCGGGCAGGAACGGCGGTTCGTCGTCATCCTCGCCGATGAAATCGGCGAACAGGTAACGCAGCGACGATACTATACCGCGGTCTGCCACCCCTTCGCTCCGGCTCCTACGCGGGCTTCGACTCGGCGGCGTTGGCCGCGATCACCTGGGCCAGCCGCTTTTCCGCCGCCTCGAGGTTCTGGAAGAGGCGCGCGCTGGCGAGACGAAGGAAATAGAAACCGAAGGCGGGATTCTGCACGTAAAGCTCCTCGACCTTGGTGTAGCTGACGCTCAGGATCAGCCCGGCCTCGACACATTCCAGCGTCTGGGTTCGCGTGTTCGATGGCGACAGCATGCCGAGCTCGCCGACGATCGCGCCTACCGGCAGCACGATGCCTGACTCCACCAGCTTGAATTTGCCGCTGACGATATAGAGCATGTCCTCGGCCTTCTCGTCCTTGTAGAACAGGATTTCGCCTGCCGCGTAATTGCGCTCGGTCATGAATGGCTTCAGCCATTCCATCGAGAGGTCGCTGTTGACGGATTTCTTCACGTCACGCACCAGCTGCAGCATCTGGTGCAGGCGATAGGAGTTGACCGAAAACATGGCGAACTGCACCACCATGACCAGATAGTTGTGGGTTGGAATCGCCGTCACGAACAGAACGACGTTGGCGAGAATGCCGAACACCCGCAGCGGGATCATGGTCTTCATCGTGGTGGTCGCGATCACGAAGATCGATGCGAACAGCGCGCCCGCGGTTCCTGCGTGTTGTGCCAGATGAGACGTGTCCATGGAGGCCAACCAAATTCTTCAGGGAGTGGAATTTTTTCGCGATTCTGCAGCCGTGCCCGCTATGTAACGTCGGCCGGACCCTTTTGGTATACGAGGAAAGGCTGACGTTTTGTCGGGTTTCTCACTATTTCCGGGGAAAAATCGCCTCCCGAGCGCCGCCTCCATGGCCCAAACCGGCCCGCGCGATGGCGCGGCAGGCACAGGGCTGTCGTTGACGGGCCTCCCGCTGGCAGGCACTTTGCCGCCCATTGGTCGCCGCTGCGGCTCGACCGCCGTTTTAACATTTAAGCCTTGTTGTACCGTCAGGCCCCTCATCGATGTCCAAGCGGCTCATTCTCTCGGCACTGACCCAGTTCACGGCCAGGGCGGCAGGCCGCAACATGAGCTCCGCGGCCTATGTCGCGGTTGCCGCCGGCGTCGCCGCGATGGCAGTGCTGACGTCCGGCCCGGCCTACGAGGCGGCGCATCATTGGATCGACGCGGTGCTATGGGCATGCCTTGCCTATTTCGTGTTCGAATGGCTGGTGCGGCTGCGGCACATGGCGCGGCAGGACCGGCTGTCGCTCTATCTGCTTTCCTCAAGCGGAGTGGTCGACGCGATCGGGGCCCTTGCCGTGCCGCTCGCGCTTGTCGCAGGCGTCGAGCCGAGGACGGCGTGGCTACTCAGCATCCTCTGGGTGCTGAAGGTGGTGCCGGGCATCCCCGGACTGCGACAACTGCGCCGCGTGCTGGTGCTGGAATCCGGGCCGCTGCTCAGCGTGCTCGTGATCTTCCTGATGGTGGTGTTCCTGGCTTCCGTTGCGGAGTATTTTTTGGAGCGCGACGTGCAGCCGGCTACCTTCGGCAGCGTGCCGTCGGCGCTGTGGTGGGCGGTGGTGACGCTGACCACGACCGGTTATGGCGACGTCGTGCCGATCACGCCGCTCGGCCGGATGGTCGCGGCGCTGGTCATGATCTCCGGCCTCGGCGTGTTCGGACTCTGGACCGGTATTCTGGCGACCGGCTTTGCCGCCGAGACCCGCCGCGACAATTTTTTGAAGACCTGGGAGACCGTCAGCAAGGTGCCGTTCTTTGCGACCCTGGGTCCGTCGGCGATCGCCGACGTCACCCACGTGCTGCGAACGATGGACCTGCCGGCGCGCACCATGATCATCCGCAAGGGCCAGCAGGGCGACTGCATGTATTTCATCGCCGCCGGCGAAGCCGAGGTCGAACTGCCGGGCAAGAAGGTGGCGCTCGGCGAAGGCGCATTCTTCGGCGAGATGGCGCTGCTCGGCAACAGCGTGCGCGGCGCCAATGTCACGACCACCAAGGTGACGCGGCTGCTGGTGCTCGACCTCGTCGACTTTCGCCTCCTGATGGCGCGGCATCCCGATCTCGCCGAGACGATCGACGCCGAGGCGAAGCGGCGCGCGCAAGAGAACAAGTAACAAGAAAGGAAGCCGTCATTGCGAGGAGCGATGCGACGAAGCAATCCATCTATCGCCGGGCTGAGCTATCGATTGCTTCGCGGAGCCTGTCATCGGGCGCGCATTTCGCGCGACCCGTTGGCTCGCAATGACGACTGAAACCATGGAGAAAATAATGCCCGATTCAGCGAGCGCGCCCATCCTCGAGATCAGCGGCGCGCGCGCCACCATCCGCCTCAACCGGCCACAGCACCTGAACCGGCTGCAGAGCGAGGACCTCGGCGAGCTCACAAGACTGTTCGACCGGATCGAGGCCGACCGCGCGATCCGCGTGTTGGTCCTGACCGGCACCGGCCGCGCCTTCAGCGCGGGCTATGATCTCAATTCGGTGGCGGACCGCGCTACCAGCGAGAAGGAGCAGCAGAGCGCAGGCTCGGCGTTCGAGGTCGTCGTCAATCGTCTGGAGGATCTCGGCGTGCCGACGATCTGTCGGCTCAATGGCGGCGTCTATGGCGGCTCGACCGACCTCGCGCTGGCCTGCGATTTCCGCATCGGCGTCGACAGCGCCGAGATGTTCATGCCAGCGGCCCGGCTCGGGCTGCACTATTACCCTGGTGGCATCAAGCGCTACGTCTCACGGCTCGGCGTGGACAACGCAAAGAAGCTGTTTCTGACCGCGCAAAAAATCACCGCGCCCGAAATGCTGCGGATCGGCTATCTCACCGCCATGGTGCCGGCCGAAGCACTGGACGAGGAAGTGGATCGCCTCGCCGAGATCCTCGCCGGCAACGCGCCGCTCGCGATGCGCGGCATGAAGCGCGCGATCAACGAATTCGCGCGCGGCGCGCTGGACGAGGAAGCCGCCGACCGCCGCCACCGCGAAAGCATGCGCAGCGCCGAGATCAAGGAAGGCATCAAGGCGTTTGCGGAAAAGCGTCCGCCGCGGTTTTAGGCGGCTGGGCACTCCCCGGATGCCGCGCAGCGCCAACAGCGCGTTCACGCGCGTCTTTGACGCGCTATGCCTTCGCGGCGTGGTGCGCTGCTAAGCCGGGGTCCATCACGTAGGTCCCGGCTCTGCGTCGCGTCATTTCATGCCGCGCCGCGCCCGGGACATGATATTTTGCTGGATTCTCATCGCCGCGAAACAATTCTGAAACACGATTCTCCCCTTCCCGCTTGAACGCGATTTGCCGCACGGCCGACTGATGGGCAGGGACGCAACAATGGCCTCGTGCCTCGTAACTGGAGAATTTTAACGATGTTTCGCAAGATCGCCCTCGGACTGATCGCCGCCACCACTCTCACCTTCGCCGCCGCTGCGCCCGCTTCCGCCGGTGGATTTCACCATCATCACTGGGGCCATCATTGGGGCTGGGGTCCCACCATCGGCGTCGGCTTCGGCGGCGTCTATGTCGACACCGCCGTGAACGGCTGCCTGCAGCAGCGCTGGGTCGAAACCCGCCGCGGCATGCGCCTGCGCACCGTGAACGTCTGCGCCTACTGATTGAACATCTCCAGGAATCCCGGTCGCGATCCGCGGCCGGGATTTTTCCGGCTGGAGCCACGCGCTTCCGACCGATTTGACCATCGCCTGCGCCGGACATATGGTGGCGCATGCGGTGCAAGCCGCTCCCGGGCCCGCGGGAAGGGTTGAACCCACTTGCAGCTTTCGAGCGACATCTAGAGCCTTTGTGCAGCCGGTATTGCGGGCCTTCGGCGATGTCACGCACGGAGGTATCTGATGGACCGGTCGCCCGATCGACTGAATCTCGATCATCTGAAGAAGCAAGCCAAGGACCTGATCCGCCTTCATCGAAGCCGCGACGCGGCGGCGATGGCGCGGTTTCGCGCCGCACTGCCCGCTGCTGCCGGGCACAGCGATGAGGCCATTTCCTCGCTGCAGCTTCGCCTGCACGACGCGCAATCCTGCATCGCGCGCGAACACGGGTTTGCATCGTGGTCCGATTTGAAGCGCTATGTCGAAGTCCAGATGGCGCTGCGCGGTGAGCGCGCGTCGCGCGTGCTGCACTGGGCGCAGCTGCTTTATTCCGGCGATGTCAGCGGCACGGTCAACCGTGCCAATCCGCGCGTTGCCCTGCGGATGCTGGCCGATGATCCCGCGCTTGCTGCTGACGATCCTTATCTGGCCTGCGCCATCGGCGACGAAGGCGTGCTGCGGCAGACGAGCGAGGCCGATCCATCGTGGGTCAACCGGCCGGGCGGTCCGCTACAATTGCCGCCGCTGTTTGCGGTAGCGCATTCGGGCCTGCTGCGCATGCAGGAATTTCGCGAGCGTCTACATCGCTGCGCGGAGCGCCTGATCGCCGCCGGCGCCAACGTCAACCAGCACATTTTCAGCCGCTGGGCGCCGGCATCGCTCGAGAAGCCAGACCTGCGCTATCCGCTCTCGACGCTCTATGGGGCGGCCGGCAGCAATCACGATGCCACTCTGACCAAGCTTTTGCTTGAAGCCGGCGCCAACCCGAACGACGGCGAGTCGCTCTACCACTCACTGGAGAATCCGGCATGCACCCGCCTGCTGCTCGAGCATGGCGCGCGCATCTCCGAGAGCAATGCGATCTACCGCGCGATGGACCTCGACGACGACAGCGCGCTACAATTGTTGCTGCAACACGGCGGCGATCCGAACGAGCCGGCGCGGAATGCCCCGTTGACCGACTGGGGCTCACCGCTGGCATGGGCCATTTACCGGCGGCACCCTCGTCATGCCAGCGCGCTCCTGGAGGCCGGGGCCGACGCGTCGCGGCCAACGGCGGACGGTGTGAGCCCATATCGGCTGGCACTGCAATTCGGGCTCTCTGACGTCGCGGCCCTGCTGCGGGCGCAAACCAACCCGCCTGATATTTCCGACGAGGAGCGATTCGTTGCCGCCTGCGCACGCGGCGACGAAGCCGAGGCGCGCGCGATTCGAGCCCGGCGGCCCGATTTGCCGGCGTCGCTGTCAGCGAAGCAATTGCGCCTGTTGCCCGACATGGCCGCCGCCGGCGCCGATGACGTCGTCAGGCTGATGGTCAGCCTCGGCTGGCCGATCGCCGTGCGCGGCGGCGACTGGGATGCGTCGGCGCTCAACCACGCGGTGTTCCGCGGCGACGCCGGCCTGACTCGCTTCCTGCTCGAACACGGTGCTGATTGGCGCGAAAAGCACGGCTACGGCGACAACGCCTGCGGCTCGCTGGCATGGGCCTCATGCAACGAACCGGTCGAAGGCGGCGACTGGGTCGGCTGCGCGCGCACCCTGCGCGATCACGGCATGCCCGGCGCCACGATTATTCCTGGTGATTCCGACCATGTGATGGTCGCCGGAAAAAAGAAGCGGTTTTCGGATGAAGTTACCGAGGAATTGCTGGGTTAGTCGACGAACGTCACGGTATCGGCGACGCTCGCCCGCGAGGTGCGATAGCTGTTGACCTTGTGGGCGTGGTCGGCATAGCCGAACGAGATTCCACAGACCACGCGGCGATCATCGGCGAGCTTGAAGTGGCGCCGGATCAGCCCGGAGTGCCGCGCCAGCGCGGCCTGCGGAATGGTGCCGAGACCGAGCGCCTGCGCCGCCAGCATGAAGTTGGCGACATAGGCGCCGCAATCGACGGCGCCATAAATGCCGAGCGGCTCGTCGGTGTGGATGATGGCGACGTGCGGCGCGCCGAAGAAATTGTAGTTCTCAAGCGCCTGCTTGGCGTAGGCCGCCTTGTCACCACGCGCGATGCCCAGCGTGTTGTAAAGCTGGAAACCGCTCTCGCGGCGGCGTTCCAGATAGACACCGAGATATTCGCGCGGCGGCGCAAAATCGTGGTTGTCCTTGGCACCGGAAGCCGCCTCGGCATAGATCGCCTTGCGGAAGGTCTCCTTCGCCTCACCGCTCGCGATCAGGACCTGCCAGGGCTGGCTGTTGCACCATGACGCCGTGCGCTGAGCCACCTTCAGAACATGCTCGATGGTCTCGCGCGGCACTTCGCGGGGCAGGAACGCGCGCACGGAATAGCGCTCGTCGAGGAGCTCTTCGAGCACGCCGATGCGGTCTCTTTGTTCGGTTGCAGAAACATCCATGGCCTGACTCGCTTTCGTGCCCCGGACGCGATGCGGCACGAAGTGACGCTTCGCAGAGCCGGGGCCCATCACACTAGGTCCCGGCTCTGCGGCGCAGCGTTTCACGCTGCACCGCGTCCGGGACACGAGACTATCTTCCCTTGGTCGGGATCTTGTTGAACGGCACGTCCTTGTCGACGCGAATATCTCCCGGCAAACCGAGCACGCGCTCGGCGATGATGTTGCGCAGGATCTCGTCGGTGCCGCCGGCGATGCGCATCGAGGGCGAGGATAGCAGCATCTGCTGGAACTGGCCGCGTACCAGCTCTTCATCAGTGCCCGTGAGCGCGCCGGCCGCGCCCTGCAGGTCCATCGCGTAAGCCGCGATATCCTGCAGCATCATGCCCGACACCAGCTTGCCGATGGAGTTTTCCGGACCGGGACGTTCGCCCTTCGACAACGAGGAGATGGCGCGGTAGCTGGTGTATTTCAGCCCACTCGCCTTCACCGCCCAGCTCGCAAGCCTGGAACGCACTGCGGGATCGTCGATCGCAAGGCCGTCCTCCAGCATCAGGTTCGAGCAGAATTCGAACATCTCGGGGACGCCGGTGGCAAGCCGCGAGCCGATCGACATGCGCTCGTTCATCAGCGTGGTCAGCGACACGTTCCAGCCGTCGCCGACCGCGCCCAAGCGCTGGCTGTCCGGGATCACGACGTCGGTGAAATAGACCTCGTTGAATTCCTGCATGCCGTTGGCCTGCTTGATCGGCCGCACCTCAACGCCCTTGCTCTTCATGTCGAGGAAGAACATCGTCAGGCCCTTGTGCTTGGGCACATTGGGATCGGTGCGGGTGATCAGAAGGCCGTAGTCCGAGTAGTGCGCGCCGGAGGTCCAGATCTTCTGGCCGTTGACGATCCAGTTGTCGCCGTTCTTCTCGGCGCGGGTGCGCAGGCCCGCGACGTCGGAGCCGCCCGCCGGCTCGGAGAAAAGCTGGCACCAGATGTGTTCGCCGGAAGCAAGTTTTGGCAGATAGTGGCGCTTGTGCTCCTCGCTGCCGAACGCCATCACGGTCGGGCCGCACATGCCCTCGCCGATCTGGAACGGCTGCGTCAGCTTGCCGTAGACGCCCTCTTCCTGCTGCCAGATCACCTTCTCGATCGGCGTTGCGCCGCGGCCGCCATATTCCTTCGGCCAGTGCAGGCAGGCCCAACCGCCCTCGGCCTTCTTCTTCTGCCACGCCTTGCCGACATCGACGATCTCTTCCTTCTCCAGGCGGATGCGGCCGAGCGAGGATTTGGACAGCTCGGCCTCGTATTGCTTCGGCGCATTGGCGTCGATCCATTTGCGGGCGGTAGCGCGGAATTCCGCTTCCTGCGGGGTGTCGTCGAAGTTCATGGCGGCTTCCTTTTTTGTTCTGCGTAGGGTGGGTTAGCCGAAGGCGTAACCCACCAGTTCTATCGGCATCGTTGCTCCCGATGGTGGGTTACGCTTCGCTAACCCACCCTACAAATTCTCTTACGCCCGCCCTTTCGTCGGGATCTGGTTGAACGGCACGTCCTTGTCGACCCTGATATCGCCGGGCAGGCCGAGCACGCGTTCGGCGATGATGTTGCGCATGATCTCGTCTGTGCCGCCCTCGACGCGGGTGCCCGGCGCACGCAGCAGCATCGCCTGGAATTTACCGGCGACCTCGGCATCCTCGGGTCCGCTCAGCACGCCGGCGGCGCCCTGCAGATCAAGCGCATACATCGCGACTTCCTGGACCATCGATCCCGCCACCAATTTGCCGATCGAATTTTCCGGCCCCGGACGCTCGCCCTTCGACAGCGCCGAGATCGCCCGCATGCTGGTGTATCGCAGCCCACTCGCCTTCACCGCGTAGTTCGCAAGACGAGAGCGAACGCTGCGGTCCTCGATCGCGGGACCATCTTCCAGCATCAGGCTGTTGCAGAAGTCGAACAGTTCGGGAAAGCCGGTGGCAACGCCGGCGCCGATCGACATGCGCTCATTCATCAGCGTGGTCAGTGACACGTTCCAGCCGTCATTGACAGCGCCGAGACGCTGCGAATCCGGAATCTTCACGTCGGTGAAGTAGACCTCGTTGAAATCGGACTGGCCGCTCGCCTGCTTGATCGGCCGCACCTCGACGCCCGGGCTCTTCATGTCCAGAAAGAACATGGTGAGGCCCTTATGCTTCGGCACGGTCGGATCGGTGCGGGTCAAGAGGATGCCGTAGTCGGAATAATGCGCGCCTGATGTCCAGATCTTCTGGCCGTTGACGATCCAGTCATCGCCGCGTCTCTCGGCGCGCGTGCGCAGCCCCGCGACGTCGGAGCCGCCCGCAGGCTCGGAGAACAACTGGCACCAGATCTTCTCGCCTGACGCCAGCGGCGGCAGGTATTTGCGCTTCTGCTCTTCGCCGGCGAACGCCATCATGGTTGGCCCGCACATGCCGTGGCCGATGATGAACATGCCGGAGAGCTTGCCGAACGGGCCCTCTTCCTGCTGCCAGATCACACGCTCGATCGGCGAGGCACCACGGCCCCCATATTCCTTAGGCCAGTGCAGGCAGGCCCAGCCGGCATCGGCCTTCTTCTTCTGCCAGGCCTTGGCGATTTCGAGAATGTTGGCGCCCTTCAGCACGGTGCGGCCGAGCGAGGACTTTCGCAGTTCTTCCTCATATTGCTTCGGCGCGTTGGCTTGTATCCACGCGCGGGCTTCAGCGCGGAACGCGGCTTCCTGCGGGGTGTCGTCGAAGTTCATGGCGCTTCTCTTTCCTCTCGCGTTCCCCGGATGCTGCACAGCACGAAGTGGTGCGCTGCTGATCCGGGGTCCATCGTTGGGCACCTGTGGGTCCCGGTTCTGCGAAGCAGCGCTACGCGCTGCATCGCGCCCGGGACACGAGAATCCTCACGCCGCGTTCTTCTTGCGCATGCGGTCGATCAACTGATCTTCCCAATACGACAGGCTGCCGAGCGTCAGCGCGGTCGCATTGGCGCGGCGGTAGTACATGTGGCAGTCGAACTCCCAGGTGAAACCCATGCCGCCGTGAACCTGGATATTGTTCTTGGCGCAGTGCTGGAATGCCTGCGTGGCGCTGATGCGCGCGGCCGCGGCGGCTTCCGGCAATTCACCGGCGTTGGTCGAGAGCGCCCAGGCGCCGTAATAGCAATTCGAGCGCGCCAGCGTCGCCGAGACATACATGTCGGCCAGCATGTGCTTGACCGCCTGGAACGAGCCGATCGGACGGCCGAACGCGATACGGTCGAGCGCATAGTCGCGGCCCATTTCGAGCGCACGGTCGGAGCCGCCGACCTGCTCGAAGGCGAGCAGCACCGCGGCACGATCAAGCACCTGCGTTAAAATGCTCCAGCCTTCGCCGGCTGCGCCGAGCGGCTCGGCCTTGGCGTTCTTGAAGGTGAGTTCGGCCTGGCCGCGGGTCGGATCGATATTGGTCAGCGGCTTGGCTTCGACGCCGCCCGCCTTCAGATCGACCAGGAACAGCGAGATATCAGCATCGCGCCCGGCGGAGCCGGTGCGCGCCGCAACGACAGCGAAATCGGCAATCGCGCCATCCGGCACCGGCTTCTTCACGCCCGACAGCGTGCCGCCGGATGCCTGCAGCTTGATTGCCTTCGGCGACGGATTGCCCTTGCCTTCGAACAGCGCCAGCGTACCGATCGCCTCGCCGCTCGCGATCTTCGGCAGCCATTTCTGCTTCTGCGCGTCGGAGCCGGCGAGCAGCAGCGCTTCGGCGGCGAGATAGACGGTGGAGGAGAACGGCACCGGCGCGTTGGCGCGGCCCATTTCCTCCGCGATCACACAGAGCTCGAGGTGGCCGGCGCCCGCGCCGCCGAATTCCTCGGGAATCGCAACGCCGAGGAAACCCATCTCGGCAAGGCCCTGCCACAGCGCCTTGTCATACGGCGCCTTGCCGTCGAGCACCTCACGCACGGCCTTCGGCGGGCATTTCTCGGCGAGGAACTTCCTCGCCTCATCGCGCATCTGTTTTTGTTCGTCGGAGAAATCGAAGTTCATGGCGTGGTACTCGCGTTGTGTGGGTCTGCTGTGTGTATCTCTAACTCGTCGTCCCCGCGAAAGCGGGGACCCATAACCACCGGCGGTTATGTTTTGTCCGGAATTCGCACCAACCTAACATCGATGGGCCTCGGCGTATGGTCCCCGCGTTCGCGGGGACGACAATGAAGGGTGGTTTTCATTGCAGCACAATCACATCTTCGCCGGGGCGATCGGCATAAAGTCTCTCCACCAGCGCCGCGCGGCGTTCGAGGCCGGCGCGCTGGTTGATGTAGCCCTTGTCGGTGAGTTCGTTGCCGTCGATCGAGGGCGGCTCGGCCATCAGCATGGCGCGTGCAATGCGCATGCTGCTTCCGGTGGCGGAGGCGTTGTGCGCTTCCAGCCCGCGCTTGAGGTGGGCGATCACTTCGGGATGGCTGATCACGTCTTCGAAGCTCGCTTCGGCGTTGCCGGCGATCTGGCGGCAGGCGTGCAGATTGGGCCAGGCGAGCAGCCCGATGAATTCCCGATCCTGTCCCGTGACCAGCGCGTCGTGCACGACAGGCGTTGCGGCCGCGATCGCATCCGTGCGCAAGGAGCCGACATGAACGAAGGTGCCGGTCGTGAGCTTGAAATCCTCGACCACGCGGCCGGCGAAGATGATGCCCTGCAGCGGGTCGTTGTCATCGACGAACACGCCGGCATCGCCGATGCAGTAAAAGCCTTCCTCGTCGAACATCTTCTTCGTGAGGTCAGGCTGGCCGAAATAGCCGGACGTGACGTTGACGCCGCGCAGCCGCAATTCGTACTTCGAGCCGCACGGCACCAGCTTCAATTCGACGCCGGGGAACGGCAGGCCGATCAGGCCGACGCGCTCGGTGTCCCAATAGGTGCCGGTCGAGGTCGGGGCGGTCTCGGTCGAGCCCCAGCCGGTATAGAATACGATGCGCTCGCCGGTGGTCTTCACCGCCAGCGCCTGCATGCGGTCGTAGAGATCGTCCGGCAGCCGCGCCCCCCCATAGGCCATGATGGAGAGGTTCTTGAAGAAGCTGCGGCACAGCGCGTCGTCCTTCTCCATCGCGGCCGCCAGCGCCGCGTAGCCGGCCGGCACGTTGGCGTAATAGGTCGGCGATACTTCGCGCAGGTTTCGGATCGTCTCCTCGAACTGGCCCGGCATCGGCCGGCCGTCGTCGATATAGAGCGTGCCGCCATCGACGAGGATCGGATGAAACGCGGCATTGCCGCCCATGGTGTGATTCCAGGGCATCCAGTCGAGCACGGTCGCGATCGGCCCGTCGGGATCGCGCGGGCGCACCTGCATCATCATCGCCGCATTGGCGCACATCATCTCCTGGGTGTTGATGACAGCCTTGGGCATGCCGGTCGAGCCCGACGTGAACAGAAGCTTGCCGACGGTCTTGGGCGTGATCTTCGCAATCGAGTCCTCGACATCCTTTGTCACCGGCGTCGCCGCGAGGTCGGTAAACGACACGCTTTTGATGCCGTCGCAGGGCCTTAAGACATGCACGACCGTGATGCCGGTGAGATCGAGGGCCTTCAATGCCTTCTCGAAGGTCGGCCCGTCCTGCACCATCACGACTGCGGGCTTGATCAGGTTGAAGAGATATTTGAGCTTGAGATGATCCTGGCTCATCAGCGAATAGGCCGGCGATACCGGCGCAGCCGGCAGGCGCGCCTGCATCGCAGCCTGCGTCATCAGCGCATGTTCGATCGAATTGCCTGACAGGATCGCAAGGGGCCGGCCCTCTTCAAGGCCGAGATTAAGCAGTCCCTGCGTCAGCCCATCGACGATGCGTTTGGCCTCGCCGTAGGAGACTTTGCGCCATTGCCGGTCCGGCCCGCCGCGCTGCGCAAGCCAGGTTCGCTCCGGTGCTTCCTTCGCCCATTTCGCCAGCGAGGCCGGGATATGTTTCTCGTAGGGCTGCAGTGGAATGCGCGACTTCAGAACGATGACGCCGTCGGGGCGACGCTCGACCGCAATGTCGCGCGCCAGCCATTCGATCTTGCGAAACGCTGGCTTGGTCAACACGGCGGCGGCACTCCCACTCATATTGCGTCTCCCGGAATTCGTCCTTTGCGGATCTCGTAGCGCTTGTTCGTTCTACCGCCTGATATAGACAGGCTTTCGTTTCTCAAGGAAGGCCCTGATGCCTTCGTTGAAATCTTCCGAGCGGCTGCACAACACCTGATTGCGGTCTTCCATCGCGATCACGGCCTCGATCGAGCCGGCATCGACGCTCATATTTAGACACTCTTTCGACAGCCGAAGGCCGACCGGCGATGCCGTCATCATGGCATCGACGTAAGGCTCGGCTGCAGCATCGAGCCCGCCCTCCTCGACGACCTCGGAAACCAGGCCAACCGCGAGCGCGCGTTCGGCTCCGATGAAGCGGCCGGTGAGGATCAGTTCTGATGCGACGGAGATGCCGACCAGCCGCGGCAGAAAGTAGGACGTGCCGATGTCACAGCCGCCGAGACCGAGCTTGATAAAGGCGCAATTCATCCGTGCCGATCTTGCGGCGATGCGGATATCGGCGGCGAGGGCCAGCGCAAAACCGCCGCCGGCCGCCGCGCCCTGGATCAGAGCGATGATCGGTTGCGGACAGCGCCGCATCAGCATCACGATGTCGGCGATGCGCCGCTGCGAGTCGAGGGACTCGGTGACATCGGGCGGCTCCTGCTGCCCGGCGCGGCGCTTCATCGCATGTTTCAGATCGAGCCCGGCGCAGAACGAGGCGCCGGCGCCTTTGAGCACCACGACACGGGTCGAACTGTTGCGCTGCAGGCCTTCGAAATAGGCGTTGAGCGCGTCGATCAGCGAAGGATCGAGCGCGTTGAGGTTGTCGGGCCGGTTGAGCGTGACCCAATCGACGCCGTCATGATGTGCGATCAGTAGCGGTTGAGTCACGGGCGCTCCCCATCACCGTCGTCCCGGCCAGGCGCAGCGCGAGCCGGGACCCATAACCACAGGCTTTTGTTATTACTCCGCGGCGTCTGACAAGTTCGCCCGAGGCCGCGGAGTATGGGTCCCCGCGTTCACGGCGACGACAGTTACGTGTGACCTACCGCGGCGCCATGCGGATGGCGCCGTCGAGACGGATGGTCTCGCCGTTGAGCATCGCATTCTCGACGATGTGCACGGCGAGCGCACCGTATTCGTCGGGCTCGCCGAGGCGGGCCGGGTGCGGCACCTGGGCGCCCAGGCTCTTGCGGGCCTCCTCGTTCAGGCCCATCAAGAGCGGCGTGAAGAAGATGCCGGGCGCGATGGTGTTGACACGGATCTTCAGACTGGCGAGGTCGCGCGCGGCTGGCAGCGTGAGGCCGACGATGCCGCCCTTCGAGGCCGAATAGGCGATCTGGCCGATCTGGCCTTCATAGGCCGCAACCGACGCGGTGTTGATGATGACGCCGCGCTCCTCGCCGATCGGGGCCGCGGTGGCAAGCCGTTCTGAGAACAGGCGCAGCGCGTTGAAGGTGCCGATCAGATTGACGTTGATGATACGTGCGAACTTGGCTAGCGGATAGACGCCGTCCTTGCCGACCACGCGCTGCGAGCCGCCGATGCCGGCGCAGTTCATCAGGACGCGCGCCACGCCATGCGCCGCTTCCGCCTTGGCGATCGCGGCCTTCATCCCTTCTTCGTCGGTGACGTCGGCATGAAGCGCCACGCCCTTCACTTCAGCCGCGACCTTCTCGGCATTTTCCTTGTTCTGATCGAGCACGCCGATCTTGGCGCCCTTGGCGGCCATGGCGCGGGCGGTCGCCGCGCCGAGGCCGGAGCCACCGCCGGTGATGATTACGGCAACTTCTTTCAACTGCATTTGAGAACCTTTCCTTGGGTAGTTTCTTCTCTGGTTTGGCGAATGGCGAATAGGGAGTAGCGAATAGTCTATTCGCTATTCGCCACTCGCTATTCGCCCGTTCAACATTCCGCCGAAGATCAGCGCTTCCATATGTTTGATGTAATCGCGGCAGACTTCGTCGGTGACCGGACCGACCCCGGTCGCCCGCGACATCGCGTGGCGGCCGAAGAACAGGTGATCGCAGGCGCCGATCAGGCTGGTGTAGAACAGCACCGGATCGATATCGCGGAACTCGCCGGCCTTGACGCCCTCGGCAAGCAGGCGGCGGTGAAAGTCGAGAAGCGGCGCGACGAAGAACTGCGAGACTTCGTCGGCGGCCTCCGCGCTGCTCTCGTGGAGGAGATAGTGGATCAGCCGGTTCATATAGGGGAACTGGTGATAGGCGCGGATGATGCCGCCGATATGCAGACGTAGCTTTGCGGTCGGCGTGATCGGCTGGCTGAGCAGGTATTCGAGCCCCGACATTTCGGTGGCGGCATCGCGCGCCAAGAGCGCCAGCAGCAGCCCGTCCTTGTTGCCGAAATGATATTTCACCAGCGCGGCGTTAACGCCCGACTTCTGCGCGATGTCGGACAGCGAGACCTCGATCGAGGCGCGCTCGATCATCAGCTCGCTCGCCGCGACGAGCAGCTTCTCGGCGGTGGCATTTCGGCCGCTCGGAAGCTTGGTCGGTACGCTGGTATTCAACTGATATCCCGTCACAGCCTGAGGAAAGGAAACCTGGCCGCACATAAGCGCATGCCGCGGCTGCGCTCAAGAGTTAATTGATTGATTGACTAAATCCCGTCGCGCCCCTTAAATCCCGCCCGACTTTCCAACAAGACAACAAGATCAGGGAGAACAGACATGGCTGAGGCCTATATCGTCGCCGCCGCGCGCACCGCGGGCGGCCGCAAGGGGGGACGTCTGGCGGGCTGGCACCCGGCCGATCTCGCCGCCTCCGTGCTGGACTCGCTGGTCGACCGCACCGGCGTCGATCCCGCCCAGATCGAAGACGTGATCATGGGCTGCGTGATGCAGGCCGGCGAGCAGTCCAACAACATCGCCCGCAACGCCGTGATGGCCTCGAAGCTGCCGGAGAGCGTGCCCGCCACCTCGGTCGACCGCCAATGCGGCTCGTCGCAGCAGGCGCTGCATTTTGCGGCGCAGGCGGTGATGGCCGGCAGCATGGATATCGTGATCGCCGCCGGCGTGGAATCGATGACGCGGGTGCCGATGGGCCTCGCCTCGCAGCTCCCGGCCAAGAACGGCTTTGGCCACTACAAGAGCCCGGGCATCGAGAAGAAATATCCAAACATCGTGTTCAGCCAGTTCACTGGCGCGGAGATGATGGCGGAGAAGTACGGCCTCTCCAAGGACCAGCTCGACGAGTACTCTTACCAGAGCCACCAGCGCGCGATTGCCGCGACGCAAGCCGGCAAGTTCAAGGACGAGATCGTGCCGCTGCAGATCACCCGCGCCGACAACTCGACCGACACCCATCATATCGACGAAGGCATCCGCTTTGACGCCAGCCTCGACGGCATCAAGGGCGTCAAGCTGATTGCCGAGAACGGCAAGCACACCGCCGCCAGCGCCAGCCAGATCTGCGACGGCGCTTCCGGTGTGCTGGTCGTCAACGAAAAGGGCCTCAAGTCGCTCGGCGTCAAGCCGCTGGCCCGCATCCACCACATGACCATGATGGGCGGCGATCCCGTGATCATGCTGGATGCGCCGCTGCACGCCACCAAGCGCGCGCTGGAAAAAGCCGGCATGTCGATTGGCGACATCGACCTGTTCGAGGTCAACGAAGCTTTTGCCGCCGTGCCGGTGGCGTGGCTCAAGACCACCGGCGCCGACCCTGAACGGCTCAACGTCAATGGCGGCGCCATCGCGCTCGGCCATCCGCTCGGCGGCTCCGGCACCAAGCTGATGACCACGCTGGTCAATGCGCTGAAGCAGCGCGGCAAGCGCTACGGCCTGCAGACCATGTGCGAAGGCGGCGGCATGGCCAACGTGACAATCGTCGAACGGCTGTAAGCCTCTCATGGCCACAGTCGTCTCAACGATAAAGGTGTCGTCCCGGCCTTGAGCCGGGACCCATATCCACAGGTGCTTGCGGTTATGCCAGGCCGGAGCTCCAGCTTGCTTCAAAATCCACATTAGTGGTTATGGGTCCTGCGTTCGCAGGGACGACAAAAATAAAAAAAGTCACCGAGGAAGCGTTGTGACCCACCCCTCCATCCACGCCCGCACCACACCGAACAAGATCGCCTATCAGATGGCTGGCACCGGCAAGGCGATCACCTATCGCGAGCTCGACGAGCTCTCGAACCAGGGCGCGCATCTGTTCCGCTCGCTCGGGCTAAAGGCCGGCGACCACATCGCGCTCTTGATGGAAAACCGCCTCGCCTTCATGGAAATCTGCTGGGCGGCGCAACGCGCGGGACTCTATTACACCGCGATCAGCCGCTATCTGACGCAGGACGAGATCGCCTATATCGTCAAAGATTGCGGCGCGAAGGTCTTCATCACCACGCCGAAATGCGCCGAGCAAGTCAAAGGGCTGGTCGGCCAGGTCGATGGTCCCCTGCTCTACATGATGGACACACCCGAGCCCGGCTTCCGCTCCTATGACAAGGAAGCGATCGCGATGCCGACGACGCCGATCGCAGATGAAGTCGCCGGCTACGACATGCTCTACTCTTCCGGTACCACCGGGCGGCCGAAGGGCATCAAGAAGGCGTTCGAGGGCAAGGCGATCGACGTGCCGAACCCGCTTTTGAGAATCCTTTGCGCCGACATGTGCGGCATGTCCGCAGACAGCATCTATCTGTCGCCGGCGCCGCTCTATCACGCGGCTCCCTTGCGCTTCAACATGATGGCGATCACGCTCGGCGGCACGTCCATCATCATGGAGCACTTCGATGCCGAGGAATTTTTGCGGCTGGTCGAGAAATACAAGGTCACGCAGTCGCAGCTGGTGCCGACCATGTTCGTACGCATGCTGAAACTGCCAGACGAGGTGCGGGCGCGCTATGACGTCTCCTCGTTGAAGGGCGCGATCCACGCCGCGGCGCCCTGCCCGGTCGACGTGAAGGCCAAGATGATCGAATGGTGGGGGCCGATCCTGATCGAGTATTACGCCGGCTCCGAGGGCAACGGCGTCACCGTCTCAACTTCGCAGCAATGGCTGACCCATCGCGGCACCGTCGGGCGCGCCGTGGTCGGCAAGGTGAAAATCCTGGATGAGAATGACGAGGAGCGCCCCGTCGGCGAAATCGGCACGGTCTACTTCGCCGACGCGCCCGCCTTCACCTATCACAACGATCCCGAGAAGACGAAGAAGGCCTATAACGAAAAAGGCTGGTCGACGCTCGGCGACGTCGGCTATCTCGACGCCGAAGGCTACCTCTATCTCACCGACCGCAAGAGCTACATGATCATCTCCGGCGGCGTGAACATCTATCCGCAGGAGACCGAGGACATCCTGATCACCCATCCCGCCGTCTCTGATGTGGCCGTGTTCGGCGTCCCGAACGAGGAGATGGGCGAGGAGGTCAAGGCAGTGGTGCAACCGCACGACATGGCCAAGGCGAGCAAGGAGTTAGAGGCCGAACTGATCGCGTTCTGCCGAAAGCATCTGTCGCCGATCAAATGCCCGAAGAGCATCGACTTCGAGGCCGAGCTGCCGCGCACACCGACCGGGAAGCTGGTGAAGCGGCACCTGCGCGACAGGTATTGGCCGAAGGCGGCAGCGAAGGCGTAGCCGTCATCCTCCAATGGAGGGGGGGATCGGTTCGCATGCAATGCGAACCGAGGTGGGGCGACAGTCTGTCGTATCGGGCGCTGCCCGTGTTGAGAGAGACCCCACCCCGCCTCACATCTCGCTTCGCTCGCTGTGAGCCGACCCTCCCCCTCCAGGGCCCTCCAGGGGAGGGTGGGAGACCCTCTCCGGCCTCTACACCGTCCCAGCCGGCGCGCAGGCAGCGGCGGGCAAGGCGCGCATCTCCAGATGTCCCCGCTGTCCCGTGGTCGTCGTGGTCCATTGGGCATCGATCTGCTGCAAGTCTTTCGACAGCCTTCCGCGATGGCTGCCATCCGTCACGAATGCCGCGCTGCCTTCAGGCGACAGCTCGAAAATTTCCACCTGCAGGTCCGGCAAGCGGACAAGCATCCGGACTTTAATCTTCGTCACCTCGCGCCCGACCTCGTAGGTACCGCATCCCTGCGCTTCGGCGCTCTGGCTGTCGAGGGCCCGCACCGAGTCGAAGGTGATAACGACGTTCTGCACTATTCCGTCACCATCCCAGCGAAATTCGCCGGAAAACGCTCGCGGCATGTTTTGCGTCAGATCGTCCATCTCCGACGCACTGGCAATGGAAGCAAGGAACAGACTTGCAGCCGCGATCACTACAGCGATACGCAAAAACAAGCCGTGAAAATTAGCGGTCCCGATCGAGCGCATGCGGCCTTCATCCTCCAGGGAATGTTATCGCCGTTAGACGGCCCCGACGAGGCGAAGGTTCAAGCCGCTATCATCCCGTTGAGTTTGCAGCTTTGAATTCATCGAAGTTATTTGCTTGCGGCGGATGATATGCGTTTGCGGGCTACCGGAGATGATCGAAAGCGCGTAAACCCCTCGTTAATGCGTTGAACAACGTTTTTCCAGGTAAACGTGTCATGAGTGCCGATCTTCCCGACATTCCGCTGCCCTCCACCATCCGCTCCCGCTACGTCGACGGCATCAACGGCCTGCGCATGCATGTGCTCGAGTCCGGGTTCGAGACGCGCGGCCGGCCCTGCGTGTTGCTGCTGCACGGCTTTCCCGAGCTGGCCTATTCCTGGCGCAAGGTGATGCCGGTGCTCGCCGAGGCCGGCTACCACGTGATCGCGCCGGACCAGCGCGGTTATGGCCGCACCACCGGATGGGATCCGAATTATGACGGCGATCTCGCTTCCTTCCGCCTGCCCAATCTGGTGCGCGACGCACTGGGGCTGGTTTCGGCGTTCGGCTACAAAAGCGTTGATGCGGTCATCGGGCATGATTTCGGCTCGTCGGTCGCGGCATGGTGCGCGCTGATCCGGCCGGACGTGTTTCGTTCGGTCGTGATGATGAGCGCGCCGTTCGGCGGCCCGCCGTCGCTGCCGTTCAACACCGTGAATAGCCCTGCCAAACCTGCCGCGGAAGATCCGATCCATCGCGATCTCGCCGCGCTGCCGCGCCCGCGAAAACATTACCAATGGTACTACTCGACGCGCGAGGCGAACGACGACATGCACCGCGCGCCGCAGGGCGTGCATGATTTCTTGCGTGCCTACTATCACCACAAGAGCGCGGACTGGAAAGCCAATAGGCCGTACCCGCTGAAATCATGGACGGCGGACGAGATCGCAAAACTGCCGACCTATTATGTGATGGACCTCGCCAAGGACATGGCCGCCACGGTTGCCGAGGAGATGCCATCGCCGGCCGAGATCGCCGCCAACAAATGGCTGCCGGACAGCGAGCTTGCCTTCTACGCCGCCGAGTATGAGCGCAACGGATTCCAGGGCGGACTGCAATGGTATCGCTGTGGCACCTCCGGCGCGTTCACGGGCGAATTGCAGCTATGGTCGGGCCGCACGATCGATGTGCCCTCCGCCTTCATTTCGGGCAAGCAGGACTGGGGCACCCATCAGCGGCCCGGCGTCTACGAGGCGATGCAGAAGGCGGCCTGCACCAAGATGATCGGTTGCCATCTCGTCGATGGCGCCGGCCACTGGGTGCAGCAAGAGCGGCCCAACGAAGTGAGCTGGTTGCTGGTGAATTTCCTGCGAGGGACGACCAAGGCGAAGCAGGGCACAACCGACAATTGACCACGGCACGCGTCAATATTAGAATGATTCTAAACTAAGAAAGGCGCGTGCCGTGAAGAATTTCGCCGACCTGACCGAGCGCGAGGTGCTGGCCGTTGCGATCTCCTCCGAGGAGGAGGACAGCCGCATCTACATGACGTTCGCCGAAGACCTCGCCGAACGCTACCCCGACTCGGCCAAGGTTTTCGAGGAGATGGCCGAGGAGGAGCGCGGCCACCGCCACCGCCTGCTCGAACTCTATGAGAAACGCTTTGGGCAGCATCTGCCGCCGATCCGGCGGGAAGACGTCAAGGGCTTCCTGCGCCGCCGTCCGATCTGGCTGACCAAGAACCTGCCGCTCGACACCATTCGGAAAGAAGTCGAGACGATGGAGCTCGAGGCCGAGCGCTTTTACGCCAAGGCCAGCGAGCGGGCCGAGGATGTCGGCGTGCGGCGCCTGCTCGGCGATCTCGCCGAGGAGGAGAAGCATCACGAGCAGCTCGCGGTCAAACTGACCGGTGAAATCCTCAAGCCCGACGTGCGCGCCGAAGAGGACAAGACGCGGCGGCGCATGTTCGTGCTGCAATATGTGCAGCCGGGACTCGCTGGCCTGATGGACGGCTCGGTCTCGACACTGGCGCCGCTATTTGCGGCGGCCTTTGCCACGCATCAGAACTGGCAGACGTTTCTGGTCGGACTCGCCGCCTCGATCGGCGCCGGCATCAGCATGGGTTTTGCGGAAGCCCTGTCCGACGACGGCTCTTTGACCGGACGCGGCTCGCCCTGGCTGCGCGGCATCACCTGCGGGCTGATGACGACGCTCGGCGGCATCGGTCATACCCTGCCCTATCTGGTGCCGGACAGCTGGCCGAATGCGTTCTGGATCGCAACCGCCATCGCCTGCGTCATCGTGTTCTTCGAGCTCTGGGCAATCGCCTTCATCCGCGCGCGCTACATGGACACACCGTTCCTGCAGGCAGTGTTCCAGATCGTGCTCGGCGGCGCGATCGTGCTGGCGGTCGGGATATTGATCGGAGCGGCCTAATGCGAATAGCCGCCGTCGCGCTGCCGAGTGTGACGGCGATCACTACGCTAAACCCCTGGCTGCACCATCGAATTGCTGCTGTACAGCTATTGCTCTTGCTGCACACGCGCAAACTGAGCATCATCCGCGCCGCAATCAGAACCGCGCGGGGAGTATGCCTTGGCCAAATCGCAATGGAGCTTCAAGACTGCCATCGAATTGTCTGGCGCGCTGGCAGCAAGGAAAGTCTCGGCAGTCGAACTCGCCGAGGACGCCATCGGGCGCATCGAACGGCATGATGCCAAGATCAATGCGATTTGTGTTCGCGATTTCGATCGCGCGCTTACCGCCGCCCGCGCCGCCGATGCTGAACTGGCGCGCGGCGTGACGAAGCCGCTGCTTGGCCTGCCGGTGACGGTGAAGGAATCCTACAACATCGCGGGGCTGCCGACGACCTGGGGCATTCCGGCGCAGAAGAATTTCACGCCGACCGAAGACGCACTGTCGGTCGCGCGCGTCAAGGACGCCGGCGGCGTCATCTTGGGCAAGACCAACGTGCCGCTCGGGCTCGGCGACTGGCAGAGCTACAACGAGATCTACGGCACCACCAACAATCCCTTCGATCTCGGCCGCACGCCGGGCGGCTCGTCCGGCGGCTCCTCGGCCGCGCTGGCCGCGGGCTATGGCCCGCTGTCGCTCGGCTCCGACATCGGCGGCTCGCTGCGCGTGCCCGCCTTCCACTGCGGCGTTTATGCACACAAGCCGACGTTTGCGCTGGTGCCGGGGCGCGGCCACACGCCGCCGCCGTTCCAGCCGCTGCCGCTCGATCGCGACCTTGCCGTGACCGGCCCGATGGCGCGCAGCGCCGCCGATCTCTCGCTGCTGCTGGACGTCATGGCCGGCCCGGATCCGCTTGAAGCCGGCAAGGGCTTCAAGCTCGCGCTGCCGCCGCCACGCCACACCGCGCTGAAGGATTTTCGCGTCCTCGTGGTCGACACCGATCCTGTGATGCCGACCGACGAGGTGGTGCGCGGCACGATCCACAAGCTTACCGCCAATCTCGAAAAGGCCGGCGTCAAGGTCGACCGCAACAGCCCGCTGCTGCCGAACTTTGCGGAGACATCCCGGCTCTATATGCGGATGCTGATGTCGTTCCTCGCGGCCTCGTTCCCGCCGGAGGTCTATGCCGGTGCGCAGGCCGCCGCCGCCGCGCTGCCCGCGAGCGATATCAGCCTCGCCGCCGAGCGCCTGCGCGGCATTGCGATCAGCCATCGCAACTGGTTGATGGATGACGTCGCCCGCGCCCGCCTGCGTGCACAGTGGCGCGAGTTGTTCAAGACCTATGACGCCGTGATCTGCCCGATCATGCCGACGCCGGCCTATCCGCACGATCATTCCGACGAGCAGGAGAAACGCCGCATCAAGATCGACGGCAAGGATCACATCTATCCCGACCAGCTCGCCTGGCCCGGCATCGCCACCCTGCCCGGCCTGCCCGCGACCGCGCTGCCATCAGGCTTCTCGCCGGACGGCCTGCCGGTCGGCGTGCAGATCGTCGGCCCATGGCTGGAGGATCGCACGCCGCTGAAGCTGGCCGAACTGATCGAGCGTGAGTTCGGCGGCTTCAGGCCTCCGCCGATGTTTGATGATTGAGGGCAAAACTTAGCCGCGACGTCATTGCATGCGGCGCGAAGCGTGAGATGTAATCGGGGCCTCATGTTCGAGACGGCGCTGACGCGCTCCTCACCATGAGGGACAGGTATTGACGCGTCATGAGGACTTTTTTTCGAGTCGTCATATCGGTGATCGCGGGATTCCTGCTGATGTGGCCACTTGGCTATACCTATGCCGCGCTCGGCTGGCCAACATTCCACTCGTGGGGGCTGATGCATGGCACCTTCGTCGCGGCCTGGCCAACGCTATCGATCCTGGCATTCCTTGCACTGGGCTATCTGCCGGTTTTCCGGCGCATCGATGACACAGTACTTCTGATCGCCGGCCTCGTTTGGGGCCTGTTGCTGGCCACTGGTTTCAACATCCGCCACGCCCTCGGCTTTGAGGTTGCCTATGGCCTATTCAGCGCGACGGCCGTTATCGTTGCAGCACTGTGCGTCTTTGCCAAACACCGGCTCCGTCTGGCGTTGCTCGCGATATCGCCGCTTGTTTTCCTGAACCTGGATCTTCTGCTGCCGCCACCGGCGCTTGAACAGTTACTTTCTCGCGCCATCTCTGATCTCAAGGCCCTTTTGCCGCCAGTTGCTTTCTCGCTTGCGGGTTACGTACTTGGCTCGCTCGTCCGCCTCGCGATCAAGCGCTCGCCGCGAACAGTATGATGGCCGCTCTGCATTAACGAACAAGAACTGGAGGAATCATGAACGACGACCTCGCCGAGCTGGCAAAACTCAACCAAGACTATGTCGCGTCCGTGCAGAATTCCGACGTCAAGCGCTTCGATCAAATCCTCGCCGCCGATTTCTACTGCTCCAATCCCGATAAGTCTCTGGTCGATCGCGCCGCGTTCCTGCAACAGACGGCAAGGCCGGTCGCGATCAAGGGCCTGCGCGCGGAAGACGTGAAGATCCGTATCCTCGGCGACTTCGCCATCATCCACGCCGCCACCAGCTACACTACGCCGGATGGGCAACAGGCGCACGGCCGCTATACCGATTGCTGGGCGAAGCAGAACGGGAGATGGCTAGCTGTGTCAGCGCATGTGACGCGGTAGCTCAGCTCACACCAAGTCGTCCCGGCGAACGCCGGGACCCATAACCACTGCTGCCTGTTGGGAGAGAAACCGTCTACCGTCGTGCCATTTCCATCCGCCGCGGCGTATGGGTCCCGGCGTTCGCCGGGACGACGGGCACGTTTACGTTCGACTCGACCTCAACTATCAAACATGATCACGCTGCGCAGCGTCTTGCCCGCCTTCATGTTGGCAAAACCCTCGTTGATCTCCGAAAGCGTCAGCTTGGCCGAGATCCAGTCCTCCAGGTGCAGCTTGCCGCGCATGTAGAATTCGACAAGGCGGGGCATGTCGACGCGGAAATGGTTGGAGCCCATCGACGAGCCCTGGATCTTGCGCTCGCGCAGGAAGTCGAAGCCGTGCAGCTCGATCTTCTGGCCGAACGGGATCATGCCGACGATGGTCGCGGTGCCGCCGGGCGCCAACATGCCGAACGACTGCTCCGCGGTTTCCTTGCGGCCGAGCACCTCGAAGGAATGATGCACGCCGCCGCCGGTGAGCTCGCGAACCTGCTGCACGACGTCGCCCTTGCTGGGATCGACGATATCGGTGGCCCCGAGCTTGGTCGCGAGCTGCAGTTTGACCGGGTTAGTGTCGATTGCGATGATGCGGCCGGCGCCGGCAATCGCCGCGCCGTTGATCGCGGCCATGCCGACACCGCCACAGCCGATCACCGCCACGGTTTCACCGGGCTGAACCTTGGCCGTGTTCACGACCGCGCCATAGCCGGTGATAACGCCGCAGCCGATCAGCGCCGCCAGCTCCAGCGGCATGTCCTTGCGGATTTTGACGATGGCGTTTTCGTGCACGAGCATCTGCTCGGCGAACGAGGAGAGATTTAAGAACTGGTGCAGCTTTTCCTCGCGCGCCCAGGACAGCCGGTTGGACTGGCCGGGCAGCATCTTCACCGTGGTGTCGGTGCACAGCACCGTGCGGCCGGTGGTGCAGTTGTCGCAGGTGCCGCAGAACACCGACAGGCAGGTCACGACGTGATCGCCCGGCTTCACATAGGTGACGTCGGAGCCGACCTTCTCGACCACGCCGGCGGATTCATGCCCGAGCACGGCCGGCAGCGGATGCGGATACAATCCTTCCATGAAATGCAGATCGGAGTGACAGAGGCCGGCGACGCGGGTGCGGATCAGGACTTCGCGCGGGCCGGGATTCGGCACGCTGACATCCTCGATCACCAGCGGCTTGTTGACTTCATGCAGAACGGCGGCCTTCATTGGTGCTCCCTTCGACTTTGTTCTTTTTTGATCTGAACTGACGGCAGCCTACGCTGCGACGAGCAATTCGCCAACCTCGGCGATGCCGACGTCGCGATCGCCGAGCGGGTGCTCGGTGATGGCGCGCTGGGTGGTATTTTCCGCAAGCCGGAACGGATCGCCCGTTGCGACACGATGGTCGATCACCATGCGCGACAACAACAGCCGCCGGGCGTCGCCGCGCATCTCGTGGATGCGGCCGCCCTCCCAGGCCAGCGGCACGTTGGCACTGTCATCAAGGCCGGTGTGCAGATCGGCCGCGAGCGCGGCATCGGCGCCGTGGCGGCCGACCGCGCGTCAGCGCTTCGATCGCGACAATGTTGCGGGTGCCCTCCCAGATCGAGTCGTGATGGGCGTCGCGCAGCAGGCGGGCGGTGGCGAACTCCTCAATGTAGCCGATGCCGCCGCGCATCTTCAGGGCATCGCCACGGACCTTGCGCCCTCGCGCGTGGCGCGGAATTTCAACGTCGGCGTCAGGATGACCGACGCCGCCGCACGGTCATGCATGAGTGGATGCATTTTTGAGCCTTGTTCGTTCCGCCCGATATTGGTCAACTACCGATAGCGCAGGCGGGCGAGCCGTCAACTAGCATATTGGAGGACCGCCATGGCGGACGATTGTCAGATGGAATCCGGTTCCTAGATACCTAAGTCCCACCAAAGTCCCACCACCCGAGGACCTCGCCCATGGAATTGCCAAAATACAAGATTGCCCTCATCGTCGGCGCCGGCGAAGGGCTCAGCGCATCGCTGGCGCGGCTGTTCGCGCGCGAAGGCATCAAGGTTGCGCTCGCCGCGCGCAAGATCGAAAAGCTCGGCGCGCTCTGCGCGGAGACCGGCGCTCGCGCCTTCGCCTGCAATGCGATTGAGCCCGAAGAAGTCGAGCGCCTGTTCGGCATGGTCGAGCGCGAGATCGGCACGCCCGATCTCGTCGTCTACAACGCCAGCGGCCGGGCGCGCGGCGCGTTTATCGATCTGGTGCCGGCCGACGTCGCCAATGCGATCGCGGTCTCGGCCTTTGGCGGTTTCCTGGTGGCGCAGCAGGCGGCGCAGCGCATGCTGCCGAACAAGCACGGCGCGATCCTGTTCACCGGCGCCTCTGCCAGCGTCAAGGGCTATCCGCAATCGGCGCCATTCGCGATGGGCAAGTTCGCGCTGCGCGGCCTGGCCCAGAGCATGGCGCGCGAATTGTCGCCGCAGGGCATCCACGTTGCGCATTTCGTGATCGATGGCGGCATAAGGAGCGCCACACGCACCGAGCCCGAGGACAGACCGGACTCGATGCTCGATCCCGACGCGATTGCGCTTAGCTACTGGAATGTGCTGCAGCAGCCGCGCTCCGCCTGGACCTGGGAACTCGAGGTGCGACCGTGGGTGGAGAAGTTTTGAGTCGTGAATTCGTAGGGTGGGCAAAGGAGCGCAAGCGACGTGCCCACCGGTTCTCGCATCGATAAAGATGGTGGGCACGCTTCGCTTTGCCCACCCTACGGCGGAATCACCCATGGGGAATGAAATGACCACCGAAACCAAACTCGACACCGGCACCGACGAACTGCTCTGCGTGATCCGTGACCGCGTTGCCGTCATCACGCTGAACCGCCCGGAGGCGCGTAACGCGTTCTCGGATACGCTGACGCCGGCGCTGCGGGCCATGATCAAGACCTGCGGCGAGAATCCTGACGTCGGCGCGCTGCTCTTAACCGGCGCGGGCACCGCGTTCTGTGCCGGCGGCAACGTCAAGGGCATGGGCGCACATCGCGACAAGAAGAAGCTAGAGATGTCCTATGAGGACAAGGTCGCCGACCTGCAGGAGCGGCAGCGCCTCCTGACCGGCGCGCTGGTTTCGGTGCGCAAGCCGACGATCGCAGCGCTGCCCGGCCCCGCGGTCGGCGCCGGCCTCGCGCTCGCGCTGGCCTGCGATATCCGCATCGCCGCGCAATCGGCCTTCGTCGCCACCGGCTATGTCCGCGTCGGCCTCTCCGGCGATTACGGCATCGCCTGGCTGCTCACGCGGCTGGTCGGAACGTCACGGGCGCGCGAACTGATGTTCACCGGCGAGAAGATCGAAGCTGCGAGATGCGAGACGCTCGGTCTCGTCAACCGCGTGGTACCGGACGACAGACTGCAGGCCGAGGCGTTTGCGCTCGCCAGATCGATGGCTGAGGGGCCGACGCTGGCGCTGCGCTACATCAAGGACAACCTTGACGAAGCCCTGCAATTCGACTTCGCCACCGCCCGCGACCACGAGGCCGAGCGCCTGACCCGCCTAACTACGACTGCCGACCACAAAGAGGCGGTGCAAGCCTTCATCGAGAAACGCAAGCCGATATTTCGGGGGAGTTGAGGTCAACCTGTAGCCCGGAGCAGCGGAGCGAAATCCGGCCTGCGAACCTAAATCATTACGAAGAAAATAGCCCGGTCCTGGTGCGGAGCCAGAACCGGGCTGAGTTGTCAAACCGCAAGCGAGGATATTGCGCTGGGAGAGACGGCGGCAAGCCGCCAACTGGCGCAAGGGATTTCCTGCGGTTCGACGTGAAGCTGCTTCTGGAAGCGCGTCAGCCTCCAGTCGCCGGGCGTATTGGTGAAGGCGTAGCCGGCCTTGCGGGCCAGCGCGATCATGGTCTCGTTGGAGCGCAGCGTATCGCCGAAGACGCGCTCGGCACCGAACGAGGCCGCGCGACACTCGAGATTTTTTAGCAGCGCCGCGCCGATGCCGTGTCCCTGCCAGCGGTCATCGATCGACAGGCCGAACTCGATCGAGGCGGTCGCAGCGTCATAGGCATAACGCGCTTCGCCGACGATGGTCTCGCGGCCGTCGACCAGCATGGTCGCAACGACGCTGAAACGATCCGCTTCGCCGATGTGAATGAAATCCTCAAGCAGCGACGGGGGCAATTCGCTGGCGGCGCCAAGAAAGCGGCTGTAGCGGGAGCGCGCCGAGAGCGAGCGGAAATAATTCTGCAGCGCCTCGGCATCACGCGGCTCGACGAAGCGGACGGTCACGGCCTCGCCGTGCCGGGAGCGCAGCACGTCGGAATATTGCCTGAGGTCGTCGAGACGCATGGTGGTCATGGATCGCTCCCGCGGAGCTAAAGGAAATGGCCGGCGCCCCTCGGACGAGGCGGCGCCGGCCCGGCTGCCATTCAGGCCCGCCAGAACGGTTTTTCGGTCTCGTAGGCGATGTCGCTCCAGGAGACGCCGATGTCGTGCAACTCTCGCTCCGACCAGCTCGCAAGCTCCTTGCGGGCCTGGTAGCGCTGCCGCCAGACATGAAGGGTCTCGGCCAATTGACTCAAAACCCCCGGGCCATGATGATTTATCATCGATTCATGGGTGAAAGTGGACATTTTAGGCTCCTGTAGTAATCTGTTGGCGCTAATATCTGCCTCCACAGGGCTTTCCACAAACGACACTTTGTACCGTTTCGGATGAAATAAACTCATGTATCGAGGGATCGCGGAATGACCGCAAGGCTGCCGTCGCTGAATGGGCTGCGTGCGTTCGAGGCCGCAGCCCGGCATTTGAGCTTCACGCAGGCAGCGTCCGAGCTGAACGTCACGCAGACCGCGATCAGTCACCAGATCAAGCGGCTGGAGGAAGAGCTCGGGGTTCGCCTGTTCATCCGTCAGAACCGCTCATTGGCGCTGACGGCCGAGGCGCAGGACTACCTGCCCGGCATCCGCGCCGCCTTCAACGACCTGCGGCTTGCGACCGATCGCCTGCTGCGCAAGGACGACGACCATGTGCTGACGGTGTCGACGCTGGCCTCGCTCGCCGCCAAATGGCTGCTGCCGCGGCTCACCAATTTTCAGGAAGCGCACCCTGGTATCGACGTGCGCATCACCACCTCGACCAATCTGGTCGATTTTCAGCGCGACAAGGTCGATGCCGGCATCCGTTACGGCCGCGGCCAGTGGCAGGGTGTTCGCGCCGACTGGCTGATGGCGGACGAGCTGTTTCCGGTATGCAGCCCCGCTTTGCTGAACGGCAGCAAGCCGCTGAAATGCCCCGAGGACCTCCGGGATCACGTGCTGCTGCACACTAGCGCCGCCAACAGCGACGACTGGCGGCTGTGGCTGACGGCGGCCGGGCTGCCGGCTGATTTTTCCAGGCAACCGGGCCTGACCTTCGACATGATCTTCATGACGGTGCAGGCCGCGATCGACGGCCTCGGCGTCGCGATGGGCCGCACGGCCTATGTGGAAGAGGACATCGCCAAGGGACGGCTGGTCGTCCCCTTCAAGATTGCCTTCCCGGTTGATGCCGGCTTCTACCTGGTCTCGCCCGCAGGCCGCACTGATCCACCAAAACTGTCGGCGTTCCGGCAATGGCTGCTCGGCTCGGTGCAGAACCATGCCTCAGCTTCTTGATCTTCCGCACAGCGCGTGCATGCGACATCGTCGCATGCAGCCGCGCAAATGACGCATGCATGCGCCACGAGAGGCGTGACGCGGCCGCTGCGTCAGGCTAGACAATCGCGGGGTGGATGGATTTGCCTGGGCAAGCGCCGGTTGGATTTCCAGGCCGACAACGACAACAAGAGCGCATGGCCGATTTAACCAAGAAGTTCGATGTGCTGGTGATCGGCGGCGGCAACGCCGCCCTCTGCGCCGCCATCAGCGCCCGCCGCGCCGGCGCCTCCGTGCTGGTGCTGGAAGGTGCGCCGAAATTCTACCGCGGCGGCAACACCCGCCATACCCGCAACATGCGCTGCGCGCACGACGCCGCGACCGAGATTCTCACCGGCCCCTATACGGAAGAAGAGTTCTGGGACGATCTGCTCCGCCTGACCGGCGGGCAGACCGACGAGGAACTCGCCAAATTCATGATCCGGGAGTCCAAGGACATCCTGAACTGGATCGTCGAACAGGGCGTGCGCTGGCAGCCCTCGCTCGGCGGCACGCTAAGTCTTGGCCGTACCAATTCGTTCTTCCTCGGCGGCGGGCGAGCCATGCTGAACGCACTCTATCTGACTGCAGAGAAGCTCGGCGTCGAGACCGTCTATGACGCCGAGGTTGTCGACCTCCAGATCGAGGACGGCATGTTCCTATCGGCGAAGCTGAAGCAGCCGATCGATGGCGCGAGCGAAATCCGCGCGTCCGCGCTGGTCGCGGCCGCCGGCGGGTTCGAGGCCAACATCGAATGGCTGAAGCAATATTGGGGCGAAGCCGCCGATAATTTCCTGATCCGCGGCACGCCCTATAACCGCGGTTCGATCCTGAAGATGCTGCTCGATAAGGGCGTGCAGGACATCGGCGATCCCACCCAGTGCCATGCGGTCGCGATCGACGCCCGCGCGCCGAAATTCGACGGCGGCATCATCACACGGCACGATTCGGTCGTGTTCGGCATCGTCGTCAACAAGCATGCGGAGCGATTCTACGATGAGGGCGAGGACATCTGGCCGAAGCGCTACGCGATCTGGGGTCGCCTGGTGGCGGCGCAGCCGGATCAGATCGCCTACATCATCTTCGATTCGACCGTCGTTACCAGCTTCATGCCGACGCTGTTTCCGCCGATCGCGGGCGCAGCGCTCAGCGAACTCGCAGGCAAGCTCGGGCTCGAGCCCGCCGCGCTGGAGAAAACCGTCACGGACTTCAACGCCGCGGTACAGCCCGGCACGTTCGATCACACCATCCTGGATGATTGCCGCACCAAAGGTATCACACCGCCGAAGACGCATTGGGCGCGCAAGATCGAGACGCCGCCCTACCTCGCCTATCCCGTTCGGCCCGGCATCACCTTCACCTATCTCGGTACCCGCGTGAACAAGCAGGCGCGCATGGTGATGAAGGACGGCAAGCCTTCAGCCAACATGTTCGCGGCCGGCGAGATCATGGCCGGCAATGTGCTCGGCAAGGGCTATGCGGCCGGCATCGGCATGACCATCGGCAGCGTGTTCGGACGCGTCGCCGGACGGGAAGCGGCGAAGAATGCGAGGAATTGGTAAGTCACCTCTCCCCGCTCTTCGCGGGGAGAGGTCGGATTGCTCCCGGCGATGCGCAGCATCGTCCGGCGCAATTCGGGTGAGAGGCTCTCTCCAAGCACTGTGCTCGCGGAGAGAGCCCCTCACCCCCCCCTCCCCCGCGAAGAGCGGGGAGAGGGAGAACACAAAGGGAGAAATCATGACTCGTCTTGCGATTCTTTCTGCTGCGGCAGCTCTGATGTCCGCAACGCTGGCCAATGCCGCCGAGCCAATCGCGTTGCGCGACATGGGTTCGTTTCATGTCGGCGGCCGGCTGGTGGAAATTTCCGGCAAGCCCGTGAAGGAAGTCACCTTCACGCCCGGCGGCGTGCCGGCAAAGGTCGATCCGAACGGCACCTATCAGGTCGAGCAGATGTATGTGCAGTATTTTCTGCCCGCCAATGAGAAGGGCGCCTATCCGCTGCTGATGTGGCACGGCGGCGGGCTGACCGGCGTCACCTATGAGACAACCCCGGACGGACGCGAGGGCTGGCTGAACTATTTTCTGCGCAAGGGCTGGGCGGTCTACAATTCGGACGCGGTCGAGCGCGGCCGCGCCGGCTGGGCGCAATACCCTGATATCTTCAAGGGCGAGCCGGTGTTCCTTACAACCGCCAATCCATTCGAGCGGTTTCGCATCGGCGACGGCGCCGGCTCCTACGATCCCGATCCCGCCAAGCGCAAGCTGATGCCGGGCAGCCAGTTTCCGAACGAAGGCTATGAGAACTTCGTCAAGCAGAACGTGCCGCGCTGGACCACGACGGACGACGCCATCATCGCCGCCTATATCGCCGAGATCGACCGCGTCGGCCCCTCCATCATCCTGTTCCACAGCCAGGCCGGCAGCTTCGGCTTCAAGGTGGCGCAGGCGCGGCCCGACAAGGTCAAGGCGCTGATCGCGGTCGAGCCCGCCGGCCTCGGCGATCCCGCCAAGGCCGATGCGCTGAAGAACATTCCGACGCTCATCATTTATGGCGACTACATCGAGAAGGATTCGCGCTGGCCGAAGATCCGCGCCAACGGCCTTGCGTTTGCGGATGCCGTTAGGGCCGCAGGCGGCAGTGTCGACGTCGTCGACCTGCCGCAGGTCGGCATCAAGGGCAACTCGCACATGGTGATGATGGACAAGAACAATGCCGAGGTCGCCGGCCTGATCCAGAAATGGCTCGAGGGCAAGGGCCTGACGAAGTGACCGGGTTCGCGTAAATCGCAGGAAGCAACGGATGCACGGAACGCGAATTCTTGAGGAAGCAGACCGCCTGATGACGGTCTGCAACTCCTGCCGCTATTGCGAGGGGCTGTGCGCGGTATTTCCGGCGATGGAGATGCGCCGCGCATTCTCCGACGGCGATCTCAACTACCTCGCCAATCTCTGCCACGCCTGCGGCGCCTGCTACACCGATTGCCAGTTCTCGCCGCCGCATGAGTTCGACGTCAATGTGCCCAAGACGCTCGCGGTAGCGCGTGCGGATTCCTGGGCGGCCTATGTCTGGCCTCGCGTCTTTGCCGGCACGTTTGCGCGCAACGGGCTTATCATCAGCCTCGTCGCGGCTTTCAGCGTTGCCGCATTCATTTTCGGCTTCGCGGCCTGGCATGACCGGCAGGTGCTGTTCGGCATCCATACCGGGCCGGGGGCGTTCTACAAGCTGATGCCGCACAACGCGATGGCGGCGCTGTTCGGCGCAGCGTTTCTCTATGCGATCGTGGCGCTCACCATGGGTGTGCGCGCGTTCTGGCGCGACATCGGCGAGCCCGTTGGCATGAAGACGAATGCCGGCGCGTTGTTCCAGGCGATGCGCGATGCCGGCGAGCTGCGTTATCTGGACGGCGGCGGCGTCGGCTGCTTCAACGAGGACGACCGTCCGACCGACCGGCGCCGGCTCTATCACCATCTTACATTTTACGGTTTCGCGCTGTGCTTTGCGTCCACCTGCGTCGCGACGCTCTATCACTATCTGCTGGCGCGGCAGGCGCCATATGCCTGGTGGGATTTGCCCGTCGTGCTCGGCACGCTCGGCGGCATCGGACTGCTGATCGGGCCGATCGGCCTGCTGGCCGAGCGATCGAAGCGCGACACCGTGCTGGTCGATGAAGCGCGTTACGGCATGGACGTCGCGTTCATCGTGATGCTGTTCTTGACAGGCCTTACCGGTATGGCGCTGTTATTCCTGCGCGAGACGGCGGCGATGGGCCCGCTGCTGGCGCTGCATCTCGGCGTGGTGTTCTCGCTGTTCGTCACCATGCCCTACGGCAAGTTCGTGCACGGCATCTACCGCTTCACCGCGCTGGTGCGCTACGCGATGGAGCGCAAGGCGATGGCGCATGCGGCACCGGAATAGCTCACCGGCCTTTCCTTCTCATGCGAGGAATGCCGGCGACATATCGCCACGAGTGGCATGATCGCGTGTCCCGGAATGACGCGGCTCACATTCCGGTTACCAACGTGATCTACATCACGCTCCCGTTCGAACCGCTTTTCATCTGACATCGTCGAACTCCCCGTGCGAGCCATTCCGGTCTCGCCAACAGGAATGGAGAGTACAGATGTCGATGAAGTTGATGCTGTCTGCGGCAGCACTCGTTGCGCTCAGCGCAACGAGCGCGATGGCCGCGCCCGCTTTCGTGGGCAATCCCTACTGCGACCAAGCCGTCACCCGGCAGGCCTGCGGCGGCCACATGGAGTATGTGAAAGAGCTTCGAAACCGCCCGATCCGCAGTGACATTTCACCAACCCACATGAAGAATCTCGACCCGCGCGAAAATCCGGCGCTGCGTGATGGCGGCGGTGGTGGCGGCGGCGGAGGTGGCGGTGGTGGCGGCGGTCGCTAACGCAATGTTGTAATGCCGTAGGGTGGGCGAAGCGACAGCGTGCCCACCCTCAGGCAGCGCTGACGGATTGGACGGCGTCGCTACAAATCCACGACCACGTAGTCGCTCTCGACCGACACCGCGACCGTCTCCGCGACATAAGGCCCTTTCACCACGGCCGATCCCGGCTCGACATTGACAGAATAGGCACGGGCGCGGAAACGTTTGGGGTCGCAGTAGGACTGCCCGGTGCGGATATCGAATTCCCAGCCGTGCCAGGGGCAGCGGATGATTTCGCCCAGTTTTGTGTATTCGATCTCGCCGGGGTTGGAAGATTGCGCCAGCCCGATCAGTGGCCCCTCGCAGAGCGCCGCGCCCTGATGCGGGCAGCGGTTCAACAGGCCGAAGAACTCGCCCTTGACGTTGAAGATCGCGATCGGCCGCCCGTCGATGTCGAGGAATTTTCGTGTTCCCGGCGGCAACTCGGCCACCGGGGCAATGACGTGGCGAGCCATCAGGATATGCCGTACAGCTTCTTGGCGTTGCCGAGATAGAACGCTTCGCGATTGGCCTCGCTGACGCCGGGCGGCAGCACGCGCGATGGCTCGTCAAAATCCCAATGCGGGTAGTCGGTCGCGAATAGGAGCTTGTCCCAGCCGATCCATTCGATCGCCTGGAACAAATGATCGCGCCGCTCCGGATCTTCCATTGGCTGCGTTGTCCACCAGATGTGGTCGCGGATATATTCCGACGGCTTTCGTTTCAGATGCGGCACCTCGCTGTGCAGCTTCTCAAAGCTCTTGTCGAGCCGCCAGGCGAGCGACGGCGCCCAGCCGAAGCCGGCCTCGATCATCACCATCTTCAACTTGGGGAAACGTTCGAACACACCTTCGAGCACGAGGCTTGCGAGCACCGTTTGCTGGCACTGCGCATGGCCGACCATCTCCTCGATGTAGAAGCTCGGCCAGCCCGATGGGGTGAGCGGATTGCCGCCAAAGCCGAAGGCGTGCACGCCGACCGGCAGCCCGATCTCCTGCGCCGCCTCGTAGACGGGCCAGTAGCGGCGCTGTCCCAGCGGCTCGACATTGCGAGAGAGCAGCAACACCTGCACGAAGTTGGGATCGCTGGCGCGCTTGCAGATTTCGGCGGCCGCAGTCACGCCGTCCTCATTGGCAACGACAATCGATGCCTTCAGGCGCTTGTCCTTGCTGGTCCATTTCTCGATCTGCCAGTCATTGATCGCTGAACAGATCGCACCGGCCAGGTCCTGGTTGCGCAGCCCCTGCCCGCTGTTGAGCGGATTGAGCACGCCCAGCGCGACGTTATAGGGATCGAGCAGCTGCTTCTGCATGAAGGACAGCGAGGAGCCCTGCGGCCCGCCTTCCGGCGGCCAGGCGTCGCGGCGCGAGGCATTCGGCTGCGCCTTCGGATAGGGCGGGCCTTCCATCATGCCGTGATAGGCCTGCTTGCCGTAGGCCTCGAGATGTTCGTGCCAGCGTTTTGCCATGAACGGGAAAAGCTCGTCATTGGTGGCGCGCGCTGGGTGGATGTCGCAATCGGCGATCGCGGTCTTGACGTTGACCGAGGCCGAAGAGTCTGGACGGAACTGGACGTTCATGGCGTCGTCTCCTTATGCCTCGGCATGATCTGGTCCAAAAACCGGTCTCCACTTTTTGGGATCATGCCGGTACTACCTCCAACCGGCCATACGTCGCGCGCGGATTGTCGATCATGATCTTGCGAACCAGATCGGGCGACAATCCCGGCGGCAGCACCTCGTCGCCGTCGAACTGCCAATGCGGATAGTCGGTCGAGAATAGGAGCAATTCGTCCGACTGCATATGGTCAAACAGGCGGTTCAGGGTTGCGGGATCGGGCGGCGCGTCGACCGGCTGCAGCGAGAAGCGGATGTTGCTTCGCACAATCTCCAGCGGCGCGCGATCGACCCACGGCGTTTCCATCCGTATGCCGCGCCAGAACTTGTGCAGCCGCCACAGATAGGCCGGCAGCCAGGTGAAGCCACTTTCCAGCATCACCATCTTCAGACCAGGATATTTTGCGAATACGCCCTCGACGATCAGGCTGGTGAGCTGGGTCTGGAACGCGGTCGCCTGCGCGACATAGTCCTCGATGTGATAGGAACCCCAGCCGACCGAGGTCGGTGGGTTGTGATAGGCACTGCCGGCATGAATGCCGATGGGCAGGCCCAGCCGTTCGGCGGCGGCGTAGATCGGCCAGTAGGCGCGCTTGCCAAGCGGCATGTCGCCCATGACCAGCATCAGCACCTGGACGAAGCGCTTGTCCTTGGCGCAGCGCTCGATCTCGGCGACGGATTTGTCGACGCTCTGCGTCGGAATCACGATCGAGCCGCGCAGGCGATCGTCCTTGTCCAGCCACTCCTTGGTGAGCCAGTCGTTCAATGCGCGGCAGAACGCATCCTGCATGTCTTCGGAAAACACCATCTGCACGCCGTAAAGCGGATTGCAGATGCCATAACGAACGCCGAACCGATCGAGCGCCTGCTTCTGCATGTCGGCAATATCGGCGCCCGGCTTGCCCTGCGCCGGCCGCCAATCGGGTCGCGAGGAGATCGGCGAGTTGGTCGGGTAGGATTGCGAGACCAGGTCGGTCATGCCGCGGGTCGTCACCTGATCGCGCCAATAGTCGTTCATATAGGGCAACAGGCTGGTCAAATGCGGAACGGCGGGATGCAGATCGCAATCCACGCCGCCGGGAAGCGGCGACGTCATGGTGTTTCCCCTGTGCCGCATCAAGGCGGTCGTTTGAACCATTCAATCAGGGCGGCCGGCGCGTCGCAACTCGGCAAACGTGAACCTCCTGTGCTAGGAAGACATGACTGGCGGGATTTTTGGGAGGTGAGATGAAAGAACTCATAACAATAGCCGAACAGATTGCCGCTCAATTGATCGCACGCAAACAGACGATTGCGGTCGCAGAATCTTCAACCGGCGGCCTGATCTCGGCGGCGCTGTTGTCGGTGCCGGGCGCCTCCGCCTATTTCCTCGGCGGCGGCGTGGTCTATACGCGTGATGCCCGGCGGCTGCTGATGGATATCCCGGATGAGGCGATGGAGGGCATCCGCTCGGCCTCCGAGCCTTACGCGAAACTGCTGGCGAGCACCGTCTGCCAACGCTTTGCGACCGACTGGGGCCTGTCGGAGACCGGGGCGACTGGACCGACCGACAACCGCTATGGCGATGCGGCCGGACATTGCTGTATCGCGGTCGCTAGTCGGGCGGTTAGTGGAGCGGACTCAGTGACCACGATAGAGACCGGCAGCAACGATCGTCAGGCGAACATGCAGGCGTTCGCGAAGATGGCGCTGGAGTTGTTGCTGCTACGTCTAACTCCCTGACAAGCGAGTGCAGTCTCGTAGGGTGGGCAAAGCGCAGCGTGCCCACCAATTTGATCTAGGGAAAGAAGGAATGGTGGGCGCGCTGCGCTTTGCCCACCCTACGAAGGCAGGCCACCTGAGGATCACATCCATGCAACAGTTCGACCGCGCCGCAGAAGATCTCGGCAATTCGATCCATCTCGAGCACGTCAACGTCACCATTCCCGACCAGCGCCTGGCGACGCTGTTCTATGTCGCCGGCCTCGGGCTGACCCGCGATCCCTACCTGATGGTCTCCGACAGCAACATGTGGGTCAATGTCGGCAGGAGCCAGTTTCACCTGCCGCAAGGCAGGGCGCAGGTGCTGCGCGGCCATACCGGCCTTATCATCGCCGGCCGCGCGGCGCTGCTGGATCGGCTGGCATCGGTCGCGAAGAAGCTGGAGGGAACATCGTTCGCATTCAGCGAGCGCAACGACCATGTCGAGGCGATCTGCCCCTGGGGCAATCGCGTGCGCTGCTACGAGCCGGACGCAGCGCGCTTCGGACGCATTACGCTCGGCATCCCCTATGTCGAGTTCGACGTGCCGGTTGGGACGGCGAAAGCGATCTCTGGGTTCTATCCCGCGGTCATGGGAATGCAGGCTGAGCTATTGAACGGCGACGGCACGGTTGCCCACGTCAAGGCCGGCAAGAACCAGTACCTGCAGTTTCGCGAGACCGACCGCGTGCAGCCGGATTACGATGGCCATCACGTGCAGATCTACATCACGGATTTCTCCGGCCCGTACCGCCGCCTCGGCGAACGCGGCCTGATCTCGCAGGAAGACAATCAGTATCAATACCGCTTCCGCGACATCGTCGATCTCGATGACGGCAGGCACCTGTTCACCGTCGAGCACGAGGTGCGCAGCGCCACCCACCCGATGTTCATGCGGCCGCTGGTCAACCGCAATCCGGCAGAGACCAACCGCACCTACGCGCCGGGGCATGAGGAGTGGCCTTACGCGATGGGACCGGATGAGTACGATCGGCGGTAGGGCGGTTCGCTTCCCACACAACGTCATACCCGCGAAGGCGGGTATCCAGTACGCCGCGGCTTCTCGATTCAATTGCTACCGTCTCTGGAATACTGGATCACCCGCTTTCGCGGGTGATGACAGCGGAGAGCTGCGTTCGCAGGGACGACAGAGAGGGAATCACCGCTCCCGAAACGAACGCATCAGCTGGTCGCTGAATGGCTTCAATAAATACGACATCATGGTGCGGTCGCCGGTCTGGACGAAGGCTTCTACCGGCATGCCCGGGATGATCTTGACCTCGCCGAGGCGCTTCACTTCGTCCGGCGGCAGCGAGACGCGGATGGTGTAGTAGCTCTGGCCGGTGCGCTGGTCGGTGGTGACGTCGGCGGAGACGCGGGTGACGACGCCATTGAGTTCCGGCGTGGTACGCTGATTGAAGGCCGAGAGCCGCAGCAGCGTCTTCTGGCCAATCTGCAGCTTGTCGATGTCCTGCGGATTGACCTTGGCTTCGACGGAGAGGTCGTCGGCCTTCGGCACGATCATCATGATGGCATCGCCTGCGGTGATGACGCCGCCGACGGTATGCACCGTCGATTGCAACACGACGCCGTCCTGCGGCGCGCGGATGTCGATGCGGCGAAGCTGGTCTTCGGCGGTGACCTTGCGCTCGACGAACTCGCCGATCTTGTCGTTGGTCTCGCGCAGATCCTTGGAGACCTCGCTGACCACGTCCTTGTCGATCTGGATGATCTGCAGCTCGGTCTCGGTGATCTTGCCCCTCGCCTGTGCCCGCGCCGCGATATATTGCGCGCGTTCGCCCGACAGGCGGGCCAGGTCGCGCTCCAGCACTGTGAGGCGCGAGATCTGGATCAGCCGCTGCTCATAAAGCTGGCGAACGCCGACCAGCTCCTTCTCGACCAGCGCAACTTCCTTTTCCTTGGCCTGCTCCTGCGCGGTGAGGCCGGCGATCTCCTCGTTGAGCTGCGCCACGCGCTCGCGCAGCTGCGATTTCTGCCCGGCGCGCCCGAACACGCGAACCTCGAACAGCTTGGTTTCGCTCGCCATGACGTCACGGACATCGGGATCGTCGGCGCGCTCGGTCAGTTGCGGCGGAAACTTGATCTTGTCGAGGCCGCGCTGCTCGGCCTCCAGCCGCGCCGCCCGCGCCCACAAGCCGTTCAGCGTCTTGACGACGATGGCAAGGCTCGCCTTGACCACGGTCTCGTCGAGCCGCACCACGACATCGCCGGACTTGACGACATCGCCGTCGCGCACGCGGACCTCGCCGACCACGCCGCCGGTCGGGTGCTGCACCTTCTTGACGTTGGAATCGACCACCACCGAGCCGGGCGCGATCAGCGCACCCGAAATCTGCACCGTCGAGGCCCAGCCGCCAAAGCCGCCGGCGAGCACCAGCATCAGCGCAAGACCCAGGATGAGATGGCTGCGGATCGAACGGCGCGCGCCCTTCAGCTCGGCGGTCATGACTTCTTCGCTGCTCCCGCATCGGACACAATCTTGATCGGCGGCGAAGCCGGGCGCTGCAGCACCTGGTTGAGCACGGCTTCCTTCGGCCCGAACGCCTGCATACGGCCATCCTTCAGCACAAGAAGCTGATCGACCGCCTCGATACCGACTGGCCGGTGCGCCACCACGATGACGATGGCGCCGCGCGCCCGCGCCGCGCGCACCGCGCGCGTCAGCGCTTCATCGCCTTCGCTGTCGAGGTTGGAGTTCGGCTCGTCGAGCACGATCAGGAACGGATTGCCGTAGAGCGCGCGCGCCAGCGCCACCCGCTGCGCCTGCCCGGCGGATAGCGCCGCGCCCTGCTCGCCAACCTGGGTGTCGTAGCCCTCGCGCATCTTGATGATCATCTCGTGCACGCCGGCCTCCTTGGCGGCGGCGATGATCGCGTCCGACTTCGCTTCGGGATCGAAGCGGCAGATGTTCTGCGCCACGGTGCCGCCGAACAGTTCGACGTCCTGCGGCAGATAGCCGATGTAGCGGCCGAGCACGTCCGACGACCACTGGTCGAGCGCGGCGCCGTCGAGCCGCACCTTGCCGCGGGCCGGTGCCCAGACGCCGACCAGCGCGCGCACCAGCGACGACTTGCCTGAACCGCTCGGCCCGATCACGCCGAGACCGGTGCCGGCCTCGACGACGAAGTTGACATCCTGCGCGACGACGCGCTGCTCGCCCGGCGGCACGATGCTGACGGCCTCGACCGACAACCGCGTGGTCGGCGCCTGCAACAGGGTCTGCTGGTTCGCCGGCGGCATCTTTTCCAAGAGCCCGGAAAGGCGATGCCAGCTCTGGCGCGCGGCGACAAAGCCTTTCCAGTGCGCGATGGCGAGGTCGACCGGGGCCAGCGCGCGCGCGCTCAGGATCGAGCCCGCGATGATGATGCCGCCGGTGGCTTCTTGGTGGATGACGAGATAGGCGCCGACCGCGAGCACCGCCGATTGCAGCATCATGCGCAGGACTTTTGCGACGGCGCCGAGGCCGCCGGCGACATCGCTGGCGCGCTGATTGCCGGCCAGATAGGTCTCGTTGGCCTCGCTCCAACGCTTGGTCAGGCGTCCGGCCATGCCCATCGCGACCAGCACCTCGGCATTACGGCGGCTGGTGGCGGCAAGATCGTTGCGCCGCGCCGCCAGCGTCATCGCCTCTCTCGCTGGCGTCCGCGACAGGAACTCGGTGACCAGCGTCAGCGTGACCAGGATGATAGCGCCGATCAGCGCGGTGACGCCGAGCAGCCAGTGAAACGCGAAGCAGATCGCCAGATAGAACGGCAGCCAAGGCAGATCGAAGAACGCACCGGGCCCCATGCTGCCGAGAAACGACCTGACATTGTCGAGGTCGCGCAGCGGCTGCAGTCCCTCATTGCGGCTGCCGACCATCAGTGGCAGACGCACCACGGTTTCGAACACCCGCGTATTGATGGCTTCGTCGAGCGCAGTTCCGATGCGGCCGAGGATGCGGCCGCGAATCAGGTCGAGACCGCCTTGGGCGGCATAGAGGCCGGCGGCGAGAAGCACCAGACCGACCAGGGTCGGCACGCTGCGGCTCGGCAGCACGCGGTCGTAAACCTCCAGCATGAAGACCGAGCCGGTGAGGTACAGGATATTGATCATGCAACTCATGACGCCGACGCCGAAAAAGGCGTTGCGGCAGGCGCGCAGCGCCTCACCGAGCTCGGAACGCCGGACACCGGGAGCGGCTGCCATTAATGCGTATCTCGTCAAATGGATAAGGTACGAACAGGTTTTACCGGTGTTTTCGGACACCGTCTATTTAAGACACGTTAACCGCGATCAGGTTCACCGCTGTGAGTCGGAAAGGCGGGCATCGGGAGCCCCGCCGGGCCCTTTTGCAGGCCTCGCCAGCCGTTTAGCCGGCCGGCAAGGGTAGAATCGGCACCGGAAATCACCCGGGCGCCGAGATCCGGCCCCTCCCACGAGGCCTTTCGCCGGTCAGGGTCCGGAACGCGGTGCCGCCGTTAACGCTGCTGCGCAGGGCCGGAGCTAAAGCCGCAAAGGCACCGCTTCGCGCTGCGCAGCACCCGGGAACGAGGCCGTGCGAAATAGCGCGCTACCAACGCCCGCCGGTGCGAAGCAGCCGCACGATCACCAGCAGGATGATGGCACCGATGGTGGAATAGACGATCTCGGAGACCAGCCCGGTGCCGAGGCGAATGCCGAGCTTGGGAAACAGCAGGCTGGCCAGCAGCGCGCCGGCGATGCCGACGAGAATGTCGCCGATGATGCCAAAGCCGGTGCCGTGCACGATCTTACCGGCAAGCCAGCCGGCCACCAGGCCGACAAAGAGAATGACGAGAATGCCTTCGTTGGAAATCACCATTTGACGTCCCCCAGGGTTCGGGCCGGCCGATGTCGTGCCATCCCAGATTCCAACTGCGCCTGCGAAGTGAAACTTTTTTATGTCACGCACGTTGTGACGGCATGAAACAAAGCGATATTTGGTATGTGACTTTCGGTCCGGACAAGACGGACGCCGCTGCGGCGAGCACGGCGCGTTCGACCCGTACCTTCAAATCTGAAATCGACGCCAAGCTGTTTGCAATGCAAATCCTGGCCAAGGGCTGGTCCGCCAGCGCCGGCACCCTCAATCCCCATCAGCCGAAGCAGGTCGTGGGGCCGTCACAGATCGAGCAATGGGCCGACCCCGGGCTAGGCGGCTGACCGCTCTCCTGTCCCGGACGCGGCGCGTCACGCAGTGATGCGACGCAGAGCCGGGACCCAATACCTCCACAACAACTGGCCCCGGATCAGCAGCGCACCACGCCGCGAATGCGGCGCGCTGCGCAGCATCCGGGGAACGCCACTTCAGCTAGCGGCAGAAACTTCCACTGACTCCGCCAACACACAACGCGCGGTTCGATCCGGCGGTATCTGCACATTGGGCGGCAGACGCTCGCTGCAGCGCGGCTCGGCTACAGCACAGCGCGGCGCAAACGAACAACTGACGGGCGCCTTGTCGAGCGAAGGCGGCGTACCCGGAATGGTCTCCAGCCGCGCGCCACGTTTGGCGCCGTGCACGGTCGAAGCCAACAGGCCCTTGGCATAGGGATGCACCGGCGTGCGGACGATATCGCGCAATTTGCCCTGCTCCACGATCTGTCCCGCATACATCACCGCGACGCGGTCGCAAATTTCGATGGCGACGCCGATATCGTGGGTCACGAAGATCACGGACATGCCGAACTCGCGCTGCAGCTCGCGCAACAGCAAGAGGATCTGGATCTGCACGGTGGCATCCAGCGCCGTGGTCGGCTCATCCGCCAGCAGGATCTTCGGCTTGCAGGCCAGCGCCAGCGCGATCATCGCGCGCTGGCGCATGCCACCGCTCATCTCATGCGGATAGGCTTCGACCCGGCGCTTGGCGGAGGGAATGCGCACCACCTCCAGCATCTCCAGCGCGCGTGCCATGGCCTCCTTCTCGCTCTTGCCTTCGTGGCGGATCACGCTCTCCGCGATCTGCCGGCCGATCGTGTAGACGGGATCGAGCGCCAGCGCCGGCTCCTGAAAAATCATCGAAACGGTCTGGCCGCGAAAAGCCGAGAGTTCCTCGTCGTTCATCGCCAGCACGTCGCGTCCGAGCACCTTCACCGTGCCGGAAATCTGCGTTCGCTTCCGCGGCAACAGCCGCATCAGCGCGCGCAGGGTCACGCTCTTGCCCGAGCCGGATTCGCCGAGCAGGCCGAGCACCTCGCCCTCGCCAAGCGAGAGCGAGATGTCGTTGACGGCATGAACCGTGCGCTCGCCGGTGAAGCGGATGCTGAGGTTGCTGATGTCGACGAGGTTGCTCATGCCAGCTTGGGTACCTTCTGGTGATAGTCAGTGGCGCGCTGAAACGCCGCGCCAATTCGCACCAGCGTGGCCTCATCGAAGGAACGGCCGATCAACTGCATGCCGACCGGCAGACCCTTGCTGGTGAAGCCCGCGGGGATCGAGAGCGACGGCAGGCCGAGATAGTTGATCGGGCGGGTGAAACGCGTGATCCGCTGGATCACGGCCTCCGCATCGAGGCTGTTGCCGACGTCGCTCTCGGCAATCGTCGCGGCTGGCATCGGCGCGACCGGCGCGATTACGGCATCGGTACCTTCGACCGCCGCCAGATAAGCTGATAGCGCCGGGCCGCGCCAGCGCATCGCTTCGAGATAGGTCACGGCCGGAATGGCGAGCCCGTTCTGCAGCCGCATCAACACCTGTCCGCCGTAATCCTGCGGACGCTCGATCATCCAGCGCTTGTGGAAAGCGGCGGCCTCGGTGGCGAGCACGATCTGGCAGGCGGCGGTGAGCTGGCGCTGGTCCGGCAGTTCGACCTTGACGATCTCGGCGCCCTCTTTTTTGAGAGTCGCAATGGTCTCGTCGAGCACCCGCGCCACTTCGGGATCGAGGTCGTCGACATAGAACGCCGTAGGCACGCCGATCTTCGCGCCTTTCAGCGAAGCCGTGGTCGCCGCCATGTAGTTCGGCACCGGCCGCGTCGACGTGGTCGGATCCTCGGGATCGGCGCCCGCCATCAACCCGACCAGCAGCGCGCAATCCTCGACGGTTTGCGCCAGCGGCCCAACGGTATCGAGCGATTGCGACAGCGGCATCGCGCCGGCGCGGCTGATCAGGCCGACGGTGGTCTTGAAGCCGGTGACGCCGCAGAAATGCGCGGGCATCCGGATCGAGCCGCCGGTATCGGAGCCCAGCGCCGCAAAGGTCAGCCGGGCCGCGACCGCCGAACCGGAGCCCGAGGAAGAGCCGCCGGTAATGTGATCGACGTTCCAGGGATTGCGCACCGCGCCGTAATGCACGTTGTGCCCGGTGGGGCCATAGGCGAACTCCACCATCTGCAGCGAGCCGAGCCGGACCGAACCGGCGTCCTTCAACCGCTGCAGCGCGGTCGAGGTCGTGGTCGCCACGAATTCGCGCCGGATTTTTGAGCCGCAGGTCACGACCTTGCCGGCGTCGTAATACATGTCCTTGTGCGCCATCGGCACGCCGTGCAGGGGGCCTGAAATCTTGCTCCTGGCGAGATCAGCATCGGCGGCGTCAGCCGCGGCGAGCGCCTCCTCCTTCTCGATCGCCATGTAGGCGTTGACACGCGGCTGCCACTCCGCGATGCGGTCGAGACAGGATTGTGTCGCCTCGCGCGAGGAAATTTTCTTGCCCGCGATCGCCTTGCCGACCGCAACCAGCGACATCAGGGCCGGTTCGCCGCTCATTTCGACACCTTCGCGTTCTGCACCAGGAGAAAGCTTGCTGGCTCGAGATCCATCGGCAGCGTGCCGGCGATCGGCGCAAAACCATCGAAAGCGGGGCCAATGGAGTTGGCGATGCGTGCGGACACTTCGGCATCCTGCGGCACGCCGGCGACGTCGGTCATTACCTTGACCTGCTTGGGATCGGGTCTACTCATGCGGTCACTCCCGTGTTGTTGTTATTTGCCGGCGCGCGGCTGTGCCCGGAGCCTGCAATGGCCATGTAGCACGCCGCCTGATGGCCCATTGTATCGACATCGCTGAGTTTTGGCGTGGCATTTGCGCAGAGCGGCTCCGCAAACGGGCAGCGGGTGTGAAACCGGCAGCCGGACGGCGGATCGATCGGATTCGGCGGATCGCCCGAGATCGGCGGCGTTTCGGTGCGGTTATCGGGATCGGACGACGGCATGGCGGCGAGCAGCGCCCGCGTATAGGGATGCGAAGGTTGATCCCAGACCTTGTCGACCGGTCCGAGCTCGACCACCTCGCCGAGATACATCACGAGCACGCGGTCACTGATGTAGCGGACGACGTTGAGATCGTGGCTGATGAAGAGATAGGTCAGCCCGAATTCGCGCTTGAGGTCCGCCAGCAGGTTGAGCACCTGGGCTTCGACCGACTTGTCGAGCGCGGATACCGCTTCGTCGAGGATCACCAGCCGCGGCGACAGCGCGAGCGCCCGCGCGATATTGACGCGCTGGCGCTGGCCGCCGGAAATCTCGTGCGGGTAGCGGTTGGCGAAGGTTTCGGGCCGCAGGCCGACCTTGCCGAGCAGCTCGCGCGCCAGCGTGCGCGCGGCGCTGTCAGCCATGCCGTGCACCTTCGGGCCGAAGGCGATGGATTCCTCGATGGTGAGGCGCGGGTTGAGCGAGGCGTAGCTGTCCTGAAACACCATCTGCATGCCGCGGCGCAGCTCCCGAAGCGAGAGCGCGCGGCCGACCTGCATGCCGTCATAGATGATGTCGCCGGCATCGCGCTTCATCAGATGCATCAGAAGCCGCGCAGTGGTCGACTTGCCGCAGCCGGATTCGCCGACGATGCCGACCGTCTCGCCCTTTCCGATCGAGAAGGAAACGTCGTCGACCGCGCGCACGGTCTTGCGTGGGCTGAAGAGATCGCCCCGTACCGGAAAGTGCTTGGTCAGGCCGACCACCTGCAGCAGCGGCTGCGCCGCGCCGCCGATATCCTCGACCTGTTCCAGCACCTCAACTGACTGATATGTCTCACTCATCACGTCAATTCCGGATATCCATGGCGCTACGCATGCCGTCGCTGAGCAGGTTGAAGCAGATCGACACGGCAAAGATCATCACGCCCGGCAGCGCCGCCACCCACGGATTGATATAGATCGCGGTGCGCAGCGTATTCAGCATCAGCCCCCATTCCGGCTCCGGCGGCTTTGTCCCCAGACCCAGGAACGACAGGCCGGCGGCGAGGATCATCGACACCGAGATCAGGCCGGTGGCGTAGACGAAAATCGGCCCGAGCACATTGCCCAGCATGTGCACGCGCATGATGGTGAAGGGCCCGGCGCCGGAGGCGCGCGCCGCCTCCACAAAGTCCATATTGCGCACGCCTGTCGTGACGCTTTCGGAAACGCGGGTGATCTGCGGCACGAACACGATGGTCAGCGAGGCGATCGAGTTGACGATGCCCGCGCCCAGCGCGCCGGAGATCGCGATCGCCAGCAGCACCGAGGGAAAAGCGTAGAACACGTCCACAGTGCGCATGATCGCGGTGTTGAGCCGGCCGCCGACATAGCCGGCGACGAGGCCGAGCGAGGTGCCGATCACGAAGGCGAAGATAACAGGCAAAATGCCGATGATCAGCGACAGCCGCCCGCCATAGATCAGCCGCGCCAGCATATCGCGGCCGAGCTCGTCGGTGCCGAGTGGATAGTTCGGCGTGCCGATATGGCGAAGCCGGCGGATCATCGAGCCCTGATAGGGGTCGGCGAGGCCGAGCCATGGCGCCAGCAGCGCGGAGGCGAAGATCAGGATCAGCACAAAAGCGCAGACCATGCTGACCTTGTCGCGCACGATACGGCGGCCGACGGTCGCCCAATAGCCACGCGCTTTGGTGACGGGAGCGGCCTGCAACGCGGTATCCGACATCACGGCCATGATCAGCTCCGCTTGATGCGCGGATCGATCGCGGCCTGCGCGATATCGACCAGGAGATTGAGCGTGACGAAGAAAAGCGCCAGCACCAAAATCGTGCCCTGCAGCAGCGGCAGGTCGCGCTGGAAGATCGCCGAGTTGAGCAACAATCCCGAGCCGGGCCAGGAGAACACGGTCTCGATCAGGATCGAGCCGCCCAGCATGTAACCGAGCTGCAGGCCCATCACGGCAAGCGCGGTTGGCGCCGCGTTCTTGATGACGTGTTTGAACACGTCGGTCTCGCGCAAGCCTTTTGCGCGCAAGGCCTCGACGAAGTCCTGCGAAAGGATGTCGCCGGTCAGCGCCCGCACCGTGCGGGTGACGATGCCCATCGGAATAACCGAGGTCGTGATCGCCGGCAGGATCAGATATTTCATGTGCTCCCAGTCCCAGCCCCACGCACCGGAGCCGCCGGGGCCGGCGCCGACCGCGGGCAGCCAGTTGAGCTGCACCGAGAAGATGATGACCATCACCATGCCGAGCCAGTAATGCGGCACCGAGACGCCGGCGATGGCAAAGGAGGTCGCGACCTTGTCGATCCAGGTGTCGCGGAAATAGCCGGCGATCAGGCCGAACAACAGCCCGAGCGTGAAGCCGATCAGCGCGGCGGCGATGGCGAGCGTCACGGTGTTGCCGACGGCGCGCAGCACTTCCGACAGCACCGGGCGGCCGGTCGCGATCGAAGCGCCGAGATCGCCATGGATCGCGCGCCACAGCCACAGCCCGAACTGGACCGGTAGCGGCCGGTCGAAGCCGTAGGCGGTGCGCATTTGCGCGGCCAGTTCCTGCGAGGCATCGGCCGGCAGCACCGCAACCAGCGGATCGCCGGGCGTGATGTGCACGAGCAGGAAACACACCAGCGCGACGCTGATCACGATCGGAATGACGTAGACGATACGTCGGGCAGTATAAGCGAACACAGACTTACCTAACGTGATGCCGCACGATGAGGTGCGCTGGTTACAGTAAGGGACGCACGATGTGAGGGTTCCCTCCCGCCTTGCGGGGGAGGGCTAGGGAGAGGGGTGGGCCACACCGGGACTGCCCGTGTGAACCCCTTCCCCCAACCCCTCCCCGCAAGGGGGAGGGGAGCCCTGCCAGCCTGCTCACCTTACGGCGCCATCGACACCGGCGAGAAGTCGACGAACCAGCTCTTCGGCTGCACAAAACCCTTGACCTTCGGGCTCATGGCGCGCGGCGAGACGTCGTGGGCAACATAGAGGAACGCCGCATCGTCCACCGAGGCCGCATGCAGTTCGGCCAACGCCGCGTCACGCGCGGCGGGGTCGAAGGTCTGGCGGGCTTTCGTCACCAACTCGTCGAATTTGGGATTGTTGATATAGCCCCAATTGTTCGAGACGGGAGGTGCCATCGACGATTGCAGGAAGCGCACCAGCGCGAAGAACGGGTCCATCGCCGCGTAAGTGACGTTAGTGGCGTTGGCGCCGTTCGCGGTCGGGTCCTTGGCGCCACGGCGCCAATTGGTGAACAGTGTGTTCCACTCGATCACGTCGAGCTGGACGTCGAAGTAGCATTCGGCCAGCGCCTGTTGCAGATATTCGTTCATCGGCAAGGGCTGCATCTGGCCCGATCCCGACGCCGACGTCTGGGTCTTCACCGTCAGCTTCTTGCTCGGGCCGTAACCCGCCTCCTGCATCAGCTTCTGCGCCGCCTTCAGATCATACTTGATCTCGAAGGTCGGCTTGCCGCGCCAGGGATGGCCGGGCTCGAAGGTACCGGTGGCCGGCACCATCAGGCCGGCGAGCAGACCGTCCTTGAGGCCCTCGCGGTCGATACAGAGATTGGCGGCCTTGCGGACGCGAATGTCGTTCCACGGCGAGCCTTCGATGCGCGAGAACTGCCATGGCCAGACATGGGGAGATTCATTGGCCTGGAGCTGGAAACCGCGCGCCTTGATCTCCTTGACGGCATCAGGTGCCGGCGCCTCGACCCAATCGACCTGGCCTGAAAGCAATGCCGCGGTGCGGGCATTGGCTTCCGGCATCGGCAGCAGCACCATGCGGTCGATCTTGGGCACGCGGCCCTTGTCCCAATAGCCCTCGTTCTTGACCAGTTCGAGCCGCTCGCGCGGGGTGAACTTCGACATCTTCCACGGGCCGGTGCCCGAGGCGGCCCTGGCGAACGCCGCCCAGGCGGCCTGTGACTTGGCCTTGGCGTCGGCACCTTCAGCCTTGTCATAAAGCGCCTGCCACTTCGAAGGGCTGGCCATGAACAGATTGGTCAGGTTGATCGGCAGAAAACTGTCCGGCTCCTTGGTGGTCAATTCCACCGTCATGTCGTCGATCTTGCGGGCGGAAGCCAGCGTCGGCATGCGCGAGGCGGTGACGCCAACCTGGCTGGCGTCGAAATGCGGCGCATCCTGCTTCAGCACCTTCTCGACGTTCCAGACCACGGCATCGGCGTTGAAGTCGCTGCCGTCATGGAATTTGACGCCGGGACGCAGCTTGAAGGTCCATTTCTTCTTGTCGGACTCGTCGACCTTCCATTCGGTCGCGAGCCCGGGAATCATCACGCTCGCCTTGTCGGCTGACGACAGGTCCCACATCGTCAGCCCGTCATACATGGTCAGGCCGGTGAAGCGGTTGCCCTCAAAGCCCTGGTCGGGCTGGCCGAGCGTGCGCGGAATATCGGCGGCGGTCATGCCGATCCGCAGCACCGTCTCGGCGCTCGCCAGTTGCGGCAGACCGACCACCAGCGCCGTCGCCAGCAGCCACGCGGTGGCCGTCTTCTTCGATTTTTCGTTACGCATATGCAGCAATCCCTTCTCGACTTGGGTGACTAATTCTTATGCAACGGTATGCAACGCCTGTGCCAAGGATGGCGCGCCGCCAGAGGCTTTTAGCCACACAACTCTCATGAGTATGTGCATGCAAGTGCGCCTTCCATGCTCCATCTGGCACCAAGTTTGCATTTTTTAACTTCACCCTGCCCGATGGAGCTTAAATCATGCGCACCCGATATTCGATGCTTCTTGCTGCCCCGGCAATAGCCCTCGGATTCTCTCTTGGCCTGCCTACAATTTCGGCGCAGGCGGAGACCGTTGTGCGCTACGGCATATCGATGGCGGACATTCCGCTGACCACAGGCCAGCCCGACCGCGGCGCCGGCGCCTATCAGTTCTCGGCCTATACGATCTACGATCCGTTGGTCGCGTGGGAGATGGATGTGTCCGACCGGCCCGGCAGACTGGTGCCGGGGCTTGCGACCGAATGGAAGGTCGACGAGCAGGACAAGAAGAAATGGCGCTTCGCCCTTCGCAAGGGCGTCAAATTTCACGACGGCAGCGATTTCAACGCTGACGCCGTGATCTGGAATCTGGACAAGGTGCTCAATGACAAGGCACCGCAGTTCGACAAGCGGCAGAGCGCACAGGTCAAGACCCGCCTGCCCTCGGTCGCGAGTTACGCCAAGATCGACGACGACACGATCGAGATCACCACCAAGACGGTCGATTCATTCTTCCCGTACCAGATGCTGTGGTTTCTGGTCTCCAGCCCTGCGCAATATGAAAAGCTCGGCAAGGACTGGGACAAGTTCGCCAGCCAGCCCTCCGGCACTGGGCCGTTCAAGCTGACAAAGCTGGTGCCGCGCGAGCTCGCGGAGCTGACCAAGAACGCCGACTACTGGGACAAGAAGCGGCTTCCGAAGGCCGACAAGATCGTGCTGATCCCGATGCCGGAAGCACTGACGCGCACCAATGCGCTCTTGGCCGGACAGGTCGATCTGATCGAGACCCCGGCGCCGGATGCCGTGCCGCAGCTCAAATCCGCCGGCATGAAGATCGTCGACAACGTCACGCCGCATGTCTGGAACTATCATCTGAGCGTGCTGCCCGGCTCGCCCTGGACCGACATCCGCCTGCGCAAGGCACTCAACCTCGCGATCGACCGCGACGCGGTGGTCGGATTGATGAACGGCCTCGCCAAGCCCGCCAAGGGCCAGGTCGACCCGTCGAGCCCGTGGTTCGGCAAGCCGACCTTCGAGCACAAATACGACGTCGCTGCGGCCAAGAAGTTGGTCGAGGAAGCCGGCTATTCGAAGGATAAGCCGCTGAAGACGACCTTCATCATCGCGCAAGGCGGCACGGGGCAGATGCTCTCGCTGCCGATGAACGAATTTTTGCAGCAAAGTTTCAAGGAAATCGGCATCGAGATCGACTTCAAGGTGGTCGAGCTTGAGACGCTCTATACGCATTGGCGCAAGGGCGCAGCCGACGAGATGAACGCGAACATCACCTCAAACAACATCGCCTATGTCACGTCCGATCCGCTTTATGCCATCGTGCGCTTCTTCCACTCCGGCCAGGTCGCGCCTGTCGGCGTTAACTGGGGCGGCTACAAGAACCCCAAGGTCGATGCGCTGATCGACGAAGCCAAGCAGACCTTTGATGTCGTCAAGCAGGACGAGCTATTGGCGGAGGCCCATGCGCAGATCGTCGACGACGCCACGCTGGTGTGGGTGGTGCACGACACCAACCCGCACGCGCTGTCGCCGAAAGTGAAGAAGTTCGTGCAGGCGCAGCACTGGTTCCAGGATTTGACGCAGATCGGGCTGGAGTAGGCAATCGTGAGGTAGGACATTCGCGCCGCGCGCAGCATTCGTCATACTCCGCGAAAGCGGAGTATCCAGTACGCCGCGGCCTTCCGGCTATCTCGCTGGCGTCACGGCGTACTGGATCACCCGCTTTCGCGAGTGATGACAGTGCGGGTAAACTATTTCGTCAGCAGCGCAAAGGCGCCGTTCCAGTCCACCGGCGGCGGGGCTTGCTGGAAATTGCGGATGCGCGCTTCGTACAAATCGTACAGCAGCTCCAGCGCATTGGCCTCGTCGGTCTTGCGGCCACGTTCGATTGCGGCGAGCGCGCCATCCCAATCGCGGCTGCGGTAGCAGGCGAGCATCTCGATCGTCAGGTTGCGCAGGCGCTGGAAGCGGCCGGACTGCGCAACGTCCTCGCGGCCGGCGATGGCGTAGATCACCTCCGGCTCCTTCTTGCCCTTCACCATGATGAAGTCGAGCTCGAGAATGGCGAACCTGTCCTTGACCGCCAGCGCGGTCTTGGAGCCGACGATGATGGGGAAGCCGTATTCCTTGGACTGGCCTTCCAGGCGCGAGGCCACGTTGACGCTGTCGCCGAACACCGAATAGTTGAATTTGAGATCGGATCCCATGTTGCCGACCACGCAGATACCGGTGTTGAGGCCGACGCCGATATTGAGCGGAATGAACGGACGCCCCGCCTCCTTGGCTTCCTGCTCGCGCTCCCGGTTGAGCTCGTCGACGCGTTCCAGCATGTCGATCGCCGCCTCGCAGGCGTTGAGCTCGTGGTCCTTGTCGTCGAGCGGCGCGTTCCAGAACGCCATGATGGCGTCGCCCATGTACTTGTCGATATAGCCCTTGCGCGCAAGAATCGCGTTGGTGAGCGGCGTCAGAAAACGATTCATCAGCGTGGTGAGGCCCTGCGGATCGTCTTTGTAGGTCTCCGAGATCGAGGTGAAGCCGCGCATGTCGGAGAACATGATGGTCATCTCGCGCTCTTCGCCGCCGAGCACCAGCTTTTCCGGATGCTGTGCGATCTGCTCGACCAACACCGGCGACATATACTGCGCGAAGTCCGAGCGAATCTTCTTGCGCTGCTGCTGCTCGCGCACGAAGGCGGCGAAGATCAGCGTCAGATAGAGCGCGGTGGTCGACATCAGGGGATAGGTGAAGTCGATCAGCAGCCGGTGCTGCGTGAAAAAATAGGCCGACGTTCCGACCAGCACGCTTGCAAAGGCGCCTCCGACGACGACCAGCGAGACGGGGCCAAACAGCGGCGCCAACGCAATCACCAGCAGCCCGAACAGCATTGCTGCCGCGAATTCGAGAACGATACCGTTGACTGGCTGTGAGATGACAGCACCCGACAGCGCGCTTTCCAGCACCTGGGCATGGATCTCCACGCCGGGCATGGCGCGCGCGACCGGCGTGGTCTTGATGTCGTTGAGGCCGACCGCCGAGGTGCCGATCAAGACCAGCTTGCCCGCTATCATGTCGGGCGCGACGTTCTTCTCCAGCACGTTGACGGCGGGAACGTAGATCGAGGCGTCGTTGCGCGCGTAGTGAACCCAGAGCTGGCCGTTCTTATCCGTCGGAATCTGGACGCGTCCGATGCCGAGGCTCTTGATTCCGCCCTTCTCTGCCTTGATCAGGATGGTGCCGGAACCGCTGGCGACGCGGAGCATCTCGAAGGTCAGCGACGGCATGGTCTGGCCCTGCGCCAGCATGATCATCGGCACCCGCCGCACGATGCCGTCGCGCTCGGGCTTGATGGTGAACAGGCCGCGCCCGGCGGCGGCGTGCTCCAGCACCGGCACGTTGCGCAAAAGGCCGGGAAATTCGTACATGAAGCGCTGCGGCTCCTCGCCGAGCATCGCAAGGCCGGTGACCGGCAGCGTCTTGTCAAGCGCTACGATTTCCTCCGGCAGGCCCGACTCGCCGAGCACGACGCGCGACTTCGTGATGGCATCGGCCAGGATCTGGTCGTTGCTCGGCATCTTGCGCAGCTTGGCGCGGGTTTCCTCATCGAGCTGCGGGAAGGCCTCGGCCGCCACGGCCGGGTTGAGCCGGTCGGGTTCCGAAAACACCGCGTCGAACGCGATCACGACAGCGCCGAGCCGCGTCAGCTCGGTAATGAGCTCGGCAATCCGCGTCCGCGGCCACGGCCACTGCCCGAACTTTTCCAGGCTCTTGTCGTCGATATCCACGATGGTCACCGGCCGCGTGGTCTTCTTGCGGGGGTCGATGCGCTGGAACGCGTCAAACGTCCTGACGCGGATTTCCTCGACCGGCGCCGGATCGGCTACCCGCAGTGCGGCGAACCCGATCAGGAGCACAAGGCACAGCAGCCGGGCGTAGCCGATGCGCCGCGAGAACCATCTGGGTAGGGCCCGCAGTCGTTTCATGCTGTCTGGATACCACGCATCGACGGCTCAGGCATGCTGGATTTGCGCGAAAAGCCCGCTCCCGGGCCGCCGGATCAGATGCTGCCGCTGCCGCCGGGATGCAGAAGGAAGTCGCTCATGTGCAGGTTCGTCTTGGCAACGTGCTGCAGCAGGATGCTGTTGTTTCCGTCGAACTGAATCAGGGTGTTGCCCCCGACCTGCGCGACAGCGCTGCTGTTGACCCAAGCGTCGAAGGACGCCGCATCATCGGGGTTGAACGGCAGATTGGCCAGAAGGTCGATCTTGTCCTCGCCAGGCGCGAAATCGATGATCTTGTCGTGACCCATGTCGGCCGCGAACACGAAGTGGTCGGCGCCTGCGCCGCCTTTGAGGATATCGTCCTGCGCGGTCGAGAAGATCACGGCCTTGCCGTCGATCGGGTCTTCGGCGAGGGCGAACTGACTGGTGTTGCTGACTGGCGCGTCGTTCTTGGCACCCACGCTGTAGGATCCGCTACTGAACGCCGTCGTCCCGCCGGTCAGCTGCGGCATGGCAATGATCAAGCCGGAGGCCGAGCCATCGGTGCCATCCCAGGCCAGGAACGTCAGATGCTCGGTGTCGCCGCTGCCGGAGCCGTTGAAGCGTACCTTGGCGTCGGCGGATAGCAGCAGGACGTCACCATAGGCCAGATCGATCGTGAACCACTCCCCACCGGGAAGCTGATATTCCCAGCTTCCTCCCGCCCCACCATTATCGACCCCGGTAATGGCAATTCCATGCAGGGCGCCGTCGGGATCGTTAACCGTAAGCTTGTCGCTGCCGAAGAAGAAGTGGCCGTCGAAGACGGCTACACCATTATCGTTCGCGAGCTGCGCCACCTTGGTGGACACGCCCGGTTCGACCACCGGCGCATCGTTGACCGGCGTTACGATCACCGTTGCCGTATCCGACACCACGGAAAACGCCGTGGAGCCGCCCGCGAGCGATACGTCCGCCGTCGTACCGCTGGTTCCCGTCGTTTGATCCCAGGCCAGGTAGGTGATCGTAGCCGCTTCACCGTTCCCGCCGTCGGGCACATACCTGATCAAGTCAGTAGACGCCAACAGCAGCGCCGCTGTCGTCGACACTGACGGGAAAGCGACGAATGTGGTGCCGTCGGTGGAATATTCCCAGTGACCATGTCCGCCGGTCGTGCTGGTAATCGCGATGCCCTGCACCGCGCCATGATCGACGTCGGTAATGCTGGCCCCAAGGAAAGAGGCAATGGTCTGACCGGTGCTGGCCGGCGCATCTTCGGTGATCGGTGCCAGCGATGGCTGCAAAGCGGTCAGTACCGGCGCGTCGTTGGTGCCGGTAATGGTGACATCTAACGTGCGGCTGACCGTGCCGCCGTGGCCATCATCGAGCGTGATCGTGAAATGCTCGACCTTTGTCTCGCCCTTCGCAAGATACTCGACGGCCGCATCTGGAACGCTGTAGCTCCAGTTGATGATGCCGCCGGCGCCGTTGACGGTGTCTGGACTCACCGTTGCACTCAACGCACCCAGCGCACCGGCCGAAGCCGTGATGGTCGGGCTGATGGCGTGGGTGTCGGTCAGGTCGACATCCGCCAGCGCAATGGCGCCGGCGTCCGTCAAATTGCCCGCGGGCGCGACCTGTTCCGTCACCGCGCCCGTCACGTCCGCCGTCGCAACGACAGGATCGTCATTGGTGCCGGTGATGGTGATGACGAAAGCCTTCGAGGTCGTGCCGCCGTCGCCATCATTGATCGAGACCGTATAGGTCAGCTTCAGGACTTCGCCTTGCCCCAGATAGTCGAACGCGGTCGAAGCCGCCGCGAACGACAGGTTGACCGAGCCGGCAGACGAACCGGAATTCTTGGTCACCCCACCCGATGTCACCAGCGCGATCAGCGCGGCATCGTCTAGCGCAAGACCTGTGGTTTTGCCGGACGCCACCACACCGGTGATGTTGACGGTGTGGCCGACATCCGTCAGGTCGACGTCGGTGAAGGTGACCGGGATTGTTGTGGTCAGTGCTGACGTGTCGGTCTGTTCGGTGAGATTCTGCTGCGCAATGCCGGCAATCACGGGGGCGTCGTTGGTGCCGGTAACGGTGACGACGAATGTTTTCGGCGTTATGCCGCCATCGCCATCGTTGACCGAAACCGTATAGGTCAGCGTCAGCACCTCACCCTTGGCGAGATAATCGAACGCGGTCGAGGCGGCGGAGAATGACAGGTTGACCGAGCCCGCCGTAGAGCCGGCATTCTTAGTCACCGTGCCGGGCGTCACCAGCGCAATCAGCGCGGCCGCATCGAGTGCAAGGCCGGCGGTGACGCCGGACGCCGCCGCACCGGTGATGCTTGCGGTGTGGCCGACATCGGACAGGTCGAGATCGGTGAAGGTGACCGGAATCGTCTTGGTCAGCGCCGCAGTACCGGTCTGCTCGGTGAGGTTCTGCTGCGCGATGGCGGCGATCTCGGGCGCGTCGTTGCGGCCCTGGATGGTAACGGCGACTTCCTGCGAGGTGACGCCGCCATGGTTGTCGTCGACCTCGACCGTATAGGTCAGCGTGACCGTCTCGCCGCTGGCGAGGTAGTCGAAATAGCTGTCCGGCGCCGAGAACGACCAGTTTTGCGAGCCCTGCACGCCGTCGGTGGCATCGCTCAGCGTCCCCAGCGACAGCCAGCCGAGCGGAACCGTGCCGTTGGCGAGGCCGGTCTTGACGCCGGAGGCGTGAATGCCGGTGATCCGGGCCACATGCGTATCCGACAGATCGGGATCGATGAAGGTGATCGCCCCGCTCGCCGTATCTGATGCCGCCGAGCCGTGGGTGTCCGGCTTTTCCGAAATGGTCGCGACTTGCGGATCGCTGGTGATTTCAACGGTATCGTTGCTGCCGGTAACGGTGATGGTAATCGGCTTGGTCACGACGCCGCCATGCCCGTCATCGACGGTTGCGGTGTAGGTCAGCGTCAATATTTCGCCGTCGGCGAGAAAATCGAAGACGCCGTCAGCCGCGCTGTAGCTCCAGCTCGCCGATCCATTGTTGGTATTGCCGGTGGCCTGTACCACCGTCAGCGGCTCCTCGACGGCTGATATCGCCGCGAGCTGTTTGGCCGTGAGCTGCGAAGTGATGTTGACGCTGGATGCGTCGAGGTAGCTGAACGAGGTGAAGGCGGCGCTCGCCACCGGGCGGTCCGTCAGATCGACATCGGTGAAGGTGATAGTGCCGGCCGCGACATGGAGCGCGTTGGAGCCGGTCGGGTTCGGCTGGATGGGGTTGGAAAGCTCGGCAAAGGCGTCGCTGGTTGTGTCGATAGTTGGCACGTCGTTGGTGCCGACGACGACGACGTCGGCGCCCTGGATCGTGACCGTGATCGGGATGGAGACGACGCCGCCATGGCCATCGTCGACCTTGGCGATGTAATTGAGGACCAGCGTCTCGCCTTCGGCGATGAAATCGAACTTGCTGTCCTCGATGCTGTAGCTCCAGGTCGCCGTGCCGTTATTGGTGTTGCCGGCCGTCTGCACCACGCTGAGCGGCACCTCGACGGCGAGGACTGCCGCGAGTTGCTCCGCCGTCAGCGTCGCGGTGATGTCGTTGCCCTCGGCGTCGTAGTAGCGGAACGGATCGCTCGTGGAGATCGCCGCGCTGACGACCGGTCGGTCGGTCAGGTCGACGTCGGCGAAGGTGACGGTGCCCGTCACGGTATCGACCGCCGTATTGCCGGTGCCGATCCGCTCGGTGATTTCGCCGGCGGTCGCGGAGAGCGTCGGCTTGTCGTTGGTGCCGGTGACGACGATCGTGAACGGCACGAACGTCGTCTCGTTACTCGGCGCGTAGTTGTTGTCGACCCGCGCCATGTAGGTCAGCGTCAGCGTCTCGCCGGCAGCGAGGAAGTCGAACGCGCCGTCGGAGACGTTATAAGTCCAGGTCGCGGTGCCGATGTTCTTGCCGTTGGGGTCCTGTGCCACAACCAGCGGGACTTCGACCGCCGTGATCGCCGCCTTTTGCTGCGCCGTCAGTGTCGCCGTGACCTCGACACCCTGCGCATTCTTGTAGGTGTAGGACGAAAATTGCGTGCTGACACTCGGCGTGTCGCCAGCATTGACGTCGAGATAGGTGACCGTGCCGGACACTGTGTCGACGGCCGGGTTGGCGGTGACACCGGCCCGCTCGGTAACCGCGCCGCCAAACGCAACCGCCTGCGGTGGGCCGGGAATGTGCACGAGTTTTTCGACCGGGGCAGCATCCTGCCCGGCGGCCACTCGTTCCGGAATGTTGAGGAATTGCAGCGTGACCGGAACGACACTGTTGCTTGCCAGCTTGAGGAACAGCGTTTCCGGTTGGATCGTATCGGTAAAATTGGTCGTGAGCTTGGTGTTCGGGTTGTTCAGGTCGGTGAACTTCAGCGAGAAAACGTCGCTGATGATCTTCTGCGCATCGGGCGACAACTGCACCGAGGACTGGAAGCTGACCCCGCCCTGGCCGTTGATAATCGTCTGCGTACCGGCCCGGTTGACCGTCGCGATCTGCGTCAGCGTCGTCTTGTCGTACAGGATGTAGGAGCCGGTGGTGCCATCGGGCTCGATCAGCACCTGGAATTTCGCGGGCGGCGCGATGCCCTGGCCGGGCACTTCGAAATCGATCTCAACCAACACCGCGGTGCCACGGATGCCCATGGTCGCGACCGGCGTGTCGATCTTCATATCGCCTTTCTTGGCGGTGGCGCCGGCGACAAAGGAGATCGTGCCCTGCACCAGGCTTAGCAGCGACTTGTTGTCCGACCCGTTGGGGTCGTAGACCATTTCGTTGAGCACCATCCTGGCGTTCGAGGCGAGGCCGAACACGGTGCCGTCGATGAAGGTGATGCCTAGCGTCGAATCCGAGCCGGATTGGACGACATCGCCTTTGTGAACGGTGTCGCCCTGGTTCAGGATGACAGACACGCCGTTGCGGATCGCGGTCGCGTTCCCGGTCAGCTTGGTGACATGCCCGATGATGGCCGGCGCCACGCTGCCGCTGCCGTCGGCTTGCGCAAACTGCATGTGCCCGCTCAGCGCGCTGACGATGTCGCCGGTGAGATGGGCGCCATCGGGCGAGGCCAGCGCCGCGCGCTTCTCGCCCTTGAAGTAGTCGCGCAGCACCACCTCGTGGTCGCCGCTGCTCAGGACGAGGTCAACGCCGGACCGCTTGAAGTCGCCATGGAAGAGCAGATGAGCATCAGAAATAATTATGGCGTCGGAAGGCGCCTGTGTCGAAATCTTGTCGACGTGAAGCTTGCTGGAAGACGAAAGATGGCCGTGCTGTGACAGCGGCCCAAGGTCAATGTCCGCGCCGGCGAGGGGATCAAGTCCGCCCGATCCGAATTTGCCGGCGTAGTTCAATGGGGCACCGCATCTAAATGGTTAAGAATTATAAAATTTCCCTGCGGGATTTTCATACCACGCAGGTAACCAACACAAAAGTACGCACGCCGCGAACACCCTCTATATGAGGTGTGCCTGCAACAGGTCCGAAAAGGACCGGGGAACTGTCGGGCGGGAGTATGGCAATGGCAAGGCCAAATTTCACACGCCGAACCGAAAAATTAGGCAGCGCCCGCGCCCAGGGACAAAGGCCAATAGTCAGAATAACTTATCTTCGCCGCACCGCACCGAATCCGGCTCTCTCTTAGGGGATCCAAGGCTGCCTTGGCGCCAAAGTCCAGCTACTGGAATCGCCAGATGCACCGCGAGACCGATGGCCGTTCTGGGGTTGTAAGCCCCTCCGACCGGCCCGCCCGATTAGGTTAATCCACCAGCCGCCGGAGCCGGGTGCGCACCGGTGATGTCGGCCGCAACCGGTAAGATCTCCTTCAGGCTATTTCGCAACTCGGCCGCCGGCCGCCCCTCGCCTTAAGCAGATCAAAAGCCCATCCGCCCATCCTGTCGCCTGCAAATGATCCGGTCACGCGCAGGCCCTCCACGCCCGCCGATGCCCGGACAAGGGGCGTCAGATGGGGTTGTCGGTCTACGCACGCGCATGGCGTGCGGGCATCGTCGCGTGCGGCCTGGCCTGGTTCGCACCCGCGGGGCTGCGGGCTGAGACAGCGGATACGCCGGCGACGGCGGCGGTCGAGGTCCAGCCATCGGCGGAGCCGTTCGCCCTCGCCACCATCTCCCTCACCAGCGGCGGACTGCTCGACAAATGGCTCGGTGTGCAGCGCCGGCTCGACGACGAGATGGTGCAGCTCGAGCTCTGCGAAGGCGACCGTGACGGCTGCGTCTCACAGGCCGCAATCAAATTCCTCGACATTGTCGGCGCCGCCCGCCAGCGCGACGGCCGCGCCCGTCTCGGCGAAATCAACCGCACCATCAATCTTGCGATCCGGCCGGTCAATGACATCGCGCAACACGGCCAGATCGACGTCTGGACATCGCCGCTCGCAACGCTCGAACGCGGCGGCGGCGACTGCGAGGATTACGCGATCGCAAAGTTCGTCGCGTTGCGACGCGCCGGGCTCACGTCCGACGATCTCAGAATTGTGGTCTTGCACGACACCATTCGTGGCGAGGACCACGCGGTCGCCGCTGCGCGGCTCGATGGACGCTGGCTGATACTCGACAACCGCCGCATGGCAATGGTTGCCGATGCCGACGTCAGGAACTTCCGTCCGACATTCGTGATCAGTGAACGGGGCGTGATGCGATATACCGATTCCTCCCTGCTCGCCGATGCCTCGAACCGGAAGCCCGCGGCTTCGCTCGTCACGAGCTCACTGGCCGCCTTCGCGAACCAGCCAGCCGAATACACCGACTGACGACTGACCGCGCGCAAATGTTGCGCGGTGACAATCGGCAACAATCTGCTTTCCTTGCCGGATATTCCTCGCCGCGCAATCAATGGTGCGGTGCAGCCGTAAGCCGATTGCATCTTCGAAACATCACCCGACGTAGTTTGGTGCATCGCTTCGTGCGCAGCTCACGCGTCATCTTCGACTTTCGTATTGACGCTTTCCCGTTTCAGGAAGATTGTTGCTGCACAGTGCCAGAAAATAGGCGCGCTTAAAGTTCATTGGGAGGGACAGCATGAAGAGCATTGCGTTTGCCGCAAGCCTTGTATTTCTTGCGCCACTCGGTGCAAGCGCTCAGACGACCGAGCAGTTGGTCAAGGGAGCGGCCGATACAAGCAACGTTCTCAATTACGGTATGGGCTACAATCTGCAGCGGTTCAGCACGCTGACGCAGATCAACAAGGATAACGTCAAGAACCTGGTGCCGGTGTGGAACTACAGCTTCGCCGACGATCGAAGCGCGCAGTCACAGCCATTGGTATACCAAGGCATCATCTACATCACCAGCCACAACGCGACGATGGCGGTCGACGCCAAGACCGGCAAGCAGATCTGGAAAACCAAGGTCGAGTATCCAGCAGAGACGCCGCGCATCGTGTGTTGCGGCATCATCAATCGCGGCGGTGCGATTCACAACGGCAAGCTTTTTCGCACCACGCTCGATGCCCATGTCATCGCGCTCGACATGAAGACCGGCAAGGAGCTGTGGCGGCAGAAAGCGGCCGACTTCAAGGAAGGCTATTCGATGACCGTGGCGCCGCTGGTCGCCGACGGCGTGGTCATAACAGGCATTTCCGGCGCCGAGTTCGGTACGCGCGGATTCATCGATGGCTATGATCCGGAAACCGGCAAGCGCCTGTGGCGGACCCACACAGTACCGAGCCCCGACGAGCCCGGCGGCGACACCTGGAAGGGTGACACGTGGAAGCTCGGCGGCGGATCGACCTGGATCACCGGCTCCTATGATCCGGAGCTGAACACGGTGTATTGGGGCGTCGGCAATCCCGGGCCGTTCAACGCGGCGGTCCGCCCCGGCGACAATCTGTACACCTGCGCGGTGCTGGCGCTGGAGCCGAAAACCGGCAAGATCAAATGGCACTATCAGTTCTCGCCGAACAATCCGTTCGACTACGACGCCGTCGCCGAGATGGTGCTTGCCGACATGACCATCGAAGGCAAGCCCACCAAGGTCCTGATGGACGCCAATCGCAACGGCTTCTTCTACGTACTTGACCGGACCAACGGCAAACTGCTCGCGGCCAATCCCTACGTCACCGTCAACTGGGCCAGCGGCATCGACATGAAGACGGGCCGTCCGATCGAGACCGATGTCTCCAAGGACGCCCGCGACGGCAAGAAAGTCCTGGTTCAGCCGTCGATCCTCGGCGGCAAGAACTGGGAGCCGATGTCGTACAACCCGCAGACCGGCCTCGCCTACGCCAACACGCTCAACATCGGCGGCAATTACAAGTCCGAGCCGGCCGTCTTCAAGCAGGGCGAATGGTATCTCGGCATGGACCTGACGGATCCCTGGGCGTGGCCCAACGGTCCGCGCGGCTATCTCAAGGCCATCGATCCCATGACCGGCAAGGCCAAGTGGGAAGTCGGAAGCGACATACCGCGATTCTCGGGCGTATTGTCGACGGCCGGCGGGATCGTGTTCTCCGGCCAGTTGACCGGCGAGTTCGACGCCTTCGACGCCAACGACGGCAAGAAGCTGTGGAGCTTCCAGACCGGCTCCGGCATCGAAGGACAGCCGGTGACCTGGCAGCAGGACGGCGTCCAGTATGTCGCCGTCACCAGCGGTTACGGCGGCGTCTACTCGATCTTCTCCGGCGATGAGCGGCTTGCCAACGTGCCGACCGGCGGGTCGCTGTGGGTGTTCGCGGTAAAGAACTGATCGCGGAACGCGGATGATCGACAGGGTACCCAGGTTGACGGCGGCATCTATTGCCGCCGCTGCGATGGCTATAATCGCGTGGATGACGATGCCGGCCACCGCACAGCAACAGGCGGCTGTCAGCGATCAGGCGCTGATTGCTCCCGGCCGAACCACCTATGCGCAGAAGTGCTCGCACTGCCATGGCCCGAATATGGTGACAGCGGGAACGGTCGCGCCAGACTTGCGCGCATTTCCTGATGACAACGCGCGGTTCGTCAACACGGTGAAGCACGGCAAGAACAACATGCCGCCGTGGAAGGACATTTTGAGCGATCAGGAGATCACGGAGATCTGGGCTTTCGTGTCGAGCCGGAGGAAGCCATGAAGCGCCGGCTGGCCTTTGCCGCCGCACTGCTGGCGACGGCAACAACGGTGCACGCGGCTGAAGATCCACTCAAGATTTGTCTCGACGAGAACGTACCGCCGCTTTCGCTGCATCAGAGCGGCAAGCCCGACAGCGGGTTCGACGTCGTACTTGCAGAGGCGGTTGCGGCACGCTTGGGGCGGCCGCTCAAGATCCAATGGTTTGAAAGCAAGCTCGACGAAACCTCGAGCCCGGCGCTCGAAGCCAACGCCTTGCTGTCCGATGGCCGCTGTTCACTGGTCGGCAGTTATGCGCTGACCAAGGACGCGCTGGTGGTGCCCGGCGTCAAGACGGCAAGGTTGCCGGATTTCGAAGGCGCGACCCGCGACGACCGCCGCCGCCGCGTGCCGGTCGGCGTGCTGGCCCCAAGCCAGCCCTATGTCTATTCACCGCTCACCGTGGTGCTCGGCGAGAAGGCGCAGGGCCGCAAGATCTTCGGCATCCGTGATCTCGCCGGGCTTCGTATCGTGATCGAAAGCGGCACGCTGGCCGATGCGATCCTAATGACGTTCGACAAGGGACGGCTGATCGACGACATCACCCATCTGGTTCCGGGGCGGGACGATCTGCTCGGTGCGCTCAATCGCGGCGACTTCGATGCCACATTGCTCGACCTGCGCCGCTTCGACGCCCACCGCGCCGCCCATCCGGACAGCAAGCTCACGGCGTCCGGCTACTATTATCCGATCGGCGTCAACCGGGGCTATGTCGGCCTCGCCAGCGATCCCGCGCTCATCGTCCTGGTCAACAAAGCGCTCTCCGAGTTGCAGACGGCGGGAACCATCGCCGACCTCGCCAAGGCAGCCGGCCTCACCTATCTGCCGCCGGTGGAGCCCGCGATCCTCGGCGACCAGTTGCAGCAGGTGCTGCAACAATAGAGCCGGGCTGCGGCGGTTTCGTCATTGCGAGCCAACGGGTCGCGCGAATGCGCGCCCGATGACAGGCTCCGCGAAGCAATCCACCTCTCCGCACGGGGATAGATGGATTGCTTCGTCGCTTCGCTCCTCGCAATGACGACGTTTGCTGTCCGAACTAACCGCTCAAGCCAAACAAAAAGGGCTGCGCGATCGTCTCGCGCAGCCCTTGTCCAGCTCGCTGTCATCCGAGTGAACGCCTTATCAGAACATCAGGCCTTCCTTGACCAGCACCCAGCGGCCGTTCTTGACCTGCTGGACCTGGGTGATGGTGTTGGCGAGATGGTTGGTCTTGGAGAACTTGGTCGGCGGCGAGTTGAAGATGTCGAGGAATTGCTCGCCTGATTCCAGCGCGTCCAGCATCTTCTGCCCGGTCAGATCCTTGCCCGCCTTGTTGGCATAAAAGGCAAAGGTCTGGATCGCATTGTAGCCGATGATTGCCTGCGTGTTGGCGTCCGAACCGAACATCTTCTTGTAGTTGGCGAGCCAATCCTTGACCTTGCCCTTGGCGGTGTCCTCGTAGGGGATTTCGAAGCCCGAGGCCGCATAGAGCCCTTCGACCGCTTCCTTGCCGAGAGCCGGCACTTCAAGCACGTTCACAGGCGTGGCACCGAGGAAGGTCACGTCCCATCCGAGCTTCTTGGCTTCCCCCATCGCCCCGATCGGCTCGCGGATGACCGCGCCGAGCAGTACCATATCGCAGCCGTCGGACTTCATCTTGGCGACCTGCGCGCTGAAGTCGGAAGCGCCGCGCTTGTAGCTGGTGACCGAGGCCGGCTGAACCTTCATCACCTCGAGCTGCTGGTTGAAGCCGTCGAGCACGTTCTTTCCGTACTCGTCGTCCTGGTACATGATGCAAGGCTTCTTGAAGTTTTTCGTTTCCATCATGTACTTGACGGCGGCGCGCGTGCTTTCAACGTAAGGCAGCAAATTGTTGAACTTGAGCCGTTCCTGCGGCTTGGCTGGATCGAACTTGAAGGTGAATTCGGCGGCGGTCAGCGGGAACAGCTGCAGCACGCCGGCATCGAACAGGATGTCCTGCGCCGCGAGCACGGTGGGCGAGCCCATCGGACCGACCATGGCGAACACCTTGTCGCGCTCGACCATCTTCTGCGACGCCAGCACGGCGCGCTTCGGATCGTAGCCGCTGTCTTCAATGACCAGCTTGATCTTGCGCCCCTGGATGCCGCCGGCGGAGTTGATCTCCTCTACGGCCATCTTCATGCCGTTCGATACCGGCACGCCCCAGAACTTGATCGGGCCAGACAAGTCCTGATGGGTGCCGATGACGATCTCGCTCGCCGAGATGCCTTGATCGGTAACCTTGGTCTGGGCGGTGGCCGGTAATTGCGTCAGCGCAAGGGCGCTCACCGCAAGGCCCAGCACCTTGAACGATTTCGACATTGCAGTCTCCTCTTCCTTGGCCCGTGTTGCGCGAAGGGTGGGGCCTTCTCGATCCTTCGCCGTTTTCAAATAGTTTGGTTCTAAAGATCGCTACGCCACCGCCTTCTCACGATACATGGCCTCGATTTCGGTCGCATAGCGCTTGTTCACAAAACTGCGCTTCAGCTTCATGGTTGGCGTCAGCTCCTCGTCCTCCGGCGTGAGCTGGCGTTCGATCAGGTAGAACTTCTTGATGGTCTCTACGCGCGCGAAGTTGGCGTTGACCGCCTCGATCTCGCGCTGGATCAGATCCTGGATTTCCTGCGCGCGGCACAGGCTGGCGTAGTTGGTGAAGGGAATGTCGTGGTCCTGGGCGAATTTCTCGACATTCTCCTGGTCGATCATCACGAGGCAGGTCAGATACGGCCGCTTGTCGCCGATCACCACGGCATCGGAGACGTAGGGCGAGAATTTGAGCTGGTTCTCGATCTCCGACGGCGTGATGTTCTTGCCGCCCGAGGTGATGATGATGTCCTTCATCCGATCGGTGATCCGGACAAAACCTTCATTGTCGATCGAGCCGACGTCGCCGGTGTGCAGCCATCCTTTGGCGTCGATGGTCTCGGCGGTCTTCTCCGGCTGGTTCAAGTAGCCCATGAACAGGAAATCGCCGCGGATCAGGATTTCGCCCTGCGGCGAGATCGCAACTTCCCCCCAGGGCGCCGCCTTGCCGACCGAACCGAGCTTGATGCGATCGGGCGGCATCACGGTGGCAACGCCGCAATTCTCGGTCTGGCCGTAGACCTCGCGCATGTCGAGACCGAGCGCGAGATACCAGCGGATCAGATCCGGCGCGATCGGCGCGGCTCCGGTGAATGCCAGCCGGCAGCGGTCGAGCCCGAGCATGCGGCGGATATTGCGGAACACCAGCCAATAGGCAGCGCGGTTGGCGAGCCGCAGCGACAGCGGCGGCGTGTCGCCCTGCAGCTTGTACTCGGTCATCCGGTTGCCGATAGCGAGCGCATTGCGATACATCCAGTTCTGGAACGTGGTCGCATCCTTCAACGCGATGGTGATTCCGGAATAGAATTTTTCCCAGATCCGGGGCACCGCGAGGAACGCCGTCGGCTGCACCTCGCGCAGATTGTCCGGCACGGTTTCCGGGCTTTCGGCAAAGTTCATCACCGATCCCAGCGCCAGCGAGACGTAATAGCCGCCGATCCGTTCGGCGACATGGCAGAGCGGCAGGAACACCAGCCGCTCCTCGGAATCGGTCGACGGAAACAGATCGTTGGCGTGGCGCATCTGGTGCGTCACACTGCGGTTGGAATGCATCGCGCCTTTCGGTGGGCCCGTGGTGCCGGAAGTATAGACGAGGATGGCGAGATCCTCCGCACGGCGGCTTCCGATCATCTCGTCCCAGAGCGCTTCCCTGCCCTGCGCATGGTTGCGCCCGAGCGCGGTGAACTCAGCGAGCGACAGCACCATGGGATCGCTGAACGCGCTGAGGCCTTCCATATCGAACACGACGATCTTCTGCAGTGTCGGACAACGCGAACGGCAGGTCAGGATCTTGTCGAGCTGCTCTTCGTCCTCGGCGAAGATCACCTTGGTCGAGGAATCGTTGATCAGGTATTCGACCTGCGAGGAGGAGTCCGTCGGATAGATGCCGGAGGAAACGCCGCCGGCGCAGAGGATGCCCATGTCGGCATGGACCCATTCGGGCACGGCGTTGGCGATGATCGAGGCGACGTCGCCCGGCCGAAAGCCGCTCGCATGCAGGCCGTAAGCGATGTCCTTGGATATCTGCAGCCATTCGCGCCAGCTGGTCGCCTGCCAGATGCCGAACTTCTTTTCGCGGATGGCCGGGCGGTCGCCGCGGGTCTCCACGGATTTGAGAAAACTTCTCGCGATCGTATCGGCGACCGTCAGCACTGCAGCTTTCGCCATGCGCGCTCTTCCTCCCTCTTGTCGCCTGCTATCTGCCACCGGTCTTGGGAGCCGGTCTTGGGTCAAAAGCAGGGTTAGAACTTAGCTCGAATTCGCTCGTAACGCCAAGGCCTTACCTGCGGCATCTTTAGTCTTAAGCATGATCTTGCCGGACGGCCGGCGTGCACCTTCCCGCATCATGCCCTAGCGCCAGGTCTTCTTCTTTTTCCAGCGCCGCTCGCCGCGGGCGCCCTCTTCCTTGGCGCCGAGATAGAATTCCTGGATATCCTTTGAATTCATCAGCCGCTCGCAGGTGTCGTTCATCACCACACGGCCGATCTCCAGCACATAGCCGTAATGCGCCGTCTCCAGCGCCACCTTGGCGTTCTGCTCGACGAGGAGGATGGACATGCCCTGCTCCTCGTTCACCCGCTTGATGATAGTAAAGATCTCCTTCACCAGGATCGGCGACAGCCCGAGCGACGGCTCGTCCAAGAGCAACAGCGTCGGCCGGTTCATCAGGGCACGCCCGATCGCCAGCATCTGCTGCTCGCCGCCGGAAAGCTGGCCGGCTGGCTGGTTGATGCGCTCCTTCAGCCGCGGGAAATAGCCATAGACGCGATCGAGATCCTCGGCGACGCCGTCGCGATTCTTGCGCGGATAGGCGCCCATCATCAGGTTCTCGCGCACCGACAGGAACGGAAACACTTCGCGTCCCTCCGGCACGTGGCTGAGGCCCAGCCGCACGATCTTGTCGGCTTCCATGCGCTGGATCGGCTTGCCCAGAAATTCGATCGAGCCCTTCTGGGGGTCGAGAATGCCGGAGATGGTCTTGAGCACCGTGGTCTTGCCGGCGCCATTGGCCCCGAGCAGCGTGACGATGCGGCCGCGCGGCACCTCGAGGCTGATGCCTCTGATGGCCATGATCGGCCCGTAATAGCTCTCGATATTGCTGAGCCTCAGGATGATATCGGAAGCGCTCATGGCATCATCCTCATGCGCCGAGATAGGCGGCGACGACGTCGGGATGGCGCTGCACCTCCGACGGCGAGCCCATCGCGAGCACGCGGCCGTAATTGAGCGCGATCACGCGGTCGGAGACGCGGTTGACCAGCGTCATGTCATGCTCGACCATCAGGACGGTGATGCCGAGCTCGGATTTCATGTCGCGGATCCAGAACGACATGTCCTCGGTCTCCTCGACGTTGAGCCCGGAGGACGGCTCGTCCAGCAGGATCAGCTTCGGCTCCGAGCACAGTGCGCGCGCCAGCTCGATCACCTTGCGGACGCCGTAAGGCAGACCCGAGATCAGCTTGTCGCGATAGGCTTCGAGGTCGAGGAATTCGATCACCTGCTCGACGCGCCGGCGATGGGCCTTCTCGCCGGCACGTACGCTCGGCAGGAACAACAACTCCTGCCAGAGTTGCGTCGTGGAGTGGCGGTGACGGCCGACCAGGAGATTGCTCAGCATGGTCGCATTCTCGAACAATTCGATGTTCTGGAAGGTACGCGCAATGCCGAGGCCGGCGATCTCGTAAGCCGGCTGCTCGGTGATGTCCTGGTCCTCGAAGAAGATCTTGCCCGAGGTCGGTGGATAGATCCGCGAGATCAGGTTGAAGATCGAGCTCTTGCCAGCGCCGTTCGGGCCGATGATCGAGAGGATCTCGCCCCTCTCAACCGCGAAGCTGACCTTATCGACCGCTTTCAGGCCGCCGAAATGCAGAGACAGGTTTTCCGCACGGAAATAGCTCATCGGTTCCGCTCCGATTTCACGTAGATCTTCTGACGCTTGAAGGTGGCGCGCTTGTAGAGCGGGAATAGCTGGAAGAAGAGTTTTATCTTCAGCCAGCGCCCGTAAAGACCGAGCGGCTCGAACAGCACGAACAGCACGATGATGATCCCGTAGATGGCGCCCTTCAGGCCATTGGCGGAGGCGATAGCCGAGGCGTTGGCGTGAATTTTTCCGGCCGTTATGCTGTCGGCGCCGAAGGTCGCGGCCAGCCCTGCGATGACGCTGGGCATATCATCCTTGAGGTAGGTCAGGAACGGATCGATCATCACGAGGAAGATCGCACCGAGCACCGCGCCATGCAGGCTGAAAGTGCCGCCGATCAGGATCACGATGATGAACTCGATCGAGAGCTGTAGCGTGAACATTTCCGGCGAGATGAAGGAAAGCTTGTGCGCGAACAGCACGCCGGCAAGGCCAGTGATACCAGCGCTGATCGCAAACGACTTCACCTTGTAGAGCGCAACGTTGACGCCCATGCTGCGCGCCGCCGTCTCGCTGTCGCGAATCGCGACGAAGGCGCGCCCCGTGGGCGACCGTAACAGATTGAGCGTGCCGACGATGGTGAGGACCAGGACGGCAAGACAGAGATAATAAAAGGTCGGCCCGTTCTGCGGCACCGCCTGGCCGAACAGGCTCAGCGTCTTGACCCGCATGCCCTCGTTGCCGTTGGTCACGTTTTCCCAGCGCGCCAGGATTTCTTCGACGATGAAGGCAAAGGAGATCGTCGCGATGACGAGATAGATGCCCGTCAGCCGCAGCGCCGGAAAGCCGACCAGCGCACCGACCACGCCGGTGAGCAGGCCGCTGGCCAGAAAATAGACCGGGAAAGGCACGTTGTATTGCTGGAGATAGGCCGCCGTGTAGGCACCGATCGCCAGAAACGCGGCATGACCGAGCGAGGCCTGCCCGGTGAACCCGGTGAGGATCATCAGGCCGACGCCGACGGTCGCGTAGATGCAGACGAATACCAATTGGCTGACCAGGTAACTCGACAGCACGAACGGCGCGATCAGCAGAAACGCAACCAGGATGCCGTAGGAAATATAGTAGCCGCTGTGCGGAAACAGCTTGATGTCGTCTTCATAGTCCGTTTTGAAAAGAAATCGCATCAGACCTTCTTCCGCGTATGAACACCGAACAGGCCTTCGGGCTTGAGCAGCAGCACCACCAGGAGAACGATGTAGGGCGCGACGTCCTTCCAGCCCTGCGGCAGGTAGAAGCCGGCCATGCTCTCGATCACGCCGATCAGGACGCCGCCGACCACCGCGCCGGGAATCGAGCCGAAGCCGCCGAGCACGGCGGCGGGAAACGCCTTCAGGCCCAGCACCAGGCCGACATTGGAGTGAATGAAGGTGATCGGCGCCAAGAGCACACCGGCGGCGGTCGCCACTGCCGCGGAGATCGCCCACACGATCGACACCACGCGCTTGACCGGAATGCCCATGTAGTAGGCAGCCAGCATGTTCTCGGAGCTGGCACGCATCGCGGTGCCGAGCGTGGTGCGGTTGAAGAACAGGTACAACAGCGCGCAAAGGATGATGGTAGCGGCGATCACCGAGAGCTTGTCATAGGCCAGCACCAGCGAACCGATGCGCAGCACGCCTTGGCTGAACGGCGTCTCGATCTTGAAATCGTCGGTGCCCCAGATCATGCCGACCACGGAGCGCAGGAAATACCCAAGCCCGATCGTCGCCATGATGATGGAAAACTGCGGATAGCCGAGGATCGGACGCACCACGACGCGCTCGGCCAGCATGCCGAACGCCGCCATCGCCGCGACCGCGCCGGCGAATCCGATCCAGTAATTGAGGCCGAGCATGCCGATGAACGTGAACGCGAAGAACCCGCCCAGCATCATCAAATCGCCCTGGGCGAAATTGACGACCTCGGTTGCCTTGTAAACGAGCACAAATCCGAGCGCGATCAGGCCATAGACGCAGCCGAGCGCGATGCCACTCACCAGCTGCTGAACGAAGTCCAGCATCATTTCCCTCCCCGATGCCGGCGATTCTGTCGATCGCCTCTTTCGCATCTTGTGTCTACACGCTGCGTGGTATTCCACGACGCAGCGGCACATGTCCCGCTGCATTGAGCCGAAAGGTTCAAGCCCTGTCAACAAAGCGCTGCGTGCCGCGCCGTTAACAATTGCGGAGAAATGCCGCAGCCCGGGAAGTTGCGGGGTTCGCTGCGATTTGGCGTGCAAAATTCACCGTGCCGAAAGTTCTTCGGTTCATGGTCCGCGATGACCTAACTGGATCGTCCCGAAATCATGAAACCGCATGTATCGGCGCTCGAGGTGCGAAGGTTAACGAAGCGTTTTGACCGCCCGGCGGTCGACGCGCTCGACCTCACCATCCGCACCGGTGAATTCTATGCCCTGCTCGGTCCCAACGGGGCGGGCAAGACCACGACCTTGCGCATGGTTGCCGGCCTGCTCAAGCCCGATGCCGGCTCGGTCTTCATCTTGGGGATCGACGCGCTTGCCGATCCCGTCGCCGCCAAGCAGGTCATGGCCTGGGTCTCCGACGAGCCGATGATCTACGACAAGCTGACGCCGCTGGAATATCTCGAATTCGTCGCCGGCCTGTGGGGCATCGATCCTGCGGTGTCTGCTCCCTCCGCGCACCAGCTTCTGCTGTCGCTCGGGCTGGAGCCGCATCTGCACGAGCGCTGCGAAGGTTTTTCCAAGGGCATGCGCCAGAAGGTCGCGCTGGCCGGCGCGCTGGTTCACGATCCCCGGCTGATCATCCTCGACGAGCCACTCACCGGGCTTGACGCGCTGTCGGCGCGCCACGTCAAGGGGTTGCTGCAGGAGCGCGTCCGCTCCGGCTGCACCGTGATCATGACGACGCATATTCTCGAGGTCGCCGAGCGGATGGCCGACCGGATCGGCGTCATCGCCGCGGGTCGCCTGGTGGCCGAGGGCACGCTGACCGAGCTGCGCCAGCAGAACGGCCGCGGCGACACCAGCCTCGAAGATATGTTCATCGCGCTCATCGATACCACCGCGGCCGCCGCATGAGCTCGGCCGCGGCACTCTCCTGGTTTGCCCGCCACGAAATCCGCCTCGCCTGGCGCGAATGGCTGGCGATGATGACCGGCAGCCGGGGAAAAAGGAAGCGCGCCATCATCTTGCTGATCGCATTCGCCGCCATCATGCACCTGCCGGCCTATGCCGTGATCGGCCGCTTCGCCGATCTGCAGTTTCCGCTCGGCAAGCCCGAGCTGATCGTCATCACGGCGACGATCTTCCTCGCCTGGGCGTTGATGCTGTCGCAGGCCATCGAATCGGTGACACGGGTATTTTATGCCCGCGCCGATCTCGACCTCATCATGTCCTCGCCGGCGAACCTCGCCAACGTCTTCTCGGTGCGGATCGTGGCGATTGCGCTCTCGGTCACCGGAATGGCGCTGCTGTTTTCGACGCCCTTTGTCGACGTGCTCGTGATTGGCGGCGGCGCGCGCTGGCTGCTGGCGTTTGGCCTCGTCGTCGCCATTGGCCTTTCGGCCGCGGCCGTTGCAATCGCCATTACCCTGCTGCTGTTCAGGCTGATCGGCCCGAGCCGCACCCGCCTCGTTGCGCAGATCGTGGCGGCCGTGATCGGCGCCGGCTTCGTCATCGCGTTGCAGGTCGCCGCCATTCTTTCCTACGGCACGCTGTCGCGCTTTGCGGTGCTGACCTCGGATGCGGTCTCCGCCCATGCGCCTGATCTCGAGAGTCCGCTATGGTGGCCGGCACGCGCCGCGATCGGCGACGGCCTGGTGCTGTCCTGGCTATTGGCCTGCAGCCTTTTGCTGCTCGGCGTCGTGATGGCATCCTTTTCGCCAAGATTTGCCGAGACCGTTGTCAGCGTCGCCGCAACCGCCCGGACCGTCAGGCGCGGACCGCGCGCGACAGCGTTTCGAAACGGCTCGCGGCAGCAGGCGCTACGCACCAAGGAATTCCTGCTGCTGCGGCGCGATCCCTGGCTTTTGTCGCAAAGCCTGATGCAACTATTGTATCTGGTGCCGCCAGCCCTGATGCTATGGCGAAGCTTTTCCGAGAGCTCGACGGCAATCGTGCTGATCACACCCGTGATCGTGATGGCCGCGGGCCAGCTTGCCGGCGGCCTCGCCTGGCTGACGATTTCCGGTGAGGACGCCGCCGACCTCGTCGCCACCGCGCCGCTAGCGCCGTCCGGCGTGATCCGCGCCAAGATCGAGGTGGTGCTGATGGCGATCGCGGCGATCTTCGCACCGTTGATCGCAGCGCTTGCATTTGCTTCGCTGGCGCAGGCAATCGTCACCGCGCTCGGCGTCCTCGTTGCGACCGTCTCCGCCACCGCGATCCAGCTCTGGTTTCGCGTGCAGGCCAAGCGCAGCCAGTTTCGTCGTCGCCAGACCTCGTCGCGGCTGGCGACCTTCGCGGAAGCCTTCTGCTCGATCGGCTGGGCCGCGACCGCAGCGCTCGCCGTTACGATTCCGGTCGCGGCCGTCATCAGCGGCGCACTGACATCAGGGATTCTGGCCGCGACTTGGAAGATTAGCCCGCGGCGAGCGTGAAGGGCTGCGCTTCTCCTCATCATGGCCGGCCTTAGGCGCGGATCAGCTCCATCACCGCCGCCGCGAATGCCTCGGGCGCTTCCTGCGGCAGATTGTGTCCGGCCCCCGTCACGACGCGGTGGACCCGGCGGCCGGCGAATTTTGCCGCACTGGCCGCGCCATCGGTCGCGAGGGCGACGCCATCGTTAGCGCCGTCAAGCGTGATCGACGGCACCGTGATCGCAGGCAGCGCCGCCAGCCTGTGCTGGATATCGGCATATTGCGGATCGCCATCGGCAAGACCGAAGCGATGGCGATAGCTATGGATCACCACATCGACATAGTCCGGATTGTCGTAGGCCCGCGCCGTCCGTTCGAAACAGGCCTCGTCGAACGCCCAGCTCGGCGACCATTGCTTCCACAATATCCTCGCGATCTCGCGCCGGTTGGCGGTGAGGCCGGCGCGGCCGCGCTCGAGATGGAAGTAATATTGATACCACAGCGCCACCTCGCGTTCAGGCCGCATCGGCACCATGGCGTTGGCAATATCCTGGATCAGGTAGGAATTGACGCAGACGAGCCCGATGCAGCGTTCCGGCCAGAGCGCCGCGCCAACGCAGGCCGCGCGCCCGCCCCAGTCATAGCCCGCGAATACCGCGCGCTTGATGCCGAGCGCATCCATCAGCGCCATCATGTCCGCACCGACCGCCGCCTGCTCGCCCGAACGCAGCGTCCTCGCATCGCGAAACCGCGTCGGACCATAGCCGCGCAGATAGGGAACGACGACGCGGCAGCCCTGCGCCGCCAGTTGCGGCGCAACGTCGACATAGGAATGGACGTCGTAGGGGAAGCCGTGCATCAGCATCACGGCCGTTCCATCCGCGGGACCCGCTTCGTAACAGGCGATGCTGAGAGCACCGGCATCGACTTGACGCAATGGTTCGAGCCGTTTGGACGATGGCACGCGCGGCGTGGAAGCGGTTGCGGCTTTTTCGGACAAAACGACCTCCCTGGTTGAATTTCAGACTAGGTCAGGCCCGCCTCCAGATGAAGCAAATCCGGCGAATGGCTGTGCGCTATTCTGATCATGACGGCTGCGGATTTCGGCGATACACTGCAAGGCGCGGCCTTTGCCGCAGACGGGTCATGTCATGTTGCGATCTCTTTCTGTCGCCATCGCCCTCCTCGGCTCGCTGATTGTTGCGGCAGTCGCGCAGCAGCAGCCATTGCGCAGCGAGTGCCTGGCGATGGCGAACGCACCGCCCAGCGCGATCCCGGCGAGCTTCCGGCGCGTTGCCGCCAAATCCCAGGAGGTCGCGATCACCTATGTCGGGCACTCCACCTATTATATCGATACGCCCGAGGGCGTGCGGATCGCGACCGACTTCAACGGCGCCTACCGGACCGGGCGGCTGCCCGACGTCGTCACCATGAACCGGGCGCACTCGACGCATTACACTTTATTTCCCGATCCGAAGATTCCGCATGTCCTGCACGGCTGGGGCGAGAACGGGCAGGCCGCGCAGGTCTCGACCCGCGTCGGCGACGTCTATATCCGCAACGTGCCGACCGATATCCGCCGCTATTATGGCGAGGGTTCCGGCGCGATGCTCAAGGACGGCAACTCGATCTTCATCTTCGAGGTCGCCGGCCTCTGCATCGGCCATCTCGGACATCTACACCACAAGCTGGATGAGACGCATTTTGCCGCGATCGGCCGGCTCGACATCGTGATGGTGCCGATCGACGGCACCTATACGATGTCGCTCGACGGCGTCTCCGAGATTACCAAGCGCCTGCGCTCCTCCGTGGTGCTGCCGATGCACCGCTTCGCCACGCCGCTTGACGAATTCATGCGCCTGATCGGCCAGCAATTCACCATCGACCAGCGTAGCGAGCGGACCTTGAAGATTTCGCGGGAGACGCTGCCGGGCACGCCGACGGTGATCATTCTGGAAGGGGTGTGAATTTACGGGCGCTATTGGTAACTACCATCATTGCGAACGAAGCGAAGCAATCCATATCGCGGCATAACGGATAGATGGATTGCTTCGTCGCTTCGCTCCTCGCAATGACGAGGAGCCTGTAACAATCAACAACAATAATGGGAGCGAAACTCATGGCTGCCAGCACTGCCCCCGCCTCCAGCAGCGGACTTTATGCGAATCCACGCGAAGACTGGCTGGCACAGCACACCGAGGAGATCATCGATCCCGCGCGTCCGATCATCGATCCGCACCACCATCTCTGGGACCGCGGCGGGCTGCGCTACATGATCGAGGAGATGGCCTCCGACATCGCCTCCGGCCACAACATCATCGCGACCGTCTATGTCGACTGCCGCTCGATGTACCGCAAGCATGGCCCGGAAGCGTTCCGCCCCGTGGGCGAGGTCGAGTTCGCCAATGGCGTTGCCGCGATGGCGGCGAGCGGCGGCTACGGCACGGCGGCGATCTGCGCCGGCATCGTCAGCCACGTCAACCTCTTGCTCGGCGAAGGCGCACGGGCCGTGCTGGAAGCGGAGATCGCCGCCGGCAACGGCCGCTTCCGCGGCATTCGCCACTCCTCGGCCTGGGACGCCGATCCCAACGTTGCCGGCATGTATGCGACGCGGCCTAAAGGGCTGCTGCTCGACGGCACTTTCCGCAAGGGTTTCGCCTGTCTAGCGCCGCTCGGTTTGAGTTTTGATGCCTGGCTGTTTCATCCGCAGATCGGCGAACTCACCGATCTTGCCCGCGCTTTTCCCGATACCAGGATCGTGCTGGACCATTGCGGCGGCCCGGCCGGCATCGGCCGCTTTGCCGGCCGGCGCGAGCAAGTGTTTCCGGAGTGGAAGGCTTCGATCCAGGAAATCGCCCGCTGCGAAAACGTCGTGGTCAAGCTCGGCGGCCTCGCGATGTGCCTGCTCGGCTATGACTTTCACCTGCGACCCAAGCCGCCCTCATCGGAAGAGGCCGCCGCCGCATGGCGCCCCTATATCGAAACCTGCATCGAAACGTTCGGGCCCGACCGATGCATGTTCGAAAGCAATTTTCCGCCCGATAAGGGCCAGTGCAGCTATCAGGTGATCTTCAACGCCTTCAAGCGGCTCGCGGCGCAGTATAGCGAGGCGGAGAAAACGGCGCTGTTCTCGAAGACGGCGATGGAGACCTACAAACTTAAGCTGGAGTAGGCGCAGCTCCGCGAATGGGCCTCACGCCCACTCGCCTTTGCGGAATACCGGCACGCGGCTTCCGTCGGCGTGAACGCCGTCGATGTCGGTCTCGGCCGTGCCGATCATCCAGTCGATGTGAATGAGGCTCTTGTTGCCGCCCTGACCCGCAATCTGCTCCGGCGTCAGCTTGTCGCCGCCAACGAAGCATTTTGAATAGCACTGCCCGAGCGCGATGTGCGAGGCGGCGTTCTCGTCGAACAGCGTGTTGAAGAACAACAGCCCGCTCTTGGAGATCGGCGAGGAATGCGGCACCAGCGCCACTTCGCCGAGGCGCGCCGCGCCCTCATCGGTGTCGAGCACCTTCTTCAGCACCTCCTCACCGCGGGAGGCCTTTGCCTCGACGATGCGGCCTTCCTCGAACCGGACCTGTATGTTGTCGATCAGCGTGCCCTGGTAGGACAGCGGCTTGGAAGAGACGACATGGCCGCTGACGCGCCGGCAATGCGGCGTGGTGAAGACTTCTTCGGTCGGGATGTTGGCGTTGCAGGTGATGCCGTTCTTCGCTGTCGAGGCGCCGCCTTCCCACTCATGGCCGTCGGCGAGGCCGATGGTCAGATCGGTGCCGGATCCGGAATATTTCAGCGCGTGGAAACGCTGGCCGTTCAGCCATTCGGTCCGCTCGCGCAGCACGGCGTTGTGCTTCTCCCATGCAGCGACGGCGCCGTCCTGATCGACGCGGGACGCCGCAAAGATCGCATCCGCCAGCTTCGCCACGGCGACATCCTCCGGCACATCCGGGAATACCTGCCGCGCCCAAGACGGGCTCGGATAGGCGATGATGTTCCAGTTGGTGTCGAAATTGACGATCTTCTCCAGCGCCGGCTGATAGGCCATCGAATTGGCCTTGCTGGCACGCGCCACCTTGGCCGGGTCCTCACCCGACAGCAGCATCGGATTGTCGCCAACAATGGCAAGGCGCGCGGTGTTGGCGGAGAATGCCTTCGCCATGCCCTCATAGAGCCAGTTGGCGGCCCGATCGAAACTCTCGTTGTGACCATAACGATAGCGCGCCAGCGTGATCTCCTCGTCCGACAGGAACGGCGTCACCAGCCCCGCGCCGGCCTTGTAGGCGTGCTCGGCAATCCGCCGCACCAGCGGCAGCGCGACGGAGGGCGCGGTGAGCAGCAAATCCTGTCCGGGCTGCAACCGCAAGCCGACCTTGACCGCGACTTCGGCGAGGCGGTCGAGCTTCACGGGATCGATCGAGGCGGAAACGCTGCGCTGATGTGCGGTCATGATTCTTTCGGCCAATGCTGCTGGATTCTTTGAAGCTTCGCAGCCCTTGACCGATCACGGGAAATCAAGCCAGGGCGAGCGAAGCGCCTGACAACAGCAATAGCACAAGAATGATCCGGCGAAACCCGATCTCGTTCACGTTCCGGAATGCAACAATGCCGAGCACGGAACCGGCAAACAGCGCCGGCAGGCTGATCGCGAGGTCGACCACGAGTTTGGGAGACAGGCTTTGGCGCCCGAGCAACAGCGCCAGGGCCAGCACCTGCATGATGGCGATGAAAGGTTGCACCAGACCGCGCTGGTCGCTCTTCGGCATGCCGCGTATGTCGCACCAGATCGTCGGAACAGCGCCGGGCATGGCCGTCAAGCCGCCGACCAGGCCGCCGCCGAATCCGATCAGCGCGGTCAAACGCCGGCTCGCCGCGACGCCATCACGCATCAGTGTTGGCCGGAACAGCATGTAACCGGCATACAGCGCCACGATGATACCGAAGCCGATGCGGAGGAAATGCGTATCCGCGTTCTGTAGAAGGTAGATCGCAATCGGAATGCCTAGCGCGCCGCCGACGATCAGCAGCAGGCTGCCTTCCCATTGAATGTTCCGGCGTAGCGCCCACAAATTGGCAGCTTGCACGCCGATGCTGCAGGCCATCATCAGCGGCACCGCCTCCATCGGCTGAAAGATGCGCAGGAGGATCGCGCCCGCGACGGCGGAAAATGCAAAACCCGCAAGGCTCGACACGAAGGCGCCGGCGAACACGGCGACGCTCAACAAGAGATGGGTCGCCATGTCGGGCATGTCGTCATCCTCAGCTAGTCAAATGGCAATGCCGGCGCCGGTGGCTTCGTAGCGCCGAGGCATATCGCGTCATCGTCCAGCGCCGGCCGTGACGCATACGCCAACGGATCGGCCAGCACGGCGCTGGCGGCTATATGAAGGATCAGTATCAGGGCGCCGATGATGGCGAGTGACGTGACGCTCAGCGGCGCCCCGTCACGCAAAGCGAGTCTGGGGGGTCTCACCTGTCCTGCGGCCGGCGCGCGCGGGCGCGATACTTCCGTGGGCATTTCGATCGCTCTTTTCAGTATCTCGGGATTCCGCCTCGGGCTTCGGGGGACGCACCTGCGCCTGCCCGGCCATCAAATGCCGGTAACGGCGAAGCACGCGGATCGCCTCGCGGCGCCGCGAACGATGAAGCGCCTCGAGGATGCGCGCAAAGAATCCCTTGCGCTTCCTGCGCTGGCCCGGCTCGCCTTCAACGGAGTGAGTACGCATCGCTGATGCCCCGCGTCGGTGTGTGTTTCGTGCGGGCAACATGTCAGCACGCGCGACGAAGCGCTGTGAAATAGTTCACAGGGCATTCATTGCGCGAGACAAATGGACGTGAGTCGGCTTGACGAACCCTTGATTTGCCCTTGAGGCGGGACGCGCCACGTCTTCGTCAGGCAGCCGCTTCCGCCGTTACAAGCTGCTGATCACGCGGCCGTCACAGACCTCGCACCGTGAGCACGATGGCGTCGGCGCCTGCCTTCCGGTCGACGGATATCTCCTGATATTCCGGCGAACTCTGAAATTCCTCCGCCGCGGCGGCATCGGGAAATTCCATGATCACCACCTTGTCGCGCGGCCATTCGCCTTCGAGCACCACCGGATGCGCGTCCGCCACCAGGAGCTTGCCCCTGAATTTTTTGAACACGTCCATGAAGCGTGACTGATAGCGATCGTAGCGTTCGCGGCGGGTGAATTTCAATTGCGCGATGATGTAGACGCTCATGGCGATCCCCTGTGCTCCTGGCGCGGCGCCTTTGGCCTACCAACGATCAGCCGCGAAACTTCTTCTTGTTCTTCTTTCCGAACGCGGCCTTCGCCGGCGCCCCGCCTTCATGCCGCGGCCTTCCGGCGTGAGCCGGCTTGTCTCGGTGTCCCTTGGTATCGTAACGCGTCTTCTTGTCAAACCCCGCTTTATCGGGCCGCTTTCCGCTCTTGCGGTCCGGCTTCTCGTTCTGCTCGCGATGCGCATTGGGCGGCGGAGCATCTTGCAACGCTTCGATGCGGATGCTGTCTTCCTTGTCGGGACGGCGGATGCGCGCGGCAAAGCGGCTGGCGACGCGCGCGGAAATCTCGAACTCGGTGACGCTATCGAGTATGCGGATGGCGCCGATGTCCTCCTTCTTGATGCTGCCGCGGCGGCACAGCATCGGCAACAGCCAGCGCGCTTCGGCATTCTTGCGGCGGCCGATCGCAGCGGTGAACCACACGCTGTCTTCCGCCATGCGGTGGCGCGCCGCAGACTTTCCGGGCTTCGCTCCGCGCCCGGTCTCGCGATCCGCCCGCTCGCGCGCGCGTTCCGCGCGTGACTTGACGCGATCCTCGCCGGGATCGGCGATGTCTTCGGGCGAAGGCAGGCGCGCGCGATAGAGTCGCGCCAGCGCGGCGGCAATCTCCTCGGCCGGCCGTTCGGCAAGCAGCGCCTGCGCAAGCGCCTGATCTTCGGTCGTCGTCTCCGCGGTGAACACATCGTCCCGCAGCAGCCGTTCCTGATCGAGCTTTCGGATGTCGTCGGCCTGCGGCGCGACGCCCCACGCCGCGTCGACGCCGGCGAGCTTGAGCAGCATGTCGGCGCGGCGACGCCGCGCCGACGGCACCAGCAAGATGCTGACGCCCTTGCGGCCGGCCCGCCCGGTGCGCCCCGAGCGATGCTGCATGACTTCCGGATCGTTCGGCAGGTCGGCGTGAATGACGAGATCGAGCTTTGGCAGGTCGATGCCGCGCGCGGCAACGTCAGTCGCCACGCAGATGCGGACGCGTCCGTCGCGCAGCGACTGCAGCGCCTGCGTCCGCTCGTTCTGGGTCAATTCGCCCGATAGCGCCACCACCGAGAAGCCGCGCTCCAGCAACGTCGCCTGCAGATGCCGCACCGCCTCGCGGGTGTTGCAGAACACCAGCGCGCCCGGCGACTCGTAGAAGCGCAGCAGGTTGACGACGGCATGCTCGACGTCGCCGGCGGCGATGCGGATCGCGCGATATTCGATATCGGCGTGGCCGCCCGCATCGCCCGCGACTTCGACGCGGAAGGCATCCTGCTGGTACTCCTTTGCCAGGGCGACGATGCCGGGCGGCAGGGTCGCCGAGAACAATAGCGTGCGGCGGCTCTCGGGCGTCGCCTGCAGGATCGATTCGATGTCCTCGCGAAAGCCGAGATCGAGCATCTCGTCGGCCTCGTCGAGCACGATCGCCTTCAACTCCGAAACATCGAGCTTGCCGCGCCGCAGATGGTCGCAGAGCCGCCCCGGGGTTCCGACCACGATATGGGCGCCGTGGGACAGTTCGCGCTGCTCGCGGCGCGGATCCATGCCGCCGACGCAGGAAACCACGCGGGCATCCGCGTGCCGGTACAGCCAGGCGAGCTCGCGATGGACCTGAAGCGCCAGCTCCCGGGTCGGCGCGATGATCAAGGCAAGGGGCGCGGCGGCCGGTCCGAGCCGTTCTGTCCCGTCGAGGAGGCTCGATGCCATGGCGAGACCATAGGCGACGGTCTTGCCCGAGCCGGTCTGCGCCGACACCAGCAGGTCGCGGCCATCGGCGTCATCGGCCAGCACCGCCGTCTGCACCGGCGTCAGGGACTCGAAATTGCGCTCCGCCAAGGCTCGCGCGAGCGGCGGGTGGGTAGTCAGGAATGTCACGAGAAATTAGGTCCTGTTTGGCTCGATGAGCCGTAAAATGTTGAGTATCGCTCCGGAACCGAAACGGCTCGAAGCTTGCGCGAATGACGCGAAGCGGCACGGCCCGACGGATGTGGGTGAGATGGGGATGCTTTAGGCGAATTTCACCCCGCGCGCCATCCATTCTTTGCAGATCCGCCGATCACTTCTAGACTGGTTTTGAGGGGAATTTACCGAAAGGGGCCGCCACCGTGACCGCGTTCAAGACCATTCGGGCCCGCGCCGAACAGCGCAAGGGCGGGCCCAAGGGGCTCGCCAAACTGCTGCCGCCAAAGCCCGATCCGAAGGCCCTCGCCAGGCTCGGCGACGACCGGATCCTCGCCGAAATGGCCAAGCGGGTGTTTTGCGCGGGCTTTGCCTGGAGCGTGATCGAGAGCAAGTGGCCGGGCTTCGAAAAGGCGTTTCTCGGCTTCAAGCCGGGCCCGCTGTCGCTGAAGCCGGACGAATTCTGGGACGATCTGATGAAGGACACCCGCATCGTCCGCAACGGCGCCAAGATCATGTCGGTGCGCGCCAATGCGAGCTTCGTCCGCGACATCGCCAAGGAGCATGGCAGCTTCGGCAAGTTTCTGGCGAACTGGCCTTCGTCCGACGAGGCCGCGCTGCTCGAACTGCTGGCCAAGCGCGGCAGCCGGCTCGGCGGTAATACCGGCCAGATGATGCTGCGCTTCCTCGGCTGGGACGGTTTTGTCACGTCGCGAGATGTCGTGCTGTGCCTGCGCGATGCCGGGCTCGACATTGCCGAGACCGTCACCTCCAAGCGCGACCTCGCCAAGGTGCAGGCGCAGTTCAACGCTTGGGCCGAGGAGAGCGGGCTTTGCTACGTGCAGATGTCGCGGATTTGCGCGCTGTCGATTGGGGAGAATTATTCGGCGGAGCGGCTCGAGAGCATGATGGGTGGTGACGAATAATGATCCGCCTTCGCTCTTCGAGCTGCGGCGAGACAAGTGCGCTCAGATCACGAAGAATCCGTGCGTGCCGTCGCGGCGGAGCTGTTCGACGAGGCCGTATTCCCAATCGAGATAGGCCTGCATCGCGCTTTCCTTGACGTCGGTGCCTTCATAGGGGCGGCGATAGCGGTGTGACGGATCGGGCCTCGGGATCACCTGCGGCGGACCGACCTCCAGCGCGCCGTCATAGCCACCTTCGAGCACGTAGACTTCCCAGCCCATCTGGGCGAGCCAGGATGCGGTCATGTCGGCGCGGACGCCTCTATCGTCTGTCAGCACGATGCGCCCGCCGCGCACGGGCGCAGCCATGTCGATCTCCTGCACCAGTTGACCACCGGCGTAGTGGCGGAAGCCGGAGAGATGCCCTGCGGCGTATTCTTCCTCCGCGCGGACATCGAAGCGGTACAGCGTGCGATCGGCCTGCGCCTGCAGTGCCACCATTTCGGCAAGGCCGATGTGGCGGACGCCGGCGCGATAGGCAACGTCGCGCGCATTGGCTTCGGCCCCCGCGATTGCGCCGATCTCGCCGCGCCTGCCGGCGCCATGTTCGAGCTTCTGTTTGGCCAGCGTCCAGCCGATCGTCCCGTTGCGGAGCGCCCGGACTTCATTGGTAACACCGGCATTGATCAGCGACTGGGTGCCGATGATCGAGCGGGTGCGGCCGGCGCAGTTGACGATGATGGTGGTCTCAGGATCGGGCGCGGCGCGGCCCGCGCGCAGCACCAGCTCCGCGCCGGGCACACTGATCGAGCCCGGGATATTCATGGTGGTGTATTCGTCGAAGCGGCGGACATCGAGGATCTGGATATTGGCGCCATCAGCGATCAGCGCATTGACCTCTTCGGCGGCCAGCGAAGGCGTGTGTCGCCGCGCCTCGACCAGCTCGCCGAACGCCTTGGCGTAGGAGTTGACGTCCTCGAACAGCTCATAGCCAGCCGATTTCCAGCCCTGCAGTCCGCCGTCGAGCTGGCGAACGTTGCTGTAACCCAGCGCCCTAAGCCGCTCCGCCGCGTCAGGTACAAGGCCCTCGCCGCCATCATAGAGCACGATCAGAACGTCCTTGCCCGGCAAGCGGGCCTCCGCCTCCAGCGCAATGCGGCCAGCCGCCATGTTGGCGGCAAACAGCGGATGGCCGGTGGCGAAGACGGCCTCATGCCTGACATCGAGCAGCGCGATTTCCTCGCGCAGCAGCAGCGCGGTGCGGACTTGCGAAGGGCTTACGGACGGTACGGTCATGAACGCTGGATTCCGGATGGGGATTGTTCCTCCTTTAGCAGCATCGCGATGCGCGCGTCACCGCCGGGAAGGTATTGGCTCTCATGCCGCGCCGCATTGGACCGATTGCACCGACCTGCCTGAACCGGCATATGATTGCCGGTCAGACCAGCGGCCGGGGATTCGATGGACCTCAAACAATTGCGCACCTTTCGTGCCGTCGCCGAGCTCGGCAGCCTGAGCAAGGCGGCCGACCGGCTGCGCGCCGCGCAACCCGCGCTCAGCCGGCACATCAAGCTCTTGGAGCACGAGCTTCGCGTCGAATTGTTCGTCCGCAATGGGCGCGGCATGCTGCTGACCAGCGCCGGCCGCATGCTGCTCGACCGCACCACCGGTCTCATTCGCCAGATCGAGCAGGTCAGCGACGACCTCAAATCGGCCAACGGCAATCCATCGGGCCGCGTCATCCTCGGGCTGGTGCCGACGGTGAGCGCGGTGCTGTCCGGGCGATTCGCCCGCCGCGTCCTCGACGAGTTTCCTGACATCTCGCTGCGTCTCGTCGAAAGCTATGGCGGACATCTGGTCGAGTGGCTGCATCGCGGCGAAATGGATCTCGCGATCATCTACGGCCCCGCGGTCGATCTGCATCTGCAGGTCCAGTCGATCGGGCGCGAGGATATCGTCGCGGTCGGGCCGCCGGGGTCGGGGCTGAACAAGCGCAAGCAGGTCGACCTGAAATGGCTGGCGAAGCAGAAGCTGATCCTGCCGAGCATCTCGCACGGCTTGCGGGCGCTGCTGGAAAAGGCGCTGGCGCGCGAAAAGCTGAAGCTCGAGGCCATGATCGAGGTCGATTCCTATCGCGCGCAGATCAGCCTGATGGAGGAAGGGCTCGGCTATACGCTGCTACCGCCGTCGGCGATCCGCACGGAGGTCGCGGCAAAACGGCTGGAGATGGCGGCGGTCAATCCATCGGTCTCCCGTGAATTGATCCTGGCCTCGCCGATCGCCCATCCGCCCTCGATCGCCACGACGACGATTGCGACGCTGATCGTCTCGGAGATTCAGGAACTCTCCCGGCAAGGGCGCTGGAAGATCAACATGACGGCGTAGTGCCGCACATTCGCTCTTCGTCATGGCCGGGCGTAGCCGTCCGAAGGACGGCGTCGCTTTCCGCTCGCCTATGCCCGGCCATCCACGTCTTTCCTGTATGGTGACACCAAAGACGTGGATGCCCGGGACAAGCCCGGGCATGACGAGTTCGGCGGTAGCGCCGCGCGTCAATTGAACAGCGCCTCGTCGCCCAGCACCGATTGCCGGAAGCGCGTCGTGAGAATCACGCCATCGGCCGGCGGCATCACGAACACCAACGCCTCCGGATTGATCTTGATCTGCGCAAATGCCGTCCCTCGCCCGGCATGGGCGAGCTCGCGCAGCTCGGTCACCTCGGCCATCGTGCGGACGATGCGCGAGGTGCGGATGCCGCAAGCGCTCGCGATGGCGGACAGATCGACGCCGGAAGCGGTCGGCGTTTTCTGCATGCCGGTCTCGCCGAACCGCTCATTGTCGAGCACGGCGATGGTGAGGTTCTTCGGCGCCTCGACCGCAATCGTGGCGAGCGAGCCGACATTCATCAGCATCTCGCCGTCGCCGGTGATGACCAGCACCTTCCGTTTGGGCTGCGCCAGCGCGAGGCCAAGCCCGATCATCGAGGCGCCGCCCATCGCCCCCCACAGCGGAAAATTGTTCGGATGATCGCCGGCGGCCGAGACGTCCCAATTCGGCGCGCCGAGGCCGGCGATGACGAGCAGATCGGCGCGGTCACGCAACAATTCGTTGACGACGTCGCGGCGGTGCAGGAGCGCGTTCGGATTGCTGGTCATTTGCGGGCAAGCTCCTTGAAGTTCTTGGCGCCGAGCACGCGCTGGCCGATCAGCACCGCCACCGGCTTCCAGGTGTTGAAGGCAAGGTTCGCCGCGCCCTGCACGGTGGAGGCGACGAGGTCAGGTTCGTCGACCTTGTTGACGATCACGCCCATGGCCTCGAGCGAAGGGCGCGTGCCCTGCCCCATCGGGATCTGCCATGGGTTGAACTCGCCCCAGTCGCCGCGCATGGTGACGATCATCAATAGCGGCATGTGACAGATCACCGGCAGCGACAGCATGTTGATGCAATTGCCGACGCCGCTCGACTGCAGCAGCAGCACGCCGCGCTCGCCGCCGAGCCACGCGCCGGCGAGCATCGCCACGCCCTCTTCCTCCGTTGTCAACGTGACGACACGGGTCTCGGGATCGGCCTCGAAGGCGCGGATCAGGCGGCTATGGCCCGCATCCGGCACCATCGCGACCTGGCGAATGCCGGCGTCCTTCAGCACGCGATAGATCTCATCCGGCCACGTCGGCAGTGCCGGCGTCGCCTCGCCCCGTGATTTTGCTGCTTCCGCCATCGGGCCCGGTTTCCTCTGCGATTCCTACAGTTGAGTTGCGCGGACAATAGAGCGCGGCCGGAAGTCAAGGAATTTGAATGTGGACATGGCTTCTATCGCAAAATTGAAAGGCTGGAGTGGGGTGACGCTCTCTTCAGACGTTACGAGCCACCGGGTCGCGCGCAGGCGCCCCCGATGACAGGCCCGCAAAGCAATCCATCGCGCCGAGCGGTCGACATGGATTCCTCGGCATGACAGTTGGATACAATTTCGCATTGCCGTAGCGCGATCGCTGCGGCGGTCGCGAAGCGCGCCCTCCGCACGACATCGTCAATGTGCCGATGATTTGAGACGGTAAGCGCAAGAACTTGTAGAAGTACGTCGGGCGCTGCGCCCTGGCGCCCAAAACGCCGCACCAGCCGATACAACTTCAGCGTTCAAGTCGAAAAATGTTCTTGATTTGTTCTAAGCATTTCGGCACGCTGCTTCCATTCAATTTCGGGGGCTTTCGATGAACCGCATCCAGACTGGTCACACCAGGCTCGTCATCCATAACGACAAAGATACTCCTCAGGATTTTGTCATAGGCCTTCTCCGCTCTGTCTTCAGTCAGTCGCTGGGTGACGCGATCGAATTGATGGCGGCAATCGAGATGAAGGGCAAAGCGGTCTGTGGAACATATCCGCACGCCGTTGCTGAAGCCCTCCTGAAGGTTTCCGAGGAGCGCATCGAGGCATCGGGTCATCGGTTGATGATCAAGGCCGAGGCCAGTGGCGACTTACAAGGAGACCGGTGCAAACTGTGCGGGAATTTTGCCGGTGAGCAGATCTGCCTGGTGAGCAACGCGGCGCTGATTTGCGACGACTGCACCCTGGCCGTTGCGGCCAATTTGCGTGATCTCACGCAAACAAAGCAGTTCAATTTTGCAAGTGCAGCCCTTGAATGGCACTTCGCCGAAGTTCCTCGGGACCAGCTGATCGCAACATCGCGACAATTTCCCGGACATATGCGCCCGGAAGTTCAAGCGGCGGTGGACAAGTTGTTTTCGGCCTCGCCAATTCGCTTCTTTGGCATTCACGAGCGCCACCGCTACGAGACACTCACATTCGCCTCGCTGAGCCGGTTTGGCGAGACTACGCATGCCATCGCGCCAGTGCAGTACCAGGATGTGGAGATCGGCGAGGCCGAGCCGGTGAAATGCCTCGACAATGGATTATGGCTGTGTGCCACCGATAACGATCTGCACTATGCGGTGCTGCTGTCGGCTCATCGCGAGCACGGCGAAGAAACCGGCGTTCGCATCGAAATCCTGGCTCCTGCCGGGCCGGCAAGTGCCGAGCTTGTGAAGCGCTCATTTTCCGACATCGAGAAAGCGGTCGACGCCGCGCGCTGCTATCGGGGCAAGGTTCTTTCATTTGATGCCGACGCGAGCTATCGCGGAAGCTCGCGGGGCCTCATGGTTCACAAGCTGCCGCGCATCGAACGCGCCAACGTGATCCTGCCCGAGGCGACGTTGAAACTGCTCGACCGCAACGTCCTCCATTTTGTGGAAGGCCGCACGCAGCTGCGCCGGCTCGGACAGTCCACCCGCAAGGGAATCCTGCTGTATGGGCCGCCCGGCACCGGCAAGACGCATACCATTCGGTACCTCGCCAGCAACCTGGCCGGCCATACGACATTGATCATCACGGCTGGTCAGGTCGCGCTGCTCGGCACCTATATGAACCTTGCCCGCCTCCTACAGCCGAGCATGGTGGTGATCGAGGACGTCGATCTCATCGCGCGCGATCGCGAGATGATGGGAGGACCTTGCGAGGAGAGCCTGCTGAACAGGCTTCTCAACGAAATGGACGGTTTGAAAGAGGATGCCGACATCCTTTTTGTCCTCACCACCAATCGACCCGAGCAACTCGAAGGCGCGCTGGCCGATCGGCCGGGCCGGATCGACCAAGCGATCGAGATCCCGCTGCCCGACGACGTCAGTCGCAGGAAGCTGATCCAGCTCTACGGCCAGGGGTTGGCGCTCGATGAATCTCTCGTCAGCGAGGCCACACGTCGCACCAAGGGCGTCAGCGCTGCCTTTATCAAGGAATTGATGCGACGTACAGCACAAGCCAGCATCGGTCGGGACGGCGGCACAACGATACAGTCCCCCGATCTCGGCGAAGCACTCGATGACATGCTCTTCGCGAGCGGCAAGCTGAACGTCAAGCTGCTCGGAGGGACGCAGAGCGTTACGATCGATGGATGAATGGGCTGAGATGCCGATCCTGACCGAGTCAGGTTGCTGACACTACTTCGGTGTGGAATCCGGCGGGCAATCCGGCGAGACCTTCAGCGGCTTATTGCCGCTCCACACCGTCCGTGCGGCGGAGTTCGCGCCACCTGCATCAGGCAACACGGCGCTCTGGCCGACAGTCTGCGAGTTCGGCGTCTTCTCTTCTCCATGGCCCGTCGTCGCAGACGGTGACGTGGTGGTGCACGCCGTGTCCTGCTTGTCGGCCGATTCCGCCGTGGTTTGGGCTGAGGCTGCATTCCCTCCGATTACCGCTGCAAGAATCGCTACCGCGACGCGGGTCATTTTCGTCTCCGCTGGCTGAAAAATAACTTGCCCGGAGCGGAACGTTCTGCTGCAACGATGGTTCCCGCCAGCCTGGACATGACGTTACGGAGCATTCGAACCGACGCGGTATTTGCTTCGCCAGGCGGATCGAAGACGGAGCACGCATGACCATCGATCTGACCCGCCGCACGCTGCTTCATCTTGCCGGCGTCTCATCGCTGTCCGCAGCAGCGGCCGCGGCAGCACGGGCGGAGGGCGCGGCGGGCGGCAGCGGGCCGACCTTCGCGAGCCAGACGCCGATGCGGATCGGCATGGTGACCTTGCGCGTGCGCAACCTCGATCTGGTCGCCGACTTCTATCGCGACGCCATCGGACTCACTGTCATGCAGCGCACGCCAACGGGCGCCCGTCTCGGCGCGGGCGGCGTGCCGCTACTCGATCTCAGCCGGCGACCGAACGCCGCCACCGAGCCGCGAAACGCGGCTGGCCTTTACCACACCGCCTTCCTGATGCCGACGCGCAAGGACCTGGCGCGCTGGCTGGTGCATGCCGCGACCAGCAAGGTGCAGCTCTCCGGCTTCGCCGATCACCGCGTCAGCGAGTCCGTCTATCTCGACGATCCCGAGGGCAACGGCATCGAGGTCTATGCTGACCGCGCACCTGACCTGTGGAAGTGGGACGGCGCGACGGTCGCGATGGCGACTGACCCGCTGGATTTTGACAATCTGCTGGCCCTGACGAATCCGCGCGTGTCCAACTATGCCGGCGCGCCTGAAGGGCTGCGCATCGGCCACATGCATCTGCGTGTCGGCGATCTCGACCAGGCGGATCGCTTCTATGGCGGCACGATCGGCTTCGACCCGACGCGCAAACGGACCGGCGCCGCATTCCTCTCCTCGGGACGCTATCACCATCACCTCGGCATCAATGTCTGGCAGAGCGCCGGCGCCGGATGGCGCGATGATGCGGCGACCGGGCTTGCGTGGTTCTCGCTGGAAATCGCGGCGCCGGAAATATTGGAGGCGCAGGAGCAGCGGCTGCGGCAAGCCGGTGCGCCGGCTGCGGCAATTAGCAACGGAATTGAGACGGCGGACCCCTGGGGCACCAAGGTGCGTCTGATCAAAGTTTGACGGCGCAATAACGAATAAGCCACAGCATCCCCGCGCCGGGGTCAAAGCTGTGCCGGGAAGGATGATTTCATGAATTTGCCGATGAGCTGGGACGAATGGGCGCAACATGACGGCGTTGCGCTGGCGACGCGTGTCGCAAAAGGCGAACTGACGGCCGCTGAACTTTCGGCGCAAGCGGCTGCCGCGATCGCCAGGGTCGATCCCCCGCTCTCAGCTGTCGTCGAAGTGTTCGACGATGCCGTCACTGACCCCGCAACCGACGGCACCAATCTCGACGGCCCGTTTGCCGGCCTGCCCTTCCTGATGAAAGACCTCGGCCCGACCCTGAAGGGCCGGCTGCAGGAAATGGGCTCGCTCTATATGCGCGGCAATCGCGCCAGCGCCGACACCTTCCTGACCAGGAAGCTGCGCACGGCCGGGCTCAACCTGATCGGGCGCACCACCACGCCGGAATTCGGCGTCTGCAGCTCGGCGGAGAATCCCGCCGTCTATGTCACGCGCAACCCGTGGGATACCGACTACACCACGTGCGGATCGTCGGCCGGCAGCGCGGCGATGGTCGCCGCCGGCGCGGTGCCGATCGCGCATGCGACCGATGGCGGCGGCTCGATCCGGATCCCGGCCGGCGTCAACGGCAATATCGGGCTGAAAGTTTCGCGCGGCGTGTTCTCGCTGTCGCCCCTGCTGTCCGATCTCTCTGGCCTCGTCTCCATTCAAGGCTGCCAGTCGCGCACCGTTCGCGATACCGCTGTCTTCGTCGACGCCTGCCGCGGCCCGGCGCCGGGCGAGTTCATGCCGTTCTGGAGTCCGCCGGAGCCTTATACCCGGATGATCGCGCGCGACCCGGGAAAGCTGAAAATCGCGCTGTCGCACAAATGGGGCGACTTTGAAGCGACGCCACACATCGCGGCCGAGCTGGAAAAAGCCGGGCGCTTCCTCGAAGGCCTCGGCCATCACGTCGATTACGCCCTGCCCGAGATCGACTACAGCGCAGCTTTCGCGGCGCAGACCACCTGCTACATCAGCAATTTTGCCGTCGTGATCTCCAACATGCTGGCGGCGCGCGGGCTCGAGGAGCCGCCGGCGGACCTGATCGAGCCGATCAACATCCGGATCTGGCAGCACGGCCGCGATACGAGCTACGCCGACCGCGCAAAGATGCAGGCCGTGTTCAACACGACCTCGCGCGGCTTCGGCACGTTCTTCGAGGATTGGGACATCATGCTGACCCCGATCACGGCGCTGCCGACACCAAAGGTGGGCACGACGGAGTATCTCACGATCAGCGACAATCCCGACGTGCTCGACTGGTTCGGCAATCTCTGGCGCAATTTTGCCTTTACCCCGCTCGCCAATCTCTGCGGCATCCCCGCGATCTCGCTGCCGCTCGCCACTCACGAGCACGGCCTGCCGCTCGGCATCCAGGCGATCGCCAGGCAGGCCAATGACGGCCTCTTGCTGCAGCTCGCCGCCCAGATCGAGCGCGCGATCGACGGCAAGTGGAACGGGGGGCAGAGGCCGGGCGTGCATGTGACGAAGGAGTGAACGGCAGGCGCGTCGTACTTGAATGATCCGAAGCTCCACCGAATAGCGATCCAGGACCGTCCAACACCGCAGCCGGAGCGGTGTTGATCCTGCCCTGCCGCCGGTGCCGCTACTATTTCGCCACCGGGACGGCTGGCGTGCTGCCCTGACTTCGGCCAGCGGCAGTTGCGTCCCACCAGTTTCCCAGGGCATCAAGCAACGGCATGAGCTTGAGACCGGCCGCTGTCAGATCATATTCCACGCGCAACGGATATCCTTCGAACTCGCTGCGCGCCACGATGCCCGCGTCCTCCAGCTTGCGGAGCTCCAGCGTGAGCATCCGGTGCGAGATGGTGGGGTTGTCCCGGCGCAGGTCGCTGAAGCGTTTCGTGCCCTGCTTCAGATAGTAGATCAGCAGACTGGGCCAGCGGCCGCTGAGGATCTGCATCACTTCCTCGATCGGACAGCGCGAGACGAGATCTTTCATCTGAATGCTCGTGGTTACAAAAAGGTGCGTAATTTACTTGGGCAGCGCGATCCGTAGATTCCAGTGACGCTGCGCAGCGTGATCGGCAGAAATCACGGAGAACATCTCAATGGAACCAATTCTCATCTATGGCTTCCCGGCCGGAAGCTCGATGGGGCTTGTCGCCGCGCTCGAATGGCTTGGCAAACCCTATCGGCTATGCCGTGTCGATATGCTCGGCGAGATGCGCAATCCGTCCTATGCGCGCATCAATGCCCGGCATGAAACGCCGGTCCTGATCACGGATGCAGGGCGGGTGCTGACCGAGACGGTCGCGATCGCCGCCTGGCTCGAGGCAAGAGACAGCGAGCAGCGCATCAGTTTCACGCCGCTTTCGCCGGAAGCGGACCGGATGCACCAACTGATCGGCTTTATCAACACAGGTTTTACCAGCGCCTTCTCGCCGCTGTGGGCCGCGATGGAGATGGCGAAACCGAACCCGCAAATGCAGTCGTCTCTGCGTGAGTTCGGCGCCGCGCGCGTGATCGAGCGGCATGACAAGCTCGAAGCGATGATCGGAGATCAACCCTTTCTCACGGGTGAGCGCCCGACGCTGGCCGACGGCATTCTGGTCGGCGTTGCGCGGTGGCTCGATTTTCATCAAGTCGCCGATCCGGCGCGCTGGCCGAAGCTCGCCGCTTTGCGTCGGCGCATCGAAGCCGACCCCGCCGTCATCTATGCGAAGGCCTTGGAGAGCGGAGATACGGCTTCGAGCTCCGGCGCTTGCAGCGGCCACATCCTGCTCGCGGACGTTATCGAGCGGTTCGGTGATTGAGGCGATCATGCGGCGCGGCCAGCAGCATCCCATGCGCTGATCGTTGCACAGACGTGCAGCGCTGCTACAGCGGCGGATGCCGGCGGTGCCAGTCCGTCGCGCTCTGGAACGCTATACCGGCGCGGATCAGCATCGCCTCATCGAGATCCGCGGCCACCAACTGGATCGCAATCGGCAAGCCATCGCTGCTGAACCCGCCCGGCAGGGTCAGTGTCGGCTGTCCCGTCATGTTGAAGGGGGCGGTATAGGCCTGCAGCCAGGCGATCAGCTCCGGCTGCAGGCCCATCGTCCCCATGGCCTTCAGGGACAATGGCGCGAACGGATGCGCTGGCACAAGGAGCAGGTCGATCTTTCCGAACAGAGTGCGCATGCGGCCGCGGAAAGCCATGCGCCGCAGCAGCACCGCTTGATAGTCGAGGCCGGACAAGGCGCCTCCGGCCTCGAGAACCATGCTCAACACCGGACCGTAGGAATCCCGGCGCGCCGGATACGTCGCCCGATGAGCGACCGCCGCTTCCACGGCGCAATTCGGAGCCCAATCGGCAATAGCCTGAGTGACATCCGGCACCTGGACTTCCACGAGTTCGGCGCCGAGCGCGGTGAGCACACACGAGGCGTCATCGAGAACCGTAACCACTTGCGGATCGACGTCCCGGCGGCTCCAGTTGCGATCGACGCCGATTTTGAGACCGCCAATGCTGTCGTTCGCCATCGTCGCGAAACTCGCCACCGGCGCTTGCAATGCGGTGGGATCGGCCGGGTCGGCGCCGGCGATAGCCGTCAGCAGCGCGGCGGCATCCGCGACACTGCGCGCCATCGGCCCGACGTGATCGAGGCTCGGCGCTAGGTCGAAGACGCCGTGCCGGCTCACCCGTCCCCACGTCGGCTTGAGGCCGGTCAAGCCGTTGGCAGCCGACGGCCAGCGGATCGAGCCGCCGGTATCGGAGGCAAGTGCCCCGAAGCAGAGCCCGGCTGCCACCGCGACACCCGGCCCGCTTGACGAGATGCCCGGCCAGTAATCGGCATTCCAGGGATTGCGGGGCGGCGTGATCTCGGGATGATGGTCGGAATAGGCGCCTTCGGTCATCTGCAGCTTGCCGAGCAGCACGGCGCCCGCTGCGCGCAGACGCCGCACGGCGGTGGCGTCCTCGGCCGGCCTGAAGCTCTTGTAGATCGTCGTCCCTGCCGCAGTCGGAACGCCCTCGGTCCAGAACAAGTCTTTGACGGCAAGCGGAATTCCGTGCAGCGCTCCGCGATAATCACCGGCAATCATGTCGGCCTCCGCCACCCGCGCCTCGGCCATCGCGCGCTCGGCCGTGACGAGAGCGTAGCTCGCGAGCCTGCCATCCAGTGCTGCGATCCGGTCGAGCTGCTGACGGGCCGCCTCCACCGGCGATATCTCGCGCGTGCGGATCAGCTCCGCCAGCTCAGTCAATTCCAGGAAATGCACTTGTCTCATGGCCGCTCAGCCCATCGCTCCCGCGCGGACATCCGCGACAAACCGAGCCAGCGCCTTGCCGACATCGTCGGGCGCTTCCTCCTGCAGAAAGTGCGCCCCCTTGACCATCACGGTCTGCTGATTGGGCCAGGAGCGACAGAACTCCCGCTGTGCGCCGATCAGAAATCCGGCCGGCTCCGCGTCGATAAAGAGTTTTGGCATCGGGCTGGCCGAGAGCCAGCGCGCGTAGTCTTCGACGATAGCCACCACGTCCGCCGGCTCGCCGGCGATTGGCAGATCCCGCGTCCATGCCAGCATCGGCATGCGCAAGAAGCCGGGATTGCGATAGTGGCGCCGATAGACCTCGATGGCTTCCTCGCTGATATGGCGCAGCGGAAGCAGATATTCGATGAAAAGATTCTGCCGGAGGATCAGGTCCTCTCCGAGATCGCTCCGTTGCCCCTGAAAGAAGGCGCGCGTCGCCGCGGGCCACTCATCCCAGGACGCGAACGGCCGCACAATCCCTTCCATATAGGCGATCGCCTTGACTCGCCCAGGATTGCGTCGGGCCCAATCGAAGCCCAGCGCCGAGCCCCAGTCGTGAACGATGAGGATCACGTCCTTCATCAAGCCCATCTCCTCGAACCAGCTATCGAGATAGCGGCGATGATCGAAGAACCGGTAATTTCCGTCAGGAGCAGGACCGGAATTGCCCATGCCCACATAGTCAGGTGCAAGGCAGCGTCCATAGGGCAACAGATAAGGGATGATGTTACGCCACAAATACGAAGGCGTCGGAACACCGTGCAGGAACACGATCGGATCGCCTTCGCCAACGTCGACGTACGCCATGTTGCTGTCGAGCACCGCAACGCGTTTCCGGTAGGACACATCTTCGGTCGAGATTGCGGGATACGTCATCGGGAACACTCCTCTTGTTCAACCGTGCGGAACCATTCGCGCCAGGTTCTGACACCTGCTAACGCGTTTTACCAGTGTCGGTTGCAGAAACCAGCAAAATTATTATGCTGGTGTCATGAGACATTCGGACAAATTCCCGGTTCCCGGCGATGTCGCGCTGCTCTACGATTTCGTGAACTCGGTCGACCAGCGCCGATACGTTGAGCAGGGTGTCGCGCATGAGCCTGGCGACGAACTGGAGACGCCGCCGCAGCTCGAAAGATGGCTTCAGAGTCGCGGCCTGTTGAAACCCGGCGCAAGGGTTTCGCCAGCCGAGCATCGCGAAGCGCTGGAGCTGCGGACGGCCCTCAGGCAATTCCTCAGTTCCTCGCCAACGCAGCTGAGCGCGGCGGCCATCGATGTTGAACGCGCTGCCGCCCGCTTTCCCTTGTTAGTCACGGCCTCCCGAAAACGTTCGCTCGACTTGCGACCGCTTGAGCGGCGCGCGAGCAGCGGACTCGGAGCCGTTTTGGCTGAACTCGTGCGCCTATCCGATAGCGGCAGGCTCGAACGTATGAAGATGTGCAGTTCCGACGAGTGCCAGTGGATCTTTTACGACCGCTCCAAGCCGGGCAATCGCCGCTGGTGTTCATCGGACCGATGCGGAAACCGGGAGAAGACCCGGGCCTATCGCGACCGCCAGCGCCGCGGTGATTGATGACCATGCATCCCCGGGCAGATGGCTCGCATTGCCCGAGGATGAGCCGCTGATGCGGACCTCAGGATCCGCCTTACTTCCACTTCGCCAGATAGAACCGCGGCAGCTCGTCCGGATACGGCGTGAAGTCGAGCTGCTTGGAGTGGCCGTAGGTCGTCACATAGGTGTGCAGCGGTGCCCAGTAGGCCTGTTCGGTGATCTTCTTGATCGCCGCCGAATAAGCCTCCTTGCGCACCTCCGGATTGATGGTCGAACCGCCCTGCAACAGCAGCTTCGTCACCTCGGGATCCCTGGCATAATCGTCGGCGCCGCCGTCGAAGTAGTTCGGCATGATGGCCGAGACGTCGTTGATCGAGTAGCTGCCCCAGCTTCCGAGATACATCCGCAGTTCGCCGGCCTTGGCGCGCTGGGTCAGGGCCGCGACCTGAAGCTGGTTGAGCTTGGCGCGGATGCCCACCGCATGAAGGTAGTTCTGGACCGCAGAGCCCCATTGCGGCAGCACGTAGCTGGCAAGCTCCACATCGAATCCATCGGGATATCCCGCTTCAGCGAGAAGCTGCTTGGCCTTGGCCGGATTGTAGTCGTAGGTCACCGCCGCTTCGGCATCGCAGCCGAACTGCGAGGGGAAGCACGGCGCTGCGGGAACGCGGCTGCCGCCGGTGACGAGCTTGTCGGCGATCGCCTTGCGGTCGATCGCATGCCAGATCGCTTGACGTACTTTCTGCTTGGTCAGCGGATTGTCGGCGCCGGTGCGGCCGGCAGCGTCGAGCGAGAGAAAGCCGATCCGCATCGATTCCTTCCGCACCGCCTGCAGATGCGGCATCCGGTTCACGGCTTCGAGCTGGTCCGGATTCATGTTCCAGATCCAGTCGGCCCGACCGGCAAGCAATTCCGTCATCTCGGTCGTGGCATCAGGCACGAAGCGCACGCTCATCTTCTTGATCGCCGGCTTGCCCTTCGGGCTGCCGGCCCAGTAATCGTCAAAGCGCTCGAAGTCGATGGAAACGCCGGGCTCGACCTTGGTCATCTTGTAGGGGCCGGCGCCGACCGGCGCCTTGGCGTAGCCTTCCGCGCCGACCTTCTCGCGATAGGCTTTTGGATAGATCGGCAGCACCAGCGCAAAATATTCCAGCGCGGCCGGGGTCGGCCGCTTCAGCGTGACACGAACCGAAAGGTCGCCGGTCTTCTCCGCCTTGTCGATCCAGTTGTAGTTCGACGGCGTCGACACGCGGCTCCCCGGATCGGCCACGAGGTTGATCGTGTAGACGACGTCATCGGCGGTGAGCTGGCTGCCGTCATGGAATTTGACGCCCGGCCGCAGTGTGAATTCGATCGTGGTCGGATCGGGCAGCTTCCATTCAGTGGCGAGCAGCGGCTCGATCTTGAAGCTGTCAGGATTGCGGTAGACCAGCCCGTCCCAGCCCTGATGATGCATCACTACGCCGGTGCGCAGGTTGTTGTAGAAGGGATCGATGTTGGGCAGCGCGTCGCGCATCACGATGCGCAACGTATCGGCGGATTTTTGCGCTGAAGCGGGCAATGCAGCGGCGCCCGATAGAACCGCCGCCAGAATTGCAACGCCGAGCCTGGTTTGCATGCGCATATCGCTCTCCACTATTTTCCATTACAGACGCCGTTATTTTTGCAGCGCACAGCCGTTAGGCCCTCATCCTGAGGAGCCCGCGGAGCGGGCGCCTCGAAGGATGTAGGCCACAGACGGGGCCTCATGGTTCGAGACGCGCGTTCCGCGCTCCTCACCATGAGGGGCTTATGCCGCAGCAGGACTATGCCAAATGACATTCTACCATTCCCTGGGGCGGACGGACCATGTGCGCTGGTGCCTCATGGCGGCAGCGCTCGACCGCGATGCGGCAGCGCGGGTTGAACCGGCAGCCGGGCGGAATATTGGAGGGATCCGGCATGACGTCGCCGAGGCCGAGGTCCGGCACCCCGCGGCCCGGTTCCGGCGTCAGCACGCTTTCCAGCAGCACCTTGGTATAGGGATGTAGGGGGTTGCGAAACAGCGCGTCGGTCTCGTTGCGCTCGACGATCCGGCCGAGATACATCACCGCGACTTCGCTGGCGACGTGCTCGACCACCGCGAGGTTGTGGCTGATGAAGAGATAGGTCAGCCCGAGATCCCTGCGCAGATCGGCCAGCAGGTTGAGGATCTGCGCCTGCACCGAGACGTCGAGCGCGCTGGTCGGCTCGTCGCAGATCACGATGCGCGGCTCCAGCACCAGCGCCCGCGCAATCGCCGCGCGCTGGCGCTGCCCGCCGGAGAGCTGCGCGGGCATCCGCTCACCCATCGCGGCGGAGAGGCCGACGCGCTCGAGAATGCCGCCGACGCGCCGCTCAATCTCGGCGCGAGAGAAACTGCCCTGGGCCTCCAGCGGCAGCGCCACGATATCCCTGATGCGCCGGCGCGGATTGAGCGAGGCGAACGGGTCCTGGAACACCGGCTGGATCAGCCGGGCGCGCGCCTTGCGGTCAAGATCGAACAGGCGCTTGCCGTCGACCAGCACGGTGCCCGCGGTCGGCTTGAGTAGTCCTAGGATCAGTCGCGCCAGCGTGGACTTGCCGCAGCCGGATTCGCCGACCACACCGAGCACGCTGCCGGCCGGCACCCTGAAGGTGACATCGTCGACCGCGACGACGCGCTTTTCCGCCGCCATCAGGCCGGTGCGGACGCGAAATTCACATCGGAGGTTTTCGACCTCGATCGCAGCGGTCATGCGGGTTGCAGCTCCGCCCAGCCCGGCTCGAGCCGGCAAAGAAAATCATGCGCCTCGCCCGCCGGCCGCCGCGGTATGGCGCGGGTGCAGGTCTCATCGGCATGGGCGCAGCGCGAGCGAAAGGCACAACCGACAAACCCTTCGCCGATCGCCGGCACGATGCCGGGGATCGAGCCGAGCGGCTTGTCGCGCTGCATGCGGCCCGGCACCGGCACGCAGGAAAGAAGCCCGCGGGTATAAGGATGCTGCGGCGAGCGAAACAATTCGGCGGTCGGGGCACGCTCGACTACCTCGCCGGCATACATGACAGACACATGGTCGGCGACGCGCGCGACGATGCCGAGGTCGTGGGTGATCAGGAGGATCGACAGGCCGAGCTCGCGCTGCAGCGAGGCAAGCAGCCGCAGGATCTGCGCCTGCACGGTGACGTCGAGCGCGGTGGTCGGCTCGTCGGCGATCAGCAGTTCGGGATCGCACATCAGCGCCATCGCGATCATGACGCGCTGGCGCAGGCCCCCCGAAAGCTGGTGCGGGAACTGGCCAAGCCGCATGCCCGGTGCGGTGATGCCGACGCGCCCCATCAGTTCGGCGGCGCGATCCAGCGCCGCGCTGCGTGAGCCGCCCTTGTGGCGCGTCATCACCTCGGCCATCTGCGAGCCGATGGTGAAAGCGGGGTTGAGGCTCGTCATCGGCTCCTGAAAGATCATCGCCATGCGGTTGCCGCGCAGGCGCGCCATCTCGCGGTCCGACAGCGAGGTGAGATCGGTGCCGGCAAAGCTCATCCGTTTCGCCGAACGCTGGCCGCCGCGCGCCAGCAGGTTCATCACCGCCAGCGCGGTGACCGATTTGCCGCAGCCGGATTCGCCAACCAGGCAATGGGTCTTCCCCTTCTCGACCCGGAACGAGGTGCCACGCACCGCTGCGGTGCGGCCGAACGTGACCCGAAGCTCCTCGACTTCCAGAAGCGCGCTCATCGCAGCCGCTCCGCGCCGAGCAGGTTACGCAGTCCGTCGCCGACCAGGTTGATGCCGAGCACCAGGACGGCCAGCGCGACGCCGGGGATCATGATCACCCAGGGCGAAAAGAACATGTAGTCCTTGCCTTCCGCAATCATCAGCCCCCAGGACGGCAGCGGCGGCGGCACGCCAAGGCCGAGGAACGACAGCGCGGCTTCGAGCAGGATCGCCAGCGCCATCTCCAGCGTCGCCACCACGGCGAGATGGCTCGCAATGTTCGGCAAGATTTCCTTGATCAGGATATGCGAGGTCGAAGCGCCGGCGCACCAGGCCGCACTGACATAATCGTGGTTGCGGACCTGCATGGTGGTGGCGCGCGCCACCACCGCGAAACGGTCCCACAATAGCAGCCCGAGCGTCGCGACGACCAGCCCGAGGCCCGATCCCATCAGCCCGACCACGGCAAGCGCGACCAGCACCACCGGAATCGACAGCCGTGTCGTGATCGCAAACAGCACGAGGTCGTCGACGCGGCCGCCGAAGAAGCCGCCGAGCACGCCGAGCGTGGTGCCGATCAGCCCCGACGTGATGACCGTCATGATGCCGATCAGAAGCGAAATGCGCGCGCCATAGACCAGCCGCGCCAGATAATCGCGCCCAAGCTGATCGGTGCCGAGCAGGTGGCCCGCCTGGCTGCCCTCCATCCAGAACGGCGGCTTGAGGCGGTTGCCGAGATCCTGGGTGAACGGGTCCGCCGGTACCAGCCAATTGCCGATCAGTGCCGCGGCCAGCACCAGCGCGACGATGGCGATGCCGATCGCAAAGCCGGCGGTGCCGATCCGCGACGTGGCGAGGCCCGAAGGCTGCGGCGCCTGAATGGCAAGCGGCTCGCTCATCCCGTTCGCAGCCTCGGATCGAGCAGCGCATTGAGAATATCAGCGAGCAGCGTCAGCCCGATGTAGAACACGGCCAGCACCAGCACCACCGCCTGCACCACGGGAAAATCATTCTTGGCAATGCTCTCCCAGCCGAGATAGCCGACGCCGTGCAGCGCAAACACCGTCTCGATCACGATCGAGCCGCCGAGCATGAAGCCGAGCTGAACCGCGGCGATCGAAACCACCGGAATCGCGGCATTACGCAGCGCATGCTTGAAGATGATGCGCGCCCGCGACAGGCCTTTTGCACGTGCGGTGCGGATATAGTCGGAGGCCATCGCCTCGATCATGCCGGAACGCGTCAGCCGCGTCAGCGCTGGAATCGCGGTGAAGGCGAGCACGATGCCGGGCATCACGAAATGCTGCCAGGTGCCGGTGCCTGAAATGGGCAGGATGCCGAGCTGCAGGCCGAGCACGATCATCAGGATCAAGGCGAGCCAGAAGCTCGGGACCGCCTGCCCGACCATGGTGAATATGGTGACGCCACGATCGATCCAGGTGTTCTCGCGGAGCGCCGCGAGGATGCCGAGCGGAATCGAAACGATCAAGGCGAGGCTCAAGCCGACCAGTCCGAGCGTCAGCGTGATCGGTAGCCGCTTCTGGATCAGGTTCGCGACGCTATCCTTGAAGAAATAGCTCTGGCCGAAATCGCCGACGAGGGCGCGGCCGGTCCAGGCGAAGAACTGGACGTAGAGCGGACGATCGAGCCCATAGGCCTTGCGCACGATCTCGACGTCGGCCTGCGTCGCCGACGGGCCTGCGATCGAAATCGCAAGATCTCCGGACAGCCGCGTCAGCAGGAACGCAAGCGTCATGACGGTCAGCGCGACCAATACCCCGAGAGCAAGACGCCTGGCAATCAGACGCAACATCTACGAACTCCAGCGCCGACGGATCGCACCCACGTTCTCAAGCCGGCCAAGCAAGCACAAGTGTCACCAAACTGTCGCCCCATGCAAGAGACGATTGCAACGATTTCCCGCCGCGACGACCGCCGGTTGCAGTGGTGCAATGTGTGTGCCAATGCAGAATGCAATCTCTCGCGGCTCCTTGATTGAGAAACTTGGCCATTCCGGAAGCAAATTTGGCGCCAAGGTCCGCGGGATTAAAAGACGCTGCGTTGCGTCGAACGCCATCTGCCTGGCCTGTGAAAGCCTACGCCCATTTTTCGAGCGATCTGAGCCGAGATGGCTCCGCGGACATTCCAAATTTTGTCTCAGTCCGAGCCGCAGGTTGACGCAATCCCGACCGAGCATCGCGCCGCGCATTTGCAGCCGTAGCGACGTGGGGGAATCATGAAGTCCGTTCTGAAGTGGGTCATCTGGCTCTACATCGCGGCAGCCTGCGCTTATATTTTCTATGAATGGTACTCTTACACTGGGCTCTACCGGCTGGCCGCCGAGTGGCAGCTGGAGCACTACGGCTCCTACCAGCTCAAGCTCACGCTGATCGTTCCGTTGGTGGTCCTGCTCGCGCCAGCCGCCGTGCTCGTCTCGCTCACCGGCATGCAGGACCAACTGCGCAGTGCCACCCAGGGCGGCGGATCGCCCGCGCTGTTCGCCGTGCTGGGTGCCCTGGCCGTCGCGGTGGCGGCCGGGGCCGGCTGGTACGGCTATGTGAAGTCGATGGAAACGGTCGACGTCGAAAGCTTCGATCTGTCGAAGGGCGACACGCCGCGATCGACCCATGTGACAATCACCGGCATCGCGCGCACCGAATACATCGTCGAGTTCGGCAGAAAATCTTCCGACACGACGATGCTCGACCGCTACATTCCATTGACTCCGGCGAACTGGCGTCCGGGCGAGCCGCTCGTCTATTTCATGAAGACCAACGCGACTGCCTATATGCCGCCCGGTGGCGGCGGCATGGTGATGCTGTCGCCGAGGACGCCGGCCTTCCAGATCACGACGCAATCCGGCGTCCTGATACGTGACGGTCTGCCGGGGCCAGTCGGCGAGCACTACCACAAGAACAAGCTCGCGCTCGCATCGCCGCCGATCCTGCTCGACCTCGCCTACGGCGCGGACGTGAAGCCGTTCTTCGTCACGGCCGGGGTGAGCGGCGTGCTCGGCTTCCTGATGCTGTTCGCTGCCGGGGCGGCGGCGCTGCGCCAGCGGCGTCAGGAAATATAGCGGCCTGGCGCGAACGGCGTCACGTCGTAGGGCGGCGCTGCGCCGCCGATCATGGTGGCAATCGCAGCGCCGGTCGCGGGTCCGGTCGTGAAGCCGATGTGCTGGTTGCCGAACGCAAGCCACAGCCCGGCATGCCGCGGCGCCTGGCCGATCATCGGTAGGCTGTCGGGCAGCGTCGGCCGCGCGCCGCGCCAGGGGTCGCCGACGGCATCGCCGAACTCCATGACGCCACGCGCCAGCGGCACCACCTGGTCGAGCTGGGCGAACGAGGACGGCGCGTCGCGATCGGTCAGTTCGACACCCGAGGTGACGCGGATGCCCTGCTCCATCGGCGTCATGATGAAGCCGCCGTCGATATCATAGACCGGCCGCCGCAACGAACGCGCGGGGTTCGGCTTGAATTCACGGTGATAGCCGCGCTCAAAGGCAAGCGGCACGCGATAGCCGAGCGGACGAAGGATATCCGCGGACCACGGTCCGAGCGCGACCACGACATGGCGCGCCGACATCTCGCCGCCCGTTAGCACCACGCGCCAGCCATCGCCATCCGGCGCGATCGCCTTGACCTCCGACTGCCTGATATCGCCGCCTGCGCCAGCGAACATCCGCGCATAGGCCTTGACTACGGCGCCCGGCGAATCGACTGAGGCGGTCTCCGTATGCAGCAGGCCCACTTTGTAGACAGGCAGAATATCCGGCTCGAGCGCGGAGATGGCCTGGCGGTCGAGCAGTTCGCTGGCGATGCCGTATTCGGCGAGCAGCGCCTGCTCCTGCTTCGCTGCAGAGATCGCGTCGCCGCGCCATGCCCTGAGCCAGCCGGTTTCACGGATGCGATGGCTGGCTTCGGCTTTCACAATCCATTCGCGATGCAGTTTTGCCGAGGCGCCGATCAACCCGTGCAAGGCGGTGGCACGCGGCTTGAAGCGCGACGCCGACATGTCGGCGAGAAAGCGCGCGACCCAACCGGCGTTGCGCACCGCCCAGGACGGATTCCACCGCAATGCCGCGTGACGGTTGGTCAGGTATTTCGGTAGCACCTTCCACAGCGAGGGATTGTTGAACGGCGCGATCGAGCCGCTGCTGATGATGCCGGCATTGCCATACGACGTTTCGCTGCCCGGCTCGCGCCGGTCGATCAGGACCACCGACATCCCGCGCTGGCGCGCGGCACAGGCTGTCGATACGCCGACGATGCCCGCACCGAGCACCACGACATCCGTTTTGTCTTCCAACATCGGTCTTCCCAACCACTTCGCCAAGGAGATGCTCGCATCATGGGCGGCGCAGCGCCGGCCGGCAACATCGGAAGTTCCGCTTCCAACAGAAGTTCCTTTCCCAACAAATGATCACCAAAACGCCGCATGTGAGTCCGCAACCTTTCTGACTCTCGGAGCTTTGTGCAGCGCGACACTCGTCGCATTCCAGCCAACCTTCATAGGAGTTGACTACATGGCTGCACTACTCGGAAACCTGCTCGGTACCGTTGATGGCCTGCTTGGAACCGCCACCGGCGTCGTTGGCGGCGTCAGCGGCAGCGCCTCGGCCGGTGCCAGCGGCACGGCGGACCTGTCGCATACGCTCGATCTCGGCGCGGTGATTGAAACCAACCCGAGCATCGACCTGTCCGCCGGGCTTGACGGCGTCGATGCCTCGGTTTCCGCACCGACCCTGATCGGCGCCAGCGCCGACGTTGGTCATCTCGATGTCGGCGGGCTGCTCCACGGCCTCGCCTAGTTCCTGTTGAGTCCAGACATTTTCAAATGCGCGCGGCGTGGGGAACGCGTCCCCACGTCGCCTCGCGAACGCCTGCACTGCGCGATTCGATCGCACAGCGTCATGCCTCTTGCCTTGAGGTGATTGCCCAATGCCTACGGGCACGCTGACCGCCCCTGACGATTCCGCCGCGCCGACACGGCGCATCGATGACGTCCGCCAGGCGCTGATCGCGCTGTGGCCGCATTTCCTGTGGGCCGGCCTGTTTTCCAGCGCAATCAACCTGCTCTATCTGAGCTCGCCGCTCTATCTGATGCAGGTCTACAACCGTGTCCTGCTCAACGAGAACGTCTCCACCCTCGTCCTCCTCACGCTGATCCTCGCGATTGCGCTGCTCACCATGGCCGCGCTGGACGCGGTGCGGTCCTGGGTCCTGATCCGCTGCGGCATCCGCCTCGATATGGAACTCTCGGCGCGCGTGTTCGAGGCGTTGGTGGTGCACTCGGCGCAGCGCGGCGCCTCGCGTGGCGCGCAGCAATTGCGCAATCTCGACCAGTTCCGCACCTTCGTGACCGGCCCGGGGATTTATTTCGCGTTCGACCTGCCGTGGATACCGATCTATCTGCTGCTGCTGTTCTTCATCCATCCGCTGCTCGGCATCGTCGCGACCATCGGCGCCGTGCTGCTGCTCGGCCTCGCCGGGCTCAACGAGATGATGACGCGCGATCCGATGAAGCAGGCGGAAGCCGCCGGCAACCAGTCCTACGTGTTCACCGAAAATATCCTGCGCCATGCCGACGTCATCCGCGCCATGGGCATGCAGCCGGCGGTAGAGCGCAACTGGCAGAGCCAACGCTCGTCGATGCTGGTGCAGCAGGCGCAGGCCAGCGACAAGAACGCGGTGATGACCTCCTCGATCCGCTTCTTCCGCCTGCTGCTGCAATCGCTGATGCTCGGCACCGGCGCCTGGCTCGCGATCGACCATGCCATCACGCCGGCGACCATCTTCGCCGCCAGCATCGTGATGGGCCGGGCGCTGGTCCCGGTCGAGCAGGCGGTCGGCACCTGGAAGCAGTTCATCGGCGCGCGCGAAGCTTATGCGGAGGTGCGCGAGCTGCTCGGCGCCATCGACCTGACGCCGCCGCAAACCATCGTGCCGCGCGCGCGCAACACCATCGAGGCGCGCGAACTGCGCTGCCTCTTGCCGACACGCAAGGAACCCGTGATCAAGGGGCTGACCTTCGAGCTGGCCGGCGGCCAGGCGCTCGGCATCGTCGGCCCGAGCGGCTCCGGCAAGAGCTCGCTGGCCCGCCTGCTGGTCGGCGCGATCACGCCGGCCGATGGGCGATTGCGCTTCGGCGGGCTCGATTACAGCCATTGGGACCCGCTCGAGTTCGGCCGCCATGTCGGCTACCTGCCGCAGGATGTCGGCCTGTTCGCCGGCACCGTGCGGGAAAACATCGCCCGCTTCGGCGATGCCTCGACGGAGGAGATCATCGACGCCGCCAAGCGCGCCGGCATCCACGAAATGGTGCTGGACCTGCCGAAGCAATACGACACCAGGCTCGGTCCCGGCGGCGTCGGCTTGTCCGGCGGACAACGCCAGCGTCTGGCGCTGGCGCGGGCGCTGCTCGGCCGGCCGCCCTTGCTGGTGCTTGACGAGCCCAACGCCAATCTCGACGCGCCCGGCGAGGAAGCGCTGAAGGTGGCGCTGCTGCAGGCCAAGAGCGAAGGCGCGACGATTATCGTAATCACCCACCGCACCACCATCCTCGATATCGTCGACGTCATGATGGTGCTGCGCGGCGGCGTGCTCGATATGCTCGGGCCCCCGGGCGAGGTCTATCACGCCTTGCAGCAGGCCGCCGCGGGGCGCGCGTCATGACCGCGATCGACGACGGCTACGCCCCGCTGCGCAACCGCGCGCGCTATTCGCGCCCCGCACGGCCGGCGCTGTTAGGTGCCGGCGTGGTCGCGGCGTTCGCGGGGGCGATGACGATGTGGGGCACGCTCGCGCCGATCTCCGGCGCGGCGATCGCCAGCGGCAACCTCCAGGTCGAAGGACGACGCCAGAGCGTGCAGCATCCCTATGGCGGGATCGTGCGCCAGCTCACCGTCCGCGACGGCGCCCGCGTCGAGAAAGGCCAGCTCCTGATCCGGCTGGACGACAGCGACCCGCGCGCCAAGCTCGACGTGTTGATCGCCGACCGCGATGCCGCGCTCGCCGCCCGCGCCCGGTTGATGGCGGAACGCGACAAAAGCGATGTGCCGGCGTTTGACGAAAGTCTGCGCAGCCGCAGCGAGATCTCCGCGGTGCGCCAGGCCATGGCCAACGAGACGGCGATGATGGCGGCGCGCAAGCATCAGTTCGCGGCCGAGACGGCGGTGCTGCGCGGCAAGATCAAGGAGCTGGTGGCGCAGATCACCGGCACCAAGGCGCAGCTTGCCGGCACCGAGAAGCAGCGCGAACTGCTGACCGACGAGATGAACGGCGCGCAGCATTTGTACGCGCAGGGCTATACGCCGAAGACCCGCATCCTCGCCCTGCAGCGCGAGGACGCCAGGCTGCAGGCCGATATCGGCGCGCAACAGGCCAACATCGCCGGCATGCAGCAGCAGATCGCGCAGAACGATCTCGAGCTCGCCAGGGTGGAACGCGCGCGCTTAAGCGAGATCACCGATCAGTTGCGCGCCACCGAAAACAAGCTCGCCGAACTCGCCCCCAAGGTCGATGCCGCCACTGACGTGATGGCGCGCACCCGGATCACCGCGCCGGCGACCGGCTCCGTGGTCGGCCTCGACGTCTTCACCGAGGGCGGCGTGATCCAGCCCGGCGCACGGCTGATGGACATCGTGCCGACGGACAATCCGCTGATCGCCAGCGCCAAGCTGAAACTGTCAGATATCAACGACGTCGCGGTCGGCCACCGCGCCGAGGTGCAGCTCACCGGCATCAACTATATCGAGCGCCCGCGGCTTTACGGCACCGTACATACGGTGTCCGCCGACCGCCTGACCGACGACAAGTCCGGCCAGGGCTATTACGCCGTCGAGGTCGCGCTCGATCCGAACGATGTCAAGAAATCGCGCGTCGATCTGCAGGCCGGCATGCCGGCCGAGGTGATCGTGCCGACGCGGCCGCGCACGCTGTTCGAATATCTGCTCGGGCCGCTGCGCGACGAGATCACCCGCGCGTTCCGCGAACGCTGAAGAAGGAGATGGTCATGGCCGAATCTGTCAAGAATGCCCGCCGCTCCGATGCAGCCGAACGCAGCCGTCATCTCGCGGCAACCGAATCGGTGGCGTTCGCCACCATGCTGCTCGGCCTGCTCAACGATTCCGACGCCGTGCTGCATCGTCTGGAGCACGAGGGCGAAGCGCGGGCGAACCCCGCCGCTGCGCAGGCACACCCTTCGGAGTCGGTGGCCGCGCCAGCACCGGCCGATGCCGGCCTTGCCCAAGAGGATCAACACGCCGGCACGATCGACGCCCAGCCAACAGATCTCGCGCCCGCCATCCATGCCGATGCCACGGCCACGATCCCGTCGCAGGATACAGGCGCCGCCGTCGATGACACCTCATCGGCCAGAGTAGTCACCACGGAAGCCCTTACGTCGCCTGCGCCGTCGAGCTTCAGCGCGTCGATGGAACACGCGCCATCGGCAGGCGCAAGTAGCGCGCCCGCCAGCAGCATCGCATCACCCTCGCTCGATCTCGGCGCGACCGTTCACACCGTCACGGACACCGTCACCGGCCTCGTCGACACGGCGCTCACAACGGTCTCAAGCACGATCGCAAGCTTGAGCACCACGGTCGGGCAACTGACCTCGACCCTATCAGATACCGTCAGCCACCTCACCGACGGCTTGCTCGGCACGATCACCGGCAGCGCCCACGATGCGCCGAGCACTGGCGTGCTCGGGCCCCTGGTGACAGACCTCCTCGCTCCCGCGCTCAGCCCGGTGGACACCGCCTCGCATGAGATTCCGCTGCTCGACACCGCGGGCGCAATCCCGACATCGCTATTACATCCGATGCCGCTGCAGCTCGGCTTTCTCGGCCAGCCGACGATGGACGGCCACGAGCCACATGACGGCGCATTCTCGGCGCTGGGAATCCATCATTTCTGAAGAAACTGCCGCAATCGCCCGTGGATCGATCCGGGGCCATTGCACGCTGCGAAGAAACGGTTCGACCAATCCAAGGCACGCGAATGTCGCCCGCACGCCATCATGCGGCGCGGCCAACGCCATGATCCCGCGCCATTCGGGATCGACGATATCGGCGGCGGGCGGTCGCGTTTGTAGCAGCGTAGCGAGCAATTTCGAATGCCCGTATCAGCAGGTCGCGAAACGGCCGATGCGGAGGGTCTGGCGGTCGGTCGCCGCGATGCGCGGGCCGGCCGTGCCAGCGCGTCGACGTTGTGGCGCCGACTTCTGATTTGCCTTGCCGGCGTTACACTCATCGGCGCAATTGGGGGAGCGGCCTGCATTCTGTTCGCTCCCGGCCTCTTGTTTGACGAACCCTCCTGTGCGTTGCCGGCCCACGGCCCCCACCTTGGCGGATGTATTGCTTCGCTGCCGATCCCTGACATCGCGGTGACGATCACCGCGACGGTTCGTCTCTCACCTAATGGCGACACGCTATTGCTCGGCGGTGCGCTTCGCAGCGACACGACAAAAGTCGTGGTGGCAGCGTTCAATATCGCGGAGCGGCGGGAGATGTGGCGCACCGCGCTCGACGATTTCGGGCCCGACGTCAGGATCACCGTCTCTGCCACGGGCAGCAAGGCCGCGGCCTGGGGCGCCGGCGGCATTCGCGTGCTGGATCTGCCGGCTGGCAAACCCGTCATCGCGGTGCCGGCCGTCGTGCTCGGCAACCGTCTGTTCTTCGACGTAGCGTTCTCCGAGGACGGCGCCGATATCCTGACCGGCGATGCCGCACGACGGAGAAGCTTTCGCATCAAAGGGGCCGCATCCGAATCCACGCCAGCGCCGGGCTTTGACCAAGCGGAAGCCTGCCGCGCATCGGGCCTGGTCGGGCAGAGCAACGGCGGAAGCGTCCGCAGCCGCGACGGCAAATCCGTCGTGCTGCTGCCGACGGCCCTGTCGGGCGCACCGGTCCAGCTTGGCCGATCCGCCCGCAGCAGCGAGCTTGCGGCAGCGATCTGCGGGACCAAATCCGTCAGCGTGCTCGTCGGCCCTGCCGGCTGGGAGGACGTCGCCGCGCTGTTCGCATCGTTCTCGCCCCGCAATGACCGGCTCGCGATCGTCTATTCCGGCAAGACCGCTGATGGAAAATGGCGGACCCTGATCGACATCAGGGACGCCAGGGGATCGATGGAGCGGCTCGCCTCGTTTCCGATCAGCGGCAATGTCGGTTATCGAATCGGCTGGTCGCAGGATGCACGTCGCCTCGCCGCCATCCGTTCCATCAACGGCACTACCGACGCCCTGATCTACGCAATCCCGTGAGTGCTAACGAAATGCGTGACATGACCCGCATCGTCTCCACCGTCCTCCTCGTTGTTATGGCAACGTGCCTTGCTGTTTGCCTTGGCGCCGATGCGGCGCTCGCCCAGTGGAGCGGACGGGCCACGGCCAGCATCGGGCGCAGCTACGGAAATCTTGCGCTGAGCCAATCGATCCTCAGCGGCACACGGCGGCTCGGGGATGCCGCGCCCTCACCCGGTCCGGCGCCGGTCCCGTTGAAGCCGGCACAAATCACAGCGGCGTTGAGCTATGCGGCCGACCCGCAGCACAGCGAGCGCATCCGCGCCGAGATGATCAGGAACATGAGCGGATCGGATGCCGCGCTGCGCGCCGAGCTGGAAAGAGCTTTCGCCGACGACGCCGTGCTGAAGGAATTCGACCGCGTGATGTCCGCAAGCGGCTATTCGAGCCGTAACGTCGCCGACGACATGGCGGTTCTGCTGCAGATGACGTGGGAGACGTATAGCGGCAGCACGGCCAGCAAGGCGCAGATCAAGGGTATTCGCCAGCAGGTGCTTGGCATCTTCCTCGGCACGCCAAGGCTGCGCGCGATGACCAACGCCGAGCGCCAGGACATGGCCGAGCGGATCGCGTACCACGTCGTGCTTGGCACCTTGGCGAGAGACGAGGCGCTGCGCAGCGGCGATCCCGCGCGGGTCACGCAGGTCCGGCAGTCAGCCGCCGCGACGCTGCTGGCACATATTGGCATCGACATGTCGCAGCTGCGGCTGACCGAGCGGGGATTCTTCAAGAAGCTCTGACGCGGAAATGCAGCGTCAGCTGCGACGCGCCTTTTCGATCGCGGCGACGTCGATCTTCCTCATGCTCATCATTGCATCAAATGCGCGTTTGGCCTCGGCGCCGCCCGCCGCCAGCGCCTCGGTCAGCACACGCGGCGTGATTTGCCAGGAGACGCCCCATTTGTCCTTGCACCAGCCGCACGCGCTTTCCTGCCCGCCATTGCCGACGATGGCGTTCCAATAGCGGTCAGTCTCCGCCTGGTCGTCGGTGGCGATCTGAAACGAGAAGGCCTCGTTGTGCTTGAACGCGGGACCGCCGTTGAGGCCGAGACAGGCCACACCCGCAACCGTGAAGTCCACCGTCAACACGTCGCCCGCCTTGCCGGACGGGTAGTCACCGGGCGCACGGTGGACGGCATGCACAGCGCTGTCGGGGAAAGTCTCGGCGTAGAAGCGGGCAGCAGCCTCGGCGTCCTTGTCGTACCAGAGACAGATCGTGTTCTTTGCCATTGCGACTCCTTTCAGTTCCACGCGAATCCCCTGGCCGCTACCCAAGATGGGCGGCCTGGGCTAGCAGCGTGAAATGGCGTGCCGTGACCGATGAGAACGGGCACTACTCTTTCGCCGTGGCGCAATTATGCTGTCGGTGATTTTGTGCGACGCTTGCAAACAGGCTTCAGTCGGCCATATCCAGGGAGCACAGTTTCACCGGTTCCGCCATGGCCGATACGGCAGATACCGCCAACGTCATTGTCCGGCCGCCGATCGCGTGGGCGCTCGCCGTGCTTGCCGGGCTCGTGCTCGACTGGCTCATGCCGTTGCCGCTCTTGCCGGCCGCGCTACCTGCAGGCTGGCTCGGCGCAACGGTGTTTGTGCTGGCGCTGGCGCTATTCGTGTGGGCGATCTTTACCATCACCCGGGCCGGCTCGAACGTGCCCACCAACTTGCCTGCCACCGCTATCGTGGACACTGGACCCTACCGCTTCACGCGCAACCCCATCTATCTCGGCATGGTGCTGGGACTCATCGGTTTGGCCATTGCCGTAAACAGCCTGTGGCTGTTGATGATGCTGGTGCCCTTCGCGCTTGTCATCCACTACGGGGTGATCACCCGCGAGGAAGTCTATCTCGAGCGCAGGTTCGGGGACGTCTATCGGCGCTACCGCGCGCAGGTGCGGCGCTGGCTGTAGCGCTTGGCGAGGACGAGCGCCGGGAACTTCGCGCCTCGCCATTCCCGCAATGCAGAACGGCATGGGCGCGGGTCGCCGGAAGGCGTATAGTTGAGGCGGTCCTTCGCACAAACTGATCGACATCACGTGGAGGTGGCCATGAAATACGTGTTGCTTGGTAATCTGAGCCCGGAGTGGGCAAGCAAGCAATCGGAGCGGATCGGCAAGGCCAAGGCAAAGCTCGACAAGCTCGGCATCAAGGTCGAGTCGATCCACTACACGCAGGGCTACTACGATTTCGTCGACATCGTCGATGCCCCGAATGAGGGGGCGATGCTCGCCTTCTCCGTTTGGTACGCGACCCAGGGTCTGGGGCGGGTCCAAAGCATGCCGGCCTTCGACGCCCCGACCTTCGAAGCCGCGGTCAAGGACGCTGCGGACTAGGCGTCGGATAGCGGCTCACAGCTTTCCTGCCAGCCAGCCGTGCCATTCGCTTGCACGGCTCGGGCGACGAGCAATGGCGTGCTCGCTGCTCATTTTTGAAGTCATGCGTGACGCGACGAACATTCCGAAATTGCTGAGGGCTGCATCGGCAGCGCCGTCGAGTTGCTGTGGATCATGAGCCGACCGACGGTATGATGTCATGCGCGACACAGCGCCTATCCGATACTTCGCCCGCCTCGCAGGCACGCTCAGACGAAACCGGGCCGACGCTACTATTCCGTTTCCAGACGGCAGCGACATCGTCGCCCCATGACGTGAGGGCGAAATCCGAGCGCTACCGCGTGCCCGGCGTGCGAGAAGGCTACCCTCACTTCGCCATCTCGGATGAGATCGACACCGGAAGCTTCTATCGCCGGCTCGGCAAGGACGTAAGTCCATCCCGCTAGGGCGGCTGATGTTCCGGCTGTTCCTGGAAGGGATGACCCTTGCAAAACCACGGGCAGCGCCGGCAAGATGTCGCTGCTGAACTCCTGAAGCGCGCACCAAGCGCGATGGTCCCCCAACGGATGGCGCTCACCCTCTACCGCGGGACGCCAAGCACATGACCGAGGCCCTGCGCGAGGCGGGCCTTGATCGCTGGTCCATTGAGGAATGGCGCGCCCGAAAGGATTCGAACCTCTGACCCCCAGATTCGTAGTTTTGGCCATGCGCCAAATCCTGGTTAAGGGTCATTAAGCAAGAACCGGCGGGCGGGAGCTAAGCCTAAGATTTGACTGCGTAAATTAACCTCGCTTAGTCAAACCTGGCTTAGACCTCCAGACTAAATGCGCGGCACTTGGCCTCTTTATACGTGCAAAACCCGTGCAGGAGGATCCATGCCGTCAACCCCAGCGCCGCGCATTCTTTTGACCGACAAGGCCGTCAAAGGTCTGCCATTCGCCCCCGCCAAGCCGCAAATTATCCGCGACACCAAAATTGCCGGCTTCCATGTGTGGGTTGGCAAGACCACAAAGACGTACCGTTATCAGTACGAAACACCGAGGGTGGACCGCCAGCGTGGCTCCACCAAGGTGGAATGGCTGGGCGAACACCCCCACGCCAGCGCCGACGAGGCACGGGCCAAGGCTCTCGAAATCGTGGCGCTCCGCGCCCGCGGCGAGCCGATCCCACGCGGTTTTGCCACCACTCCGGAGGTTGCCACCGCCCTCACGTTCAAGGCCGCCTGGGAGGCCTATAAGGCCGCTATCACGAAGGAAGGCAAGAGCATCCGCACCATTGCCGACTACCAGGACAAGTTCGACCGCCACCTGAAAGACTGGCACGACAAGCCGCTCGCCAGCATCAAGCGCGAAGATGTCGTCCAGGAGCACGCTGCGATCACCGAGCGGGCCCGAAAAGCCCGCGCCGGCCAGAAGTACGCAAGCGGCAAATACGCCGCCAACGGCACCCTCCGCTTTGCCCGCGCTGTCTGGAACTACGTCAAGGACGAACTCGAGACGCCCGGCCTTCCGGAGCGCAATCCGTTCCGGTCAGGAAAGCTGTTCCACAAGGAGAAGGCCCGCAGCACCGGCATGGGGGTTGCCGAGCTGCCGGCGTGGTGGGCTCAGCTCCAGGCGCTAGCCAATCCCATCCGCCGCGAGCTTCACCTATTCATGCTCCTCTCTGGCTTGCGTCGTACGGACGTCTTAACCGCCCGCTGGGCGAACTTCGATCCTGCCCGCCCCTCGCTGCGCCTGCCAGCTCCAAAGGGGGGCGAGGAGCGAGCGTTCGAGCTGCCGCTATCGACAGCAATGCTGGAATGCTTGGAGCGGGTCAAAGAGGCCGGCCAGACCTACTACCCCGAGGAGAGCAAGACCTGGATCTTCCCGGCGCCCGGCGGACACGTCGCTGAAGTGAAGGAAGAGGGCCGGCAGAAGCTTTCTCACACGGGCCATGCGCTTCGGCATTCGTTCCGGACGCTTGCTGCGGCTGCCGGCATCGATCGTCTTCGTCTGAAGATCCTAATGAATCATTCGATCGACGATGACGTCACCGACGCATATGCCAACGTACCCGCCCTATTCGCTTCTCTTCGAGATGCGCAGGAGCAAGTCTCCGTCTTTATAACCTCACGCATCGCAAGTACCCGATGAGCAAAACCATGAATCTGCGACGCGCGTTCGACAAACTTAGATCGAAGGCGGAGAGCGAGAAATCAGAACTTCCGTCGTTTGACATTGGGCGTCATCGCGAGTCGATGCGATTGCTAGGCATGATCGATAAGCTAGACGAGCTAATCGGCGCCGAAAACATAGATGAGGCCACAAAGCGGAGACTACTCCAGCAACGATCCGAGATTGCACGAGAGTTTGCACAGCACTTGGACGGCGATACGTCACCCTTTGCCTCTGGCTGCATTACTTCGGATGACCATCGAAACGTCTGGGTTGTTCAGGAAATCACTGGGCCCCCACCTCGTAAATTCCGTCAGCAGGTTGATGAGTGGACGGCCTCTCGCGGCCAGCCCTGGAAGGGCAATACCAAGTTACTACACGCATTAATGCGGCAGGCTATCCGAAACGGCGAGAAACTTCCTGACGGGCATTTTGGCGTTCACGTTGGACGAACGATCAGAATAGGCCAGTGGTCTAACGACGATGCGCGCGAGTGGGAGAACATGCAACCGCCCCTCGGGGCCCCGAACTAAACTTCAAGTTAACGATCTCCTCACTGAGCGCTTGATCGCTCGAGTAAACGAGGTTATTTGTCGAGCCGATCATACTCAATGGCCGATGATCATCATATCGGAACGCAATTGCCCCGTGACGTGACAAGCTAACCGAGCCCCTAGCGGCTCTTAGTACGCCGAGAAACATCGGGTTTAAAGCAAAGGCCATCAAGCGATCCGACGTTGCAACCCCATCTCGAATGGGCGCGCTCGTCGCTGTCGCTGTTTCATAGCATCATAATCCCACGACAACGCAAGCGCACCTCATTCGGTCCAACCGAAAGACACCGCGCATGCCGACTTCTGACATTAGTCCACCGCTCTCCCCTTCAGGTGATGAGAAGCAGGTCGAAGCTCTCGCTGACTTGATCGCGAAAGCGGTCGCCGATCGGCTCAGCCCCAATGTGCTCAGCACACAATTCATACGCAGCAGCCAGTGCGCGCGGCTCATGGGCGTGACACCTCAGCATCTGTGCGGCATGCGCGCGCGGGGACAGGGCCCTCCGTGGTCGGGCGACGGCAAATGGGTCCGGTACGAACGTGCCGCCGTCATCGAGTGGATCCGAACTCTTCCCCGACAATCAACAACAAGCCCCGACGAGAGCTAATCCACCTCATTCGATTGAGCGATCCGGCCCTCCTGACTCTCAACCGACGATCCAGTTGACCAGAACGCTGCAGACAAAAAGGAACACAACATGTCGTCTTCACCGAAAAGAACTTTTGACTATACGACGTTGAATGAAACTGTCTTGACACAGTTGAAGGCAGCGCTCGCCACCATCCGGCGAAACTCGCGATCGACCGTCAAATCGACGATGGCCATTGGAATGGCCCTCCTGGACGTCAAGCGACATCTCGAACACGGCCAGTTCAAGGCTTGGGTAATAGAGCAATGCGGCTTTTCCATCCGCACTGCCGAGCGCTACATGCGCGTCGCTGAGTTCCTTGAATACGACACGGTGTCGCATTTGCAGCTCTCAACGATCTATCGTCTGTCCGCTAAGAATATCTCTGCGTCCATCGTTGCGCAGATCCTTGCTACCCAGACTAGCGAAGGACCACTTTCCGACAATCAAGTGGATGCGCTGCTTGATCAACTTCGGCAAGGCGACGCACCCGCAATCCAGCATAGCTCAGCAGGCCTGTCTCCATCGCATTTGATGGGCGCCTGGCTTGCCGCATCGGACGCTGATCGGAATGAGCTTGTTCTTTCACTTCGAGCTGACCTTGTCAGCTCAGCGTGGCAGGCCATGAACGCGGCTGAAAGGGCATCCTTCGTCATTCAACGCAGCGTCGAACTCACCGCGCTGCTCAATGCCCGCTCCGACGAACCTGTCAATGACACTGACGCAGAGGCCGCAAATGTTGTGCAGCTCTTTGTCAACGCCCCCTCCATTGTCGAGGACTCGAATACCGCCATCGCAACCAGCAGTATCGAACTCTCGCATCACTAACTTTCCGATCACCGAAGAGGACAATTTCCATGAAGCAATCAAATTCACTTCCCTGGTCGCAGTTCAGGACGCGGGCTCCTGATGCATCCAGAGTATTCCTAGATGCCGGACGAGCCGAGGTCATGTTCAGCATGATATATTTGCCCGACCTCTTAAGTAGCTCTGGGCTTACGCAATTCATCGGCGCTGCGCAAATCGCGTCTGGCGGTAAGGCGGCAATATTGGAATTGCTTATCGATGCATTCAGCCAACGGCATGAAATGGACGAGGCCCTGGAAGCGAATATCCGACGGCTGTGGAGTAGGCACCCGCCCAACATTAGCGTGCGAGACGCGATCGCTGAATTGCGCAGCCGTTGCACTCATCTGCAGACACGCCTTCCTACGGATCTCATTGAAGCGATCTTCGACGACGCTTCATTCGACTTCGTCGCTTATCTCGCATGGCACAACAGGGGCGATGATCAGTTCGAGAGGGAGGCAGACAGATGAAATCGCTCGCTAATCACCTAGAGCTGACATTCAACCGCAGCGACACCTTGAAATTCATGGTCGCGCTTGAGAACTCGTGCAAGGTTGATTGGAACTTCCGATGCATTGCAGAAACAGCCGGTTGTCGTGCTGAATTTCGTCGGCGTGTTAGAGCTGGCGAGCCTCTGCCACGATTGAAATTTCGCGGAACGTTTGAGCAGCACGAAGCGGCTCTAAGAAAACGCAACAGGCAAGGCTTTGCGATCTTTTACTCTCTCAACGTGATGCATGGCGGCGTAAAGGCGCAACACTGTTGTGCCATTCGAGCGATACCGCTGGATCTCGATCATTCGCCCCTTCCCGATATTTGGACCAACGGCATCAAACCTCATATCGTAGTCGAGACATCGCCTGGGCGATATCAATGTCTGTTCCGTGTCTTCCATTGCGAGGACTCCGAAATGGAAGCCGCTGAGGATATCGGCCGTAGGCTCGCAGCGCATTATGGTGGCGATCCTTCAGTCGCGGATCGCGCCCGCGTTCTTAGACTGCCGGGCTTTCTGCATCAAAAAAGCAAGCCGTTTGTTAGTCGAACCGTGCTCGTCAACCTCATGCCGCGCTGCTTCGACTTCGAGGAATATACGCTGGACGACTTCAAGTTCCTACCGAAGCTGCCAAAGCGATCGACGTCGCGCGTCCCCGGCACGCTCGGAGTGGCCAGCGCCAAGCTTCTCTTCAAACATTATCCAGTTAGCGCGCTGAAGGGTAATGCGGCCTGGCAGACGTTCGCTATGGCGCTCCACGCAGCGTGTGGAGGCTGTGAGGAAGTAGCGGAGCTCTTCTTTGAGTACTGCATGACAGACGACAGCTACGACATCAACGATGATGCCAACAACCGGCTGCGGTGGGACTCATTCACCGCCGACAAACCGGACGGTCTGACCATCGCTACGCTTCGCAAGCTTTGTTATGACGCGCGCCTGCCTGCGTCGGTCCGGTTTGCGCTTTTCAATAACGCTCAGGAGGACTTTCCCAATGTCTAACTCGGACGAGCTTGATTCCGACGATCCGCACTCTGACTACGATTTTGACGCACCATATTGGCCCGTTGAGGTGTTCTACTCAACGGCAAGGGGTACAAATGTCTCCATGCATGCGATGACGTTTTTGGCGAACCGGCCGGATGAGTTGATCGTGTCAGACGGCGACATCTACAGTCTTGGCTGTTTCAACGTTTGGGACCACATGACGGATGATGACCTCAAGGTGGAAATCCGCGCGACGAATCCCAATGCCGATGTTTTGGATATTCACGATCTCCGAAACATGGTTCAAGAGATTAAGATCGTACGGATGAAGAAGGCTCGACCATTTGAATGGATCAACGAGCCAACGAATGCACCTCGGCCCCAAGATCTCATCCTATGCGCCAACGGGATTCTAAATGCTGCTACGGGTAAGTTGCTTGACCTTACTAGCGATTACTTCGCGACAGCTCTTCCGGCTTGGGAATTTGATCCGGCGGCCGAATGTCCTTTGTGGATGGAGAAACTAAACGAGTGGCTACACCCATCATACCACAAAACTTTGCAGGAGTTTACTGGATACCTCCTTGTTCCAGACGTTTCTTATCACGCGATGCTAGCACTCCTTGGGGAAACGCGTGGAGGGAAAGGAACAGTGACCCGCATTCAATCAGCGCTAGTCGGACTAGCTCATTGCGCGTTCCCTTCATTCAACGACATAGCGGGAGATTTTGGCCTGGAGGGTTTCGGGGATAAGCGAGCACTGTTCGTGCCAGATGCCCACGATGTTCCAAAAGACAAGCGCGGTCTTGCGCTGGAACGTCTCAAAAGCATTGCGGCCGGCGATCCGGTCACGGTGAATCGCAAAGGCATCAAGCAGGTGCTCGATGCTCGGCTGGTCACCAAAATTGTTCTTACCGCCAATCAACATCCAAAACTGCTGGATGAGTCGGGCGCTCTCGCTGCGCGCGAAATCCTGGTCATGTTCGAGCGCTCCTTCGCCGATCGCAAAGATCCAGAGCTTACAAACAAATTGCTTGCTGAACTCTCTGGCATCGCAAATTGGGCCATCGAAGGACTTCGGCGCCTGCGATGGAACAACGGCGAGTTTTCCGTGGGCGAGCGGGGGGCCAAGCTCTTGGAAGATCTGAAGGCCGAGCAATCGACCGCACTCCGTTTCGCGAATGCCTGCTGCGAGGTAACCGGAGACAAGTCGGACGTGCTGCCACTTCCGCTTGCCTACCGCGCCTATCAAGAATGGGCATCCAACGTTGAGGGCCTGCACCCACGACAGCGACGCGACAAAACCGCGTTCAAAGAGGATATGATGGCGGCACTGCGAAAGCGGGGCGTCACCTGGGCCGAAAAGCAAGTTCGGTGGCACGACCCGTGCCTGCCCAGGAAGCGAGAAGGAGACCGAGTCAAGCATCGCTTCGTTGGCATCAAGCTCCGACGCGAAGCGCATCCCGATGCGTCCACAGACGATGGGTAAGGCGTCACTGTGATGACCAGGTCGAGGTGACGCGTATGCGATTGTTTTACAGAGATAATTTGCCCGCTATTGCCGTGTCACCACAGAATCTTTGCCGCGCTCGCATGCTTGATATCACTAGAGCTATTGGACCTATTCCTAAGTCCATAATGTCGATCTGGGTGACAACAGCCTTCAAGCTATTGTATCATCGACCAAAATGCCGTCACTCGAAGGGGTGACGGCAGAGTGCCAGATCAGACCGCTGTTAGGAAAAGGTGCAAGCAGTAACCTACCTGCTTGGAAGTCGTATGCGGCTTCTTCGTCAATAGCTTGGGATGCAACTCTCAGCGCGACACAGCTCCACGGCATTACTCGAACGCGGCCGATAAAAAGACTATAAAAAGAATATGCTCGGATTCATGATAAGAGGAATATTTCTCTTACGTTGGCCGCTATTAACCTTAACGGGTCCTCCCGCCGACAGAGAGTCAATGGGGGCAATGACGGAGGGGCAAGTCGGAACTGGATGGGCTAAGAAATATTTCCGCCTGCGAAATGTGTAAACTCACCCGCATGGGCCGGACATATCATCGTGAGGCCTAGCGGCGGCTAGAGGCCCCGTCTGCCTACCCTGTTTCCTCGAAGCACAATCTCGAGCTTGGTAAGACGAGCCCGACCTGAGCAGCCGAGTGGTTACGGCTCTAGTAGTTCGGTACAGAATTCTATCGCGTGCAATTTCGTAGCTTGTGGTTTCGCGTCCCTGTATGGCTTCACGTAGCAGGCATCGTTCGTCGCCAGAGCGATTGTTCGACTCCATTCCAAGACACCGATCATTGTCGTCGATGCGGTAGCCGTGCACACTCTGATCGGCAAGGCGCACTTGTACCCGCCAGCTATCATGTCGTTGATTGGCGAATCGGCCTGCCGAGTCGCCACGTTGCCATTGGGCCGTCGCTTGGCACTCAAACAAGCCATCTCTTCGGAAAGGCCGGCTGCAGCCCCGAGGGCTTCCGAGTGTCTACGCGCCGTATAGATAAAACGAGTTAGTGACAAGCCAAAGCAGAGTTCTTGCTCTTTTCGTTGCACTCATTCGATGCTTTCGTGTATTTCGTCATCCCTTCCTTTTCAGCGTTAGTAGGTTTTGTTGGATCCTTCGGTTTAATATCAGGTGGAAGTGATGCTTGGCATAGAGCGAGTTCCGCCTGAGCAGCTTTGAGGCACTTCTCTTTGGCAGTTTCAGCATGTGCGGGAGATGCTGCTAGAACCAAAGAAAATACAAACAAAGTGGACTTATTCGTTCTCATCGTGATCTCCCCTGCTTGAATGCGTTCAATCTGATTCCGGCCGAAGCGCCTCACCCACTACGCTGGTCGGTTCCTTGTCGATCACCGGGCCTCGTTTGCCATATGCGCAACCACCGTCGCACTTTGAAGCCCGGTGTTAAAGTCACACTCCGAGTTCCCCATTGAGAACCCAAGCCATAGCAGCACTGTCACTGATTGCGCCATAACTCGAACTTCATTGTCTCTCGCTGAATCATAGCCACTTCGTCTGTCACGGTTATGGGACTGCCCAGCGGCAGCTTTCGGGACCACGTTGCATCAGTCGGAAGTCCCGAGCCTAGACCACCCTTATAAGGCGCCAACAATCGACCATTCGCAGTTGCAGCCACCAAAGTGGACGGCCGGGCACCGGCAAACCTATCAACTAACGGCTCGTACGCCTGCTGGTTAACCGAAACACAAACCTTGCACTTCCAAGCGATGCTCACGTTGCCGTCGACGGCTGCCTTCCAGCCTGTTACATCGAGAGCGTCCCCGTTTTGCCGAACAGAGATTACTGATTGACCATCCTCTGCAAACTTCAATTCCATCGAACTGCATCCGTCGCTCACGGCGCTCGGACCGCAATCGTCGAGATAGGTAAGGTCCTGCTCGCCCGGGGAGACAAACGCTAGTCCCGTCTCTCGAGCCTCGATGAAGGCTCCTCCGACTTTCGCTAAAATCCTATCAGGCTCACGTAAATCAACTTTGCTCGTTTGCACCGTCCCGTCAGAATGTATCTGAATGATAGCTACGGTCTGCGGCTCCTTCTTTTGATAGAGGCTGTCGTAATCGCTGCGCTTTTTGCCGGGATCCAAGTTAATTTCAGTTTTTAGCTCACCGGGCACAAGTGTCAGCCGTGCCTGGTCCGGGGTGAGATGCCCTGTCGGCTGCTTCAGCAATCTCCAACCTTGTTGCTTCCCTCCGATCGAAGCGAGGCTAGGAAACTGATAAACCTTCGGCTCAGATTTCGCAGACGAATAGGTACTTACTCGGACGACTTCCCCCGAGGTTGCATCTCGCTCGACGCGGAAAAATCCTCCCTGCACCGCCCCTGCGATTGGAATGATTTCATTAATCGGAAGACCCTTCGAGCTTTTGGCGCCGGAGAAGTCGTGGAGAGTATCGAGTGCCCTATTTACGATCCGAATTCTCTCGTCTTCGTCTCTCAGAAGCATGTGCTCTCCACCTGGTAACAGCACTGCGTCCTCATATCTTGCTCCCGCAATTCGAGCCTCCCATAACTGCCCGTTCTGTATGGAATGAACATGCAGGACCGCGGGCAGCTTCTCCACCAGCAAGGTCGTCGTTTTAGTGGCTTTGTTGAAAGACGAGATCGTCAAACCTTGCGTAGAAATCGAAGATTGAAATTGCATGTTTAAGAGCGGAGCGGCAGCGGCGCTCTTCCAGTTCGCCAAGTCCTTCCCTTGTTTGCTAAGTTCTTCCCCGTCTAGGAGCGCGATCCCGCTGACTGTCTCTCCAACCGTCGGCAAGAGGGCGAAGTAAGAATCGCCTACTACCTCTAACCTCAAACCCTTTGTTTCGTGCGGCAACCGTAAAATGCTCGAGTTGGACGGCTTGTCCGTCATGCAGATTAGGAGAAACTCGTCTCCAAGGATCGTTGTAGCAAAGCGCTCGTCCGCGCTGAACACCGACAGTGGCTTGGAAAGGCTCAATTCATTCGGGAGCTTAGAAGTGAAGGTGTTTGAGGCGTCTTGTTTGGAGTTGGCCTCCAGCTTGCTGAGATCAACTATCGTTAAGCTTCCATCGTTGCCTGACATCTGAAGGAACTGTACGAAGCGTCCACTTGGAGATAGCGAAAGCGCCTTGGTCGCTCCACCGCTCGTTTCGATTAGAAAACTCTTCCCATTCCTTACGATCTTGATCTTTGAGGCATCCTTTCCGTCCGTGAAGGCGGTAACCGGACTGGATTCCGCAGCGTCCCATAGCGCCGTCTTTTCGATGGACTTCTCAAGGGTAATCAGCTTGCCGCCGTCAGTCGCGACCCAATCGCCGCTTGAGCTATCTACTCCTACCAACTCGCCAGCTCGGTAGGGCCGCACGTCGGATAAGAACGAAACCCCGGGCATTAGAAATTGCTCAACACTTTTTGGCGAGGAGGGCGCCCAATATCCATATTCGAGTGATGAGTCGCCGCTCGGTCGCTTCATTAGAAGTCGACCAGATGTTCTGACGGTTCCAATCGGCTTCCAGCCGCCGGACGGAAGCAATCCGACCAGCACTTGTGCTTTCCCAACCTCCGCCAACGGTTGAAAAAAGGACGACGTCAAAAAGTGTTTCCGATCAGATGATACTGCGGTCACCATTCCCCGGCCAACTCTTGGAAGAAAGCGCCTAGCGTCCTCCAGCTTTGTGGTCGCGCGTTCAAGAGCTGGCTTAGATCTTATCAATTGAAGGATCCGCGCTTGATCTACTTGTACCTGAGCAATTTGGGTACGTTCGTCGTCACTCAGTTCTTCAGCTTGCACCTGGTATTCAGCCCAAATCTTCAGCGATCGCTCATAAAAGCCATTTGCAGTCTCTACATCTTGAAGGTCGGTTGCTGCACGATCCCTCAAAAATATCTGCCCCGCATTGCGCAATGCCTGCGCAAAGCCTTTTAGAGTATTTCGATCCTGCGGATTCGCGCTATACGCCTCGCTAAACTTCCTAAGGGTTTCGCCGCCTTCTGCTTTTGCTTGAGATAGGCTTCCAGTTTCAATGTGGTAACGTACTAACTCGTTTCGGGCATCCGGATTTCCCGGGTCTAATGAGACTGCAAGCTCAAGAATTTGCCGAAGATCCTCGTCTCGCGCGCCGCCCTGAAGCTGATAATGGGTTCGGGCATGGGCCATGAGAAGCGCAGTTACATTGACTAGCTTCGGGCGTAATTGACTTTGCCCATTCTTGATTTCGTGCTTCATAAAGTAGTCGATTACACCAGGGCTTGAAATCTCCCCGTAGCTGCGCTTACGAGCTAGATAACGCTCAAACATCTTTTCACGCGCCGTTGTATCAACGGCCTTAAGCTTCACGATGAACTGCCCCTGACTGCAATATTCGCCATTGCGGTGCGGAGCGCATGGATTCCGGACTAACGAAGGATACGATCCGCCTGCGTTGTACCGTGTGGCAACGCGTCCTTTAAGCACGAACCCGCGTGTAAAGTTATCTTGGATCGATGCGTCATCTAGGTCGATCGTAAATGTTCCAGTGTTCGCGGGAAGGTGGCTAGATGCATCGAACTCATCCGACTCTGATTTTACGCGGGCTGGATTGGTCCTCGTTGCGCCGCTCATCGGAGCAGATCCGTCTTGCGGGCCTTCAAATAATTCAAGCATCAATGGTACGCGGTCGGCACCCATTCCACTTCCATCGGTACGCTTTATGTACTCACACCAAATGCCACCGAACCACTTACTCCAGCATTCACGTGTCTCATACATTCGACTCATCGCGTCTACTTTGGAAATCACCTCCAATTCTACCTTTGTCCCTGGATACACACGCAACGTGTCGAGAAATACCGGTTTGTAAGCCTCTGTGCGCACTTCAAGCCGACCGTCGGTCACGCGCTCAGCCTCAGCGGCCTTAGTTGAAGGAATTACGCAAACGGCCATTAACGCGAATAGACTGCCGGTTGCTGCGTAAGCTCTCACCAAGTGTTGCGGACTTAATGTCCTCATCGTTGAGCCTCCAAGACAGAAACTGGGCGGGGAGACTTGCACTCATTGGATTTGAGTTCTTTCAGTCGCTTCTCAGCCGACGCGACAGCAAGCGCCTCGGACCCGCTCGTTTGTCTGTAGTAATTGATTAGCAGACGACGCATGTCATCATCCGACTTGCACGTTGCAAAAACGGCCGGTTTGTCGCTGCCGCCGGGCACCTCTTTCACTTCGTCTGCCACCAGCGGTTCGCAGAGATCGTTTGGAATTTGCGTCCGTCCAACATTGATGAGCGATAACGCCTCCAATGGGACTGGAACTCGTCCTGCTTTTGGTAGGGCAAGAGATGTCATTCGACCGTCAACCGCAACCCGCGCCCAGGGCGGATCATTTTTCCAAATGATGGCCGGTTCAAAAACGCCGGGGGGACCACTGACTGGTCCATCCAAGAACCGCTTCTCGCCGACCGAATTACTTTGATCAATGTAACGATATGCAAATCGAAGCCAGACTTCTTCCGCTCGAACATTTTCTTCTACGGGCTCGAGGAGGATCTCCCAAGCGGTGTAGATCGGATATCCTTCGAATTCGCTGATACGGGCAGAACTATTATACCTCCAGTTCTTCCCGAGCTCTTGAATATCAAAAGGCTCAGGAGGTTCGTGTCCCCACCTACTGATTGGAAGCAGTACCTGTCGGCTCAGTTGGCTGTCCGACCGAACATATCCGACGCCAGGGTGCGTCAAGCGAACCCGAGTGAGTAATGTCGCTTTTCCGCTCGGCCACTTCGAGCCAATTCTTACATCGATGACGCGCACATTCTCTAGGTCTGAAGGGACAAAGCGCCCATCTGGAGTGAGAAATACTGTCAACCGCAGTGGCTCGGTTGATCCAGACGTCTGCCAGCGTTTCCATCGTCGCAAATCTTCGGCTGAGAGTAATTCAGTCAATTTCAGTGCGTCTGTTTGATGGACTTGACCGAGCGCTCTTCCCCCGGACGTGCATCCCAAACGACCGCAAAGATCTTTCGATAGCCGAACCAACTGACGCCAATGTATCATAAGTCCGTCGACATCAGTTCGCGTGCTTTCTCGCTCGCGGTTGAGCCAATCGAATAGATGGATTTCCGAATCGAGAGCCAATCGTACATTTTGCGGGTCTGACTTGATCATTTCCGATATCAGGCCGCGAGGGCTATTCGATCGGCCAACCCAAAGCGCGAGCGAGCGATCAAGTGCGTCGAACTCTTGGCGCATCCGCTCCGCGAGGTAAAACGCTAACTTGCGTCGTATCGTTATAAAGCTCCGTTCCTTATCTTGGTTTGCGCCCAGTTGAGTTATTGCGAAACGATAGCTTTCATACTGCGCTTGAGCAGCCGCTTTCATAATCTGCGAGATCTCGCGTTCCTTCGAGAGAACCACCTGCTTTAATCGCGCTTCATTCACAAGCTCGATGACTTGCAATTCCTCCGAGAGGTTTGCTTGTAGTTCCGCGGCCAGCCGTTTAGCTTTGTCTATTGCCTCTCCGAATGCCGAAAATGAGCTAATGACATCGATTGCGACGCCGGCGCCCGGAAGTACTGCGTTAAGCGCCAACTTGGCCATCTGTTCGGCTTGAGCATCCCCCCCGGCGGAAGGTTCATTCGCCTTGCTTGCTCCCGCGTAAAGGCGGCGTTCTTGTTCGGCTCGGATTTGCTTTTCGTCATCGTGCTTGGCGACATATGACGAGCCGATCTGAATTGCTGCGACGCGCTCAACGAGCTGGTTGCGAGCCGCTTCATTGGGCATTGCCTTTAGCACTGCGTTCCAAGCTTTATCTTTGAGTTCCAGTTCTTTGGCGGCTTTGCTCGGTCCGTCGGGCACATTCATCGCTCGACGAAACGCCTCGTCCAGCACGTCCGGCGAAAGTCGCTTGAGAACGAGTTGGCGGAGTGCTCCTTCCGAAGCCTTCAGACGGTTCAATTCCTGTTCAAGCGCCTCCTGAGCCGCTACTCCAAACTTCTCAATAGGATTCGCCTGAACTAACGCCCCGAGGTCCGTGGTTTGAATTCTGGCTAGGATGACGCCGGCCGGGTCTAAGATCTCAATTCGGTCGGCGTGTATCGCCACGCGCTTTTTGATCAGCCCCAATCCGGCAGCACTCAAGCGCTCCTTCAAAGCCTCCTTGTCTTCTACACCGGCGGCCTTTGTGAGCACGTTGATCGCTGTTGGACTTAGTTGATCCGTGAAAGCTGTTGTCCAATGTCGAACGGCCTGATCGGCCAGACGCTCTGAGTTTGCGGCGTCAAGTTTGAGTTTGCCTACTTCGCCAAGAAGCTTTGAATATACGCTTCCGACCTCCGCCGTCCCCGATTCAACTTGTCTGCGAATGGCACGGCGAAGAAAATCGTTAGATAAGGTAGAGTCTGACGCAAGGTATCTCTCAGCGCCCTGCCGTAAGGATCCCGCTATGTCCGAATTATCTATTGAGTGAATTAGCTGGATCGCTCCAACCACAGGCTTAGCATCGCGTATTTTCTCTGCCCACTCGCGCTTCGTGTCTGCATCAAGCTTACTGTAGATCTGGGTGCCCAGACGCGTTAGCCCTTCCAATGTCGGTTTCCGAAATGTTTGGGCGGCGACTTCTATTTCATTTCTGTATGTCTGCAGTTGTCCTTTCAGTTCTTGTCCCCGACGTACGAGATCTTGTCCTTGCTTCACATATCCCGCGATTGCTTCGTTGCCGGCCGTAACTTGACTTAGTGCATCATTAAATGCAGCAGACTTTAGCAGGTCTGATTGCGCGACGGCTGAGAGTGCCGCCTGATCGAGCTTTCCATCCTTGATGGATTGCATAACATCAGGAGGTATTCCGAGAGACGAGCTGGCAGCATTTGTGAGCGCTTTATCGAGCTTTGCTGATGCAGCACGTGCCTGAGCAACCGCGGAAGCAATCTCATTCTCTAGCCGCTTTCGATTCGCTTTTAGTTGATCAATGCGTCCATCGAGCATGTCTTGGCGGTCTTCTTGAAATCTGCGCTCGATGGTGATGCGCTCTTCGTTGACCGTCTGACTCTTGATCTTTCCGTCGATGGCGCGAGACATCGCATCGAGCTTGCCCGTTTCGACTGCACCGGCAGCAACTTCGCGAGCTGCCGCCGTAATTTCGGCGCTCTGCTTTTCAAAATCGGCGAGTAGCTCTTCTAGTGCTACAAGATGACCGCCAGGCATCGACGGAGTTAAAGTATCAACAGCGCCCCAAAAATCGATATTTCTGTTCAGTAGCAAGAGACGATATCCAATATCGGCCCTCAAGAGTTCAAGCGTATTGTTCTTTGTTGCGGGCAATTGAAGCCCGTGCTCAACCTCTTTGCGCGCTTCGCAATATAGCTTTTGCGCACCTGACCTGTCATTGGCGAGAAAGCGCTCGTCTGCCAATGTCTTCTTAGTGAGGGCAATCTCCAGCGTGAGCGAATCGTAGGATATTGGATCGTCGGGTATTGTCGTTTTCACTTCTTCAGAGATTGCTCTCGAACTCAATGCTGATAACGTCGCTGCTGCAAGAATTAGACGCCTTGTCCAACTCGCTGTGCGACTAAGAACACGGTATCGCATCTGATCTCCGATAACTTGGTCAAATTAGTCAAATATCGACTCTTCCAAAATTTGCTCTATAGATTCCCGAAAATTTCCTGCTACGCAATCGAAAGTTGCTGCACACTCTGGACAAGCAGAATATGCCGTCAGTGACGTGCCGGTGGACCGAGGTGAGCCACGCGGCAAACCTCGAAGCTTATTTGGGAAGGACGCCGGTGACTTCACCGATGCAATTGATTGGGCCCGACAGGTTTTGCGCCGCCTACTCGACCACTTTGGAGCGGTCTCTAGAGGTGAGCATCACCGACCGTGATTGTCTCTCGAGGATCGTCGCGCTACGTAGAAAGCGCAAACGCGGCCGGGAGACGGCTCCCGGTCATTGCGGGTAGATCCGGCGAACCGCGGGAAACCTTGATTCGCGAGGGCACTAGAATTGGAGCCGCTCTCCTTATGCTTCATGACGCAGCCGCGCCGATCTCAATCACTTAGGCAACCAATTCACTTGGGCAGAACACGACTATGGAGCCTGGACAACTGCTTCCAATCACCCGTGGAAAGCCAACCCTTAAAGCTTGGATTGTACGCCAGTCGCAATAGTTTTCAGACTTTGGGACCATTGCAGGGATTGTATCCACACCTGCTGCGTACCTCTGTCGGAACTGTTGGCCGGTATCTCCGTCTGCGCCTTAATGATATTCGACTCCAGATCAGCAAAAAATCGAAGCATCCAAACCCCTTTTACCCACTGTTTGTCGCCGGCTGAAATGGTCGCCGTGTTCAAAGAATGCAGTTGTTGATCGAGCGATGTCATAGATCGTTGAGCCCATCCCATAACTTGCGCCCGTCTCCCTGGATCTGCCCAGTTCGAAACCGCACCTAGCACCCACCGGAACATCTGTCCCCGCTCGAACGAAATCTTATCAGTGCGCTCGATAATCTCCTTGCTTGCTTTAACTGGGGTGCACTCAGTTATCGTGTATTTCGTTGCATCACGAATCGCAGCCAAACTTAGATCCACTAAGTTTCTGAATGAGAAGGATATTGGTTGGACAGACTGTTGAGTGGCTGTGGCGGTGAAGTAGCTTGCAAGATTTCCAGTTTTGATCAGGTCGACGACACCATTGGTCGGACCGCCTATCGCGGTAATGCTCATTTGTGAGTTTTGAAGAATTTTCTTTTGGTCTGCCGACAAACTCCCTCCTACTCCCGCCGCACCTGAATTGTACGACGCGGCTACAGCGGTCCTGATCTGATCGGCCTCCGCGTCTGCGGTCGTGGTTACGTACAGGATACGTCCGAAGGAAATACTTGAAAGGTAGACAGGGATGTTGCTTGGGCTAATCCTTCCGAGGGCGGCCTGCTCATTAAGATCGTCAATCGTCAAATCGCCGGAAAAAAGATCGGCTGGTGTACGAGGCGTCTCCATAAACACCGTGAACATGTTTTGAATAAAATATGTTGTTGCCGAGCTTTTGGTCCGGCTCGTTTCGGATTTGTGCGATGCGGAAAGGCTGCCTCCCGCATATTTAGCAGAAACTCCCAGAGAGAGCATCGCTTGTTCGGCGGTGTATGAAGCCGTACTTGAATAAGAGACTCTTGAACCGAAATCGACCTTCTGTTGCACAATACGGTCGACAATCTCAGATATTTTTGCATTTACGGCAGTAGCGGTCGGCAGATTTACGGTCTCAAAATTATCTTTCGAAAGGAGGGTGATTCCTAGGCGGAAGGGAGCGCGCTTCTTGATCGGCAATTCCCTAAGGGAGCCCAGTCCCTCAGAGTACCCTTTGCCTTGAACTAAAGCTCCCGGCCAAAGGATTTCCCGGTCGGGGTCGAAAATAACAATTCTATCCGAGTTTCTCGACAGCGTGTATTCTGTTCGAGTGCACGATTGACCGTCTTCGATTTGCGTAGCCGGGTCGCCGGTTCGTTGGCTGCCATCAAGTACCGTGGGAGAAAAATCGTTCCAGTTTGGCAGCTTCCGGAAATATTCATTCACAGTGCTTCTCTTGGAATCAGAACGAACTTTAGCGATAGACGATCCCGAAAAGATAGCTGATGCGGCCGCTCCCCCGACAACCTCTAAGGCGCGCCTTCGAGTAATCGACATTGGTGCCCCCTCAATAAAATATGCGCCGAAACAATAAAATGTGCACCGTAATCATGCCTCAACCCCAAGGGGTAGGCAAGACCGTTAGTGTCGGCACTTCAATTCGGACGCTTGCAGATCGCCCACAGTCCGCTGAAGTATCGCCCGTCGAATGCCGCTGTCGAGGCAGTTGGGATCGAGGTGTTCGAAAGGGAGGAAGTCGACGACGCGCGCGCGGCCGTCTTCCCGACGCCCGATCAGGAATGCGCCGCTCTCCCGGCTGAACCGACGACCGCGCTCACGCAGCTTTTGGCGAAGCCGCAACCAAACCAACCAGGAGCAAAATCTTCATAGCTTTCGCCCTCACGCTTCGTCACAGCGTCCAAGGCTGCGATGATCTTGTCCGAAAAGCCTTCTCCTCTCAACCTTGCGAAGTCCCACCCGGGACAATCCTCGCATCCTTAGGGCGCGAGAGGACCTTTTGAACTGTGCAAAAGCAAGTTCATCTCGTCTAACTTCTTACTTGAGGCAATTTTTTTGTATAGCTTGACACATGTTGGAGTACATAGATTTCAAGCGCGCTTGCGCTTCCGTAACTCCTCGCGCTTCCTTTCGATCCATCTCTTGCTTAAACAGCGCATCGTGCGAAGCGAGTCCGGTCTTTAATGCGGTCAGGTTAGTGCTGGCTTTGCCTGTGTTGTTGACCAAGTCATAAGATCCTAGCATAGCGATGCCTAATCCGACTGAACAGACAGCCTTTGATACGGTCACATCAGGAGCGAAGCAGGTCAGAATTGCGGAATATTTCCCGTATTCCATGAGCGCGACGTCGACCAGTATCCGAGTTGGATTGGGAGTGGCATCCTTGATCGCCTGCTCAAGCACTGCACGTTGAGCACTCATTGTCTTTTGATACGCTTTTAAATCTGCAAAGTCCTTATCACCGATTTTCGTCGCTCCGTTGACGAACAGGTATTCCCGATATTTTTCAGCGACTGAGCAGGAAATGGGGTGTGTTGCATCGGCCTCTGGCATCGCTACCAAGACGCTCATCGATGAAATGGTCTTCTTGGGATCGACATCAAAGGATTGATCGCAGCTGGCATAAGCGGGTGCAGCGAGAGCGCAAAATAGAGAAAAAAAGTTCAAAGCTCTGCCAAACATGGTGTGGCCTCCTAGGGGCTATTCGTGACGCGGTAAACCCAAGGCACTGAATTTGTTGGCATCGGAAGCGAGATGTGCGGTTCAGATCCACTACCCCATCGCCTCATCAACGGGGTAATTGTCCATGGTCTCCACACTGCCAGCTGGTATAATATAGTCAAGGCCACTCAAGCTTGCGCGACGACGGGCGCAGGCAAAGCTAAATTCGCGCCAGTGGCTCGTACCTACTTTGACAGCCGTGGGCGTAGATAGCTGAAACTATATGGCCTGCTCAGTGGCAATTGAATCATTGTCGCGTCTTCGCTTGCCGGTCATACCAGCCGACGAAACGATCAAAAGCCTGAGTTGAATACACTTTCGTAGTTGCGTTCACAGTGTCCGCGTGGCGAAGGGGCCGCTTACCCTCGCGCCCGTCGCAACGCAGCTTGCAGTCGCGTCATCTCCTTCTCCCAACGCGCCCCTTCGGCCCGCGACTCCTTCTCGAGAGCCTCCAGCTCGGCTCGAATGCCAGCTACTTTCTCTTCGTGCTTCCGACGGGCTGCGTCCAAGGCGCCTTGTGCCTTGTCGATGGCATGCTGGCGCCGCTCCGGCTCCTTCTCCAGGGCAGCTTCTTCCTTCGCGCGCTCGCGCGCGCGGCGATTGTGCTCCTTTTCGAAAGCGAGTGCGACCTTCCCATCGGTCGCCTCGTCGTTGCCTCGCCTCGAAGGCTTCTGTGCGTTACGGCCCTGCGACTTGCGGTCTGACGTCTTCGAGCCGCGGTCGCCGGCGAGATCGGTAGGCAGTTCTGCCTGCTCCTTGAAGGGCCCGTTGGAACCCACGGGGCGTTTCAGAACGACGCCGGGGGCGGCCATCGTCGCTGCGATTATGTTGGGATTCTCGCTTTGCCTCGCCGCGCCCTGGTGAAAGAGATTGCTGTCGGCGCCCCAGGCTTCCAAAGCCGCCTTCATCGAAGGCGCCGCTATCGCCAGGTCGAAAAAGCCTAATGATGTCTCGTACGTCTTCAGCTTCTTCGCCATGCCTGTACTCCGCGGCGGCCGGTTAGATCACGATATGGTCGAAATCCAAGGCAATCCGGCTGTTTGGAAACGTCTTCTTTGCCTCCGCCAATAAGTCCTTATCGGTATAGCGGCCGGAAATGTGTGTTAGGACGAGTTGCTTCACGTCGCATATCGCCGCAAGCGCGGCCGCTTCACCTGCGGTGAGATGTCCATAGTTGCGCGCAATCGCCGCGTCGCGGTCCAGAAACGTGCCCTCGATTACCAGCACATCCGCGCCGCGAACCGGTTCGGCCAAACCCTCGGTGGTTTCGGCATCGCCCACGACGACGAGCTTCTTGCGCCGCTCCGCCGGACCGAGAACGCTTTCGGGATCAATCGTCCTACCGTCCGCGAGTGTCGCCGGTCGTCCTTCTGCCAGCTCCTTACGCACAGGGCCATCGGGCACGCCGAGGGCAGCGAGGCGGTCTGGCCGAAGGTGACGGCGAGCCCGACTTTCAAATGAGAAGCCGAAGCTGTCGGTATCGCGGTGGCGAACCGGGAAGCAGCCAATTGTGAACACGCCGCCGTCAATGACCTGACCTGCCGTCAGCGGAACGAGTTCGAGTGGAATGGGCGCCCTTCCCTCGCCCCAGAGGCCGGCGAGCATCCCGATGACGACGTCGAGTGTGGCCGGGCTTGCGTGTATCGTCATGACATCAGCGCTCTGTCGCAGCCGCAGGGTCGAAAAGAGACCGGGAATGCCGAGCACGTGGTCGAGATGGCCGTGGGTCAACAAAAGCCTATCTAGCCTTCGAAAGCCCGCGCCGCTGCGCAGCAGTTGGCGCTGCGTCCCCTCTCCGCAATCCACCAGAATACGGTGACTTCCGACCTCGACGAGGAGACCGGGATGATTCCGCTCGGCCGACGGAACGCTTGCCGACGTCCCTAGGAATGTGACCGCGAACATCGTAGGCCGGCTTCCCCCTCTTACCAGCACTGGTAGCCGAGAACGCCCTGGTTTTCTACGAGGACACGGAATCCAATCAGGCGGACTTGCGCTGCGGCCTGGCTGCCGGCTTCTTCGCCGCCGCTTCTTTCGGCTTTTTGCCGGCGATCGGCATCAGCATTTCCTTCTGTCCGGCTGCCGCCTTGCGCGGCTTTTTCACCGGCTTCTTCGTGGCCTTCGTTTCCGCCGCGGCCCCGCCAACGCTTCTTCGCAGCGCTTCCATCAGATCGACCACGTTCTCACCGCGCGGTCGCTCCCTTGGCGTGATCGGCTTGCCGGCACGCTTCTGATTGATGAGATCGATAAGAGCGGTTTCGTACTGATCCTCGAACTTGTCAGGTTCGAACCGACCTGATTTCTGGTTCACAATATGCCTGGCCAGGTCCAGCATGTCTTTCGTAACTTTGACGTCCTGGACATCGTCGAAATACTCCTGTTCAGAGCGCACTTCGTAGGGGTATCTCAACAAGGTGCCCAGCAGCCCTTTATCCAGCGGTTCGAGCGCGATGATGTGCTCGCGATTGGTTAACACCACACGGCCGATCGCGACCTTGTTCATCTCCCGGATGGTCTCGCGGATGACCGCGAAGGCCTCGTGACCAACCTTCCCATCCGGACGCAGATAGTAGGGACGGATCAGGTAACGTGGATCGATCTCGGACTTCTCGACGAACTCGTCGATCTCAATGGTGCGTGTGGACTCCAGCGCGACCTCTTCGAGCTCTTCCTTCGTCACCTCGATGAATTGGTCTTTCTCGAGCTGGTAGCCCTTGACGATGTCCTCGTTCGGCACCTCTTCACCGGTATCGGCGTCAACCTTGAGGTATTTGATGCGGTGGCCAGTCTGCCGATTAAGTTGGTTGAACGAGATTTTCTCGGACTCGGAGGTGGCTGGATACAGCGCGACCGGACAAGTGACGAGCGACAGACGCAGAAAGCCTTTCCAGTTGGCGCGGGGGGCCATGTACGCAGAACTCCGTTTTCAGTGCAGCTCGGATTCAAGACGATCGAAAGGGGCTGGTTCCGACACGCCGTCCTGTTTTGAGATGGCCAACTTGGACAGAGCGGATCGCAACCAAATATCCGTCCTGCCCTCTGTTGGTCGGACTCGACATTTGTTCTTGATATGTTCTAATCGTGCCATGAGTGATCGACCCGCGAGTTGGCGGATGCCTACCCCGAAACAAATGGAAAAGCTGGCCGCTTCGATTGAAGGTAAGGGGCGCCCTCTTGGACCCCAAGACGAGATGCCGGACGAATATTGGCATGCCGTCCTGAACGATGCCCAATTCGAAACGAGATCTTCGGAACGATCAAGCGCAGGGCAGCGCCTCGCCGAAATCCCGCAGCATGTCCTGCGAGTATCCTGTCGTCGGTGCGAGCGCATTGTCGAGATCCAGAAGGCCGATGCCATCCGCCTGTACGGCCAGCAAGCCAGCTGGAGGGAGGTCGGGCAACGACTGCTAAACAACACCTGCCAGAACCGCACCGGTCGCTATGAGGAAGACGGCTGCTGGCCGGCCTTCGAGCCCGTCTGAGCTCGGCGCCGTTCCGGATGGCTCCCAAGCATCACCCCACGCCTCTGTCTGGAGGAGATCGTAAGGCCTTAAAGAAGGAGCTTGGCAAGGCGCGAGCGATGACAGGCATTTTGGCCTCGCAATCGGACGAGCTGCGCGCCAAGGCGGACGCCCTGATACGCCAGGCCGATCGGCTCCTGGCTGAAAGCTGGAACGAGCGGATGTGGGCGGATGGAGAACCGATCGATCCCTCTCCGACCGTCGACCAGGCGATAAACGGCGGCTATCCTTGGCTTCAGATTGAGTGCTCGCGCTGCAAGGCGCCGAGCCAGATCGATCTCGCTGCCCTGCCCCATCCACCGACAACTTTCGTTCATGATCTCGCCGGCAGGCTGCGCTGCCAGAAATGCGCCAAGGCGGGCCGGCGCCCCTCGGCGACGCTGCTCCAATTAACTCAGCGGCCGCGCAACGTGGCTCCGGAGGACTGAACGTGTGCAATCTCTATTCGATGACCAAGAACGTTGACGCGATCCGTCGCCTCTTCAGCGCACTCAACAGTCGCGTTGGCAACTTGGCTTCAATGCCCGGCATCTTTCCGGATTACCCGGCGCCGATCGTTCGCAACGCGCCTGACGGTCGCGAGATTGTTATGGCTCGATGGGGCATGCCGTCCTCCCAGCAGGCGCTTTTGGACGCCACCAAGAAGCGAGCCCAGAGGCTCGAGGCTAAAGGTAAGCCGGTTGATTTCAAGGAATTGCTTCGGATGGAACCGGACAGCGGCACCACCAACATCCGAAACGTCGGCAGCGCGCATTGGAAGCGGTGGCTCGGGACCGAGCACCGTTGCCTGGTCCCCTTCACGTCGTTCAGCGAGTACGACACCATCGATGGCAAGAAGGTGCCGGTATGGTTCGCTCCGGACGAAAGCCGCCCACTGCTGGCGTTCGCGGGCCTCTGGACGAACTGGACCAGCGTCCGGAAGGCCAAGGAAGGCGAGGTCACGATCGACGTTTACGCCTTCCTGACCTGCAAACCGAATGCCGAGGTGGCACGCGTCCATCCGAAGGCGATGCCGGTGATCCTGACCACGACCGAAGAGTACGATGTCTGGCTGCGCGCGCCCTGGGACGAGGCCAAGGCGTTCCAACGGCCGCTGCCGGACGGGACGCTGAAGATCGTGGCGACCGGCGAAAAGGAAGATCCTGCGCTAGCCGCCTGACATCCACAGACGGACGGAACACGTGGAAAAGCGATAGGCTATGCAATTCGGAATCCCTGACCTGTGTTAGCAGCCCGGAACGGACGGCGAGGCGTGAGATTCGCCCGGTAGGAGCGATTTCGAATGCTGATGACGAAGGAGAGGCAACCAGCGATCCGGACGCTCCGCGGCTGGGCAATTTCGGTGCTCAGCGAGGCCGGCGCTATCAGTGAATGCGAGGAGCACGGGTGGATACAGGACCGCGCCGATCCGCATGCCCGCGACCGCGCGTTCCAGATCGCTCGGACGGATCCGCCGGCCGGCGTTTCATCTCAAGCGGCTGCCGTCGCGATCGCCGAGGTACTGGACTCGATCGGCGACACCTGCCCTGAATGCCCCTCCGCGGATTGACACTCACTTGGCCGCGACTTGGCTTGCGGCCCCCTGTACAATCCGCCCATGGTCCCTCCCGATCCGGAACACAGCGTTTCGACCGCGCCTCACCGCAAGATCATCCACATCGACATGGATGCCTTCTACGCGTCGGTCGAACAGCGCGATAATCCGGACCTGCGCGGCAAGCCGGTGGCAGTGGGCGGCTCGGCCGAGCGCGGCGTCGTCGCCGCCGCGAGCTACGAAGCCCGCCAATATGGCGTTCGCTCCGCCATGCCGTCGGTCACCGCGAAACGGCAATGTCCAGACCTGATCTTCGTCAAGCCACGCTTCGAAGTTTACAAGGCGGTCAGCCGGCAGATTCGCGAGATCTTCGCCGAGCACACGCCCATTATCGAGCCGCTTTCGCTCGACGAGGCCTACCTCGACGTCACCGAGAACCTGCAAGGCATCCTGCTGGCCAGAGACATCGCGTTAAAGATCCGAGAGAAGATCAAGGCTGAAACAGGCCTGAACGCCTCGGCGGGCATCTCTTACAACAAGTTCCTGGCGAAGCTCGCCTCCGATCACCGCAAACCCAACGGGCAGTACGTCATCTCGCCGGAGATGGGACCGGCCTTCGTCGAGAAGCTGCCGGTCGGGAAGTTTCACGGCATCGGGCCGGCAACCGCCGCCAAATTCAACGCCTTCGGAATTTGGACCGGCCTCGACATTCGCAACCAGTCCCTCGCCTTCCTGCAGGAGAACTTCGGCAAGTCCGGTACCTATTACTATTGGATTTCGCGCGGCATCGACGAGCGCCCTGTGCGGGCCAATCGTATCCGCAAATCGGTCGGTGCCGAGAACACGTTTTCTGCCGATCTCAGAGAATTCGACGCGATGGTGGCGGAGCTCCAACCTTTGATCGACAAAGTCTGGCGACATTGCGAGTCGCCGCGCGCCCGGGGGCGAACGGTGACACTTAAAGTGAAGTTCGCCGATTTTGAGATCATCACGCGCAGCCGATCGGTCTCTGCGGTCGTCGCGAACCGCGACGATCTCGCGCGTCTAGCGATCGGCCTACTCGAAGACGCCATGCCCCTTTCAAAAGCGGTGCGCCTCCTGGGAGTGTCGCTGTCTTCCCTGCAAGGCGAGGACGACACGGAGCCGCAACTGGATTTCGGGATTTGAACTGCAAAGCAGCGCGGAAACATTCATCTAGTTTACCGCGATGGCCATCGGTCAACTGGAGTGGTTAATCTCAAAATAGCCCCCTCTGCTTTCGTTGAATCTTGGTTCCAACTGTCGGAACTGCACGCCAGAGACGCCCGGATGTCGGCTCTTTCTGCGTGAGTATGGTCGTTCCGACGGCGGGCACGTCTGTCTCTAAAGCTACGTCGATAAGCTCTCGGAGACAAACGGACAGCCGACGCGTTAGCATCGCGGACCTCCTCGGTGTTTTGATAGCTTGCAAGCGGAGAGACTATGCGGGTTGTGATTTGCGGCGGCGGCGTAGTGGGCGCCTGCACAGCCTATTTCCTCAGCCGACGCGGCGCCCAGGTGATCGTGGTTGAGAGCACTGAGGTTGCCGCCGCAGCATCTGGAAAGGCCGGCGGATTTCTGGCACTCGACTGGTGTGCCGGCACGCCTTTAGACGCGCTGGCCAGACGCAGCTTCGAGCTGCACGCTACGTTGCCGCGGGAGGTCGCCGACGATTGGGGCTATCGTCCCATGACCGCTTACAGCGGCTTCGTCGCTTCCGAAGGCGACCCGCGTCGCCAGAAACCTTCGGAGCTCGATTGGCTCTCCAACGGCGTTGTTATTGCATCGCGGTTGAGCACCCCTGAGACGACGGCAATTGTTCATCCGCGCATGTTCACCTCCGCCATGATGCGCGCCGCCCAAGCCCGCGGCGCCGAACTGCGCCGCGGGCGCGCTACCGGCGTGGTGAGGCACACCCATGCCACCACTGTGCGGGGCGTCGAAGTTGACGGCGACGTCATTGAGGCAGACGCCATCGTCATTGCCATGGGACCGTGGTCATTGCTGGCGGCGGAATGGATGAGCTTGCCGGCCGTGTTCGGGCAACGTAGTCCGAGTCTTGTCTACGACACCGGCGCAGACGTTCCCCCGCACGCACTATTTCTGGACTATCACGACGAGAGCGGCGGCACGGTGAGCGTTGAGGTGTTTCCGCGCGCAGACGGCAGCACCCACATTACGGCTCTGTCTGACGTCGTCCCGCTGCCGATCGACCCCGCCGCGGTGAAGCCGGATTCAGAGGCGATCGGTCGCCTGCAGGCCATCGCCGAGCGCTTGTCGCCAGTCTTTCGGCCAGAAAGGATCCTCGCGCGACAAGCCTGTTTCCGTCCGGTCACGCAGGATGGCCTGGCGCTAATAGGCAAAGTCCCACGCACAGAGGGGCTTTATGTTGCGACCGGACACAATGTCTGGGGTATCCTAAACTCACCGGCGACAGGAGAAGCAATTGCCGAATTGATCGTTAACGGCGCAGCAGAAAGCGTCGACTTGGCGCCGTTCGACCCGATAAGACTGCCTGCGCTCGAACCTTCGCTGCTGCGTACGAGTTGAATTTCGGTAGGCGCGCCTGATTCGAAGGCGCCGAGGTGACGCCCAAGGCTTTCCGCCAGAAGTCAACCTGTGGCAATCTCACGGCTGGGCGCCGTTTCCTCTGAATAGTTACTGAGCCACGCGTCACTGCTGATGTCGGGCCTGGTCATCGACGGGCACGCATTGCGCGATCTCGGACTCGCAGATCAAGACGGCCACTTTCATTTCACGGCGTCGCAGATCGCGGCGATCCTGGAGAGGCTACCGCGCCGTTTCGTCTTCAAGGACTCTTCGTCGGGCTGGCAAGGATCAGCAGCCGAGCGTTACCTTGGCCGCAGCGCTCAGCGCGTCGTCAGGGAGGATCTCGCGTTTACCGGCCAGCTACCAGACACCGTGCCGACGTCTGGAGGGCTTGCCTTTGCCTCCGAATCCCTGAATTACCCAGCTTAGAGGTAGTGCCATGGCCGGAAAGAGCGCGCTGCAGGTACGAACCGTCATCGTGGAGGGCTCACTAGCCTCCCAGATGCGCCGCGCTGCTGCCGCGCGCGCGAACGAATGCGGGCTTCGAATTCTGGGCCTGCCGCAGCTCGCGGCAAGGCTTGCCGGCGCCTTCACCACGCCTGTGACGCCTGAGGTGTTGGACCCGGCAATCCGGCTCGCCCTGGACGAAGCCGGCTTCGTCGAGATCGAGCCCGTGCGCCGGCTTCCGGGAACGGCTCGGGCGTTCGCACGCTCTCTGCGCAGGCTTTGGGATGCCGATATCGATCTTGGAAGGATGGACGACAGCAACCGGATCCGCGAACTGAGGCTGGTCGAGGAGCGAGTCAAACGGCTGATGCCGAAGGCGGTGCTGACCACCCGAGATCTGCGGGACGCGGCGCTACAACGGATCCAGTACGCACCGAAGCTCGTAGGCGCCGTGCAGCTCGAGAGGATTTCCGTGGTTCAACCGGTCTGGCGCCCCCTGATTGAAGCTCTCGAGAAGGTCGTCGAGGTCGAATGGCTCGCGCCCCGCGGGGCCGAAACCGAATGGTTTTCCGGAACGGTCATCGCCCTGGCGACGCCGTCCCGCCCGGCGGAGCCGACGGCGGTCTCTTGCGCCGATCCTCGCCATGAGGTGGTCGAGACCTTGCGCTGGGCACGGCGCCTGATCGCATCCGGCGCCGCGAAGCCCCATGAAATCGCCATCGCAGCCCCGAGCACCGCTCCATGGGATGATCACTGGCTTGCGTTGGCCCCCGACGCGGATCTGCGGGTGCACTTTGCGCATGGCGTTCCGGCTCTCGCGACTGTCGAGGGCCAGCGCTGTGCTGCCCTCGCCGATCTGCTGCTGCGCGGGTTGAGCCAGAAGCGGGTGCGGCGACTCGTCTCGCTCAGCCGCGGTCAAGGTCTCGGACTGGACCAACTCCCGCATGGTTGGCTCGCTGCACTGCCTCGAGGCGCCGCCCTGTCCACCATGCGCGATTGGGAGCACGCAATTGCCGCCGCGATCATCAAGGACAGCTCGCTCGATCGAGCACGCACCGTCCTGCCGCTGCTCGGTACCCTGGCGAGAGGCCCTTCAGCTTCCGGGGAGGCGGCCGGCCTGTTCCTGCGCGGGCGCTCGCTTCAGATTTGGGAGGCCGCGACCCGGTCAGCGCCGCCCGATGCGCTCGAGCTATCCCTGAGAAATGTCCGGCTTCCGGCGGAGACCGATGCCGCAGACTCGATCGTCTGGTGCACCGCCCGAGATCTCGCAGCTGCACCCCGACCGCACGTCCGGCTGTTAGGTCTCACCAACAGGAGTTGGCCTAGAAACGCTGGCGATGACCCCATTTTGCCAAGCCACGTGCTTTCCCCGGACGAATTCGATTTCGATCCCGTAGGCCGAGCCGACCGCAGGCATTTTAGGATCATACTCGAAGGCGCCTCGGGCAGCGTCGTGTTGTCGCGCTCCCGTCGGAGCGGCCAGGGTAGCCGCTTAGGCCGAAGCCCGCTCCTGCAAGACCGCCCCGAGACGGCCCTTTCTCGCGCTCGCATTCCCGAACACGCGTTCAGCGCGGCGGATAGATTGATGGCCCGCCCCGCCGAAGCGGCGGGCGTGGCCAGGATCCGATCGGCCACTCACTGTTGGCGCAACTGGCACGGCGAACATCTTACGCCGCATGACGCGCAATTCGGTGCGGATCACCCCGTCGTGGTGGCGTCGATCGAGCGTGTGCAATCGGCGACTTCGTTGCGCCGGCTCCTGCAGGACCCATTGAGCTTCGTTTGGCGGTATGCACTCGGGTGGGATGCGCCGGAGGAACGAGAACAGCCGCTTTCCATTTCTGCGCTGGACTTCGGGAAGCTGGTTCACGAGCTTTTGCGCCGCGCAGTGGATACGCTTGAGCCCTATCCAGGTTATGCGAAGGCCTCGGACGGGGAAATAGAAGGCGCTCTCTCATATGCAGTCCAGATCGTTCGTGAGGCTTGGCCCCTCGAACGTCCGGTGCCTCCAAAACTTCTCTGGCGCAACACCGTCGATTACGCCGCCTCCTTGGCGCTGGTGGGACTATTGCGCAAGGAGATTTCGGAGCCAGGAACGCGCAGCTGGACCGAGGTGCCGTTTGGACAGCCTGCTGGGTTTGTTGCCGGACGTGAATTGCCTTGGGATCCTACGAAACCGGTCGTTGTTCCCAACACGCTCGTGCGATTGCGCGGCACGATCGATCGCTTGGACCTGCGACACGATCGCTCTGCGGCACGTGTAACGGATTACAAGACGGGCACACCGCCAAAGAACGTCGGGCGGATCATCATCGGTGGGGGCGCCGAATTGCAGCGTGTTCTCTATGCCCACGCCTGCCGCGAGTTGCTGGAAGGCGACCCGCAGATCGTCGCAAGGCTGCTGTACCTCGCCGGAGAACCCATGACCGCGAGGCTTCACGACCTGGATGGTGCTATCGATCAGATCAGCGCATTCATCAACGAAGCGACCGCCCTGCTCAGGAGAGGCGCCACAGTCCCCGGTCGTCTCGCATTCGAGCGCTCGAACGATCTGCGCTTGGCGCTGCCGGCCTCGCCAGGATACCAGCGACGTAAGCGTGTCGCGTACAGCGAAATAGAGGCAGGCATTTCACGGTTTTGGAGCGCGCCATGACTCTGATCGGTGACCGTGCCGAACGCTTCAGGGCGCTTACCGAACTTGATACGACATTTGTCGTCGAAGCCGCGGCCGGCACCGGCAAGACGTCCTTGCTCGCCGGACGCGTGGTCATGCTTCTGGCCCGCGGCACTAGTCCTAGGTCCATCGCGGCGATCACGTTCACCGAGCTCGCAGCCGGAGAATTGCGCCAGCGGATTGCTCAATATCTGGATTCTTTGATCGCCGGGATAGTCCCGGAGGAACTTCAACTCTGTCTACCGCACGGACCGAACGCGGAGCAGCAGACGGCGCTGCTCGCAGCTGCCGCAGAGCTGGATGAGCTGGTTTGCTCCACCATTCACGGCTTCTGTCACGACCTCCTCGCGACCTACTCGGTCGAGGCAGGCGTCGATCCCGGTGCGGAGATTCTCGATGGCAACCAGGCGGACTTCGCTTTCGATGGGATCTTCGACCAATGGTGGCGTGATCGTCTCGATGAACCGATCTCTGCCAATGATCCGATCGCCTCTGTTGCAAGGAGAGATCCGAGAGGTGCTGAAGCGCTGTTGCGGAGTTTCGCGAATTTCCGCAGGCGGTATCGCGCGGCTCGCCCGTTGCAACCGAATCTCGATCCGAGCGCCGACCTCGATTTCGTGGAGAGCGTGCGCGAATTCAGACGCTGGTGTGATCATGCCGGCGCACCACGCGATGCCGATCCGGAGCTAACGGCACTCGAAACCTTGGCTTCGCATTTTGAGGGACGCTTCGATCCCGTGCCCGATTTCGACGGGCTATGGTCCCTCGCGCATCCGGCCCCCCTGCCGATCATGCGCAAAGGCTCGTTCGACTTGCGTGAATATCGGCGGCGCTCGATGTGGCGAAAAGTGGCGGGCCGAGAGTTGGGCGACCGCCTTGCCGATCAAGCGGAGGAGCGCTACGCGCGCTGCCGCGAAGCTTACGGCGCGCTGATGGGCCGCGTCGCGACCGCAATCATCTCCACGTTCTCAGCCGAACTCGACGGCGTGTTGGCGAGCTATGACGCCTTCAAGAAGCGGGCGGCCGTGCTGGACTTCGACGACCTGCTGTTCACCTGCCGGGATGTCCTTCGCGCCTATCCGCAGGTCCGCGCGGCGGCAGCCGAGCGTTTTTCTCGCATACTCGTCGATGAATTTCAGGACACAGATCCGGTGCAGGCTGAGATCCTGTTTCTGCTGTGCGGCTCTGGAGATGATGGGGAGATCTGGTACCGGCGGCGATTGAAACCCGGTCAACTTTTCCTGGTCGGCGATCCCAAGCAGGCCATCTACCGGTTCCGCGGCGCCGATCTTGCCACATATCTCACCGTGCGGCGCGCGATCGAAGAGCAATTTCCCGATAGCGTCCTTCGCGTCACCTCGAATTTCCGCTCGCGTGGTCAGATCGTCGATCACGTCAACCGCTGCTTCGAAGAGAAACTTTCAGCCCAAGAAGCCGGCTATGTGGCCCTGCGAAGCACGCGCAGCGAGGCCCAGCACGGCTTTCCGTGCGTCGCGAAGATAAATATCCAGCTTCCACCCGACTCTCGGGTCGACAGCTCCCGAGACGAAGAGGCGTCGGTTGTCGCCGAGGTCTGCGCTCGTCTGATCGGTAACGTCGAGTTGAAGTTGAACAATGGCGAAACCCGGCGGCTGATGCCGGGCGACATTGCCCTGCTGGCCCCAGTTTCGACCGATCTCTGGCGATACGAAAGAGCGCTTGAAGAAGCAGGCCTGCCTTTCGCGTCCCAGGCGGGGAAGAACCTTTTCAGGCGTCAGGAGGCTCAGGATTTCGTCGCTCTCGTGCGCACGCTGGCCGATCCTCGTGACACGTTGGCTCTGGGGGCGCTGCTTCGTGGGCCGCTGGTTGGTCTCACCGAGCAGGAATTGTTGGACATCACGCAAGGCCTTCCCTCGCCGGACGGAGGCGATGGATTTGCCAGGCTTTCCCTCCGAACCGATCCCAGTCACATACAAAATGACGTCGCACGCGAAGTGCTCGGCGTCCTGCGGGACCTGCGCCGTCGTGTTCACAGCACAACACCAGCCCTTCTTCTGACGGAAGCCGTCGAACGGCTTCGTGCGCGTGCAATCGTGACGGCGCGGAGCGCCGACCAGGCCGCGCGATCGCTTGCCAATGTCGACGGGCTTCTTGAGCGATCCCGGAGTTATGGCGTGCGTGGCTTGGCCCAATTCGCGACCGATCTCGACGACGAATGGTCCAACGGGTCAGGTCATCCGGAAGGGATGCTCGAAGCCGACGGCCAATCGATTGAGATAGTGACGGTGCACAGTTCAAAGGGCCTGGAATGGCCCGTGGTGATCCCGATAAACCGCGCCTCCATGCCCCGACGGGCGGAGACTTTCGTTTATCGCCGCCGAGACGAGAGCCTGCATTGGGCCCTCGGCCAGGTGGTCCCGCCAAGTCTGGAAGATGCTCTGCGAGCCGAGAATATCGAAAAGCAGAACGAAAACCTGCGCCTGCTATACGTCGCGTGCACACGAGCAATGGAATTGCTGATCGTGCCCGACTTCACTTGGAGCAACGACGCATCCTGGGCGAAACTGCTCGATTTCAAATTGGACGAGGTGCCCGAACTGAACATTGCGCGCCTCCCACGCGCAACGGTCGCCGCGACGATTGGAATCCAAAATCAGCAGAGCGCTGAGGTGTTTGCAGCTGAGCAATCGATCCTGACGGAGGCCTCCCCGACCATTCGGTGGATCCGGCCGAGTGATGGCGATCCTGATGTGATTGCAGTCGCGCCTCCGACATCGTTGGCCGAGGAGGGACCGCTTCAGCCCTCTTCAGCCATTGAAGGGGGCCGCACGCGCGGCGTTATTTTGCACAAGCTTTTGGAAGAATTTCTGACTGGCGAATTGGAGGAACGCGTTGATGACGTGAAATCGAGAGCGGCCTTCCTACTCGAGCAACTGACCACGGAGGCGCTGGCCGCCGACGCACCGCGCATCGAGGAGTTGGCGGGCACGGCTTTGCGGACTCTTTCGCTCCCGGAACTGACGCCGTTTCGAGACCGGCTGGTAGCGGAGGTGCCGATCTACGGAGCAGCACCGACAAGCGTACAGGGACTCATCGTCGGCCGGGCGGATGCCGTCGCACGCACGGAGGATGGCAGCTTGGTCGTCTTCGACTGGAAGAGTGATGTTGCGCCGAGAGAGGCGGAACGTTCCGCCTATCGGCAACAACTGCGGCAGTATCTGCACGTGGTCGGCGCCCAACGAGGCGCCATCGTCTATATGACTTCTGGATACATCGATTGGACAGTAGCGTCCTGAAGGATTGGGCCCGGATTCTTACGGGGAATCTGGATCGCCAACCGGCGCTGAATTGCAGTAATCCAAATTACGGTATTACCTAGGGCTGACCGCTGCCGTTCCACTTCTTGCGGCTTTCCAACCGATATTCCTAGGTATAAGCGCACGAAAATGCTCGAAATGCGCGAGTAATCCCCTTATGGTCGCGCCAAAGGAGCATGGGGATATAGGGGGATTTTGTTGCTGATGGTTTCGCCCGACGAAGCTGCGGGGCTGCGCCACGCGGGGCACTCGTATTCTTCTATTCGACCGGTTGGGTACCTCCTGCAAGATCAGGCAATTCCCGATAGACGAAGCAACTCGCGGCCAGGCCACATCCGTGCGCCCTCGGTGCCGCCAGGTATATCGGCCGATCGCTAATTGCGCGGCTTTCCGAGGCATGACCATGTTGGACCGGACTGAAACTGAGGAAATGGTTACCGGTACTGTAAAAATTTCGTGCATCACGACGGATAACGTCAACGTTGCGTTCTATCAGAACGCTGTTCCGATCATCCGGGACCTCGCAATCGAAAATACTCTGGGCGCCGATGTTACGGGAATTTCGGTCCACCTGACATCGGAGCCGCCATTCGTCTCGCCGGGAGTTTGGCGCATCGAGCGCATCGCGGACCAAGCAGTTCACCACATTCGCAGTCTCGATCTGAAGCTTGATCCCGCCTTTCTCGCTGGCATCAATGCCTCGCGGCGCGGCGAACTGCGTATACGGGTCGAAGCTGACGGAATGGTGCTCGCCGAGCAGGCCGTCGAGATCAACCTGTTGCCGCCCTCCCATTGGGGTGGCGTCAGTTCGGCGCCGGAGTTGCTGGCAGCCTTCGTCAGGCCGACAGATCCCAGCATCGACGTCATCCTGCGGGAAGCTTCCGACAAACTTGCCGCCGCCGGTCGCGACGAGGCCATGGACGGTTACCGCAAACGCACCAAGGCCCGCGCCTGGGAGATCTCTGAAGCGATCTGGGCAGCGCTTGTGGCTCATTCGATTGCCTATGTCCTCCCGCCGAAGAGTTTCGAGCGCTCCGGGCAGATGGTCCGCGGACCAAGCGACATCCTAGCGCGCAAGGTGGGCACCTGCCTCGATCTCACGCTGCTCTACGCCTCCTGCCTCGAGCAGGCGGGCCTCAACCCGGTCATCGCCCTGACCGAAGGCCACGCATTTGTCGGCATCTGGCTGGTCGACGAGGATTTCTCCGGTCTCGTCATCGACGATCCTCAAATGTTGCGCAAGCGAGTGCAACTGGAGGAAATGGTCGTGGTCGAAACCACGCTGCTGACGGGCGCGCACCCGGCGCGCTTCAAACAGGCGGTCGTGGCAGCCAACAAATTGATCGCCGAGGACGCCGCCTCGCCATTCGAGCTTGCCATCGACGTCCGTCGCGCGCGTAGCGCCAAGATACGTCCGCTCGACCTCTCCGGCTCGGCCGAGCCTGCGATCCGACCCGTCACCGCCTCCGCGGCCGCCCAGGAAGTCGGCGAAGTTCCGCAGTTTGAAGAAGATCTCGACAAGCGTCGCGAACCGGTGCCCGAGAAGAATCTCGACAGGCTCGAAATCTGGAAGCGCAACCTTCTCGATCTGTCGCTCAAGAATCGGCTGCTCAACTTCAAGGACTCCAAATCGACCATCGCGATCGACTGCCCCGATCCCGCGATGCTCGAGGATAGACTTTCCGACGGCGACCGTTTCAAACTGCTTGGAAAAACCACCGTGCTCGACGGCACGGACGGACGAGACACGACGCTGCTCGCTGAGCGTCAGAACGAGGAGGCCCGCAAGGCTTTTATCCTCGACGCGATGAAACGGGGCGACCTGCACACCAACATAGCCGACTCCGAACTTGATGGCCGACTCACCGATCTCTACCGGGCTTCGCGGCTCGCGTTCGAGGAGGGCGGCGCAAATATCCTTTATCTATGCCTCGGCTTCCTCATATGGACGCCTCAGGACGGTGCCGGGCCGTACCGAGCACCGTTGATCTTGATACCCGTACAGCTCGAACGCAAAAGTGTGCGCTCGGGCTTTCGTCTCGCGCTGCACGAGGACGAAGCGCGCTTCAATCCGACTCTCCTGCAGATGCTGAAGCAGGACTTCGATCTGGCGATGCCGGAGTTCGACGGTGAACTGCTGCAGGACGCCACCGGCATCGACGTTACCGGGATATGGAAGGCCGTTCGGCGCCACATCAAGAACATCAAGGGCTGGGAGGTGACAGAGCAGGTCAAGCTCGCGACTCTGTCCTTCACCAAATACCTGATGTGGAAGGACCTGGTTGACCGCACCGATCTGCTCAAGCGCAATCCGGTTGTCCGCCATTTGATCGATACCCCGACCCACAGCTACGAGGGCTCCGGGGCGGGCTTCATCGACGCGCGGACCATCGACGAGATCGTCGATCCGGCCGAACTGTTCGCTCCGCTCTCCGCCGACTCCTCGCAGATCGCTGCGATCGTCGCCGCCCAGCGCGGTGCCGACTACGTGCTGTTCGGCCCGCCCGGCACCGGAAAGAGCCAGACGATCGCCAATGCCATAACGAACTGCCTTGCGCACCAGAAGACCGTGCTGTTCGTCTCACAGAAGACCGCGGCGCTCGAAGTAGTAAGGCAGCGCATGCAGGCGATCGGATTAGGCAACTACTGTCTAGAGGTGCACTCGACCAAGGCCCAGAAGTCGAGCGTGCTGGAGCAACTCGCGACAGCCTGGCGAGAGCGCAATCTGGTCACCGAAGAACACTGGTCGACGGCCGCCGGCGAACTGAAGAAGAGGCGTGATCAGTTGAACAGGCTGGTCTCGGCCCTGCACCGCAGGCGCGCGAACGGCATGACGGCCTACGAGGCCTTCGGGCGCGTGATCGCGGATCGCAACCGGCTCGCCGACATCGAGTTGACTTGGCCGGCTGGAACCGTGCATTCGCCGGGGCAACTCGCCCGGATGCGCGAGAGCTGCGCGGACATCCGCACCGCATTGGAAGCGGTCGGCGACCCGTCGGTCCACCCGTTGCAGGGTATCGAGCAAACTCGCTGGAATCCCGCCTGGGCGCAAGCACTGCAGCAAGCGGTCGATCGGATGCAGGCAACGCTGGAGCAGACGCGCGAGGCGGCGGACTCACTCCTCACCTCCCTTGGACTGAACGAAGTCGCCGACGACAGTTCGTTGCCGCAACTCCTCAAGCTCGTCGCACTGATGCTGAATCAGGACGCCGCCGATGGCGTCCTGCTCCTCAACGAAGAGGCTCCTCATCGTATCCGAGCACTAAGTGCCCTGGCCGACATGGTCGGTCGCATCCGGAACAAAGCGTCTGAGCTGTCGACCGAATACGATTTCAAGGCCGCGTTCCTCGACTTATCGGCCCTACAGCGGGACTGGACCGAGGCCTGCGCATCCAACGTATTGCTGCGCGGCGGCCGTAAGAAAAAGGTCCGTCTCCATCTTCAGCCGTACTGCCCGGGCGAGGTGCCCGACGAGATCGGACGCGACCTCATCGTCCTGCAAGACCTGTGCGATCTGCTTCGCGGAATGGAAGCGCTCAAACCGCATTTCCGAGACATCGAACGGCTGTGGCGGGGGCTCGATAGCGACCCGGAGCGCATCGCTTCCCTGATCAAATGGGCGCACGACCTGCAAACCGCGGTCGATGCCTTCCACGTCGACGACGTGACGCCGCAACGGATGACCGCCCACGTCGCCGGGCTCCTCGCCCGCGACATCTCGCGCTTCCGTTCCGGAGGTCAGGTTCGCAGGGCGTTCGACGCCATGCAGCAGGCCTTCCCGGCCATGTACCAGGCGGCCAAGGACGTCGGGACCTGCATTGGCCTCGATCGTCCTTCGGAGATCATTCGGTTGGAGCCCGGCTGGATCGACGCGTTACAGGAACGGTCGGCGCGGTGGCGGGCCAACATCATGAAGGCGCCGCAATGGGCGACGTGGCGGGCGGCGGCGAAGGCGGCGCGCGCCGCCGGGCTTTCCCCGCTGGTCGAGGCCGTCGAGGGCGGCCGCATCACGCGCGACGAACTCGTCGGCGCGTTCGACTACGCCTATGCACGCTGGGTCGCTGAGACCATCGTCAACGACGACGAGGTGCTCAGCGGCTTTCTAGCCGAGAGGCACGAGGCAGTCATCGAGGCCTTCGTCGCCGCCGACGAGAAGGTCGGCGAGTTGGCCAGGCAGATCGTCAAGGCGCGGATCGGAGCCGCGGTGCCGACCCAGACGAATTTCGGCAAAGACCCGGAATGGGGCACGCTGGCGCGCGAGATCAACAAGAAGGCGCGGCACATGCCGCTGCGCCAGCTCTTCGGGCGAATTCCGAACGTCATGACCCAACTCGCGCCCTGCATCATGATGAGCCCCCTTTCGATCGCCCAATACCTTCCGGCTGAAGCTAAGCCGTTCGACGTCGTGATCTTCGACGAGGCTTCGCAAATCCCCGTCTGGGACGCCATCGGCGCCATCGCGCGGGGCAGCCAGGTGATCGTCGTGGGCGATCCGGAACAGCTTCCGCCGACCAGCGTCGGCCAACGCGGTGTCGATGACGAGGACGATGATGGTTCGACCGTGCAGAGCCAGCAGAGCATCCTCGACGAGTGCCTTGCCTCAAACATTCCCAGTATGCGGCTGTCCTGGCACTACCGCAGCCGTCACGAGAGCCTGATCGCGTTTTCGAACGCTAAATACTACCGCGGCGAACTGATGACCTTCCCGTCGCCGGTGACCCGCGACACTGCGGTCCGCTACGTTCACGTCGAGGGCGGCATCTACGAGCGCGGCGGCGCCAAGGTGAACCGCAAGGAAGCCGAGGCCGTGGTTGCCGAGGTTGTCCGGCGCCTGAAGACATCGACGAAATCGATCGGTGTCGTCACGTTCAACGGCGATCAGCAGCGGCTGATCGAGAACATGCTCGACCAGGCGCGACGAAGCGATCCGGCACTTGAGCCCCATTTCGACCGGAACCAGACCCGCGAACCGATCTTTGTCAAAAACATCGAGAACGTTCAGGGCGACGAGCGCGACATCATTATCTTTTCGGTGGCGGTCGGCCCCGACAAGATCGGCCGAATAACCGCGCAGATCTCATCCCTCAACAGCGAGGGCGGTCACCGGCGGCTGAACGTCGCAGTTACCCGTGCGCGCAGCGAACTTCTGGTGTTTGCGACGCTACGCCCGGAACAGATCGACTTGGGCCGCACCAGTGCCAAAGGCGTGGTCGATTTCAAGCACTTCCTGGAATTCGCCGAGCATGGCGCCCGCGCCATCGCCGAAGCCTTCTCTACGACAGGTCGAGAAACGGAATCGCCCTTTGAAGATGCCGTGATGGACGCGCTGCAGAGCCGTGGGTGGGAGGTTCACCCTCAGGTCGGCGTGTCGTTCTTTCGGATTGATCTGGGCATCGTGCATCCCGATTTTCCGGGACGCTACCTCGCCGGCGTCGAATGCGACGGCGCCACCTATCACCGCTCGGCGACGGCCCGCGATCGCGATCGCCTGCGCGAGATGGTCCTCACCAGCCTCGGATGGCGGATCCGGCGTATCTGGAGCACTGAGTGGTGGATGGATGCCTCGTCAGCGGCAGACAAGATCCATGCGCGCCTGACGGCCGATCTCGAAGCCGACCGCGCGTCGCGGCCTCCAGCCGGCTCCGTGGACGAGGCGATCGATACTGACGCGTCGACAGATAAGCAGATGCCCTTGCCCGGCGCTGAGGATCCACCGGAGGAAGCTCAGGTCATAAATTATGAACCACCGCTGAATCCTACTTTACCAATCGAATCCGAACCGCAGCATCCACCGCACGCCCCTCCTGATCCGGCGAACGACCGCGAAGCTATCGAGGTGCCAAGGATGTACGCGCGCGGACCGACGCCGGCCGTAGCGGACCCTGCCGCGATTCCGGGCAGCTACGCCAAGGCCGACCCGAGCACCGTCGCGGCACCCGATCGCGAGCGCTTCTACGACGTCTCTTATCGTACCAACCTCCGCAGGATGATCGATCATGTGGTCGAGATCGAGGGACCAATTTATTTCGACGTCCTGATCGACCGGATCGCCCGCTCCCACGGCTTCCAGCGCTCGGGCGAAAACGTGCAGCGGGTCATTCGTTCGGCGCTCGGACGAGGCCGCTTCCCTGTAACCCGGGACGGCGATCGAGAGATCATCTGGCCGCAAGACGCCGCGCCCGGCGCCAAGTCGCCCTATCGCCAGGCCGGGGGCCGCGAGCACGGCGACGTTCCGTTGCCCGAACTGGCGAACCTTGCCGATTTCCTTCGTACACGGGGCCTTGAGGATGACGAGGACCTGATCCGTGGCATGCAGGAACATTTCGGACTCGGTCGTTTGGCAACCTCGACGCGCCAACGTTTCGAGGCCGCCATAAGGTCTAGTGAGAACTGAGCAAGAGCCGGCAGTCCATTCGAGATCTCCCAAACACATCACACATTTGACCCGTCTCTTAATTGGACCTACGCGCGCATGTCATCTCTTGCCTGGATCGATTTCGACGAAGCCGAGCGCCAGCGCGCAGAGCGGATCATGGCACTCTTTCAAGAGCGCGAGGGCCGCGACGAGCTGGGCTTGGGCGCCATACGCGATTCGATCGCGGATCACCTCTTTCCAGGGACGAGCACGATCCAGACGCGCTTGCGGTATATGCTTTTCATTCCGTGGGTCTTCCGTATGCTGGAAGGGCGGGACGTTCAGGAAAACCAGCTTCGTGTGGAAGCCCGAGCCTTAGAAATTCGCCTCGCCGACGCGCTAAGGGCTGGTGGCGAATCGAACGGCATCATCGGCCGCGACGCCGGTCCGCGGCTGCAGCGGCTGCCTAGCTCGGTCTATTGGGCCGGTCTGGGCGCTTGGGGCATTCGTCTCTTTCCGGGCTCCATAGATAGCCTTCTTAGCTCTCTGCGCGGCCTGAAGCGACTGCGCGTGTCGTACGACGGCGAGGACGCCAGCGCAGTTCCACGGGCCGCGGCGATCTGGAGTCAGGCCTTGCCGCAGCCCCCCAAAGACTTGCTCGAGCGCGCCGTCTTTCGACTGACCGGCGACGAAGCGCAGTTCATCATCGATCGCCTTGTCGCTACCCAACCAGCGGCGCTCCTGACCCTCCTGGCGCGCGATGGCATCAATGCGGAGTGTGACCATATCTGGACACATCCACATCTTGCGTCGTTCCCGGCGCATGCGCGCCGCCTCGTCCGCCACGGCGAGATTTTCTCGCATGTGATGCATGGGGCGGCACTCCTCTACAATCTCGCGCTGAGCGAATTGCGCAGCCGGGATGATTGGGCTGCGGACTATCGCGAACGCATTGCGAGCTGGGCCGCCGGACTGGATCTTTCCGTCGTGCGCAGCTGGTCGCTCGATGACTTCTGGAACGCCGTTGAGCATCCCGGCCATAGCATCCGGCCTGCAGCCAAGCGCTTCGTGATGCAATGGCTCGAACTGGTGATCGAGGGTACAACGCGAATTGCGTTGTCATCCGCTGCGCGGCAGCTGGTGGAGGAGCGTGAACGCCGATTGAAAACCAGCCAATCGCGCTACACCAACCACGCTGTGCGCGATCGCTGGACCGGTGCCTCCGGCGTCAACCGCCTCAACTTTCGCTGGAGCCAAGCGAAATCGCATTTGAAGGACCTGGCCAATGCTGAATAGGCGCAGCCTCGATCCCGAACAGCGCACCCTTTACGGCGCTAATCTTCAACCGCCCGCCGGCTACGTCTTCGACGCTGCCGTCGCCACCAGTTTCTCACTGGACCTCGAGACGGCGCTCGCCGTCCCGGTCAGCCTGGCGCTTTTTGCCGCCGAGAACCGCGACGACATTCTCACCCATCCCTTGGCGCTGCTTGAAGGAGCTGAGCGCATTGCCGGTCGTCTCCTAATCTTCACCGATTCCGGACATATCCAGGCGCACACGCGGCCGCATTCTCGCCTGTGCTCACTGCTCGAACGGATCATCGTGGAGGTGGCGGCCCCTAACGGAGGTGCTTTCCATCCCAAGATATGGGCACTCCGCTTCAAGCCATTGCGCTCGGATGATCCGATTCGCGTTCGCCTGCTAGTGCTGTCGCGCAATCTCACCCGCGATCGCTCATGGGACATCGCCCTGACGCTTGACGGCGTGGTCGCAAAAAGGCCGCAGGCTCTCAATCGCCCATTAGTTGATCTCATTCGCCGATTGCCAGATTTGGCAATCGCAGGCCTGCCCAGCGGTGCTCGCGACCTCACGGAAGAAATTGCCGAGGACGTGCGCCGCACAGATTGGAGCCTACCCGCGCCTTTTCAGAGCGTCGCCTTCGCTGTGAACGGCCTCGGGGGCAAGCAATGGCGTCCAGAACCCTGTGCCCGGATCGGCGTGATCTCGCCCTTCTGCGACGACCAAGCGCTATCGATGCTTGCAGGCCTGGGTACAGAGAAACCCGTTTTTATCGGCCGCTCAGATGAACTCGCTATGGTGCCTGGTACAACGCTTGACCGTTTCGGCCGGGTAGCCGTGCTGGACGAGATGGCGGCCACGGAAGACGGCGAGGATGCCGACGCCACTGCTCTCCACGGGCTGCATGCCAAGGCTTTCATCGCGGAGACGGGCTGGGATACGGCGATTACAGTCGGATCCGGTAATGCCACACGCCCCGCTCTTCTGTCAGGAAGCAATGTAGAAGTCTTCGCCACCCTAACTGGCAAGCGTTCACGCGTGGGCGGTGTTGAGGAGATCTTGGGAGACAAGGGGTTTGGTCGGCTAACCCGTCCCTTTGTACCTGATGAACTGTTGGCCGTGGGTTCAGCCCAGCGTGCTGCCGAGGCACGGCTTGATGCAGTTCGCCGCGAAATTTGTCAGAACGGCTTGAAACTTCAGTGCGAGCGCACCCAGTCGGCCGATGACAGATCTCCGCTCTGGCGCGTTTGGCTGACGCCGTCCGCACCGCTTGCACTTCTCGGTATCAGCGGCCTCCGCGTATGGCCCATAACGCGGGGCGAGGGTCATGGCAAAGACGCCCTTGAAATGCTGCGACTGGGGGAGCGGGTCGACCTCGGCGCGATGCCGCTGATTGATCTGACTTGCTTCCTCGCTTGCTATCTGACCGATAGAGATAGCGAGGCCTCTATTTTGTTTAGCACCGGGCTCGTCATTGAAGGGCTTCCATCGGAACGGCACGCCGCCATCCTACGCTGGGTGATCGACAGCAAGGAGGCGTTCTTTCGGTATCTTAGGCTGCTTCTCTCCGAGCTCGGCGATCCGTTCGCCGCCGCGCTGGCCGCCCAGGATCGATCCGGTCGCGGCGCGTGGCGCACGGCCGACGACGACGCCCCACTCCTTGAGGAGATGGTGCGCGCCTTCTGCTGGGGCGGTAATCACCTCCGGGCGATCGAACGGTTGATCATACGATTGGAAACTGTCGAGCCGGGTGAGGTAGACCCAATCCCAGCCGAATTCCGGACACTGTGGAGCACATTCCGGCTTGCGCTCGACGCTCAGGGGAGCGCTCATGCAGAATGAACGATTCCGCGCTGCGCCCGCATTGGCGCCGCTGAAAGCCTTTCAGCGCCGTACCGTCGACTATGTGTTTGATCGGCTCTACGGGGCAGACGATCCCGTGCGCCAGTTCCTGGTGGCCGACGAGGTGGGACTCGGCAAGACCATGGTCGCTCGCGGCATCATCGCCCGGATGATCGAGCATCTGTGGGACAGCGTCGGAAGGATCGATATCCTCTACATCTGCTCCAACCAGGCGATTGCAGCGCAAAATCTCAACCGCCTGAACGTCCTCGGCCGCCGCGAACTGGCCCTGCCAACCCGTATGACCTTGATTCCGCTACAACTGCAGGAGCAGGAGGGGTTCGCCGGTTATCAAGAGGGACTCGACGCTAATAAAGTAAACTTCGTCAGTCTGACTCCCGGCACCACATTCGATCTCCGATCAGCGACTGGGGTTACACAAGAGCGCGCCCTTCTGCTGCACCTGTTGAACGACCTCGTCTCTCGCCCCCGCGGTCTTCATAACCTGTTGCAGGTTACCGCCGGCGTCGATGGCTGGAATCGGGCTGTCGATGGCCTGAGTCTGAAGGGTGTCGAGGAGCAAATTATCGAACGTTTCCGCCGCGACGTGCAGACCGATCGGGATCTCTTCCAGGAATTGGAGCGGGTCTGCGAGATGTTTCCGCGTCGTCGGCACGAATATCCCGCGGAATTGACGCAACCTCGCAACAACCTCGTCGCAAGGCTACGCGTCAAGCTATCCCACGCCTGCGTGGATGCGCTCCAGCCCGATCTGATCATCATGGACGAGTTCCAACGCTTCCGCGATCTGCTACACGGCGATAGTGACGCGGCAATGTTGGCGCGCAAGCTGTTCGAGTACTCTGCTGGCGACGGTCACGCTGCGCGTACCTTGCTTCTATCCGCCACGCCCTATCGCATGTTGAGTCTCGCCGGCGACGAGCCGGAGGAAGGCGATCATTATCAGGATTTCCTAGAGACGTTGAGCTTTCTGTACGGCCGTGACAAGGGCCCCGAGATAGCCGGCATACTTGCGGGCGAGATGCGTGCCTTTCGGGGATTCCTGCACGGCCTTCCCGCATCACACGCAACTGCAGTCAACACGCGCAAAGCGATCGAGCAACGCCTACGCCAAGTGATCGCGCGCACCGAACGCGTCGCCAGTACCGTCGATCGCGACTCCATGATGGGCGAGCCGCCCATCACCGTCTCCGTGGCGCCGGTCGATCTCGTACAGGCGGCCGCAGTCTCGGGGGTGGCGCGCGTGCTCGATGCGCCTGAGATCATCGAGTATTGGAAATCGGCGCCGTATCTCCTCAACTTTATGCGACACTACAGTCTAAAGCGCCTGCTGGAGGAGAGAATGGATGCGCCCTCCGCCGCGCTGCGCGATGCGATATTGGCCGCCCGACCATCGATGCTCGATCGCAACCTACTCGACTCCTATGCACCGCTCGACCCGGCCAACGGCCGTATGCGCGCGATCGTGGACGACATTTTCGGCGCAGGCCTCGAACAGAACCTCTGGATCCCACCGGCGATGCCCTATTACGGGATTCAAAGGTCGGAGCCGCCCCTCACCAAGGCGCTAATCTTCTCCTCCTGGTCCATGGTGCCCGATGCCATCGCTGCGCTTCTGTCTTATGAGGCCGAACGGCGCATGGGTGTAGGCGAATCCGGCCGACGCTATTTCGATCAGCACCGCTTGCGGCCGTTGCAGTTTCGACAAGACCAAGGTCGACTGGCCGGACTGAGGGCGCTGCTGCTGATCTATCCGTCCCCCACACTGGCCGAGATTGCCGATCCGCTCTCGGTGTTCGCCGAGCGTCACCAATCGCTCTCGCAGCAAGCGATGCGCGAAGCCATAGCCGGCCGCCTCCAACCAGCGATTGACGCGCTTAAGCACGCCGCCGTTCAAGGTGACGAGGCAACCATCGCCGAATGGGCCGCCCCCGCGCTGATCGACCGTCTGCTGGGCTCCCGCGCCAATGTTTGGCTTTCGGCGCCGGGCGGATTAGCCGCATTGGCCGGCGAAGAAGGTTTCCGCGAACATGTCGCCGAACTAGGCAGTGCGGCGAAAAGTGACTTCGGCGCCGTTCCTCATGACCTCCGCGATCTGCTCGTTGACGTCGCACTCGGCAGTCCTGCGGTGTGCGCGCTTCGCGCCCTGCGCCGGATCGCGCCGGAGCTTGCTTGGGACGACACACGGTTGCTGAGCGCCGCCTCCGAGGTCGCCTGGGCGTTCCGCACGCTGTTCAATCAACACGATGCCGTCGCCCTGCTCCGACGTGGCGCCGAAGATCGCTACTGGCATCGTGTTCTGACCTATGGCGTCGACCAGAACCTCCAGGCGGTCCTGGATGAGTACGCTCACTATCTCGTCGATGCGGAAGGCCTAGGTGCTCAGCCCCCACAGGAACGGGCCGCAGGAGTAGCCCGCGCGATGGCCACGGCCTTGTCCATCCGTCCCTCACAAATCGACGTGGATGACCTTCGCGTCGAAGGCGACGCTCTCAAAATCAGCAAGTTCCAAATGCGCGGCCGTTTCGCAATGCGCCTCGCTGACTATCGGGATGAGGAAGGCGCCGTTGCACGCCTTGGCGGCGTGAGGGACGCGTTCAATTCGCCATTTCGGCCCTTCGTTCTCGCCACCACATCCGTCGGCCAGGAGGGACTGGACTTTCACCCATATTGCTATCGCGTTTACCACTGGAATCTTCCGGGCAATCCGGTCGATCTGGAGCAGCGCGAGGGACGCGTTCACCGCTTCAAAGGACATGCGATCCGTCTAAATCTCGCCGAGCGCCAGGCTGCGGTCGTGCGTGGAAGCGGCGACGCATCCGTCGATCCCTGGATGCGAATGTTCGACAGAGCCCGCTTCGAGACTGCTGTCGACACGGATCTCATCCCTTATTGGATCTACGAAGGCTCGGTCCGGGTCGAAAGGCGGGTGCCCGTGCTGCCTTTCAGCCGCGAGGTCACACGCTTAGCGTGGCTCAAACATAGCCTGACGGTTTACCGTCTGGCCTTTGGTCAGCCGCGGCAGGACGACCTGTTGACGTACCTTAATACGCTGGCCGGCACGGGTGTTTCAAATGACGACTTGCGCGAACTCCAAATCAGTCTGGAGCCTACTGATCCTACTTCACAGAGCGACAATCCTTAGCAAACTTATCGGGCCAGATGCCACAGAGCGTCCAGCGAGCCAACATCTCAGGGCTATCGAATCATGCCTCTGCGAGGTCTCTGCCCGGCTGGCAACCTGTGTCAAAGCGTTTTGTTGCTTCGCGGTCGACTTCTAAGGGAGGTGTTAATCTATAGCATCGCTTCCGCCAGTTCCCTGTCATTCGATCGCAGGCCGGATGGATCGATCGCAGAAGCCGACGACGCCAGATTGGTCGCGCCCGACTGGAAGAGCGACATCACTCCGGAAGGAGGCCGACCGTTCCGCCTACCTACAGCAGCCTTCCAGGCGACCGGAGTACGGCTGAGCGGTCGTTTACATGACGTTTGGTCGCGTCGATTAGGCAACCCGTATAATCGCCGGCGTCGACCGTGGTCAGTTCGACCAGATCTAGGCCGATGCCTGCGTCGGCTTTAGCAGGCTCTACGAGCCATTCGCAAGGGCGGCCCGATCATCGAGGCCGCGTGCTGGGCGCACTGCAGGCGCAAGTTCTTTGATCTCGCGCGGCTCAGCAAGGCGCCGATCGCGGCCGAGGCGGTCAAGCGCGTCGATATTCTGTTCGCCATCGAGCGCGAGAAGTGTCGGACCCTATTCCGTCGGTGAGCGTCGCCCCTCCGCCGCCGCTTTCAGCCAACTGCCTGACGTTCAGATTCGCCAAGCGAATGTTATGGCATATGCTGGCCAACTGATAAGCTTTGCGACCAAACCTTATCAGTCGACCCGTCGGACGATCCCCACGCGCGAACGACGCGGGCGGTGGCAGCGCAAGCAAAGCGTCGGCCATGCGGCGACCGGCCATTTCATACCATTTGTAGCCGTCGCGATCTCGCCGCCTCCGCCATTGGTGTAGGACCAGACCTCCGCCCCGTTCGGCCTCGACGCGTTGGGCGGCGGTTTACCGGCGCGAATCGGACGAGCATTCGAAAAGGCGGGGAATGTCTGTAAGGGGCCGCAGCGGCTGTTGTCGGGGCGACCGCCAGGATTGTGGTGGGCTGGGCTGACAAGGAGAATACTGGAGGCGCTATAGACGACATCCCCAGCAGCAATGGATGTGGGTTCCTACGACCAAAGGTTAAGTAGCCAACAGAGCCACTGAAGTGCATCCAGGATTTCGGTAGCCGTCGGGACGAAGAATCACTGGCCGCTACCCACGGTGGCAAATAGTTGCTAAAAGCATACAAGGCTGGGGGGCCTTGTGAATGAATAATAAGTCGTCCGTTGTTTCTGCGTTTACGCCCGAAGCTCTTCTCAAGCGAAAAATCCGCACTCATCTTCGGAAACTGGGATTTCATAAGTCCGAGGATGGCTCCTTGGTCCCGCCGTCCTCCTCCAAAGAGACTGTCCGGGCTCTCCATTCCGATCAACGGAAATCGGGATTGAAGTCGAACCGTGCCTTCGTTCAGCGAGTCTATCCGAAGCTGAAGCAATACTTCGCAGAAGGGAAGGACATCGACCCGGAGAGGATTGCACCCGAGCTCGAGCTCATTAAGTCCCACACTTGGCAATCGGATCTTTTCCGGCTCGCCAGTCTGTCGTGGTCAGTACCCGTCTCGAATGGGTTCGGCCGCCGACTGCGATATCTCGTTTGGGATCGCAGCAATGGCAAGCTGATGGGCATCATTGCGATTGGCGATCCCGTCTTCAATCTGAAGGCCAGGGACGATCTTTTTAAGTGGTGCGTCGCGGATAGGGGTAAGCGCCTCGTCAACATGCTGGACGCCTATGTCCTCGGTTCGATTCCGCCCTACAATATGCTCCTTGGTGGAAAGCTCGTTTCGTGTCTCGTTCGTTCGCGAGAGGTGCGCGATGATTTCACCGAGCGATATGGCTCGACGCGAGGCATCATTTCGAAGAAGAAGAAGGGAGCGCAGTTGGTCGTTGTAACGACAAGTTCGTCGCTAGGAAGGTCGTCGGTCTACAATCGCCTGAAGCTTGGCGAACAAAGCTATTTCCGATCGATTGGATTTACCCAGGGATGGGGCCACTTCCATGTACCCGAAACTCTCTTTCTGGAGCTCCGCGATTATCTTCGCACGAAGGGACACCGATATGTCGATGGCCACGGTTTCGGGCAAGGACCCAACTGGCGCCTGAGAACGATTCGCGCGTCTTTCGATGCTCTCGGCTTTAAGGCTGACCTGCTGCGCCATGGCATTGGCAGAGAGGTATTCGTCTGCGAGCTCGCACAGAATGCGCACAAGATCCTACGCGGAGAAGCGGTCAAGGCCAACTACCGCGGTCTTAAGTCCGTGGCGGAGATCGCCGAGTTGGCGCGTGCGCGTTGGATTGTTCCGCGAGCAGAGCGGCGACCTGAGTTCCGAGCGTGGACGCATGAGGATTTTCGTTCTCTCGTTGTGACGCAAAGATCGAAAACAGACATAGCAAAGCAGGCAACGATACCGTTTCGGAACCAAGCGAGCGGGTAAATGTACTGGGCCAAGGAGCGACGAGGCGGAAAGATTATCCCCGCCACCCGGGCGAAGCACTGGGGCGACTACGTGTGCCCAACTTGCAAGGCAGCCGTATCGCTCCGCTCGGGCCGCTACCGCGCAGAGCACTTTGCGCATATGCCCGGGCAAGGGAAGCCGGACTGCGAGGAATTTCACTATTCGGGTGACTTGTCGTACGATTGGTCGCAGACCACTGCAGTCCCACAGCCCAAGGTTGTTGATCCTCTTCTTCTTTGCATTGAACTCGAACCGGAGAAGGATTCGAAGGCCGCAAGAAATTGGCGGTTGCGGCTGAACGTTCCCCGTGCGCCAGACGCCCATGGTCAAATCGCAATCGACTTGGGTTCTAATGACACACGCAAGATCAGCCTTACCAAGCTCGCACTCGGGTCTGAGACATACACTGTCAACCCTGCAACATCTGAATTCGGCGCAAGCTGGGTCAGCCATGAAGTGTGCCAGGAATACCGCGAAGCGGTGACGCATCGCATTTCCGGCCTGAGTGTGGACTTCATAAATGTTTTTGGCGCAGCTCACGCCAAGCTGAAGTCGCGCACATATGCGCTGTTCTGGGGCTCCAGCTACTACCTTGTGTGGCGCGCCGATCGCCAAATCGTTTTACCCGCGGGACTGTCCGCGCGATATCTGGCGCGGAGCCAGAATTGGGATTGTGTACTTGTCGCCCTCCCCCACGCAGGGGACCAGGAGATCGAGGCCTGGTTCAGCGAGCATTGCGACCTTTCTATTGGCCGCAGCACCCGGGATTGGGCCCTCGTTTATCCGCCACTTTTTTCTTTGGGTGTCGACGGTGAGGTTCATGTCCCACCGAGCGAACACATTGTCCTTGCTCTCCGGTCCACCGATCCCAGCCAGCCCGGCGAATTGACTTTCACAACAGGGCGATCCAATGCGACCGTCGAGCTTCGGAACGGCGGACGCGACCACTACCTTGTCGTTCGCGGAAGGGACTCGGCAACGGAGAACGCCATCCATGTTAGCTGGGATGAGACATTCGTTGGCACGCTCGCTCCAAAAACGTACTCCGATGTTGACGAGATATGCGTTGTCGCAGCTTCCGAAGGGCCTCGGGGAAAAAAGAGAGCAGCTCTCCACACGACCTCTGGCCGAGAATTGCTGTTCGAAATCCGCGAAGGCAGCGCCTTCTTGACGGAGATGCATGCGCATTCTTCGCTCAGCGGCGTTTTGCGCTGGAGAACTCAAAATGGGGCTTGGCAGGAGCAATTGATAGCGTGCACCGGAACCGTGTCTGACTTCAATGCAAGGCTGCCTGACGAACTCCTCAAGGCTCTGAACGACACACTGCGAAATACCTCATCTGATATTGATCTCGATTTCGGTCCATTCGGGAGATTTGCGGCTTCCGCTGTGCCGCGTCCGTCCAATAGCGAGAATCGTCAAGGACTAGCAATCCCGGCCGCACTTCGGGCACGCATCGAGTGGCTCGCTCAAAGCTGCCGCTCCTATCAGAATACGGACCATTATTGCTTGCGCGCGATGACTGACGCGATGCTGCTTGCCCATTTTGGTGATCTTAGAGTCCCGTCCACTTTGATCGGGCATCTTCGCTCAATTCAGCGGGACGTTGAGACATTGCGAACTGATCGATCCCATGGCTGACCGTCATAATTCTACGCACGATCGCATTGCTCCAGGCCCTGAGGCAAAGGCGCGCATTCAGACCCTCGGCGAGAAAGACTTCCTCACCTTCTTCGACGAACTACCCGTCGCAGGCATGCAGCGGGTCTCCCGCCTGCTCCCCAAAATTCATGGCTTTCGGCCGACGAGCAGCCTTGGCATTTCACAACAAAAGGCGGCGCTTGCTCGCAGATTGAGCCGCCCCAACGCATCCGACCGGGACTTTCATAACCTATATCTCATTTGGCGTGAGTGGGTGGATGCCAAATTCAAGAATGCCGCGACGGTGCAGGAGTTAATCGACCAGGTGGAGGATGCACCTGAAGGTACTCTGGACGAAGAAGCGCGGCGTCTTGCGACCGAGACCAAGGTTGATGCGCTGTTCGCGAAGCTCAATGAGGACTCTCGGCTGAACCTTTGCACGCGAGAGCTGATTGAACGCTTCATGGCCTTTAGCCCTTTGCCAGAAACTGCTGTCTCCCAGAAGATGATCTCTTCTTCAAAAGCGGCGTCTGACGTTGAACGCGATTTAAAATTCAGTGATGTGCCGCAGCGACTGCAACGAACCGAAAGCGAACTGAAGGAAACGAGAGCTAGTCTCGAGGCCGCGACCGAGCGCATTGATCAAAATGCGCGGTCACTCGCCCATGCGTTGTCCGAGATCCGAGAGCTTCGGACCACGACCACTCAATCAAGGCAGGAGATTGATCGCATCCGCGCTGACTTCCAGCAACAGATGGGTGAGTTGACGCGCCTGCGCGATAGCGTGAGCGCGAAGGACAAGACGACAGAAACGCGACTGAAGACGCAATCCGACAGCGTTGAGGAACTTCGTACTCGATTTTCGTCATTTGAGGCTCAAGTCCCCGATATGAGCCGCACACAGGAAACACTTGCCAAATTCTCGGTGGTGATGGTTGACGCTTCCGCACGCGAGCAAACGCTAAGCGCGAGCGTCACACGCATTCAGTCCGAGTTGGAGCTGTTGACACGCGATCTCATCACGTTGAGCGAAGACAGAACGCTCAGTGACAAGATCGTCGCGATTGCCACCCGCGTTACGGATTTAGAAGCTAAGCCGGGCGCGGGCGCGACCGGGACTGCGGATCAGGCACCCGGCCATGTCCAATTTGGCCGCGGCGGTACTTCTTCAAGGCTTCAATGGGACTCGCTTTCCGATCCGAAAGAGGCTTGCAAGAACCTGGAAGCGATTAGTCAAATTGGGCTGGCATTTTCTGAGGCCCTGCAGGCTGTGGGTTTGCGAAAATCTGCCGCCGAGGTCTTCGGAGAAGAATGTGCTGCCAGCTTCGCCGCCCGTCAGGCGCTGTTCTTCAAAGGATCTTTTGCGGGCTATGTCGCCAGAGGGCTCGCGCGCTCGATCGGAGGACATTCAGTCGCGCGAATATCACTTCCGGTTGGCCTCGATAGCGATATCGAATTGCGTGCGGCCATCAACTCAGCCTTCCAGAACGGTGCGGGCATTGGCGCGATCGTGCTTGACGGCGTCGATTTGGTTCCCTTGCCGATCATTCGCGAAGCAGTTTTGGATTGCCTGACCGCACGTCAGAAGGTTCTGGCTGATCGACGGATTGCCGTATTCGGCACTTTTGCGGGAGGCGTTGCTTCGCTGCCGATCGAGAGGAGCCAGTTCGAGCTCGGCCCTGTTTTTGATCTTGATTTATTGGATTGGCGAACCGGCTACACGGGCGAATTCGCTGTCGAGTCTGGTATGGTTTCGGCGGCTGCGGATGCGGCTATTTGGAGCGAATTGGCGAAGCAGTCCGCCGATATCGAAGAAGCCTCCCGGCTTGCACGAAGGTTTGTAAACAGGCGGGAACCGGCTGTCGAGCGAGCGATACTGAACGCGTTCCGCGCGCTCAGTCTGGCGCGAAAGCGTACCGGCGTGACGCCTGTCCAATCACTCTTTTATGGATGGCTTTTGCCTTATTGGCATGCGCTTGGGGTCACAAAAGATCAGGTTGACGAGGAGGTGGACTCAGGAAAGGACGGGTCTGCCGTCGATCCGCGCCTTGCGGCCGTGCTGTCGATCGATTTCTCACAGGACGGCGGTCGCTTATGATCAAGATCGAAGAGCAGCCTCAGGAGAGAATCGAAGCCGTTCTCGCCGGCATCATGCGTTGCCCGCAGGATCGGTCCGCAGTGATTGCAAGCAGCGTTGCAGAACAAATTCGAGCGGTACTCTTTGGCGCGATGAGCAGCGATCGAACGCAGGCGGTTCATACGCTTCGTTTGCTTGCCACGGCCCGCCGCGCGGTGGATGTTGCGTGGCCGATTGACTCCGATGTCTTCAATTCCTTTCGCCCTCCGCCAAAGGAAGACTACAGCAATGACATATTGCGTCGCTTAGCAACCCTCGGAGACGCCTGGGATTCTGGCAAAGGACAATGGATCGCAACGCCGCTGAGAATTGTTACATCTGATCAATCGGCTCATGCGCTCATACTTGGCTCAGCACCGATGGGTGCGGTCGAAGAAAGGCTCGGCACGGACGTTCTGTGCGCCGGCACCGCTCGGTTCATATCAACAATAAGTTTGAAAGAACCGCGATTAATCCAGGATGTTGACGACTGGCTTGGCCCTGCGCAACCCCTCGATCTCTGGACGGCGAACTTCATTTCCGCTGCCGAAACGAGCATGGAGAAGGTGGGCGGTCTCCTGGTCGATCAGCTTGAGGTCTACGGCCCTGATATTTTGCGCGCCCAGCGGCGAAGTGGGCGCTGGATCTCGGTGGACCAGGTTTCCCGACCCTTGGATGGGATTCGCCTGTGCCGCCCCAAGGGGCGCTACGCCCTGCAATATGATCGGCCGTTCTATCTCGGATATTTCGAATACAGGGATGGATCGCATGTGCTTCAACGCCATGCGGCAGTCCCGCACGATGTAAGCTTACGGCTTCGATTTGGTTTGGATAGTCAACTTCGTACACCCCGGCGCTTCGTGCTGGTTCTCAAGGGTGATGCCTTTACGATCGAGAAGCCGCTCACGCTGCCTGAGCCCGAGAGTCGGATCTACGCCCTGGGATGGCGGCCACGCGTGAGTGCCTCCGGTGACGAAACGCTGACGTTCCACAGCCATGCGCTGCCTTTGGTGCTGCGCGCACTGGAGCGGTTATCGATAAATCCGACCATTTCACGGAGACCGGTTGAATGACTCGTCCTGCTGCAAGCTCCGACCATGGTGTCCACGCCACTGTTGACCGGCTTACGGAAAGTCTCCGATCCTATATTGAAGCCCAGTACCATATTCGGGATGAGAGCCTCATTCGAGAACGCCGCAAGCTGCTCGAGGAACACGGCGCGGTCAGCCAGGTTCCGTTTGTTGAGTCGACACCTGTTTACGAACTCGGCAAGACCTACGATAGCCTTGCGCTGCCTGAGCCCGCGAAGGACGTTCTAACGCAACTCGCGGGGCTGAATGTCGGTCTGTATCCCAGGCCCTATGTTCATCAAGCAACGTCCCTTGAAGCGTTCTTCGCGCGTAAGACTGACCTCATTGTAGCAACCGGCACAGGCTCGGGCAAAACTGAAAGCTTCCTGATGCCCATCATTGGGCAGTTGGCAGTCGAAGTCGCAGAGCGCCCCGGATCGGCGGCTCTTCCCGGCGTCAGGGCGCTGCTCCTCTATCCAATGAATGCGCTTGTGAACGACCAATTATCGCGAATTCGGCGGCTGTTCGGAACCAAGGATGCCTCCGAAATCATCCGGCGCGGCCGCGCACTGCCGGTCCGATTCGCCAGCTACACGGGCCGCACGGCTTATCCAGGCCCAAGGGATTCTCGGCGTGACACGGAACGGATAGAGCCGCTCTTCGAAGAGTTCTATCTTCCCATTGTTGCAGAACCCGAGAAGGAGGCCGAGCTTCGCGCTATCGGGCAATTGCCGGAGAAGGATCTCGCTGGCTTTTTCGGCAAGCAAGCGGAGCAGATGCAGACCACGCGAACCGGAAAACAGATCAGGCGACGAAACTGGAAGAACCGGCTTCTGACACAGGTCAATGACCGTGAGCTGATGACGCGTCACGAGACGCAGACGCGATGCCCCGAACTTCTGGTGACGAACTATTCGATGCTCGAATACATGCTTATGAGGCCGATCGAGCGTCCCATTTTTCAGCAGACACGCGAATGGCTACAGGCCGACTCTGCGAATGAGCTCATCATCGTTCTCGATGAAGCCCACATGTATCGGGGCGCGGGGGGCGCTGAGGTTGCGCTTCTTCTTCGCAGGCTGCTCTCTCGGCTGAATGTATCGAGAGAGCGCGTCCGGTTCATATTGACGAGCGCCAGCTTGGGCAGCAGTGAGGAAGCGACGAGAGCTATCACACGGTTCGGTTACGACCTTACGGGCTTGGCAGACCAGAGCCCGCGGACATTCGAGGTTATCCGCGGCGCCCGAGAAGAGCGGATGGGTGAGAGGCAGGGGACAGAGCAGGAAGCTGCCGCGCTGGACGCGTTCGATTTGGAGGGCTTTGAAACATATGCGACTAATCAGGCCGGTGCACGGGCCGTCGTCGCAGCACTGAGCTCACGACTGGGCTGGCCCGTCCTTTCCGCAGATGATGATTTAGCCGACTACCTTTTTGCGAATCTGACAGGCTTCGGGCCGGCCGAACGGCTCATTCAGTTGGTCGCTGGGAAAGCCATGCCATTGCCAGAGTTGCAGAATGGACTGTTTGGCGACAACCGGCACGCAGAAGGAGCGACAGCAGCGCTAATCGCAATTGCAACCTACGCCCGTCGAAAGGTCGACAAGCGTGTACTCCTTCCAACGCGCCTGCACATGTTCTTTAGAGGTTTGCCGGCGCTGTTCGCGTGCATCAACTCCGAATGCCAGCATGTGCGCGAACGTCATTCGCGACCCGTTTTAGGGAGGCTCCATACGCACGCCCGCGAGCGATGCCAATGCGGTTCGCGCGTGTATGAACTTTCCACACATCGCGAATGTGGAACGGGATTCATTAAGGGGTACATGAGCGGCCCGCATGGTGATTTCTTGTGGCATCAGCCTTCAGGCCTCCTTCGGGAGGGACAAGAAGCTCCATTGGCCGAGGTCGAACTGCTGGTTGACGGTGAACCGCATAGGGATCGAGCCGACAGGTGCATTTCGGCATGGCTTGACGTGAAGAGCGGAAGAGTGTTGCACGCCTCTCCCGGGAATACCGACGGGTTCCGGCGCGTATTCCTTCCAGAAGATGATAACTGGTCGCGGAGCGTTCGGTTTCCCTCCTGTCCTGTTTGCCGCAGAACCACCTTGCGGAGCGGTCGGTCAACGATCATGGATCACTCCACGAAGGGCGAAGCGCCTTTCGCTAACCTTGTGAAAACCCAGCTTGATGCGCAACCAGCCGTCAGGGAAGAGACACGTCTCTTTCCCAACGGTGGCCGAAAAGTTCTGCTCTTTTCGGATGGCCGTCAAAAGGCTGCGCGCTTGGCACGCGACATCCCGCGGGAAGTCGAACAGGATATTTTCCGGCAAGTCTTAGCTGTTGCCGCAGCCCGGCTTCGGCACATTGGACGGGAGCCGCGTCCAAATGTCCATTTGTATATTGCTGTTCTCACCGTCTTGCGGGACTTCAACTTGCCGATGTTTGATCGCAACGACGCTCGGCAAATCGAGAACGAAATCGAGCGCCTGAACCGGGACCATGACGGGGAGGACCTGGCAGAGCTTCTATCTGATTTTGCCCCTTCGGATACTCCGGCGCGCTACAAGGTCGCGCTGCTCAAACAGCTTTGCGGGCGATATTATTCACTTTCGGGCACTTCTGTTGGCATTGTGCTTCCCATTGCCCGCGCTCAAGAGAAACTGAGACGAACGTTGCGCGCCGCAGTCGCGTCGCTCTCCGACAATGATATCGACGACCTTGCCGCCGCCTGGATTTCAGAACTGTGCGACCGGTTTGCCCTTGATCGGGAGATACCGGCGGCAATCCGCTCAATGGCCGCGGGCTTCTGGTCGGCGGACTGGGGAAGCGATGGCAAGTTCGAACGCACACTTCGGACTCGGTTATCCCGCATTCTGGGGATCGCTGAAACCGACGTGCCGGCGATTGAAAACCACATCATGGGTGAGCTCGCCTGGAAGCACAACAACAATGCTTATTTCCTTGATCCGAGTAAGGTCCGAATTCATATAGATCTCGCGGCTCCGTGGTACCAGTGTCGCGAGTGTACGGAGCTTGCACCCTTCACGATCCGGGGTCACTGCGTATCCTGCGCTTCGACCGAACTTGACACTCTCGACCCACAAGCGAGCGAATATATCCGCGCGCGAAAGAGCTTCTGGCGTGACCCCGTTCAGCAGGCTCTTGGTCCTCAGGGAAAGCTTAGGAGTATTTCAGTCGAAGAGCATACCGCTCAATTGTCCAATCGCGACAATACGCGGGTTCACGCGACCACCGAAAAGTTCGAACTGCGCTTCCGCGACATTCAAATCGAACCCCGCGACCGCCCCATCGACGTTCTCAGTTGCACAACCACAATGGAGGTCGGCGTCGATATTGGCTCCCTTGTCGCGGTCGGGCTTCGAAACGTCCCGCCACAGCGTGAGAACTACCAACAAAGGGCCGGGCGAGCCGGACGAAGAGGCTCGTCCGTATCGACCGTTCTGACCTACGCGCAGAACGGTCCGCACGATAGCTACTACTACGACAATCCCAAAGCCATTGTCGCTGGTCCGCCTCGAAATCCGGACATTAAAATTGACAACCCGAAGATCGCTCGCCGTCACGTAGCCTCCTATTTGTTGCAAACTTTTTTCCACCGCTATATGGACGAGCACAACATCACGACCGGAAATCAAACGTCCGCTTTGTTTCGTGCTTTGGGCAAGGCAAGCGACTTCTTCTTCGGAGACGAGAATAGTGGACCCAGCTTTGGAGCGTTCAAGCTGTGGGTCGATCAGAACGTTATATCGGCAATTGGCTCCAATCGCGCACAGATAAAATCGTGGCTTCCGTCCTCGTTGCGTGTCCCTGGCGGCGACCTCGACTTGTGGATTGGCGGCGTTGCACGGGATCTGATCGCGGCTCTCGAAATTATAAAGTCAGAGATGCGCCCTCCTTCCACAACCGCCGCGGCCCCACAGCCGGACGGTAATGACGACGAGGGCGCCAGCGTCGATGACGATCGCAACGCGCTGGGCGACGAAGAGTTGCTGGAATTTCTGTTTAGCCGCGGAATGCTGCCGAGCTATGCCTTCCCGACGGATTTGACAAGTTTCCTCGTAGAGAAGCTCGTGAAACAGAAGAACGGCAGCGAATGGAAGATGGAGATTATCGAACGGCCTCAACAGGGGATCAGCAAAGCACTTAGCGAGTATGCCCCAGGTCGGTTGATTGTGATCAATAAAGAGACTTATCGATCCGGAGGTGTCGTTGCCAACGTCCTCCCGACCGAGCATGACCGTGCAGCCGAATTGTTCGATGAGGTGGCTGAACTGGTTCACTGCAATACATGCAGCTTTGTCCGCGATCTCAAGAATGAAGATGCGACAGAGACCGAATGTCCGGTTTGCAGTGGGACGCTTGAGCGAACGCGAATGATCGAACCGCAGGTATTCTTGCCGGAGGGTGGACGCGCACTTCCCGAGGATGACCGGGAGCAGGAAATCACATACGCGACGGGCGCCCAGTTTCCGGTGCCTGTCGGCACAAACGATTTGCCGGAAATGCAGCCATTAGGACCAAGGCTCGCGTTCGCGGTGACCGCTGACCGAGAACTCGTGACAGCAAACAAGGGACAGATCCAGGATGACGCATCGGCGGGATTCTGGATTTGCGAGAAATGCGGGCGAGCGGAGACCGAGCGGCCAGTTGGGGCCCCACATGAGCGGCCTTATTCAATCGAGTATGGATTCAATCAGCCAAAGCCCAGCCGCCTCTGTTCGGGCGCTTTCCACAACGTCTTCTTGGGGCACGTGTTTTCGACTGACCTCCTTTTGATGCGCTTCACCGTTGCGCCTCCAATGGCAATCGACACGAACGATCCGGTCGTCCTTCGGGCGATTGAGGATGCACTTTACTCGATATCGGAGGCACTACGTCTCGCCGCCAGCAGGCATCCGCAATTGGATTTGGACCCATCGGAGTTTGGCTCGGGTTTCCGTATCGTCCCTTCAAACGAGGACGATCAGCTTTTCCTGGATGTGTACTTGTACGATACCTTGTCAGGCGGCGCGGGCTACGCCGAGCTTGCAGGCAAGTACCTGACCGAGATTCTGAAGGATGTGCTTCACTTGCTGGAACATTGTCCCACAAGCTGTGACCGCTCATGCGAAAGCTGCCTGCGTCACTATCACAACCAGCACCTGAAGGATCGGCTTGACCGGTTTATTGGCGCTCAGTTGCTGAGATACGCTCTTTCAGGCGAGATCCCGCCCGAGCTTACTACGTCAGCGCAGGCTCAGAATTTGGAAGGCCTCGCGAGGCTCCTGCAGCTCGACGGCTTCAGATGCACACTAGTGGCCACAGTGGAAGGGCAGACGGTACCTTTGCTGGTCGAACGGAACGGACGTCGTGCTGTCGTCGGAACACAATCAGGGCTGCTGGAGACTGATTGGGATGGGCATTCGCTGGCTGCGCTGTTCACGCGGGGCAGCACGCAGGGGCGCGTATTGAACGACTTCATACTCAGGCGGAATTTGCCAGATGAACATCAACTCATCCGGTCGATATTCCCTTCACCCTGACCTAAGCGCTCGATAGCTCGAGACCGTTCACGGTTGGCAGCCAAAAACAGCGCGCTCGGTAAGAAGAGCGAATAAACCGCTTCCAGCGGCTGAGAAGCGCTTTCAGAGGATGCGATCTCCGCTGCCGGGTGTGGGTTGCGGGCGCCGCATTTGTGCCTATGACCTTCAAGTACCTGACGGACAAACGTGGTGTAGCTTCAACGAGCGAGACGGATCAGCTTCTGTTAGAAACCTTATCAGTGCCTGAGCGCACAGTTGCGCGTCGGCATGCATTGGCGAATCCCGCAAACTCCGGATCGGTCGGTATCGAATCGGGAGTCGTTCCTATCAATTAGAAGGAGGTGGATACGCAAACCGCCGCAACATTCTCCCGAACAAAGCGGCAAATCCTCTGAATTTTTGGGCGCTCAAAGTACGGCCGCCTCAAAAGGCTGGCGGAGCGAGCGAGATTCGAGCTCGCGTTATTGGCTTAGTAAATGGCGTTGCCGATCCGCGCCGCTCAGTGGCGCCGAGGTCGTGATCGACGCTGCGCGACCGTGAGTTGTCAAATGCCGACACTGCGCGCATCGGCTTCGTTGACACAGTGTGGACATGGAGAACGGCGAGCGGCCAAGGAGAGGAAGGAAAGCCGTCAAATCATTGAACTGACGGCTTTATTTGGTTGCGCGGGCAAGATTTGAATTTGCGACCTTCAGGTATGAGCCTGACGGACTCGCACCGGCACTGAAGTCAGAACAGCGACTGAAAAGTGCCGACGAAAATTTCGGTGTTTCCGGAGCAGCCCGCCGCGGGACCTCGAGCTCGGCTTCCTTGCAAATCCCGTAAAAGGCCAATAATTTTTGCACGGTAAGTAGCGGCTAAGTGCTGGCGCGCCCGAAGAGATTCGAACTCCTGACCCCCAGATTCGTAGTCTGGTGCTCTATCCAGCTGAGCTACGGGCGCGTTTTCGCTTTGGGCTTTAAGGGGCCCGGATGCGTCCGAAGGTGCGGACGGCCGCGAAAGAGCGCTCTAGCTACCCGCTCCGGCCTCGCTTTGCAAGGTCCGGAAATGCGGTCAGGGAGCGAATAACGCGGTGGTAAACGCGGGGTTCGGATTAGACTCGCGCCTTACCTCTGGATTCCGGGTTCGATGCGGAGCCTGTCATCGGGCGCGCACGCGCGACCCGTTGGCATGGCCCCGGAATGACCTGAGAGAACAAGCCCTTACGCCCGCGCCCGCTCGTCGCGGACGCTCTGCAGTTCCACCGGGCGGTCCGGGATCGAGATCCGGAAGGTGGCGCCGATGGTGCCCTCGACCAGATGGATGTCGCCGTCATGGGCGCGGACCAGTTCGGCGGCGATCGCAAGCCCGAGCCCGCTGCCGCCGGGACGGCCGGAGGTCTGGAACGCCTCGAACAGATGCTCGCGCGCCTTGGCCGGCACGCCGGGACCGGTATCGGAGACCTCGATGATGGCGACCGAGCCTTCGCGGCGGCCGGTGATGCGGATCTGCAAGGGCGAGCCGTCGCCCTTCGGCCGGCTGTCCAGTGCCTGCACCGCGTTGCGCACCAGATTGAGCAGCACGCGGAAGAGCTGGTCCGGATCGGCATCGATCGACAGGCCGCGCTCGATCGCGCTGATCCAGGTGATCGAGGCGTCGGCGGCGATCCCTGCAGATTCGCGCACCTCAGTGACGACAGGCTCGACCTGAATCATGCGGCGGTCGGGCGCGGCTTCCTGGGCGCGGCCGTAAGACAGCGTCGACTGGCAGAAATCGATGGCGCGCTCCAGCGAGCGCATCAGCTTCGGCGCAAAGCGCTGCACGCGCGGGTCCGGCACGCTGGCGAGCTGGTCCGACAGCAATTGCGAAGACGCCAGCAAGTTGCGCAGATCGTGGTTGATCTTCGATACCGCAAGGCCGAGCGCGGCGAGCCGGCTTTTCTGCGACAGCATCGAGACCAGATCGCGCTGCATGTCGGACAGTTCGCGCTCGGCGACGCCTATCTCGTCGCCGCGCTGGCTCGGCACGATGATGCGCGCCGCGCTTTCCGGATTCTCGTGGAAACCGACGAGATTGGCGGTCAGCCGCCGCATCGGCCGCACGAACAAATAATGCAGCGCGAGGTAGACCAAGCCCGCCGCGAGCAGCGCGATGCCGAGCGACACCACGAGAAGGTTGCGGGAAAACCGGTACATCGCCTGGCGCAGCGGCAATTCGTCGATCACTACCTCGATGAACTGCGCGCCGCCGGGCGCCGGGCCGACCACGCGGATCGACTGGTTGCCGCGCTCCAGCATGGTCTCAAAGGATTCGACGATCGCCGACCACACCGTGATCGTGCGCAGGTCGATATCGCGATCGATCGCCGCCGGGAGATCGGCGCTGGCGAGCATCCGGCGCTGCTGGCCCATCTTGATCGCGACTGCACGCGCGCCGACGCTGGTCAGGATCTGCCGCGCCAGCGAATCCGGGACCATCCCGAGCGGCGCCGCGTCCAGCACCAGCGCAGCGGTGTTGGCCGCGGCGAGGCGGTCGTTCAGCCGGTTGGTCCAGAAATTTGCAATCGAGGGGATGTAGATCAACACAAGGGCGATCATCACGAGCGGGATGGTCAGCAGCAACAGCTTGCCGGACAGCCCGAGCCGACGCGGGGCGCAGGACCGCGGTGCTTGGGGGGTCGGCTGGTCGTCAATCGCTGACACGAATATTTGCCCTGACACTTTAAGGGACCCCGGCCGGACCCACGCCGCTCCAGCCTATATGGGTCGGCCGAACCGTGATTCCGAGGATGCGGTTGGGCCATCGGCCGGTCAAATTACCGATCGCTAATGTCCCGTGGTTCCGGTGATCCGGAGACGCCGCCGTCTCGCCCTTAAAAACCCCGCGAAAACAGATATATTCGCCCCAATTGCGACGTTTCAAAGAACACGCGCTGCGGCAACCCCCGACATTGACGAAAACAGGTCGCTCCCGTATAAGCCGCGCCAACTGTCCGCGATGGCCCGGTTTCACCCGGGGGCGGCTCATTTGGGGCCGTAAAGGGCCCCTTTTCGGGCCGGCCCGCATCATCGGACTTGATCTCAATCCAACAGGCAAATTGCCCGGTCAGCGGAGAACTACCCGTGAAGCGGACTTATCAACCCAGCAAACTGGTGCGCAAGCGCCGTCACGGCTTCCGCGCCCGTCTCGCCACTGCCGGCGGCCGCAAGGTCCTCGCCGCCCGCCGTGCGCGCGGCCGCAAGCGTCTGAGCGCCTGAGCCGGATCTTCCGGAGATTTCATTCATGGATCGGCTGAGGCAGCGGGCGGATTTTCTCGCCGTTGCCAATGGCACGCGGGCCAATGGCGCTGCCTTTGTCGTTCAGGGCCGTGCCCGCGACGATGATGGCCCGATCCGGATCGGTTTCACCGTTACCAAGAAAAACGGCACCGCCACCGAGCGCAATCGCATCCGGCGCCGGCTTCGCGAACTGGTGAAGCGGGTCGATGTCATATCCATGCGACCCCATCATGATTATGTGCTGGTAGGCCGCCGCGCCGCGCTCACCCGCGACTTCGCCACCATGCTCGACGATCTCCGCTCGGCGCTGCATCGCCTCGACCGGCAGCCGAAGCTGCAAGGTGGCGGCAAAGCGCTGGCAGGCGAGGTGGATACCCGGCCCGCGCGAAAAACCGCGTCCAAACCAAAAACGAGGGCCTCGGGTCCGACGCCAGTCGGAACCGGCAGGACCCGCAGCCCGAATTGAATGGCGAGACCCCGAAACGATGACCGATAATCGCAACACCATCCTCGCCGTCATTCTGTCCGGCCTCGTCCTGATCGCCTGGCAATATTTCTACAACGTGCCGCAGATGGAGCGGCAGCGCGCGCAACAGCAGACCCAGGCCGAGCTCAACAAGCCGGCGCCGCAGCAGGCGCCGGGCTCCACCCCGGCGCAACCGGGTGCGACGCCCTCCCCCAGCGCCCCCGCCGGCCAGACCGCCCAGCCGGTCGTCAGCCGCGATACCGCCATCGCCGCGACGCCCCGCATCAAGATCGAAACGCCGCGGCTTTCCGGCAGCATCGCGCTGAAGGGCGGCCGCATCGACGATCTGTCGCTGGAGAAATTCCGCGACACCGTCGATCCCAAATCGCCCGCGATCGTGCTGTTCTCGCCTTCGAACACGGCGCACCCCTATTATGCCGAGTTCGGCTGGGTAGGGGCCTCGGGCTCGACCGCGCGGCTTCCCGACCGCGAGACAGTGTGGCAGCAGGAGGGCTCCGGCAGCCTGACGCCGGAGAAGCCGATCACGCTGAAATGGGACAATGGCGAGGGCCTCACCTTCCGCCGCACGATCTCGATCGACGATCGCTATCTCTTCACCATCAAGGATGACGTCACCAATGTCGGCAGTGCGCCGGTCACGCTCTATCCGTTCGCGCTGATTTCCCGGCACGGCACGCCCGAGGTCTCGGGTTACTACATCCTGCATGAAGGCCTGATCGGATATCTCGGCGAGCAGGGCCTGCAGGAATTTGGCTACAAGAAAATCGACGAGGCCAAATCGGTCGACTTCAAGGTCACCAATGGCTGGCTCGGCATCACCGACAAATACTGGGCGTCGGCGCTGTTGCCCGATACGACCGCCAAGCTGCAGGCACGCTTCGCCTCCAACCAGGTCGGCACCAAGCACCACTACCAGACCGACTACCTGCTGGAGCCCCAGACTATTGCGATCGGCGGCACCGGCAGCGCCAATGCGCGGCTGTTCGCCGGCGCCAAGGAAGCCGGCGTCGTCGGCATCAACTTCCCGCTCGCCGGCCATGGCGGCTACAACAAGCAGCTCGGGCTGAACCATTTCGATCTGTTGATCGACTGGGGCTGGTTCTACTTCATCACCAAGCCGATGTTCCTGGCGCTGGATTACTTCTTCCACCTGTTCGGCAATTTCGGTCTCGCCATCCTGCTGGTGACCGTGCTGGTGAAGCTGGCGTTCTATCCGCTCGCCAACAAGTCCTACGCCTCGATGGCGAAGATGAAGTCGGTGCAGCCGCAGCTGCAGGCGCTCAAGGAGCGCTATCCTGACGACCGCCAGAAGCAGCAGCAGGAGATGATGGAGATCTACCGCAAGGAGAAGATCAACCCGGTCGCCGGGTGTCTTCCCGTGGCCTTGCAGATCCCGGTGTTCTTCTCGCTCTACAAGGTGCTGTTCGTCACCATCGAAATGCGCCACGCCCCGTTCTACGGCTGGATCAAGGATCTCTCGGCGCCGGACCCGACCACGATCTTCAACCTGTTCGGGCTGTTGCCGTTCGATCCGACGCATGTGCCGGTGCTCGGCGCCTATCTGGCGCTCGGCGTCTGGCCGATCATCATGGGCATCACGATGTGGTTCCAGATGAAGCTGAACCCGACGCCGCCGGATCCGACCCAGAAGATGATCTTCGACTGGATGCCGCTGATCTTCACCTTCATGCTGGCAGGCTTCCCGGCGGGCCTCGTGATCTACTGGGCCTGGAACAACCTGCTCTCGGTCATCCAGCAGAGCTACATCATGCGGAAGAACGGCGTGAAGGTGGAGCTGTTCGATAACATCCGCAACTCATTCAAAAAAAAAGTGACGACTGAGGCGGCGTAACACCGTCATTGCGAGCGAAGCGAAGCAATCCATGCCTCTGCACGGGGATAGATGGATTGCTTCGTCGCCTCAGCGCAAAATTGCTTCGCAATGTTGTCGCGAGCTCCTCGCAATGACGGTGAGAGAACGAGAACCTTCCCATGACCGCCGACATCGATGCGACGCTGATCGAAGAAGGGCGAAAGCTCTTTGCCGGCGACTGGAAATTCGTCTGGGCCTCGCCCTCGATCGAGACGCTGCCGCCGATGGCGGGCATGGAGGTGGCGTTTGCCGGCCGCTCCAACGTCGGCAAATCGAGCCTGATCAACGCACTCACCGGCCGCAACGCGCTGGCGCGCACCTCGCACACGCCGGGCCGCACCCAGGAGCTGATCTTCTTCGATGGCCCGGACGGCGCAGGCCTGCGGCTGGTCGACATGCCCGGCTATGGCTACGCCTCGGCGCCCAAGACCCAGGTCGCCTCCTGGACCAAACTGATCCATCAATTCCTCTTGGGACGCGCCACGCTGGCGCGGGTCTATGTCCTGATCGACGCGCGCCACGGCATCAAGGATGTCGATCAGGACGTCTTGAAGACGCTGGACAAGTCCGCGGTGAGCTATCAGGTGGTGCTGACCAAGGCGGACCAAGTGAAGAAGCTTGAGCTGGAGAAGAACATCGCTGAAACGACGGCGGCGCTCGCCAAGCATCCGGCGGCGTTTCCGGACATCCTGGTGACGTCCTCGCGCACCAGTGCCGGCATGCCCGAATTGCGCGCGGCCATGGTGCGGCTGTTGAAAGAGCGCAGCTAATGAACCGTACCGGCCGTATCCTGATCGTGCTCGCTGCGATCATGGGTGCCGACGGCGTCATGCTGGCGGCAGCCTCTGCCCATGGCGCGAATGCCTCGCGGCTGGCGTCGGCCTCGTCGATGCTGCTGTTTCACGCGTGCGCGGTATTGGGTGCCGTCGCATTGGCCGAGCGCGCCATCGTTCACGCGAAAATCGGCCTCCTCGCGGCGTTCGGCTTTGTTCTCGGCGCGAGCCTGTTCGCCGGCGATCTGACGCTGCGGCACTATGCCGGCAACGGACTGTTTCCGATGGCCGCGCCGACCGGCGGGACACTGTTGATCGCCAGCTGGCTGGCGCTGGCGGTCGCGGCGGCCTGGCCGAGGCGGGGGTAATCTCGCGTCCCGAACGCGGTGCAGCCTAGGCGATGCGTAGCATCGTCCGGTAATGCTCCGCAGAGCCGGGACCTACCGCAGCCACATGGGCCCCGGCTCAACAGCGCACCGCTCCGCGCTGCGCTGCGTCCGGGGCACGAGCCCCTGCAATTCCCCCACTTTGCGCCCTGCCCGCCAATCGGATAGAACCCGGCCCGACATCCGTAATTGGCGAGACCCGCTTCATGACCTCAGCGCCGACTATCAGTGCTCTCGATCAAGCCCGCATCCTGTCGGAAGCGCTGCCGCACATGCAGCAATATGACGAAGAAACCATCGTCATCAAATATGGCGGCCACGCCATGGGCGCGGAGGAAACCGCCAAGGCATTCGCCCGCGATATCGTGCTGCTCGAGCAGACCGCGATCAATCCGGTGGTGGTGCATGGCGGCGGGCCGCAGATCGCGACCATGCTCAAGCGGCTCGGCATCCAGTCCGAATTCGCTGCCGGCCTGCGCATCACCGACGCCGCCACCATCGAGATCGTCGAGATGGTGCTGGCGGGTTCGGTCAACAAGCAGCTCGTCGGCTACATCAACGAAGCCGGCGGCAAGGCTGTTGGCCTCTCCGGCAAGGACGGCAACATGGTGAAGGCGAGCAAGACGTCGCGCACCATGGTCGATCCGGATTCGAACATCGAGAAGGCGGTCGATCTCGGTTTCGTCGGCGATCCTGATAAGGTCGACCTCACGCTGTTGAACCAGTTGATCGGCTATGAGCTGATCCCGGTGCTGGCGCCGCTCGCGACCTCGCATGACGGCCACACGCTCAACGTCAATGCCGACACCTTTGCCGGTGCGGTCGCCGGCGCGCTGAAGGCCAAGCGGCTCTTGCTGCTGACCGACGTTCCCGGCGTGCTCGACAAGTCCAAGAAATTGATTCCGGAACTGTCGGTCAAGGACGCGCGCAAACTGATCGCCGACGGCACGATTTCCGGCGGCATGATCCCGAAGGTCGAGACCTGCATCTACGCGCTGGAGCAGGGCGTGCAGGGCGTCGTCATCATCGATGGCAAGATGCAGCACGCGGTGCTGCTCGAATTGTTCACCAACCAGGGCACCGGCACGCTGATCCACAAGTGATGAGTAAGGCGGCGACGCAAACCAAGACCGTCATGGCCGGGCTTGTCCTGGCCATCCACGTCTTTGTCGACCGCCAAAAGGAAGACGTGGATGCCCGGGTCAAGCCCGGGCATGACGAGCGGAAAGCGCTGCAAGGCTTCCCGAAAAAAATGCGTCAGTATGTCAGACGCACGATGCTGGCGCTGCAGGCCGCAGCCGTCTCGTTCTTCGTTTCCGCCCTGCCCGCGCTCGCCGACCTGAAACTCTGCAATCGCATGAGCTACGTCGTCGAAGCCGCGATCGGCATCGACGACAAGGCGGCGACGGCGACGCGGGGCTGGTTCCGGATCGATCCGGCCGCCTGCCGTGTGGTGCTGCAGGGCGCGCTTACCGCCGACCGTATCCTCTTGAATGCGCGCGCACTCGGCGTCTATGGCGCCTCCCCGATCCCGCAGAACGGCAGCGACACGCTGTGCATCGCGCCCGACAATTTCGTCATCGCCGCCGCCCGCCAGTGCCGCGGCAACCAGTCGCCGGCGCCGTTCACCCAGATCACGCCGACGCGGACCGACGACGGCAACCTCGTCGCCTATCTCGCCGAGGATAACGAATATGACGACGAGCAAGCGCGGCTCGCCGGCATCCAGCGGCTGCTCGTCATCGCCGGCTATGACGCCGCCCCGATCGACGGCGTCGACGGGCCGAAGACGCAGGCCGCGCTTGCGGCATTTTTGAAGAGCCGCGGGCTGTCGGCCGACATCGTGCAGTCGCAAAATTTCTTCACCACCATGATCGAAGCCGTGCAGAAGCCGTCCTCCACCGGGCTGACCTGGTGCAACGACACGCCGCATAAGATCATGGCGGCGGTCGCCACCGACGACGGCAAGGTGGTGACGAGCCGCGGCTGGTACCGCATCGATCCCGGCAAGTGCCTGCATCCCGACGTGACCGGCCAGCCCAGGCAGGTCTACAGCTTTGCCGAGGCGGTCGATGGCGACAACCGCACCATCAAATACCGCGACAGGCCGCTCAACTGGGGCGGCCCGAAAGAGCTGTGCACGCGCGAGAGCAAGTTCGAAGTCTCCGAACAGGGCGATTGCGGCAGCCGCGGCCTTGCGCCGATCGGCTTTGCGCCGGTCGATATATCGAGCGGCGGCAAGACGCTGCGATTTGCGATGCCGTGAGGTATGCTGTCGCCATTCATTCCGTTGTCGTCCCCGCGAAGGCGGGGACCCATAACCACAGGGTTGGGTTTTGGCCACTGGCGGCAACCACGATTGAAGGTAACACGCGCCGTGCCTATCGATAATCTACACGGCGTATGGGTCCCCGCGTTCGCGGGGACGACGGGAGTGTGAGTGCCATGAAATCAGACTCCCCTCGTGCTTTCGGCCATATCGACACCTGGGTGTTCGACCTCGACAACACGCTGTACCCGCATCACGTCAATCTCTGGCAGCAGGTCGACGCGCGGATCGGCGAGTTCATCAGTGCATTCCTGAAGATCTCGCCGGAAGAAGCCCGCGTGATCCAGAAGGATTATTACCGCCGCTACGGCACCAGCATGCGCGGCATGATGACCGAGCACGGCGTGCGGGCCGACGACTACCTCGCCTATGTGCACAGGATCGATCACTCGCCGCTGGAGCCGAACCCGGCGATGGGAGCTGCGATCGCAAAGCTTCCGGGCCGCAAGCTGATCCTGACCAACGGCTCGACCGACCATGCCGGCGCAGTGCTGGACCGGCTCGGCATTTCACATCATTTCGAGGCAGTGTTCGACATCATCGCCGCCGAGCTGGAACCGAAGCCGGCGCCGCAGACCTATGACCGCTTCCTGCGCGTCCACGGCGTGGACCCGTTGAGAGCGGTGATGTTCGAGGATCTCGCCCGCAACCTCGTGGTGCCGCATCAGCTCGGCATGACCACCGTGCTGGTGGTGCCCGATGGCGCCAAGGAAGTGGTGCGCGAGGATTGGGAGCTGGAAGGCCGCGACGCCGCCTATGTCGATCACGTCACGGATGATCTGACCGGGTTTTTGCAGAGGTTGAGTGAAAAGTAGCCTGGCCTCCAACCGTCATACCCCGCGAAGGCGGGGTATCCAGTACGCCGCGGCCTTCGAATGATCCTCCGAAGTCTCGGAGTACTGGATCACCCGCTTTCGCCTTTCGCGGGTGATGACAGCCGTGATGAGGCGAGCCTTGACTCTCCCTCGCCAAATCCCGAAAAAGCCCCCCAACTTCGCCCGAAATCCCCAAGGAAATCCCGATGTCCCTGTCCGCGCTCGAGTCCACCGTCAACTCCGCTTTCGATGCCCGCGACGGCATTTCGACGTCGACCAAGGGCGAGGTGCGCGACGCCGTGGATTCCGCGCTCGAACTGCTCGACAAGGGCGAGGCCCGCGTCGCCGAGCGTGAGGCCTCGGGCAAGTGGAAGGTCAATCAGTGGCTGAAGAAGGCGGTGCTGCTATCGTTCCGCCTCAACGACATGGGCCAGATTCCGGGCGGCCCCGGCAAGGCGTCGTGGTGGGACAAGGTGCCCTCGAAGTTCGACGGCTGGGGCGAGAACCGTTTTCGCGACGCCGGCTTTCGCGCGGTGCCCGGCGCGATCGTGCGCCGCTCCGCCTTCATCGCCCGCAACGTCGTGCTGATGCCCTCCTTCGTCAACCTTGGCGCCTATGTCGATGAGGCGACCATGATCGACACCTGGTCGACGGTTGGTTCCTGCGCGCAGATCGGCAAGCGCGTGCACATTTCGGGCGGCGTCGGCATCGGCGGCGTGCTGGAGCCGCTGCAGGCCGAACCCGTCATCGTCGAGGACGACTGCTTCATCGGCGCGCGCAGCGAAGTGGCGGAAGGCGTCATCGTGCGCAAGGGCGCGGTGCTTTCGATGGGCGTGTTCCTCGGCGCCTCCACCAAGATCGTCGACCGCGAGACCGGCGAAATCTTCATCGGTGAAGTGCCGGAGTATGCGGTCGTGGTGCCCGGCGCGCTGCCCGGCAAGCCCATGAAGAACGGCCAGATGGGCCCGTCCACCGCCTGCGCGGTGATCGTCAAGCGCGTCGACGAGCGCACCCGCGCGAAAACCAGCATCAACGAGCTGCTGCGGGACTAGAATTCGGCCATTTTGGCCATGATCTGACCGGAAGCCGGGCCGGATCACGCCCCGGTCGAACCCCGGGCCTCACGGCGCGACCAATATACCGGAGGGCAGAACACCGCCGTTCGGAGGTCGACCGATGGACTACGCCTGGTATCTGTTCGGTTTCAAGGGGCGCATCAACCGCGCCCGGTATTGGCAGGCGACGCTGATCATCCTGTGCTGGATGATCTTCCTGGGCATGCTCACGATCGGCGTTGTCGCCCTCTTCGGTGGTAAGGGGCCGATAAATCTCGGCTACGGCGTCGAAGATCTCTTCAAGGTCTTCGATCCAGCTTCCTATCGATCCCTTTCCTTGGCCGACCTGCCTGCGATTGCTTTCAAGACGGCCTTCTCCGCGCTGTTCATGTGGGTCTGGCTGGCCACCTCGATCAAGCGGCTGCATGATCGCGACAAGAGCGGCTGGTGGGTGATTCTGTTTTTCACCGTTCCCCTCTACAACAAGTTCGTCGATCTGCTTCCTGACGACTCCTATTTCGCCGATGTCGTCTTTCCGTTTGGCCTCGCCGCCTTCGCTGGCTGCATCTGGATCTTTGTCGAATTGTGCTTCCTCAAGGGCTCGCGAAATACCAACCGCTTCGGCCCCGACCCGCTCGCACCAAAGGCGCGGCCCGATACGCGGCCGCCCTGGGACCAGCAGAGCGAGATCGAAATGGTTCCCCATAAAGCTGGCCCGCCGCCGGTTTGGCGTGTTAAGCCGGGCTATGAATGACGCCGTTTCCATCACCCGCGACCTCGTCCGCTGCCCTTCCGTAACCCCTGCCGATGCCGGCGCGCTCGGCGTCCTTGAACGGCTTTTGAAAGACGCCGGCTTCGAGGTGCACCGCGTCACCTTCGGTGAACCCGGCACCGCCGACATCGACAATCTCTACGCCCGCATCGGCGACAGCGCGCCGCATATCACCTTTGCCGGCCATACCGACGTGGTGCCGGCGGGCGACGAGACCGCGTGGAGCCACGGCGCGTTCTCAGGCGACATCAAGGACGGCTTCCTCTACGGCCGCGGCGCGGTCGACATGAAGGGCGGCATCGCCTGCAGCGTCGCGGCCGTGCTGCAATATCTCACCGACAACGGCGGCAAGCCGCAAAAAGACGGTCGAGGCTCGATCTCGTTTTTGATTACGGGCGACGAGGAAGACGTCTCCGTCAACGGTACCATCAAGCTTCTGAAGTGGTGCGCCGAACGCGGCGAGAAATTCGATCATTGCGTGCTTGGCGAGCCCTCCAATGTCGAGGTGCTCGGCGACTGCATCAAGATCGGCCGCCGCGGCTCGCAATCCGGTACGCTGTATGTCGACGGCGTGCAGGGCCATGTCGCCTATCCGCACCGCGCGTCAAATCCGGTGCCGGATATCTCGCGGCTGATCGTGGCGCTCGCCGACGAGCCGCTCGATCACGGCAGCGCGCAGTTCCAGGCCTCCAACCTCGAATTCACTTCCGTCGATGTCGGCAATACCGCCTCCAACGTGATCCCCGGCCAGGCGCGCGCCAAATTCAACATCCGCTACAACGACAACCATACCCAGGAGACGCTGCGCGCGCTCGTCGAGGAGCGGCTGGCAAAAGCTTGCGGCAACCGCATCCGCGCCCGCATCGTGTGGGAGCCATCGAATTCCAACGTGTTCGTGACCAAACCCGGCGCCTTCACCGACCTTGCGGTGAGCGCGATCGAAGAGGTGACGGGACGCAGGCCCGAGCTCTCGACCTCCGGCGGCACGTCGGATGCGCGCTTCATTTCGAGCTACTGCCCGGTGATCGAATTCGGCCTGGTCGGCCAGACCATGCACCAGGTCGACGAGCGCACGCCGGTGTCGGATTTGGAGAAGCTGACGAAGATCTATCGCGGGGTGCTGGACAGGTATTTTGCGTGATCCAGCCGTGGGGCTAGACAAAAACATCGAAAACAACCCCATGCACCGTAGGGATTGGGACCGCTAGTACTCCACCCGCACCAGATATAGCCCCTCTGGCGGCGCGACGGGGCCGCAGGCGGCGCGGTTGCGGGCGGCTAGCGCGGCGGCGAGATCGTCGGCGTTCCAGCGGCCTTCGCCGACCCACACCAGCGAGCCCACCATCGAGCGCACCTGGCTGTGCAGGAACGAGCGGGCCGAAGTCAAAACCGAAATCGCGTCGCCTTCCCTGATCACGTCGAGTTGGTCGAGGGTCTTCTCCGGCGATTTCGCCTGGCATTCAGTATCGCGGAAGGTCGTAAAATCGTGCTTGCCGAGTAGCCGTTTTGCGGCGGCGTCCATCGCATCGGTGTCGAGATGGCGCGGCACCCGCCAGCTTCGCTTGATGTCGAGCGCGAGGTTGGCTCTGGTGTTGGTGATGCGATAGCGATAGTGCCGCCGCTTGGCGGAGAAGCGCGCTTCGAAATTGTCAGCCACGATATCAGCCGAAAGCACGCCGATCGGATGCGGGCGCAGATGCGCGTTCAACCCGTCGCGCAGCCGGCCCGGCGGAAACGGCTTTTCGATATCGCAATGCGCGACCTGGCCCAACGCATGGACGCCGGCATCGGTGCGGCCGGAGCCATGCACGCGAACGTTCTCGCCGCAGATCGCCTTCACCGCGGCCTCCAGCGTACCCTGCACGGTCGGCGCGTTGTCCTGGATCTGCCAGCCGGAGAACGGCGTGCCGTCATATTCGATTGTTAGTTTGTAGCGGGGCATCTCAATCCAGTCAGAGCTGTCATCGTCCGCGCAGGCGGACGATCCAGTACGCCGCAGCGTTTCGGTTCAATCCCAAAGGCCGCGGCGTACTGGATACCCCGCCTTCGCGGGGTATGACAGCGTTAAGCGAGGCGCGCGCCGGCCTTCAGCGGTGTGCCGCGCAGGAAGTCCGCGGCCTTCATCCGCGCCTTGCCTTCGCGCTGCAGCTCCAGAATCCGGATGGCGCCGTCGCCGCAGGCGATAGCCAGATTGTCGTCGAGCACCTCGCCGGACGCGCCCGTCCCCTTAACGAACTCGCAGCGCAGCATCTTGATCCGCGCCGGCTCGCCATCACTTGCGATCTCGCACCAGGCGCCGGGAAACGGCGACAGCCCGTGAATGTGCCGCAGCACCGCGCGCGCGGGACGCTTCCAGTCGATCCGCGCTTCGGCCTTCTCGATCTTGGCGGCGTAGGTGACGCCATCCTCGCTCTGCTTAGCGAGTTGCAATCCGCCGCGCTCCAGCCCGCCCATCGCGCGCACCATCAGGTCGGCGCCGAGCGGCGCCAGTGCATCGTGCAGATCGGCCGCGGTCATGGCGTCCGTGATCGCAATCCGCTCGGCCATCGCGACGTCGCCGGTGTCGAGGCCGACATCCATCTTCATCACCATCACGCCGCTCTCGGCATCCCCGGCCATGATGGCGCGGTTGATCGGCGCGGCGCCGCGCCAGCGCGGCAACAGCGAAGCGTGCAGATTGAAGCAGCCGTAGCGCGGCGCGTCGAGAATGGATTGCGGCAGGATCATGCCGTAAGCGACCACGACGGCGGCGTCGGCATTATGCGCGCGGAATTCGGCGAGCGCTTCTGATGTCTTCAGCGTCGTCGGCGTCAGCACGGGAATGTCGAGCCGGCGCGCCTCCTGCTCGACCGGCGTCGGCTGCAGCTTCATGCCCCGCCCGGCCGGTTTTGGCACGCGAGTATAGACGGCGACGACCTCTTGGCCATGGGCCACCAGTTCGAGCAGCGTCGGCACGGAGAAATCGGGCGTGCCCATGAAGATGAGGCGAAGCGGCATGGAACGGAAATCCCAGGTCGATTTGGTTTACCCCGTCATGCCCGGGCTTGTCCCGGGCATCCACGTTCTTGCTTTCCTGCCGCCAAGACGTGGATGGCCGGGACGAGCCCGGCCATGACGGCTGAAAGGGGTGGAAGGCCTACCCCGTCGCGCGCTTGGCGGCCTTGGTAAACTTCTTCAGCACGCGGTCGCGCTTCAGCTTCGACAGGTAGTCGACGAACAAGACGCCGTTGAGGTGGTCGATCTCGTGCTGGATGCAGGTGGCGAACAGCCCCTCGGCGTCTTCCTCCTGCACCTTGCCGTCGAGATCGGTGAAGCGGATGCGCACCCGCGCCGGACGCTCGACTTCCTCGTAATATTCGGGGATCGAGAGGCAGCCCTCCTCATAGACCGACAGTTCCTCGGACGCGGAGAGGATTTCCGGATTGATGAATACCCGCGGTTTCGGCTTGGTCTCGCCGTTCTCGTCCTTCTTGGCGAGATCCATGGTGATCAGCCGCAGCGGCTCGGCGACCTGGATCGCCGCCAGCCCGATGCCGGGCGCGTCGTACATGGTCTCGAACATGTCGTCGGCAAGCTTGCGGATCTGCGTCGTCACCTTCTCGACGGGTTTTGAGACGAGCCGCAACTGCTTGTCCGGCAGGATGATGATTTCTCTGATGGCCATAGCGCGCGATTTAAGCCGCTGATTTGCCGGGGTCAATGCGCGGCGGAACAGGTTAAGGCGGCCTTAACCATGATTTTTAAGGCGGCGTTAACCACGAAAATTAACGGGGCATTCACCATAAATGTTCCCTCTTCGTTCGCGCCGAACGGCGAATCGGGCTACAAGTTGGGCCATGAACGAAATTCTCCTGGAGATCGGCGAGCTGCCGATTCACGTTGGCGAGGCGCTCGCCGCCTTCGGCGCGCTCACGCTCGTGCTGCTGCTGGCGATCGCCAAAGTCATTGCCCGCTCGGGCCGCCGCGGCGCGGAACTGGCGATGGCGCAAGCGATTCGCGCCGACGAGCTCGAGGAGCGCCTCAGCGAGATGCTGCGGGCGCAGAGCGAATCGGCCGGCCGGGTCGATGCGATGGCGCAGGCGCTGACCGGCCGGCAGGCCGAGATGGCGCGCGCCGTCAACGAGCGGCTGGATTCGGTGACGCACCGCGTCGGCCAGTCGATGGAAGCGACCACGCGGCACACCATGGACAGCCTGCGCGTGCTGCACGAGCGGCTCGGCATCATCGACAATGCCCACAAGAACCTCACCGACCTGACCTCGCAGGTGACGACGCTGCGCGACGTGCTCGCCAACAAGCAGTCGCGCGGCGCCTTCGGCCAGGCACGGATGGAGGCGATCGTCCAGGACGGCATGCCGCAGGGCTCCTACGAGTTCCAGTACACGCTCTCATCAGGCAAGCGGCCGGACTGCGTGGTGTTCCTGCCCGACCAGCGGCCGCTCTGCATCGACGCCAAATTTCCGCTGGAGGCGATGACCGCGCTGCACGACGCGCGCACCGACGAGGAGCGCAAATTCGCCAGCCAGCGCCTGCGCAACGACGTGATGAAGCACGTCAATGACATCGCCGAGAAATATTTGATCGCCGGGGAGACCCAGGACACCGCGCTGATGTTCGTGCCGTCGGAATCGGTCTATGCCGAAATTCACGACGGCTTTGACGACGTGATTCAGAAGGCCTACCGCGCCCGCGTCGTGCTGGTGTCGCCGTCGCTCTTGATGCTGGCGATCCAGGTCATGCAGCAGATCCTGAAAGACGCGCGGATGCGCGACGCCGCCGACCAGATCCGCACCGAAGTGCTCAACCTCGGCGACGATCTCGGACGCCTGCGCGAGCGTGTGCTCAAGCTGAAAAAGCATTTTGATGACGTCAACGAGGACGTGCGCCAGATCCTGATCTCGGCGGACAAGATCGAAAAGCGCGCCGGCCGCATCGAGGAGCTCGATTTCAGCAAGACCGACGCACCGGCCGAGATGCCACGCGTCGTGAAAGGCGGAACGGCCGAACTGTTCCCCGCCCCGCGCAAGCTGCAGGCTGGGGAGTGAGTGACTGGTCCGGCCGAAGCCACATATTAGCCTGTCATCGCCCGGCTTGACCGGGCGACCCAGTATCCCAGAGGCCGCAGATGGGAGCACGCAGTTACTACGTCTACATCCTCGCCAGCCGCATCGGCGGTACACTTTACATTGGCGTGACGAACGACTTGGTGCGGCGCGTTGGTGAGCATTGCCTTGAGCTGATGAAGGGTTTCACCAAGAAGTATGACGTGCACAAGCTGGTCTATTTTGAGCAGTTCGACGACATCGAGAGTGCAATCAGGCGCGAGAAGCGGCTGAAGAAATGGAATCGAGCCTGGAAGGTCCGGTTGATCGAGGAACTCAATCCCAACTGGGATGACCTCTATCCAGGTATTGCCAGCCCTTGACCTCGTGAACCCAGCCAAGCTCTCCGCTGTCATCCCCCGCGAAGGCGGGGGACCCAGTATTCCGCGCCCCTCATTGTTGACAATTGATTTCGCGGAGTACTGGATCGTCCGCCTTCGCGGACGATGACAGGTCTTTTTTGGCAAAATCTGCTAACACCCCCTGCATGACCGCACCCGAAGCCACTGCCCGAGCAACCGACAAGACCGAAACGACACGCACCTCCTGGCGCGAGAGCCTGGCCGTCTACCTGCAGCCACGCGTACTGATCGTGCTGATGCTCGGCTTTTCTTCCGGCCTGCCGCTGGCGCTGTCGGGGTCGACGCTCTTGGTCTGGATGCGCGAATCCGGGGTCGATCTTGTCACCATCGGGCTGTTCGCCATGGTCGGCACTCCCTACACGCTGAAGTTCCTGTGGGCGCCGCTGGTTGATGCGCTGCATGTACCATTGTTCACGCGGGCGCTCGGTCGCCGTCGCGGCTGGCTGGTGCTTTCACAATTGCTGTTGATCGGATCGATCCTGCTGCTGGCGCTTACCGATCCTGCGCGCTCGCCGCTGTTCGTGGCGCTCGGCGCGCTGCTGGTGGCGACGATGTCGTCCACTCAGGACATCGTGGTCGATGCGTTTCGCGTCGAAAGCCTGCCCGAGAGCGAGCAGGCCGCGGGCATGGCGTCCTATGTCGCCGCCTATCGCATCGGAATGCTGGTCTCGACTGCGGGCGCGCTGTTCATTGTGACGGGGTTCGAGAGCACCGGCATTACGCGCGGCGCCGCCTGGATGTGGGGTTATGTGGTGATGGCCGCGCTGGTGCTGATCGGGACGATTACCGCCCTGGTCGCGACCGAGCCCGACCAATCCGCGCGCGCGGAAGCTGCGACGCGCAGCGAAAGCGCATTCTCCCGCGTGTTGCATGCCGCGATCGGTGCGTTCTCCGAATTCCTGACCCGCCGCGATGCCTTCGCGGCGCTAGCCTTCGTGGTCCTGTTCAAGTTCACCGATGCGTTCTCCGGCACCATGACCGCGCCGTTCGTGATCGACCTCGGGTTCACGCGCAACGATTATGCCGCGATCGTCAAAGGCGTGGGGCTCGCCGCCACCCTGATCGGCGGCTTCGCGGGCGGGTTCGTGGCGCGGCGCTATTCGCTGGCCGCGAGCCTGTGGATCGGCGGCGTGCTGCAGGCAATCGCCAATCTATCGTTCTCGTGGCTGGCCTTTGTCGGCGTCAACCAGTGGGCGCTGGCGTTCGCTATCACTGCGGAGAATTTCACCAGCGCCATCGGCACTGTGATCTTCGTCGCGTATCTGTCGGCGCTGTGTCGCAACCCGCTACATACCGCAACCCAATATGCGCTGCTGACGGCGCTCGCCGCCGTCGGGCGGACTTACCTTTCCTCCGGCGCGGGCTATGTGGCGAAGGCGACGGGGTGGCCGATGTTTTTCGTGATCTGTGTATTGGTCGCGATCCCCAGTCTGATGCTTCTGGCCTGGTTGCAGCGGCGCGGGCATTTCGAAGCGCTGGGGCCGGTGAAGGTTTAAGCCCCGATCGTCGTCCCCCGCGAAGGCGGGGGACCCAGTATTCCAGAGCAGTTGCGATAGAACTGATGGGCCGCGGCGTACTGGATCGCCCGGTCCCAGTGCGCAAGTGCGCACAAGGCCGGGCGACGACAGCGAGGTTTGTGGCAATGACGGCGGCAACTCAATGCTTGGTCACCACGCTCCACTTCGTGATGACGGCTTCGCTCATCTGGCCGGCGTCCTGCGCGCAGGCGACCTCGTCGACCTTGACGGAGATTTCCTTGCCGATGAAATTTTTCAGCTGCGCGGCCTGGGCGTCGCTGGTGGTGACGAGCTGGAAGGTTTCGGGGCCGGTTTCGAGATTGCAGAGGCCGTTCGGCGGCGGCAGGCGGCGCGGCTCGCTGGTGATCTGGTAGGTCTGGGGGCGCTTGCTCCGCTTGCTACCCTTCATGGAAGTGAGTTCGCCGGACAAGACGTCGCCGGCATTGATCGGCTTGCCGGGCTTCGGCGCGGGCTCGCTTTGCTGCGCCCATGCGGAAGGGGCGACCAGGGCTGCGGCGATGATGAGCGCAAAGCGGGAGCGTTTGCCGAATCGTCGTTTCGTCATGTCGATCAGTTCCGTAAGTATAGGGTTAGAACAGCGTTCGCTGCCGCATCGCTGCCGATAGCGTACCTTCGTCGAGATAATCAAGCTCGCCGCCGACCGGTACGCCGTGCGCAAGCCGTGTCACCTTGACATTGGCATCCTGCAGAAGATCGGTGATGTAGTGGGCCGTAGTTTGGCCATCAACCGTCGCATTGAGGGCCAGAACGATTTCGCTGACCTGTGGTTCATGCGCGCGGGCCACCAGCGCGTCGATGGTAAGATCCTGCGGACCGACACCGTCGAGTGGCGACAATGTGGCGCCGAGCACGTGGTAGCGGCCGTTGGTCGCATTGGCCCGTTCCAGCGCCCAGAGATCAGCGACGTCGGCGACCACGACGATGGTCGAGGGATCGCGCCGCGGATCGGTGCACACGGTGCACGGATTGTTGGTGTCGATATTGCCGCAGGTCTTGCAGACCTGGATGCGCTCGATCGCGACTTGCAGGGCGCCGGCGAGCGGCGTCATCAGTGCCTCGCGTTTCTTGATCAGATGCAGCGCCGCGCGCCGCGCCGAGCGCGGCCCGAGTCCCGGCAGGCGTGCCAGCAGCTGGATCAGGCGTTCGATTTCAGGGCCGGCAACGCTTGCAGCCATTTTCTAGCCGAGACCAAGCAGGCCGGGCGGCAGGCCGAGCCCGCCGGTCAGCGCCTGCATCTTTTCCTGCATCGCCAATTCCGCCTTGCGCCGGGCGTCGCCATGCGCGGTCACCAGCAGATCCTCGAGCACTTCGCGCTCTTCGGCCTTCATCAGCGAGGGGTCAATCTTGACGCCCTTCACTTCCATCTTCGCGGTCATGCGCACGGCAACCAGCCCGCCGCCGGAGATGCCCTCGACCTCGACATTGCCGAGCTCTTCCTGCATCGCCTGCATTTTTGATTGCAGTTGCGCCGCCTGCTTCATCATGCCGAGAAAATCAGCCATTCATCCGTCCTCTCGAGAGTCCGATCAATCGTCGTCGCTGTCGGAAGTCTCGTTCAACTCTTCAGCGTTAATATTGGATTCCGGCGGCTCGGCGGCAAGCCGGCGCACCTCGATAACCTTGGCGCCGGGAAAGCGCGACAGCACCTCCTGCACCCGCGGATCGGCCTCCGCGGCGCGGGCATGCTCGTTCCGCGCCTGCTCATTCTGCGCGCGCAGCGTCGGCTGGCCTTCCTCGTTGGAGACGATCACGGTCCAGCGCCGGCCCGTCCACAGTTCCAGCTTGCGGGAGAGGTCGTTGACCAGCCCTCGCGCCGCGACGCGTTCCAGCGCCACTTCCAACCGCCCATCCTCGAAACGGACGAGACGCATGTCGGCTTCCAGCGCCGCCTTGGTCAGGATATCGCGCTTCTCGCCGGCGAGCGCCACCAGCTGCGGAAAGCTGTTGATCCGCAGCACGGGCGCGGCTTCGGTTTGGGCCGCCGGTGCCATTTGCGGGCGGGCGGAGGCCTCGGCGCCGGAGCGGGGCGAGCTTGGCGTACGCATGGGCGCGGCCGGCATCTGAGATACCGGCGCAGCTGGGGCGGGCCGTGACGGCGCCGCGCCGCCCGAGGCGATCTGCGTTCCGCCGCCGTTCTGGTCGAGCATCCGGATCGCCTCGTCCGGGGTCGGCAAGTCAGCGACATAGGCGATGCGGACCAGCACCATTTCGGCGGCCGCCGCCGGCCGCGTTGCGATCTGCACCTCGGCGATGCCCTTGAGCAGCATCTGCCACATCCGCGACAGCACTCGCATCGACAGTTTGGCGGCAAATTCGCGCCCGCGCACCCGCTCGGTCTCGCCGAACGCGACATTGTCGGCGGTTGCCGGGACGGCCTTCACGCGGGTGACGAAATTGACGAATTCGGCGAGATCGGACAGCACCACGACCGGATCGGCGCCGACGTCATATTGCGAGCGGAATTCGCCAAAGGCGCTGGCGATATCGCCGCGCGCCAGATGCTCGAACAGGTCGATCACCCGGGTGCGGTCGGCCAGCCCCAGCATCTGCCGTACCGCGTCGGCGCGGACAGTGCCCGCGGCATGGGCAATTGCCTGGTCGAACAGCGACAGCGAATCACGCACCGAACCTTCTGCGGCGCGTGCGATGATGCCAAGCGCCTCGGGCTCGACCTCGACGCCTTCCTTTTTGGCAATGTTGGAGAGATGCCCCATCAGCACGTCGGCCTCGACCCGGCGCAGGTCGAACCGCTGGCAGCGCGACAGCACCGTCACCGGGACTTTGCGGATTTCGGTGGTGGCGAACACGAATTTGGCGTGCTCGGGCGGCTCCTCCAGCGTCTTCAGGAAGGCGTTGAACGCCGCCGTCGACAGCATGTGGACTTCGTCGATGATGTAGACCTTGTAGCGGGCGCTGGCCGGCGCATAGCGCACGCTGTCATTGATCTGACGGACGTCGTCGACGCCGGTATGCGAGGCCGCGTCCATTTCCAGGACGTCCATGTGCCGGCTTTCCATGATGGCCTGGCAGTGCACCCCGAGGTCGGGCATGTGGATGGTCGGCCCATTCACCGAACCGTCCGGCTTCTCGTAGTTGAGCGCGCGGGCAAGGATTCGCGCCGTGGTGGTTTTGCCGACGCCGCGGACGCCGGTCAGGATCCAGGCCTGCGGAATTCGCCCGGTTTCGAACGCATTCGAAACGGTGCGGACCATGGCCTCCTGGCCGATCAGGTCGTCGAAGCTGGAGGGGCGGTATTTGCGTGCCAGCACCCGGTAGGGCTTGGCGGCCTCGTTGCCGAGACCCAAGCCAGCTTCTGACTTGTCGGGGGGAGCGCCAGCATCACTCATCGGTCGATCCGCAATTGATTGTCTCTCGGGGCCGGCTTGCGGATAGGACGCAATCGAGCGCATGGCGGCGGACCCGGCCGCTTTCATGCGCGATTTGCTCGAAAAACAGGTAGGAGACTGACGAGCGACCCGATCCGGACCTCGTTAGGGCTGCTTCCTTCCGGACCTGACCCGGTTGGCGAGTGGCTCGTCCACCGCCAATCTCCCGGTCCCTATTTGGGGCCAAAAGGGCCGGAAAGCAAGCGGGGCTTTCCCTTGTCATACCCCCGCCTTTCCCTGTCATACCCCGCGAAGGCGGGGTATCCAGTACCCTGCGGCCCATCAGTAAAAAGGAAGGGCGCAGCGTACTGGATCATCCGCTTTCGCGGATGATGACAGCTTGGTATGAAAATGCGTGAGTGCCCTCTAGAAGGCACTTTTAAAGGCCCGGCATGCATCGGGCGCGGGAACCCTTGATGCCCTCTGACGCCTGGTCGCTGCACTCCCAGCTCAAGAAAGACACGATCGATATCGGCGACTTGCCGCTGTGCAAGGTGCTGGTCATCAAGGATGCGCATTACCCCTGGCTCTTGCTGGTGCCGCGCCGGGAGGGGGCGGTGGAAATCATCGACCTCGACGAGGTCGCGCAGGCGCAGCTCATGACCGAAATTGCCCGGGTGTCGCGGGCGCTCAAAGAGATCACCAAATGCGACAAGCTCAATGTCGCGGCGCTCGGCAATCTGGTGCCGCAGCTGCACGTCCACGTCATCGCGCGGCGCACCAGCGACGCGGCCTGGCCGCGCCCGGTCTGGGGCGTGATGCCGCCGCTGGCGCATGACGCCGAGGAAGTTCAGAATTTCATCAACGCGCTTCGCCGCAAGATCTGGTTGGGTTGAACAGATGTCCGCATTCGACAAATATCCATTAGGCAAGCCCGCCTTCGTTACCCACACGCTCGATCGGGCCGCGCATTTCCGCACCAATGACGAAAAACTGTTTGCGCTGGAAGGCCAGAGCAATGCGCGGGCCTATGTGGTCTACCGCGACTCGCTGGTCACCAAGCAGGAGGAGAGCGGCCCCCGCGCGCTGCTCTCGATCAAGGAAGCGCTCGACTACGGCGCCAATCCCGGCACGATCTTCTTAGGTTTGCGCGACGGCGCGCCGGTCTTCGGCATGGGCATGTCGCCCAGCGCTGCGGAAAAGCTGATCGGCCGCAGCGATGTCGCGATAACGGAATTGCGCAGCATGGCGATGCAAGGCGTGCTGCCGCCGGAGCAGCTCTCGGCCATCGCGATGGCGAAATCGCTGGTGGGTTGGCACCAGCGCCATGGATATTGCGCCAATTGCGGCGCGCGCACCGCGATGAGGGAAGGCGGCTGGAAGCGCGAATGCGCCAGCTGCAAGGCCGAGCATTTTCCGCGCACCGATCCGGTCGTGATCATGTTCGTCAGCCTCGGCGACAAGGCGCTGCTCGGCCGCCAGAAGCAGTTCATGCCCGGCATGTATTCATGCCTCGCCGGCTTCGTCGAAGCCGCCGAAACGATCGAGGACGCCGTGCGCCGCGAGATTTTCGAGGAATCCGGCATCCGCGTCGGCGACGTGAACTACTACATGACGCAGCCTTGGCCCTACCCGTCGTCCCTGATGATCGGCTGCACGGCGCGCGCGATCAGCGAGGAGATCGTGGTCGATCGCACCGAACTCGAGGATGCGCGCTGGTTCGACCGCGCTGAACTCGCGCTCATGCACAAGCGCCAGCACCCCGACGGCCTGTTTGCCGCGCATCCCTTTGCCATCGCGCATCATTTGATCGGCCAATGGTTGCATGGCGACGGCAATAAGGGCGGCTAGCCCGGGAACCGACATCGGCTTGCCCGATTACCCTGTTCGATTGGCTTGTTCGATGGGCTTGGGGCTTGAACGGACATGACGGGTCCACGCATGAATTTTCAGGATAAGGCGCCGAAAACACCTCCCCGCATCCTGTGCATCGGCATGCCGGTGCGCGACCTCACCTTTCATACGCCGGGCGTTCCCGGGCGCGGTTCCAAGGAGAACGCCACCGCCTTCGACGAGATCTGCGGCGGCAATGCGCTCAACGGCGCGATCGGCATCGCGCGGCTCGGTGGACGCGCCTCGATCTGCGGACCGATGGGCGACGCCAAGGAGACCTCGAGCCGCTTCATCTTCGATCAGATGGCGCATGAGGGCATCGAGACCAGGCATCTCATTCACATGCCTGGGCTGGTGACGCCGATCTCGGCGGTCATGATCGATCCTTCCGGCGAGCGCACCATCGTGACCTTCCGCGATCCAAAACTGTGGCATGTGAAACTGCCCGACTTCGACACGCTGCTGAACGATTGCGCCGCCATCCTCACCGAGAGCCGCTGCGCGGAATTCTGCACCGAGCTGTGCGCCGAGGCCGTCCGCCGCGGCATCCCGGTCGTTGTCGACGTCGACCGCGCGATGTCGCTGCGCGAGGGCCTGCTCAACGCCTCCACCCACCTGGTGTTCTCCAGCGAGCCGCTGCAGGAGACCGCTGATGTCACCGACGACGCCCAGGCGCTGAAGAAGATCGCCAAGCTGACCCCGTCCTTCCTGGCAGGCACCCGCGGTCCGCGGGGCACGATCTGGCTCGACGAGAAGGGGGAGATCCAGGAGACGCCGGCCTTCCCGGTCCATACGGTGGATACGCTCGGCGCCGGCGACGTCTTCCATGGCGCCTTTGCGCTGGCGATTACCGAGAAACAGGAGCTGCGGCAGGCGCTCCGTTTCGCCTCGGCCGCCGCGGCGCTGAAATGCACCCGCTTCGGAGGGGCCTTCGCAGCCCCGCAACGTGCTGAAGTTGAAGAGCTTTTGAGCCACGGCAAGGTTGCAGGCCAAGCCTCCGCGGGGCGCTAGCGGGGCTTGCTATAGAAGAATTTTCTATATATGAGGGTATGAAACACCCTCTATGGAACATTCTTCTCATGACCGACCTAGCCGTTCAGCTCCCTGAAGCCAACCGCCGCCTGGACGCGATCGACCGCAAGATACTGGCCGTGCTCCAGGAAGATGCCTCGCTCTCTGTCGCCGAAATCGGCGACCGGGTCGGACTGTCCTCGACGCCGTGCTGGAAGCGCATCCAGCGGCTGGAGGCCGACGGCGTGATCCTGCGCCGGGTGGCTCTGGTCGACCAGAACAAGATCGGGCTCGGCATTTCCGTGTTCGTCTCGGTCGAGAGCAACGACCATTCCGACGCCTGGCTGCGCAAATTCGCCGACGCCGTCAGCGCCATGCCCGAGGTGATGGAATTTTATCGCATGGCCGGCGACGTCGACTACATGCTGCGTGTCGTGGTAGCCGACATGGCGAGCTATGACGTGTTCTACAAGAAGCTGATCAGCGCCGTGCCGCTGAAGAACGTCACCTCGCGCTTTGCGATGGAGAAGATCAAGTCGGTGACCGCGCTGCCGGTGCCGGCGGCGTAGTCGGGATTCCCGCAAAAACTCCGCTGTCATCCCCCGCGAAGGCGGGGGACCCAGTATTCCAGAGACGTTCGTAATTGAACCGATGAGCCGCGGCGTACTGGATCCCCCGCCTTCGCGGGGGACGACAGTTGTGGGTGGGGCTGTTTCGCCCGCTCAAATCTTCTGATTGTATTCACCCACTTCCGGATGCGTGCGCAGCACGCCATCCATCGCCTCGAATATGTCGCGCATGCGCTGCTCGCTGACCGGGCTCTCGACCACGACCACCAGCTCCGGCTTGTTCGATGAAGCCCGCACCAGGCCCCAGCTGCCGTCCTCGACGGTGACGCGCACGCCGTTGACGGTGACGAGATCGCGGATCTTCTGGCCCGCAACTTTCTCGCCCTGCTTCTGCAGCGTCTCGAAGTGCTTCACGACGGCGTCGGCCACGCGGTATTTCACCTCGTCGGCGCAATGCGGCGACATCGTCGGCGACGACCAGGTTTTCGGGATCGCATTCTTCAGGTCGGCCATCGACTTGCCGGGCGCGCGATCGAGCATTTCGCAGATTGCGATCGCCGAGACCAGGCCGTCATCATAGCCGCGGCCGAACGGCTTGTTGAAGAAGAAGTGGCCGGACTTCTCGAATCCCGCCAGCGCGCCCATCTCGTTGGTGCGACGCTTCATGTAGGAATGGCCGGTCTTCCAATACGCGGTCTTGGCGCCCTGCTTCTGCAGCACCGGATCCGTGACGAATAGCCCGGTCGACTTCACGTCGACCACGAACTGCGCATCCTTGTGGATCGCCGACATGTCGCGCGCCAGCATCACGCCGACTTTGTCGGCGAAGATTTCCTCGCCGGTATTGTCGACCACGCCGCAGCGGTCGCCGTCACCATCGAAGCCGAGGCCGACATCGGCCTTGTGCTGGAGCACGGCGTCGCGGATCGCGTGCAGCATCTCCATGTCTTCTGGATTTGGATTGTATTTCGGGAAGGTATGGTCGAGCTCGGTGTCGAGCGGGATCACCTCGCAGCCGATCGCCTCCAGCACCTGCGGCGCGAACGCACCCGCGGTGCCGTTGCCGCAGGCGGCCACGACTTTCAGCCTGCGCTTGAGTTTTGGGCGATTGGTGAGATCGGCGATGTAGCGCGCCGGAAAATTCTCGTGGAATTGATAGGCACCGCCGTCCCTGTTCTTAAACTCGGCGTTGAGCACGATCTCCTTCAGCCGCGTCATTTCATCGGGACCGAAGGTCAGCGGCCGGTTGGCGCCCATCTTGACGCCGGTCCAGCCATTGTCGTTGTGCGAGGCGGTGACCATCGCAACGCAGGGCACATCGAGATCGAATTGCGCGAAATAGGCCATCGGCGTTACCGCAAGGCCAATGTCGTGCACCTTGCAGCCCGCCGCCATCAGGCCGGAAATCAGCGCGTATTTGATCGAGGCGGAATAGCCGCGAAAATCATGACCGGTCACGATCTCCTGCTTGACGCCGAGTTCCGCGATCAGCGCGCCGAGCCCCATGCCCAGCGCCTGGACGCCCATCAGGTTGATTTCCTTTTCGAACAGCCAGCGCGCGTCGTATTCGCGAAAGCCGGTCGCCTTCACCATCGGTCCGGATTCGTACGCATAGGTATTCGGAACCAGCACGGATTTGGGCTTTGGAAACATGAAATCGGCCTTGTCGTGGGAAAACAGAAGGGAACACCGCAGCCATAGCGAATAGGCGGGCCGGGCGATAGACGGACCGGCGCCTTGTCAGGGCTAATTGCGGCGGTTTGGTAGCAGGGTAACCTTACTGTTCCAGCACTAGGCGGCCATTGGCATAGTTGAAGCGCTTCAGCTTCGACAGGAACGACATGCCGAGCAGGTTTTCCGACAGCGCCTCGTCGGGCAGCACCAGCGCGTCGACGTCGCGTACGATAAGACCATCGAGTTCGATCATGGCGAGCCGCGCGCGCGCCGCCTTGATGGTGCCGTTGGCGGTGGTGACGGTGGCGTTGTAGTCGCTGCGCGACGGACGCAGACCAAACCGCGCCGCGGATTTCTCGTTCAGCGCCACCAGCGAGGCGCCGGTGTCGACCAGGAAATTGATACGCTGACCATCGATGCGGCCATCGGTGAAGAAATGGCCACGGGGATCGCGAGGAATGTCGACGCTGCGGCCGGAGGCCTGCGCCACCGTTTGGGTGGAAGCGACCTTGGGTGATGACTGGCTGGGTGAAGCCTTGTTCGGTGAAGCCTTGGCAGATGCCGGGGCCGGCGACATGCTGCTGGCCAGTTGCGCCATGTAGGTGCCGAGGCCGACCAGAACGGCGGCAAGAATCATCAGGTTACGCATGACGCCACACACTTAACTGCCAGACCGCCGATATGACCACGCCAGCCGCCAAGCCGCGACTTAACGGCGGCAGCCGAGGCTGCCATTTTGGCGAAAAGGATGAGTGAAGGGTTAACGGAGGGCCCTTCAACCTCTCCCCGCTCTTTGCGGGGAGAGGTCGGAAACGTGGCGAAGCCAGGTTTCCGGGTGAGGGGCAAGGCAGGACGCCTCCGCGCAAATGTCATCTACCGAATTCGCGGAGAGAACCCCTCACCCCTGCCCTCTCCCCGCGAAAGGGCGGGGAGAGGGAGTTCAGGCACCTCACGTCCCCCTTGGCTTGACCCTTCGCGTCGGCGCCGCGTTGGCCGGGTCTTCCGGCCAGGGGTGGCGGGGATAGCGGCCGCGCAGGTCGGAGCGGACGGCCGCATAGCTGCCGCGCCAGAAGCCCGGCAAATCACGCGTCACCTGCACCGGGCGCTGCGCCGGCGACAGCAATTCCAGCACCAGCGGCACCGCGCCCTTGGCGATCGAGGGATGGATGTTGAGCCCGAACAATTCCTGCAGGCGCACCGCGATGGTCGGGCCCTGCTCGGCCTCATAGTCGATCGCCAGCATGGTGCCGGTCGGCGCCTCGAAATGCGTCGGCGCCTCGCGCTCCAGCCGACTGCGCAACTCCCACGGCAATAGCGCCATCAGCGCATCGGAGAGATCGCCGGGCGAAAACTCCTTCAGCGACGTCTTGTCGTAGAGCGCGGGCACCAGCCAGTTCTCGGCCTCGGCGGCGAGCGCTGCATCCGACAGATCGGGCCAGCTATCGCCTTCCGCCTTGCGCAGGAACATGACGCGGTCGCGCCACTGCTTCAGCGCCTTGGACCACAGCAGCTTGTCGAGGCCCGCAGCCACCAGGCCGGCGGCAAAGATGCGCGCGGTCTCGGCCGAGGGCGACAGAGAAACCGGCGCTTCCGACAGCGTGATCGCGTGCAGCGTCCGCTTGCGGCGCCCGCGCAGCGCCATCGCGCCGCGATCAAACGAAATTTCCTCCATGTCCTCGATCTGATCGGCGAAGCGCGTTTCGATATCGCCTTGCCCGATCGGCGCGGCCAGCAGGATGCGGCCCTGCGCCGCGGTGCCGGTCAGTTCGCCGACGGCGATGTAGGGCGCGCGGGCCAACGACGAGGTTTGCTCGACAGCGGCGCCGCGGCCATTGGCAAGGACAAAGCTGCCATTGCCACGGTTGCGCGCGACGCGGTCAGGAAAGGCGAGTGCCAGCATGACGCCGGTGGAGGGTGAAGTGTCTTCGGTCGACGGCCCTTCGGTCGCCGCCACCTGCTGCGCCCAGCGCTGCGCAAGGCTGCGGGCGCTACTGGCGCGCGGCGAGCGATCACGGCGGAACAGGTCGAGCCTGTGATCGAGATCGACACTGTCGCCGCCGAGGCCGCGTTCGGTCAGGATCGCGGCGATTTCAGCGGCCTCCTCGCCGGCGCCCAGCCGGTGCGAATCCACGATCATGCGCGCCAGCCGCGGCGGCAGCGCCAGCGCGCGCAGGCTCTGGCCTTCGGCGGTGATGCGGCCGTCGGAATCGAGCGCGCCGAGTTCGTGGAGCAGATTATTGGCCTCCTTTAGCGCAGGCGCCGGCGGAGGATCGAGGAAGGCTAGCGTCGCCGGATCGCGCACGCCCCATTGCGCGAGATCGAGCACCAGCGACGAGAGATCAGCCGAGAGAATTTCGGGCTGCGTGTAGGCGGCAAGCGAGGCGGTCTGCGGCTCGTCCCACAGCCGGTAGCACACGCCGGGCTCGATGCGGCCGGCGCGGCCGCGACGCTGGTCGACGGCAGCGCGCGAGGCCCGCACGGTCTCCAGCCGCGTCAGCCCAATATCAGGCTCGTAGCGCGGCACCCGCGCCAGGCCGCAATCGACGACGATGCGAACGCCCTCGATGGTCAGCGAGGTCTCGGCGATCGAGGTCGCCAGCACGACCTTACGCTGACCCTTCGGCGCCGGCGCGATGGCGCGATCCTGTACCGCGGCATCGAGGGCGCCGAACAGCGGCACGATCTCGATGCTCGCGTCCTGCACCCGCTCGGAGAGGAAATTCTGCGTGCGGCGGATTTCGGCGGCCCCCGGCAGAAACGCCAGCACCGAGCCGGGATCGGCGCGCAGCGCTGATACAATCGCATCCGCCATCTGCCGCTCGATCGGCGCATCCATCTTGCGGCCGAGATAACGCGTCTCCACCGGAAAGGCGCGGCCTTCGCTGGCAATGACGGGGGCGTCGCCCAGCAGCTTGCCGACCCGTGCGCCGTCGAGGGTCGCCGACATCACGAGGATGCGCAGGTCCTCGCGCAGGCCGGTCTGCGCATCGCGTGCCAGCGCCAGCCCGAGATCGGCGTCGAGAGAACGCTCGTGAAACTCGTCGAACAGCACCGCGGCGACGCCATTCAATTCGGGATCGTCCAGAATCTGCCGAGAAAAGATTCCCTCGGTGACCACCTCGATCCGCGTCGCGCGCGAAACCTTCGAGCCGAAGCGGACGCGATAGCCGACGGTCTCCCCTGCCCGCTCACCGAGCGTCCGCGCCATCCGTTCGGCGCTGGCGCGCGCCGCGATCCGCCGCGGCTCCAGCATGATGATCTTCTTGTTCTTCAGCCAGGGCGCATCGAGCAGCGCCAGCGGCACCCGCGTGGTCTTGCCCGCGCCGGGCGGGGCGACCAGCACCGCGGTGTTGTTGGCCGCAAGCGTGCGGTCGAGTTCGTCGAGCACGACGTCGATCGGCAAAAGCGTATCGAAGCTACGGGGCAAGGATCTCACCAACTCGTCATGCCCGGGCATAGGCGTCTGAAGGACGGCGTCGCTTCCGCTCACCTATGCCCGGGCATCCACGTCTTTCTTCATCGCTAGAGAACAGGACGTGGATGGCCGGGACAAGCCCGACCATGATGGAATTCCTGATTGCGCAGATCAAGTTCTCGGCTGGCCCGCCCGCCCGACGCTTTCGTAAACGAAGCCCTGGGCTGCCATGTCGCCGGCGCGGTAGATGTTGCGCAGATCGATCACGACGGGCTGTGCCATGGCGGCCTTGATGCGGTCGAGGTCGAGCGCGCGATACTGCACCCATTCGGTGACGATCACCATGGCGTCGGCCCCCTTCACGCACTCATAGGGGTCGTCGCAATATTCAATGTCCGGAAGCTCTTTCTTCGCCTGCTCCATGCCGACCGGGTCATGCGCGCGGACCTTCGCGCCCATGTCGAGCAGGCCGGTCACCAGCGGAATCGACGGCGCCTCGCGCATGTCGTCGGTATCCGGCTTGAAGGTGAGGCCGAGCACGGCGACGGTCTTGCCGCGAAGACTGCCGACGGCATTCGACACCTTGCGAGCCATCGCCCGCTTTCTGATATCGTTGACGCCGAGCACGGCCTCGACGATGCGGAGTTGCACGTCATGGTCCTGCGCGATCTTGACCAGTGCGCGGGTATCCTTCGGGAAACACGAGCCGCCGAAACCCGGGCCGGCGTGGAGAAACTTCGAGCCGATACGGTTGTCGAGCCCAATGCCGCGCGCCACTTCCTGCACGTCGGCACCGACCTTCTCCGAGAGATCGGCGATCTCGTTAATGAAGGTGATCTTGGTGGCGAGAAACGCGTTGGCCGCGTATTTGATCAGTTCGGCAGTGCGCCGCGCCGTGAACATCAGGGGGCCCTGGTTGAGCGACAGCGGCCGGTAGACGTCACCGAGAACTTTTCGTCCGCGCTCGTCCGAGGTGCCGATCACGATACGGTCGGGGAATTTGAAATCGCGGATCGCGGCGCCCTCGCGCAAAAATTCCGGATTGGAGGCGACCACCACGTCGGCCGAGGAATTGGCTTCACGGATCAGCCGCTCGACTTCGTCGCCGGTGCCGACCGGCACGGTCGATTTCGTCACCACCACCGTGAAGCCCGACAGCGCGGCTGCGATCTCGCGCGCCGCGCTATAGACGTAAGTGAGGTCGGCGTGGCCATCGCCGCGCCGCGAGGGTGTTCCGACCGCGATGAACACGGCGTCGGCGTCCGCGACCGGCGCCGTCAGGTCGGTAGTGAAATCCAGCCGCTTGGCCTTGACGTTGGAGGCGACTAGCGCATCCAGCCCCGGTTCGAAGATCGGAATCTCGCCGCGGCGCAGGGCTTCGATCTTGCCGGCATCCTTGTCCACGCAGGTGACGTGGTGACCGAAATCGGCAAAGCAGGCGCCGGATACCAGCCCCACATAGCCCGTGCCAATCATGGCAATCCGCATGAAACCAACCCGTGTTGAATGGTTAACGCCAACCCCGATTTTTCGGGCGTCTTAGAGCATTTTTCACCAAAGGGGAAACCGGAAAAGCGCAATGGTCGCCGGCATGTCATTTGTATGGATAAAGGGGAAAGCAACGGATCGGGCCGAAGATGCGGCCGCCTCGCGCCGAAAAGGGACACCGATGACTTCAAACGGCACATCCTCCGCCCCTGAACGTTCCACCCGCATCGACTGGGTCGACTACGCCAAGGGCATCTGCATCGTCATGGTGGTGATGATGCATTCGGTGCTGGGCGTCGAAAAGGCGGCTGGCGACACCGGTTTCATGCATGCGTTCGTCATGTTCGCCCAGCCGTTCCGGATGCCGGACTTCTTCCTGATTTCGGGCCTCTTCCTTGCCGTCGTGATCGACCGCGACTGGCGCACCTATCTCGACCGCAAGGTGGTGCACTTCGCATATTTTTACGTCTTGTGGATGACAATCCAGTTCGGCTTCAAGGCGCCTTCGTTCGCTGCCGAAAATGGCTGGCGGCATGTCGGCACCCTTTATCTGGAATCCTTCATCGAGCCGTTCGGCACGCTGTGGTTCATCTATCTGCTACCTATCTTCTTCGTCGTCACAAAACTGTCACGCGGCGTGCCACCGCTTGCGATCTGGGTTGTCGCCGCCGCGCTGGAGATGACGCATGTTGCGACCGGCTGGACGGTGATCGACGAATTCTGCGCCCGCTTCGTCTATTTCTATTCCGGCTATCTGTTTGCTTCCTACGTATTCGCGTTGGCGGATCGTTCGCGCGAGAAGCCCATGCTGGCGCTGATCGGATTGGCCGGGTGGGCGCTCGTCAATGGCGGCCTCGTGACCGCGGGCTACAGCCATTGGCCGCTCATCTCACTGGCGCTCGGCTTCGCAGGGGCCGGCGCCATCATCGTAATGGGCGCGCTGCTCGCGCGCATGCAATGGCTGAATTTCCTGCGCTATTGCGGCGAGCATTCGATCGTCATCTATCTCGCTTTCTTCCTGCCGATGGCGGTGACGCGGACGCTATTGCTGAAGACCGGCGTGATCACCGATATCGGCGCGATCTCCCTGATCGTCACCGTGGCGGGCGTTGCCGGTGCAGTCGCGATCTGGCGGCTGGCATTGGCGGTGCGCGCCGGCTTCCTGTTCGAGCGCCCCGCCGCCTTCTGGATCGCGTCGAAAAAGGCCACCCCCGCGCTGCAACCGGCGGAGTAGCTGCATCGTTGTCGTCCCTGCGAACGCAGGGACCCATAACCACCGGCCCTCATGATTGAATTCGATGGGGCCGCTGGATTGCTCAACAATGACCGCCTGTGGCTACGGGTCCCGGGTCGCGCTCCGCTTGCCCGGGACGACGGCAATTTGGCTGTGCGGTAGCAACCAAAATCCCCCTCCCAAGGCTGTCAATCCGCGCAAAAATCCCTAAATTTCGGCCATGCCGAAAACAGCCCCCAAAGCCGCCGCCAAACCCGCCCCCGCCAAAGTTCCAGCCAAGGATCCAGTAAAGGCCGCCGCCAAACAACCAGGCAAGGGCGACCATGTGTTCCTGGTCGACGGGTCCTCCTATATTTTCCGCGCTTATCACGCGCTGCCGCCGCTCAACCGCAAATCCGACGGGCTGCAGGTCAACGCCGTGCTCGGCTTCTGCAACATGCTGTGGAAGCTCTTGCGCGACATGCCGGAGGACAACCGGCCGACGCATCTGGCCATCGTGTTCGACAAGTCGGAAATCACCTTCCGCAACAAGCTCTATCCCGACTACAAGGCGCACCGGCCGCCGGCGCCTGATGATCTGATCCCGCAGTTTGCGCTGATCCGCGAAGCGGTGCGCGCCTTCGACCTGCCCTGCCTGGAACAGGTCGGTTTTGAGGCCGACGATCTGATCGCGACCTATGTCCGCATCGCCTGCGAGCGCGGCGCGAGCGCGACCATCGTATCCTCTGACAAGGACCTGATGCAGCTCGTGACCGACTGCGTCACCATGTACGACACTATGAAGGACCGCCGCATCGGCATTGCCGAAGTGATCGAGAAGTTCGGCGTGCCACCGGAGAAGGTGGTCGAGGTGCAGGCGCTGGCCGGCGATTCCACGGACAATGTGCCGGGCGTACCCGGGATCGGCGTCAAGACCGCCGCGCAGCTGATCATCGAATATGGCGATCTCGAGCAATTGCTGTTCCGTGCCGGCGAGATCAAGCAGCCGAAGCGGCGCGAGGCGCTGATCGAGCACGCCGAGAAGGCGCGGATCTCCAGGCAATTGGTGCTGCTTGACGACAAGGTCGATCTCGAAGTGCCGCTCGACGACCTCGCCGTGCACGAGCCCGACGCGCGCAAGCTGATCGCCTTCCTCAAGGCGATGGAATTCTCCACCCTCACCCGCCGCGTCGCCGAATATTCGCAAGTGGACCCCGCCGATATCGAGCCTGATGCGGGCAACAAGAGCGGCGCCAGCGTCTTTGCGGTGCCGCCATCGGGCAAGAAGCCGGAGGGTTATGAAGGCGCGACGCCGGATGGCTCGCCCGCAGGCAAGGCCGCCACCGCACCGGGCAAGACCGGCGGCGACAAGCAGGACAAGACCGCGAGCCACAAGGGAACGCCGATATCGCTGGCTGCCGTCCGCGCGGAAGCTGCGCGAAAGCTGCCGGTCGATCGCAGCAAGTACCAGACCATCCGCACATTCGATGAGCTCAATGCCTGGGTTGCGCGGGCCTATGACGCCGGCACGTTTGCGATCGTCGCCAAGGCGGGCTCGGACGATCCGATGCAGGCCGACATCTGCGGCATCGCGCTGGCGCTGGCGCCAAACGACGCCTGCTATGTTCCACTCATGCACAAGCAGTCCGGCGGCGGCGCGGGCCTGTTCGACGCCGGCCTCGCTCCGGACCAGATCACAGCCCCCGAGACGCTGGCGGCGCTGCAGCCGCTGTTGGAATCACCGGGCATTCTCAAGATCGGCTTCGACATCAAGTTCAGCGCCGTGATGCTGGCGCAGCACGGCATCACCCTGTGCAACGTCGACGATGCACAATTGATGTCGTATGCGCTCGATGCCGGACGCAATTCACATGCGCTGGCCTCTCTCGCTGAACGTTGGTTTGGCCATGCCGTGATCGGCGAAAGCGAGCTAATCGGCAACGGCAAGGGCAAGCTCACGTTCGACCAGGTCGCAATCGACAAGGCGACCGCCTATTCGGCCGAAAGCGCCGATGTGATCCTGCGGCTGCACCGCGCGCTGAAGCCGCGGCTCGCTGCCGAGCACATGACGACGGTCTATGAGACGCTGGAGCGGCCGCTGGTCACTGTGCTGGCGCGGATGGAACGGCGCGGCATTTCGATCGACCGGCAGGTACTGGCGCGGTTGTCCGGCGACTTTGCGCAGACCGCGGCGCGCGTCGAGGCCGAGTTGCAGGAGATCGCCGGCGAGCCGATCAATGTCGGCAGCCCCAAGCAGATCGGCGACATCATCTTCGGCAAGATGGGCATACCCGGCGGCACCAAGACCAAGACCGGCGCGTGGTCGACCTCGGCGCAGATCCTCGACGAGCTCGCCGAACAGGGCCATGAATTCCCGAAAAAGATTCTGGAATGGCGGCAGGTGTCGAAGCTGAAATCGACCTATACCGACGCGCTGCCGACTTACGTGCATCCGCAGACCCACCGCGTGCACACGACGTATGCGCTGGCCGCGACCACCACGGGGCGGCTGTCTTCGAACGAACCGAATCTGCAGAACATCCCGGTTCGTACTGAGGACGGCCGAAAAATCCGCCGCGCCTTTATCGCGACGCCCGGCCACAAGCTGGTGTCGGCGGACTATTCTCAAATCGAACTACGGCTGCTCGCCGAGATCGCCGATATCCCCGTGCTGAAGCAGGCGTTCCGCGACGGCCTCGACATTCACGCCATGACGGCGTCCGAAATGTTCGGCGTGCCGATCAAGGACATGCCGGGCGAGGTGCGCCGCCGGGCGAAGGCGATCAATTTCGGCATCATCTACGGCATATCCGCCTTCGGCCTCGCTAACCAGCTCGGCATCGCGCGCGAGGAAGCCTCGGCCTACATCAAGAAATACTTCGAGCGCTTCCCAGGCATACGCGCCTATATGGACGAGACGCGCGACTTCTGCCGCGCCAACGGCTATGTCACGACGCTGTTCGGCCGGAAGTGCCACTATCCTGATATCAAGGCCTCCAACGCGTCGATCCGTTCCTTCAACGAGCGCGCCGCGATCAACGCGCGCCTGCAAGGCACCGCCGCCGACATCATCCGCCGCGCCATGATCCGCATGGAGGATGCGCTGGCGGAGAAGAAGCTCTCCGCGCAGATGCTGCTGCAGGTGCATGACGAACTGATCTTCGAAGTGCCCGACGACGAAGTGGCGGCGACGCTGCCGGTGGTCCAGCACGTGATGCAGGATGCGCCGTTCCCGGCGGTGGTGCTGTCGCTGCCGCTGCAGGTGGACGCACGCGCGGCGAACAATTGGGACGAGGCGCATTAACGGCGCTGTCATCGTCCGGCTTGGCCGGACGATCCAGTATTCCAGAGCAGGAGTCGTGAAGCGCAACCCTCGCCGCGTTGGCCACTGCACTTCATCGGAGAAGCCGCGGCGTACTGGGTCGCTCGGTCAAGCCGGGCGATGACAGGCGCGTGTGCAGATTGGCTGCCATCATCGCCGGAAATGTCCTCGGAGCAATATACGAAATGACATCGCCGCGTGCTGCGCGTTAGAAACATACGCGTCCCTCCCGCGAGATTTCCATGCCTCATCTCACTACATTGCTCGGTTTTGCCCTGGTCTCGCTCGGCATGGTGCTGACGCCGGGGCCGAACATGATCTACCTGATCTCGCGCTCGATCACGCAAGGCCCGGCGGCGGGGATCGTCTCGCTGGGCGGGGTCGCGCTCGGCTTCGTGTTCTACATGCTATGTGCGGCGTTCGGCATCACGGCGCTGCTGTTCGCTATTCCCTACGCCTATGACGCGCTGCGCTTCGCCGGCGCCGCCTATCTGCTGTGGCTGGCCTGGCAGGCGCTGAAGCCGGGCGGACGCTCACCGTTCCAGGTGAAGAAGCTGCCGGCCGACAGCCCGCGCAAACTGTTTGCGATGGGGTTCGTCACCAATCTTTTGAACCCGAAGATCGCGATGCTGTATCTGGCGCTGCTGCCGCAGTTCATCGATCCCGCTGCCGGCAGCGTGCTGACGCAGTCGCTGGTGCTCGGCACGATCCAGACCGTCATCAGCGTTTCCGTCAATGCGATGATCGCACTCACCGCCGGATCGATCGCGCTCTTTCTCGGCACGCGGCCGAGCTGGCTCCGAGTGCAGCGCTGGCTGATGGGCACCGTGCTGGCGGGGCTCGCCGTGAAGCTGGCGTTCGAGGCCAAGCGGGGGTAGCTCTCCGCCGTCTCCAAGCCACCGCTGTCATCGCCCGGCTTGACCGGGCGACCCAGTATCCCAGAGAACGTGGTGTGAAGCGAAATTCGTTCCGCATCGAGCACTTCGCTCAATCGGAAGCGCCGCGGCGTACTGGATCGCCCGGTCCTGGTGCGCAAGTGCGCACAAGGCCGGGCGACGACAGCGGTGGGTGGGGATTGAGAATATCAATCCAATTTCGCTTCCATGCCGCGCCTGGTCGCGGGGCGGGCCATCAGAGCGTTGTACCAGCGCTCGACGTTCGGAAAATCCTTCAGCTCCACCTTGTGGCGCGGGTGGCGCCAGGCCCAGCCAAGGATGGCGAAGTCGGCGACCGAGAGTTCGCCGGCGACGAACTCGCGTCCCTCCAGCCGGCGGTCCAGCACGCCATAGAGCCGGCGCGTCTCGGCCATGTAGCGCTTCAGGCCATAGGCGCGGTCGGTTTCATTCTCCAGCGCGATGAAATGGTGCACCTGGCCGGGCATCGGGCCAAAGCCACCCATCTGCCACATCAGCCATTCATAGACCGGAATGCGCTCGGCCAACGGCTTGGGCAGGAACTTGCCGGTCTTTTCGCCGAGATAGAGCAGGATCGCGCCCGATTCGAAAATGCTGATCGGCTTGCCGCCGGGCCCGTCGGGATCGACGATCGCCGGGATCTTGTTGTTCGGACTGATCTTGAGGAAATCGGGCGCCATCTGCTCGCCCTTGGTGATGTTCACCGGGATCACCTTGTAGGGCAGCCCCATCTCCTCCAGCGCAACCGAGATCTTGCGGCCGTTCGGCGTGTTCCAGGTGTGCAGTTCGATCGTCATTTTTGTTATACCCCGCGGAAGCGGCGTATCCAGTACCCCGGAACTTGAGGGCGTTACAACCGCCGCCGCGGAATACTGGGTCATCCGCTTTCGCGGATGACGACACCGTGCCCTGTTGACGGCGCCGGATCGGCGCTGGAATGTCCCCGCGAGCGCCGATAGATTGCGCCCGCCTGAAAACGCCTTGGGAAAACCGCCTTGTCCAAATCAGCCTCCCGTGCCCGTCTCGCCGAGATCATCCGCAAGCGCTCGTTCGGCCGCGGCGAGATCACGCTGGCCTCGGGCCGCAAGAGCGATTTCTACTTCAACCTCAAGCCGACCATGCTCGACCCCGAGGGCGCGGCACTGCTGGCCGAACTCACCTTTGAGGCGCTGAAGGACGACAGGCTCGATTTCATCGGCGGGCTGGAGATGGGCGCGGTCCCGCTGGCAGGCGCGATCGCGCAGCTCTCCTGGCTCAAGGGGCACCCGATCGCCGCCTTCTTCGTGCGCAAGAAGCCGAAGGAGCACGGCGCCCGCCTCGCAGTCGAGGGGCTGGCCAAGGGCGAGAGCCTTAAGGGCAAGCGCATCGTGATCGTCGAGGACGTCACCACGACCGGCGGCTCGGCCTTGAAGGCGGTCGAGGCGGTGCGCGAGGCCGGCGGCGAGATCGTGCTGGTGCTGACCATGGTCGACCGCGAGGAAGGCGCGACCGAGGCCTTTGCCGAGGCCGGGCTCGAATTCCGCTCGCTCTACAAGGCGGGTGAATTTCTCAAGGGGTAAGGGCTTCCCCTCACAGCATTCCTTTTTCCCGTATTATTCCCGAATACCACTCCTTTACCATCCGCCGTTAAGGTTACTCCCGACTGAAGCCTGTCGCTTCAGCGCGTTGATTGCGTTGGGTGGAGTTGGCGTTGCGTACCGAGTTGGCTTTTTCGCGCGGGCGGCGCCGCGCGAGGTTTGTGGCCGCCGCATTCGTTGCAGGCGCGATCACGCTGACGCCCGGCAGCGTGTCCGCTGAGGGCCTGTTCGATTTTCTGTTCGGCGGCCTGCAGAAGCAACAGACGCGGCAAGCCCCGGCGCAGGGCAATTTCTTCGCCGATCCGTTCGGCAATAGTCAGCCGTCCCATCCCGCGCCGGCGCCGCGCGTCGCCGGCTCCGGACCTGCCTTCTGCGTGCGCAGCTGCGACGGCAAGTATTTTCCGCTGACCATGCGCGGCAATGCCTCGCCGGTCCAGATGTGCCAGGCGTTCTGCCCGGCGAGCGTCACCAAGGTGTTTTACGGCAGCAGCATCGACAGCGCGGCCGCGAGCAATGGCGAACGCTACGCCGACAGCGAGAACGCCTACGCCTACCGCAAGGCACTGCGCGCCGATTGCACCTGCAACGGCCGAAGCCCGTCAGGCCTTGCGCCGGTCGATCTCGCGCTCGATAGCTCGCTGCGCTCCGGCGACGTCATCGCCACCACCGACGGCCTAGTGGCCTATACTGGCGTTCGCCTCGGCACCGACCAGAGCGCCGAGTTCACGCCTGTGGCCTCCTATCCCGGCCTCACGGCCGACGTTCGCGCCCGGCTCGGCGAGATGAAGGTCGCGCCTGTTAGCGCCGAGATGGTCGCCGGCACCGCGCCGCTGCCCGAAGCGCGACGCGACGACGACCTGCCGACCGCCTCGATCCCGAAGACGGCTCCGCCAAAACCAGCGAAGCGGGCGGACGTGCGATAAGCAGGGTCCAAACGCAAAACTGCGAAAACAACCCCATGCAAAGTAGCCTGGGGCCGAGCTACCAGACCTCGCCTCGCCTAACTCACCGCCCGACGATCACCCCGATCACGTTCGGCGCCGACAGATATTTTTCCTCGATCGCCGCGCGTGCCGCTGCGCGGTTTTCAGCCGTCAGCAAGCCGCGCTTCTCGGCCAGGATCATCCAGCAATAGCCCCACCAGTCCGTCAGCATGCCCTGATCGTCGACGAGGTCGTAGCCCTGCTCGGCGGCGAAGATGCGCGCCTGCGCCTCATCCAGGCTGTCGAGAAAGGCGTGGTCCTCCACCGAGAACAGCTCGTCGCTGAAATCGTCCGTGGTGTAGCCCCACACCGACATGCAGACGGCGTTGAATTCGCGGTCGATCGCATCGTCGTCGACGATCTGCCGGCGCGAGGCCTGGTGCAGGCGCGACAGCGAGCGCGCGAAATCGGCGATGCGGGTGAGAGCGAACTGATCGAAGGCGATGGTGGACATGTAGTCCTCGCAAACTCGGATGGGCCCTAGATATGGTGTCGGCGACGCGCCGAATCATAATGATATATCAAGTACTTGCTAAAGTGTTCTTAATTTGTTCCGAGGACTAAAAAATGAGGCCGAGACTCTGGCCCATGAGACCGAATTTGGAGGACCGAAAATGAGACAGGAAGACATGATCCGAATGGCGCTTCAGCTTGGCCGCCCGACGGGCGTCATCACATTCGATCAGCTCAATGCGCTGTTGCCGTCGGCGACAACCCAGCCCGAAGACATCGAAGCAATCATGGAGGCGCTGAGCGACGAAGGAATAAACCTCGTCGAGGGTGACCAATCGCAGCCCCGATGAGGCGCCGGGACGACGGATATTGGCTCACATCGCCGACAACAGCTTGTCGCCGCAATAATTGGCATAGAACTTCCCGCCGCATTGCCGCTTGATCGCGGCGCAGCGCGCGGCGGGCGAGGCGCCTTGCGGGACGCTGAAGGAGCAGCTCAGGCCATCGGCGCTCCTGTTGGCCTTGCCTGCGGCAAAGGCTGCACTGGTCGCACTGATGCAGACCACCAACAGCGCAGCGGCAGCGATCTCGATCATCAATCTCATCACAGGCCTCCCGCTTGTTCGAGAATGTCTACCTCACGCGAACCGGCCACCGCCGGCCAAGTTCCGGTTTAAATCGAATTGTAGCACCAAAACCGGTCGCGCCGTGCCGCGAAATCGGCCCGGTCCTTGCATAAAATCATACCAGCGCGGTGCACCACATACTTCCGGCTGGTTTCGATCGGGCGCTAAGGCGCGTATCTTCGTTTGTTGAGTCTCAACCGCAGGGATCGACGTGTTGCAGGAACAATTTCCCGGGAACTATCCGGCCTCCGGCCAGCCGATCGACGAGCTGGCGCTGGCCGAGATCAAGGGCGCGATCCTTGCCAAGCTCCGGCTGGCGATCGGCAAGGACGCCGGCATGGCGACCAGGCGGGACTGGTACAAGGCCGCGGCGCTGGCGCTGCGCGACCGTATCGTGCACCGCTGGCTGACCGCCGAGAAGGAGAGCTACGACGCCGGCAGCAAGCGTGTCTATTACCTCTCGCTCGAATTCCTGATCGGCCGCCTGTTTACGGATGCGCTGAACAATATGGGATTGCTGCCGCTGTTCGAGGCGGCGCTGGGCGACCTCGGCGTCGGCCTCGACGACTTGCGCAAATGCGAGCCGGACGCGGCGCTCGGCAATGGCGGCCTCGGGCGGCTCGCGGCGTGCTTCATGGAAAGCATGGCAACGCTGGCGATCCCGGCGATCGGCTACGGCATCCGCTACGATTTCGGCCTGTTCCGCCAGATCATCGCGCAGGGCTGGCAGCAGGAATATCCGGACGAATGGCTGAGCTTCGGCAACCCCTGGGAATTCCTGCGGGCGGAGGTGGTCTATCACGTTCATTTCGGCGGTCATGTCGACCATGTCGACGACCACGGGCGCGACCGCGCGACCTGGCGTCCGGGGGAGACCGTGCAGGCGGTGGCCTACGACACGCCGATCGTCGGCTGGCGCGGCCAGCACGTCAACGCGCTCAGGCTATGGTCGGCGCGCGCGCCCGATCCATTGCGGCTCGACGTCTTCAATACCGGCGACTACCTTGGCGCGGTCGCCGAAGAAGCGCGCGCGGAATCGATCTGCAAATTCCTCTATCCCAATGACGAGAGCCCGGCGGGCCGCGAGCTGCGGCTGCGCCAGGAATATTTCTTCGTCTCGGCCTCGCTGCAGGATCTCGTCAAGCGTCAACTTGCCTCCGACGGGCAACTGCGCAGCCTCGCCTCGAAGGCCGCGGTGCAACTCAACGACACCCATCCGAGCCTCGCCGTCACCGAGCTGATGCGCATCCTGGTCGACCTGCATAACTTCCGCTGGGACGAGGCGTGGAAGATCACGGTGGCGACGCTGTCCTACACCAATCATACGCTGCTGCCGGAAGCGCTGGAGACCTGGCCGGTTGAACTGTTCGAGCGGCTGTTGCCGCGCCATCTCGAGATTATCTACCGCATCAATGCCGCGCATCTGGCGCTGGCCGAGCAGCGCGTCCCCGGCGACATCGAATACCGCGCCTCGGTCTCGCTGATCGACGAGAAATCCGGGCGGCGGGTGCGGATGGGACAATTGGCGTTCGTCGGCTCGCACCGCATCAACGGCGTCTCGGCGATGCATTCCGACCTGATGAAGGAGACCGTGTTCAGCGATCTCAACCATCTCTATCCCGGCCGCATCACCAACAAGACCAATGGCATCACCTTCCGCCGCTGGCTGATGCTGGCCAATCCAAAGCTCACCGGCCTGATGCGCGAGACCTGCGGCGATGCCGTGCTCGACGACTTCTCGCTGTTCGAGCGCCTCGAGGCGCGCGCCAGCGACAATGCGTTCCAGCAGCGTTTCCGCGAGGTCAAGCATCACAACAAGCTGGCGCTGGCGCGGCTGATCAATGAGCGGCTCGGCATCAAGGTCGATCCGTCGGCGCTGTTCGACATCCAGATCAAGCGCATCCACGAATACAAGCGGCAATTGCTCAACATCGTCGAGACGGTCGCGCTGTATCAGGCGATCAAGGACGAACCGCAATGTGACTGGGTGCCGCGCGTAAAAATCTTCGCCGGCAAGGCGGCGGCGAGCTACCGCTACGCCAAGCTGATCATCAAGCTGATCAACGACGTCGCCGAGATCGTCAACAACGACCCCGACGTCGCCGGAAGGCTGAAGGTGGTCTTCCTCGCCGACTACAATGTCAGCCTGGCCGAAGTGATCATCCCTGCGGCCGACCTCTCCGAGCAGATTTCGACCGCCGGCATGGAAGCCTCCGGCACCGGCAACATGAAGCTGGCGCTCAACGGCGCGCTCACCATCGGCACGCTCGACGGCGCCAATATCGAAATCCGCGACCAGGTCGGCGCGGAGAACATCGCGATCTTCGGCATGGAGGCCGGCGACGTCATGATCCGGCGCAAGCAGGGGCTGGATGCGACCGACGTCATCAGCCGCTCGCCGCGGCTGGCGCGCGCCATCACCGCGATCGAGAGCGGCGCGTTCTCGCCCGACGACCCTGCCCGGTTCGCCTCGATCGGCCACGCGCTGCGCTATCTCGACCACTACATGGTCTCGGCCGATTTCGATTCCTATTACGAGGCCCAGCGCGGCATCGATGCGCGCTGGCAGGTGGTGCCGGCCTGGACCCGCGCCTCGATCCTCAACGTCGCGCGGATGCCGTGGTTCTCCTCCGACCGCACCATCCGCGAATATGCCGAGGAGATCTGGCACGTGCCGGTGCGCGCCGCCGCACAGGTAGCGGAGACAAGCGCTCGCGAGGCGACGCGGTAATTTTCGGGACGCGGAAAGCCATTTACCTCAGGCGTCATTGGAATTCGGCAAAATAGTCGCGATACTGCCTCAACGTCATTGCGAGCGCAGCGAAGCAATCCATGGCTCGACTCGGGGAAAGATGGATTGCTTCGCTTCGCTCGCAATGACGGAATAGACAGATCGCGCCTCCCAATTGAAAGAATTCATGCTGACAAAGTCCCCGCACCTCTTCGATGACGCGACAAAAGTCACACCCGGCGATAGCTGCTGGCAAGGCAAGACCAGTCCCGACTATTGGGCCTTTGTCGGCCCGTTCGGCGGCTGCACCGCTGCGACCATGCTGCGCGCGCTGATGGAGCATCCACAGCGGGCGGGCGATCCGCTGGCGATGACCGTGAATTTCTGCGCACCGGTCGCGGAAGGTGCGTTCGATCTCGATGTGCGCCTGGTCAAGGTCAACCGCTCGAGCCAGCACTGGGCCGTGGAGATGACGCAGGGCGGCGGTGAGGTCGCGACGCTGGCGACGGCCGTGTTTGCCGAGCGCCGGCCATCCTGGTCGCACCAGCAGGCGACGTTTCCAGCCGCCACGCCATTTGAACAGGCGCGCCGGTTTCCGAACACACCGATGACCTGGACGCACCAGTATGATTTCCGCTTTGTCGAGGGCGAGCCGAGCTTTTATGGCTCGCCCGCGGCATCACCGCTCGATGCCTATTCAAAGCAGTGGATCGGCGATCACGTGCCGCGAAAGATCGACATGCTGTCGCTGATGTCGATGTCGGATGCGTTTTTCGGCCGGGTGTTTCTGGCGCGCCGGGAACTGGTGCCGTTCGGCACGGTGTCCGTCACGACCTATTTTCATACTTCCTCGGAGGAACTCGCGGCCGAGAACATCACCAATATTCTCGCAGCGGCCGACGCCCGAATTTTCCACAGGAGTTACGGCGATCAGCACGGAGAATTGTGGTCACCCTCGGGGCGCCTGCTCGCAACCACGACGCAAATCGCTTATTTCAAGGCGTGAGCAGCGGGTCTGCTGTTGCGGCCATGAGACCCTCACGGTGAGGAGGCGCGAAGCGCCGTCTCGAACCATGTGGCCCCGCTGGTGCCATTCATCCTTCGAGACGCCGCTGCGCGGCTCCTCAGGATGAGGTCTGACAAAAGGTGGGCTCATGTCCGACGCCAACGCTCCCCGCATCGCCCTGCTCGGCGTTCCCATCGAGATCGGCGCCTCGCAGCTCGGCACCCTGATGGGGCCGGACGCGCTCCGCACCGCCGGCATCGGCCGCATCCTCAATCAGCTCGGCTTTGCGGTCGAGGACCACGGCAACATGGCCAAGCCTGACGCCGCTGCCGCCGAGGGCCCGCCGCCAGCGAACGCCAAATACTACGACACCATCAAGGGCTGGATCCGCGCGCTCAGCGAACGCTCCTACACGCTGGCGCGCTCCGGCGCGGTGCCGATCTTCATGGGGGGCGATCATTCGCTCTCGATGGGGTCGGTGAACGGCGTGGCGCGCTACTGGCAGGAGCAGGGCCGGCCGCTGTTCGTGCTCTGGGTCGACGCCCATGCCGATTACAACACGCCGCAGACCACGGAGACCGGCAACATGCATGGCATGTCGGCCGCCTTCCTGTGCGGCGAGCCTGGTCTCGACAATTTGCTCGGCGGCGCGCCGCGCGCCTCGATCGGTCCCGACCAGCTCGACCTGTTCGGTATCCGCTCGATTGATCCCGAGGAGAAGAAGCTGGTGTTCGAGCGGCGCGTCGCGATCGCGGACATGCGCGCCATCGACGAGTTCGGCGTCGGCGTGCTGATCCGAAAGGTGATCGAGCGCGTCAGGGCACGGAACGGCGTGCTGCATGTCTCCTTCGATGTGGATTTTCTCGATCCCACGGTCGCGCCCGGCGTCGGCACCACGGTGCCGGGCGGCGCGACCTATCGCGAGGCGCATCTCATCATGGAGCTACTGCATGATTCCGGCCTGGTGCGCTCGGTGGACGTCGTCGAGCTCAACCCGTTCCTCGACGAACGCGGCCGCACCGCGCGCGTCGCCGTCGAGCTGATCGGCAGCCTGTTCGGCCTGCAAATCACCGACCGGCGAACGCCGAGCAATGCGGTGCTGCCGGGGAATGGCTCAGGCTAGATTCTTATCGAACCACATGCACACACGCCGCCCGTCATCCCGGGAATAAGCGCAATTGCGCATATTCCGAAGGAGGGCGCGTCAGCGAGCCTTGACGAATGAGGGGAGAGATTGTGCGCTCCGCTATATCCACGTCATTGCGAGCGAAGCGAAGCAATCCATCTATCCCCGAACTGAGACGTGGATTGCTTCGCTGCGCTCGCAATGACGGGCGGAGCTAGTTTCACACTCTCAAGATGATGGATCGGACGATGATCTAATGCTGATCCAGACTCATGATGACGTGCACGAGGCAGCCATTCACCGTCCGGCCCGGCGGGTGCGAGGATGACGGCGTCGCGACGTGGAAGTCGCCGGCCTTGAGATCGAGATCGCCGAACGAGAGATCCCCTTCGATCACCAGCGTCTGCTCGTCGGCGTCATGCGCGTGCGGCCGATAGGACGCGCCCGGCGCCATCCGGATCAACAGATGCTGCCGGTTCTGCGCGCGGTCGACATGCAGGAGACGGCCTTTGATGCCCGGGCTGATCTCGAACCAGTTCGCAGTGCCGCCGCGCCTTGTCACCGTACCCGGCAGCTCGGCGCCTTCGCTCTCGATCCGGCCGAGAATTTTCTCGAACAGGCCCGACGGCGGCGGCTCGGCCTCGCCGGCGGGTACGTTGGCAAACATACCCTCCCAATATTCGACCTGCGCCCGCAGCGCCTCGTCCGATTTCAGGCGCTGGGCGAAGGCACGGGCGTCCTCCGCGCCGAGCAGCCCGAGCACATACTCCGCCGCATCAGTGGCCCCGGGCTTCACTGGCTTAGACATAGCTGCAGCTTTCAACAGCACGGTGAATCCAGGTCTTGACGGTTCCGACCGGAACGGCCGAGTGCGCGGCCAGCTCCTCGTAGCTCAGCCCGTAATAATAGGCCAAAAGGACCGACTGCCGGTAGTTCTGTTCCAGGAGGCCCAGGCACTTTCGCAAGTCCGGAGCGAGCGAGGGATCGCCAGGCGACTGCCTTGACAGCGCGTCGATGGCGGAAGCGACGCTCTCGTCGGTCAGGGCTACCGGCGAAGACCGCCGCGCCGGCAGCCGATCCAGCACGACGCGGCGCGCGACCGTCACCATCCAGTTCAGCGCGGCGCCCTTGGCCGGGTCGTAGAGATAGGACTTTTGCCAGATCCGCAGCATCGCCTCCTGGAAGGCGTCTTCGGCGGCGGCGCGATCCCGCAGGATGCGGCTGCAAATCCCGAACAGGGTCGGCCCGGCCTGCTCGTACACCGCGCGGAAAGCCGCCCGGTCGCCTTGGGCGACAGATCTTAGCAGCTGCCCCAAATCGTCCTCGGGAATCTGTCGCATTCTGAGCGGGATAGGCCGGATACACAATCAAGGGTGGCGTTTCCTCGCGAACTATAGGGCTCAGGAAGCTACGGTTCAACGGGCCGGGGTTTCAAACGGGGCCACTTGGCCAAGACCCAAAAATTTTGGCCGGCCGGTAGCGGCACCGAAACTTTTTTCGCGGGCGATCCGTATTGGGGGCCATACGGCCAATCCAGCGAGGGATAGCCGGGACCAACGACCATCGAGCTGGAGAAACCATGGTGAACGCGACACCACAGGCGAATATCGGACAGCCGGACGGCCGAGCGCTTCTTCTGCAATTGATCACCGAGGTCGCCCAAGGCAACAAATCCGCTTTTGCAAGGCTATATGGCCTGACCCACGCCAAGCTGCTCGGCGTCGCCTTACGCATCCTGCGGGACCGCGCGCTCGCCGAGGACGTGCTGCAGGAGAGCTACCTGAAGATCTGGCGTCATGCCGCCAGCTACGATCCAAAGATCGCCTCGCCGATGACCTGGATGGCGACCATCATCCGGCATCGCGCCATTGACGCCGTGCGCAAACGGCAGCTCGAGGCGTTCGGCTGCGACGATGAGATCTCTGCGATGGCCTCTGATGATCCCGACCCGGTCGAGGAGATGCATCTGGCGCGGCTGCGTCCGAAGGCGCTGGCGGCATTCGCGCGGCTGCCCGAAGGCAAGCGGCGCCTGATCATGCTGGCCTATCTCAGGGACCGCAGCCGCCAGGAGCTGTCGATGCGGCTCGGCATTCCCGCCAACACGGTGAAAACGCATCTGCGGCGAGCGCTGCTGGAGCTGCGCGCCACGATGTTTGCGTCGGTCGAGACGCGAACGCGCAGCGCGGCATAATACTGTTTGATGACGACTTAGACCCTCCACGTCATTGCGAGCGCAGCGAAGCAATTCACCTACCCAAGCGCCGAGACGTGGATTGCTTCGCTTCGCTCGCAATGACGGGGAAAGAGCTGGCTTCGCTATTTCCCCTCATCCCTGAGGAGCGCATCTTCGCGCGTCTCGAAGGACGAATGGCACAGACCCCGGGCCACGTGGTTCGAGATGCGCGGAGCCTGTCATCGAGCCGCGCTACGCGCGGACCCGGTGGCGCTCCTCACCATGAGGGTCCGATAACGCAGCATGACTAAAATAAGAAGGGCGGCCCTCTCGGCCGCCCCTCGTTGTTCTCGAATGGCTCGCTTGTTTGGCCGCGAGCCTACTCCGCCGCGAGCTTGGTGTCCGGCGCAGCGGCGCGGACTTCGGCGTCGACCTGGGCTTCGAACTTGGCAAAGTTCTTCTGGAACATGCCGACCAGCGCGCGCGCCGTCTTGTCGAACTCGGCCTTGTCCTTCCAGGTGTTGACGGGATTGAGGATCTCGCTCGGCACGCCCGGCAGCGCGGTCGGCACCGCAAAACCGAAATACTTGTCGGTGCGGAATTCGACGTTGCGGAGCGAGCCGTCGAGCGCGGCCGTGAGCAGCGCGCGCGTCACCTTGATCGGCATGCGGCTGCCGACGCCATACTTGCCGCCGGTCCAGCCGGTGTTGACCAGCCAGCAGTCGACATTGTGCTTGGCGATCAGCTCACGCAGCATGTTGCCGTACACCGAGGGATCGAGCGGCAGGAACGGCGAGCCGAAGCAGGTGGAGAATTCCGGCTGCGGCTCGTTGCCGAGGCCGCGCTCGGTGCCGGCGACCTTGGCGGTGTAGCCGGACAGGAAATGATACATCGCCTGCGCCGGCGAGAGCTTTGCGATCGGCGGCAGCACACCGAAGGCGTCGGCGGCGAGCATCACGACGTTCTTCGGCTGGCCGGCGCGGCCGGTGCGCGAAGCGTTCGGGATAAAATCGAGCGGATAGGCCGAACGGGTGTTTTCCGTCTTCGAGCCGTCGTCGAAATCGACCACGCGGGTGTCTTCGTCGAGCACGCAATTCTCGAGCACCGCGCCGAAGCGGCTCGAGGCAGCGAAGATCTGCGGCTCGGCTTCCTTTGACAGCTTGATACACTTGGCGTAGCAGCCGCCTTCGAAATTGAAGACGCCATCATTGCCCCAGCCGTGCTCGTCGTCGCCGATCAGCGTGCGGTTCGGATCGGCCGACAGCGTGGTCTTGCCGGTCCCTGACAGCCCGAAGAAGATCGCAGTGTCGCCCTTCGGCCCAACATTGGCCGAGCAGTGCATCGGCAGCACGCCCTTGGCGGGCAGGTAGTAGTTCAGCGTGGTGAAGACCGACTTCTTCATCTCGCCGGCATAATAAGACCCGCCGATCAGGACGATCTTGCGGGCGAAGTCGATCGCAACGACGTTCTCCGAGCGCACGCCGTGACGTTTCGGATCGGCGTGGAAACTCGGCAGGTCGATGATGGTCAGCTCCGGCACGAAGTCCTTCAGCGTCGAAGCTTCGGGGCGGATCAAGAGCGTGCGGATGAACAGCGAGTGCCAGGCGAGCTCGGTGAAGACGCGGGTCTTGATCTGGAAGTTCGGATCGGCGCCGCCATAGAGGTCCTGCGCGAACAGCGTCATGCCTTCGGCATGTTTGAGGAAGTCGGCATAGAGCGCCGAAAACTGCTCCGAGGTGATCGACTGGTTGCCGGCCCACCACATGTTCTTGTCGGTGGTCGCATCGCGAACCGTGAACTTGTCCTTGGGGCTGCGTCCGGTGAACTCACCGGTATCGGCGCAGAGCGCGCCGTCGGCCGACAATACGGCCTCGCCCGCCGCAAGCGAATATTGATAGAGCTGTGGCGCACCGAGATTCCAATGCACCGTCTTGAGATTCTTTAAGCCGAATTTGTCGGCGCCGAAGGCACCGTTCCGTAGACCCGTTTCTTGCACGAAGAAATCCTCCTCGAACCCGCGTTACTTAAGATCGCGCGCACACCGCTTGACGCGCTCTGTCGCGGTGACCCCTGAATATAGCCTTCCGGCTTCGGTCCGGCGACCTAATACTGATGAACGCGGTGCTTGCCAAGCCGATCCCGCCGATTTGGTTTATTCAAGCGGGCGCGATTGATCTGAATCAATCACTTGCTGCGGCGCTTCGCATTGGTTTGCCCTTTTGGTTGCGCGACCATCCGTCGTGGGTTAGCTCAGCGACAATTGTTGCGTCGCACAATCATATCATTTGCTCCTCTCTGATCAGCGCGAACGGAGCCCAAAATGTCGGATAGGCATTAAGCGGCGAGGATGTATCGTTGAGATCGGCCAGCATGGCATGACGCAGCGCCACCGCTCGTTTTTCCAACAGCAGCGACTGAATCTCCTTCACTGTCATCGGCGATGGATTCGACAGCACGGCGTAGTTGCTCGCTGACGGCAAGCGTTAACTCTTGTCAGCCCTTGGCGCGCGCCTCGCCCGCCAACCGCACCAGCATTTTGCGTAGCGCGATGGCACTGGTGACACGCTCCGGAAAATCCAGCCGGAGCGTTGCGCTGCCGGCTTGCATGTCCATACCGCCGGGGTCGCAGCCGATGCAGCGCCAATCGGCGGACTCGGCACCGAGCAATCTCGTCGCGTAGAGTTTCATCGCGTCGCGGTGATCCTCATTCATATGTTCGACAGCGCCCTGCTCGGCTTGCAGCAAATCGCCGGCGTCGCCGATCTCGGTCAAAAACTGCTCAGGCTTGAGATCGATGATGCGGCCGAATCCGGCAACCAGATGCAGGCCCGAGGGCGCTATTCGAAAGAACGAAAAATCCTTGAAATCGACGAACGCTTCCGCCGCCGGATGCGCGTTGAGGTAGCGCCGGCGCAGGATGTTTGCACTCTCGTCAGTCGCCTCCTCAGCCCGGCCCGCCAGCATGATTCGTGCGCCTTCCAAGGGATCGCCAGTGGCGCGCTCGTCGAGCATCAGCGATACTCTGGCGTCGGCAAGGATGTTTTTCGTATGCAGCGCCAGGCGCGAAAGCAGCAGAATCGGCGAGGCGTCGGCATGGCTCGCTACGTTCACCAGTGAGCAGTAAGGGTCGCCACTTTCAGGCATAAGCGTGGCCAACGCGCCCTGCCGACTTCGTCGCAGCAGCGAGCGGGCGAGCTTGGAAGCATCAAAATCTGCGGTTGGCTGCATGGCTTTCTTTCCGGCCATCTTATTGCAAAAAAGGGGTTTTCTCAGCCTGAGGGGGTGCTATATGGGGGTCGGCGCGTCTCCTCGGGAGCGTTTTACGGAACTCGGTCATAGTTCAGCCCAGCTTGCATTGCTCGTTGACCGTGTACGAAGCCCTTTTATGCGGCGTCTGGCTGAAGTGCCCGCCGTTTAAGCCACTCTTATTCGAAAGCAGAGGCTCATGCCCACAATCGCCCTGGTCGATGATGACCGCAACATTCTTACTTCCGTGTCGATCGCACTCGAAGCCGAAGGCTATCGCATCATGACGTACACGGACGGTGCTTCGGCGCTGGACGGCTTCCGCACTTCGCCGCCCGACCTCGCGATACTCGACATCAAGATGCCGCGCATGGACGGCATGGAAACGCTGCGCCGGCTGCGGCAGAAATCCGATCTGCCGGTGATCTTCCTGACCTCCAAGGATGAAGAGATCGACGAACTGTTCGGCCTCAAGATGGGCGCCGACGATTTCATCCGCAAGCCGTTCTCGCAGCGCCTGCTGGTCGAGCGCGTCAAGGCCGTGCTCCGCCGCGGCCAGCCGAAGGATCCGACCGCCGTGCCGAAGGAGCCGGATGCGCGGGCGCTGGACCGCGGCCTGCTGCGGATGGATCCGGAGCGTCACACCTGCACCTGGAAGAACGAGCCGGTGACGCTGACGGTGACGGAATTTTTGATCCTGCAGGCGCTGGCCACGCGCCCCGGCGTGGTGAAGAGCCGCAATGCGCTGATGGACGCCGCCTATGACGATCAGGTCTATGTCGACGACCGCACCATCGACAGCCACATCAAGCGGCTGCGTAAGAAGTTCAAGGTGGTCGACGACGATTTCGAAATGATCGAGACGCTGTACGGCGTCGGCTATCGCTTCAAGGAAGCCTGATCTGCGTTTTCCGGGCGGATGTGCCGACTGACACATCCGCCCGTTCGGCGTAAAAGCGTAGAACTACAACGGCGCATCACAACCGACGGCTCAGCCATTGCTAGATCGAACGCAGTCCGACCTTACCCTGACCCACGAGGACACTTCCGAGCTCCTCGAACGGGATCGCGTTGCCGAGGATAATGCGGGCGAGACGGGCTGGCGGCGACCGCTCGGCTGGCTGCGCCGGGCCGGCCAATTCTTTTTCGCGCTCTCCTTCTCCAGCCTCACCCGCCGCATCGTCTCGCTCAACCTGGCCGGCCTCGTCGCGCTGGTGGCGAGCATTCTCTACCTCTCGCAGTTCCGCGCCGGCCTGATCGACGCGCGGGCGCAGAGCCTTCTGGTGCAGGCGGAAATCATCGCCGGCGCGATCGCCGCCTCGGCCACCGTCGAAACCAACACCATCACGATCGATCCGGACCGGCTGCTCGATCTGAAGCCCGGCGAGAGCTACGGCGCGCCGGATGAATCCTCAGGTCTCGATTTTCCGATCAATCCGGAACGCGTCGCGCCGGTACTGCGACGGCTGATCTCGCCGACCAAAACGCGCGCGCGCATCTATGGCGGTGACGGCGGCATGATCCTCGACAGTCGCAGTCTCTATGGCCGCGGCGACGTGATGCGCTTCGAGCTGCCGCCGCCATCGACCGAGAAGCCGGGCTTCGTCGAGCGTGCCACCATCTCGATTCGCACTTGGCTCAATCGCGGCGACCTGCCGCTTTATCGCGAGCTCGGCCCTGAGAACGGCAAGGGCTACCAGGAGATCGTGCAGGCGCTCGACGGCGTCAAAAGCAGCGTGGTACGTGTCAACGACCGCGGCGAGGTGATCGTCTCGGTCGCGGTGCCGGTGCAGCGCTTCCGCGCCGTGCATGGCGCGCTGATGCTGTCGACCCAGGGCGACGACATCGACCAGATGGTGACGGCCGAGCGCCTCGCCATCCTCAAGGTCGGCGGCGTCGCTTCCGCCGTCATGATAGTGCTGTCGCTGTTGCTGGCGAGCACAATCGCAGGTCCCGTGCGGCGGCTCGCCGACGGCGCCGAGCGTGTCCGCCGCCGCATCCAGACCCGCGTCGAGATTCCCGATTTCACCCGCCGCCGCGACGAAATCGGCCATTTGTCCGGCGCGCTGCGCGACATGACCAATGCGCTCTACAGCCGCATCGAGGCGATCGAGATGTTCGCCGCCGACGTCGCCCACGAATTGAAGAACCCGCTGACCTCGTTGCGCTCGGCGGTGGAGACGCTGCCGCTGGCGCGCAACGACACCAGCCGCGCCCGCCTGCTCGAAGTGATCGAGCATGACGTCAAGCGGCTCGACCGCCTGATCTCGGATATTTCCGACGCCAGCCGGCTCGACGCCGAACTGCAGCGCCAGGATATGGCGCCGGTCGATCTGCGCCGCTTGCTGACGACCCTGACCTCGGTGGCCAACGAAACCAGGCTGGGGCACGACGTCGCAGTCGAATGCCGTTTCGAGGGCCGCGGCGCGACCGACACCTTCTCGGTGCCGGGCCATGATTCCCGGCTCGGACAGGTGATCTCGAACCTCTTGTCCAATGCGCAGTCGTTCTCCACCCCCGGCGGAAAGGTCCGCGTGATTAGCCGCCGCGCCCGGGGAGAAATCGAAATCGTCGTCGATGACGACGGGCCGGGCATCGGCGAGGATGCGCTGGAGCGCATCTTCGAGCGCTTCTACACCGACCGTCCCCATCAGGGCTTCGGCCAGAACTCAGGCCTAGGGCTCTCGATCTCCAAGCAGATCATCGAAGCGCATAACGGGCGGATCTGGGCGGAAAACCGCCATGGTCCCGCCGACGCTGACGGCAAGCCGAGCGTCGCGGGTGCGCGCTTCGTGGTCCGGCTGCCCGCACTATGATGACGCAGGTCGCGAGCGTCCACGCGTCCGCCGTCCTGGTGGGCGAGCGCGCCGTGCTGATCCGCGGTCCGTCAGGCGCCGGCAAGTCGCGCCTCGCCTTCGATCTGATTCTCGCCGGACGCGCCGGGCAGGTTCCCCCGGCCATTTTGGTCGGCGATGACCGTGTCCATCTCGACACAGTGGACGGACAATTGTGGATTCGCCCGGTGCCGGAACTGGCCGGCCTGATCGAAATTCGCGGCCTTGGAATCCGCCGCTGCGCGTTCGCCAGCGAGGCCGTGGTTGGACTGATTGCGGACCTCGCGGCGACCGATGCGGATCGGATGCCCACGCCAGAAGCGCTCTCCATCAGCCTTAATGGTGTTACAATACCGCGAATCCCGGTAGGAGAGGGATATGACCCCCTCCCGTTGATTGTAGCGGCCCTGACAACAACCGACGGTACAGGTTCGGTCCAACCTTTGGATGATTGTTCGAAGGGGATTGGTAACCATATAAGCCCCAATATCGCCACCGATTAATCCGGCGCAGGCCTCACTTCTTACCGGCAAATTCCGGAACAATAGCCAAGATGCCCTCTTGCGCGGGGCCTCTGGATGGTCAAAGTGGCGCGTTCGTGCGGTGCACCAAAAAGCACCCGCGAGGAGTTTCCGATGATTGGTCTAGTGCTTGTGACCCATGGGCGCCTTGCCGACGAGTTCAAGGCGGCGCTCGAACATGTCATGGGTCCGCAAAAACAAATTGAAGCCATCACGATTGGAGCCGAGGACGACTCCGATCTGTGTCGAAGCGATATCATCGAAGCGGTGAATCGCGTTGACAGCGGCGATGGTGTCGCCATCCTCACGGACATGTTCGGCGGCACGCCTTCCAACCTCGCCATTTCCTGCATGAGCCGTCCCAAGGTGGAAGTGCTCGCAGGCATCAATCTCCCCATGCTGGTCAAGCTTGCCAAGGTGCGCGAAGAGCGCTCACTTCCCGATGCTATCGCGATGGCGCAGGAGGCCGGGCGCAAATACGTCACCATCGCCAGCCGCGTGCTCGCCGGCAAATGAGCGACGACGCCGCGCCCGAAAAGGAACTCGGGTCCGGCGTGCCTGCCGGCGCCATCTCGCGGGAACTCCTGATCATCAACAAGCGCGGCTTGCATGCGCGGGCGTCGGCGAAGTTCGTGCAGATGGTCGAAAAGTTCAACGCCGAGGTCTGGGTGACGCGCGGCAGCGAGACCGTCGGCGGCACCTCGATCATGGGCCTGATGATGCTGGCGGCAGGACCTGGAACCACCGTCACGGTCTCCGCCATCGGCCCCGAGGCGCAGCAAGCGGTTGATGCAATCGCCGCGCTGGTGGCGGATAAGTTCAACGAAGAGGGTGTGTGAAGCCTGCGGGGTTGACGGTGCCGTAGGGTGGGCAAAGGCGCACTCGCGCCGTGCCCACCATCTATCCGAGCCGTTGCAGCAGATGGTGGGCACGCTCCGCTTTGCCCACCCTACAGGACCGTCGCCATCAAAACGGATTCGTGACAATCCCGCCATCAACGCGCAGTGCGGCGCCATTCGTGGCGCTGGAGGCTTTTGAGCAGACGTAGCAGATCAGATTGGCGACCTCTTCCGGCTTGGCGTAGCGCTGCAGCAGCGAGGCCGGGCGGCGTTCGCTGAAGGTGCGCGAGACCAGATCGTCGACGCTCGTTGCCATCGCCTTGGCGCGCGCGGCCAGGCGCACCGGCGCCATCTCGACCCAAGTCGGGCCGGGCATCACCGAATTGACTGTCACGTTGGTGCCCTTGGTGGTTTCCGCCGCGCCGCGCGCGATCACGAGCTGCGCCGATTTCGAAAAACCGTAATGCACCATCTCCTTCGGAATGAAGACGCCGGATTCGCTTGAGACGAACACGACGCGGCCCCAGTCCTTGTCGTCGAGCATCCGCTTCAGATAGTGCCGCGTCAGCCGCACCCCGCTCATGACGTTGACCTCGAACATTTTCGACCAGTCGGCATCCTCGATTTCGAAAAAGCCCTTCGGCTCGTAGATGCCGAGATTGTTGACGAGGATGTCGACGTCAGGGAATTGCGCGATCAGCGCGGCGCAGCCTGCGGCGTTGCCGAGGTCGAACGCCGCGGGATGCACCTTGGCCGCGGGCGCCGCCTGCTGAACTTTCGTCACGGCCTCGCCGACCGCCGCCGCCTCGCGGCCGTTGACGATGACATCAGCGCCCATCTGCGCAAGGCCGATCGCCGTGGCGAGCCCGATGCCGCGCGTCGAGCCGGTGACCAGCGCCGTCTTGCCTGTGAGGTCGAGATCCATGCGTCACTCCCTTTGATTTTCTTGTGGCTGCTTCTATCTGGCCGGCGGCACGATGAAGATGTTCCAGGCCGTGGCCGGGCCGGGATGGCCCAAAAAGAACCGCCGCGTGGTCATCACGATGCGCTCGGCATTGGCGGCATGGGCCTTCATCCACGCCTCGCATTTTTCCAGCTTCCAGTCGCCGGTTTCGCAGATACCGATGAAGCCCGATCGCTTGGCGTCCTCGAGCGAGGTCAGGCCGGACGACCACGGCTCGTCCGGTGTCAGCGGCGCCGGATGATCGGGGCTGTAGAAGGTGACAGGCTGGCCGGTATCGGTATAAGCCGCCACCACCGGCCAGCGTGAATTGAAGCGCAGGCGCCAGACTTGCGTCAGTTCGCGGGCAAGTTCAGACCGCGCCCGGTAGGTGGCGCCGGCCGTGCGCTTTTCGCTGAGCTCGTACGCGACGATCCTCGGCGAGACCGCCAGCACCACGAGCGTGATCACCAGCCAGCTCACGGTCAGGTTTGCGAGCGCGACTTTCCGGACCCGCACCGCTGGGATCGCGATCAGCGCGAGCGGCACCAGGAAGAACATCGGGATGCCCCAGTCGGTCTTGATGTAAAAATGGAGCAGCAACGCACCGAGCGGCGGGCCGACGGCGACCACCGCCTGGATGATCCAGACGTGAATCGCTTGCGAGACGTTCACGCTGGCATTGCCGCCGCGCGCCAGCGCCGGAAACGGCGCCAGGCGGAACGGCCGCCAGACCAGCGCGATCGCGCCTAATATGACCGGCGCGGCGAGCAATGCGAGATTATGCCCGACGTAACCCAGCGCGAGGTCGTTGATCATCGCGCGGTCGGTCAGGGAATAGGTATCGCCGGCATAAGTGAAGGGGACGAAATCGACTTGCTTCAGCCACATCAGGTGCGGGAGCATCGCAACCACCGTCACCGCGATCGCCACCCAAGGCGCCGGAGAGCGCAGGAACTGTAGCCGCGCGGGATGGATCAGCGCGGCAAGGCCGATGGCGCCGATCACCGTGACGGCCCAGTATTTGGTCATCAGCGCCAGCGCACCCGCGAGCCCGAGCCACACGCCGGACCTGACACTGCGCTTCTCGAAAGCATCGAGATAGGCCAGCACCATCAGCGGCAGCGTCACGAGCTGCAGCAGGTCCGGATTGTATTTGAAGCCCTTGAAGTTGAAGATCGGGTAGAGCGCGAGCATCACCACGACGAAGAACGCGCGGCGATGATCGACCACGCGCAGCGCCACGAGCCAGCAGATCACGAGGCCGCAACTCACCGTCGCCATCGCCAGCGCATAGCTCGCCCAGTCGGTGACCGGAAACAGCATGAACCAGACACCGGCGACCCATCCTGACAGCGGCGGGTGCTTGCCATAGCCGAGCAGGAACTTCTGCCCCCAGGCATAGGCTTCCGCGACGTCCATGTGGACGTCCTGCCCAGTCTTCAGATTGACCAGGATCAGCGTCCACAGCACGGCGTGAATCACGGCAAAGCCGGTCACCAGCCACAGACCGGGAATCGGGGCAGCCCTGGGGCCGCTGGCCAGCGCGGCCAGCCACGCCGCCGGCCGCCGGATTGACAGGGAACGCTTGCCGCGCGCGGAAGTGGGCAAAATGGATGCAGTCGACATGGCCCATTCCGTAGCGTGTTTTTGTGCCTAGTGGAATCAGCTTGGCGTGAAGAAACCCCCTTGAAATTCAGCAAGATGGTTGCCGCACGGGGACGCCAATGCTATCCCGCGCCCCATGACAACGACGCCGATTTCCAACATCCGCAACTTCTCCATCGTCGCCCATATCGACCATGGCAAATCGACGCTGGCCGACCGCCTGATCCAGATGACAGGCGGGCTGTCGGACCGCGAAATGGCGGGCAAGGAGCAGGTGCTCGATTCCATGGATATCGAGCGCGAGCGCGGCATCACCATCAAGGCGCAGACAGTGCGGCTGAACTACCGCGCCAAGGACGGCAAGGATTACGTCTTCAACCTGATGGACACGCCCGGCCATGTCGACTTCGCCTACGAAGTCTCGCGGTCGCTGGCGGCCTGCGAGGGCTCGCTGCTCGTGGTCGACGCCAGCCAGGGCGTCGAAGCCCAGACGCTCGCCAACGTCTACCAGGCGCTCGACAACAATCACGAGATCGTGCCTGTCCTCAACAAGGTCGACCTGCCGGCGGCCGAGCCGGACAAGGTCAAGCAGCAGATCGAGGACGTGATCGGCATCGACGCTTCCGACGCCGTGATGATCTCGGCCAAGACCGGCCTCGGCGTTCCCGACGTGCTGGAAGCCATCGTCACCCGCTTGCCGCCGCCGAAGGGCGACCGCGACGCGACGCTGAAGGCGCTGCTGGTCGATAGCTGGTACGACGTCTATCTCGGCGTCGTCGTTCTCATTCGTGTCGTCGACGGCGTGATGAAGAAGAACCAGCGCATACGCATGATGGGCACCGGCGCGGCCTATGATGTCGAGCGCGTCGGGTTCTTCACGCCGAAGATGGAGCAAGTCGAGGAGCTCGGCCCCGGCGAGATCGGCTTCATCACCGCGGCGATCAAGGAAGTTGCAGATACCCGCGTCGGCGACACCATCACCGACGACAGGAAGCCGATCAGCGAGATGCTGCCGGGTTTCAAGCCGGCGATCCCGGTGGTGTTCTGCGGCCTGTTTCCAGCGGATGCCAACGATTTCGAGACGCTGCGCGGGGCGATGGGCAAGCTGCGGCTGAACGACGCGAGCTTTTCCTACGAGATGGAAACGTCAGCCGCGCTTGGCTTCGGTTTCCGCTGCGGCTTTCTCGGCCTGTTGCATCTCGAAATCATCCAGGAGCGGCTGTCGCGCGAGTTTGACCTCAACCTGATCGCGACGGCGCCGAGCGTGATCTACAAGATGCACTTGACCGACGGCCAGGAGATTTCGATCCACAATCCGGTCGACATGCCGGATGTCGTCAAGATCGCCGATATCGAGGAGCCGTGGATCGAGGCCACCATCCTCACCCCTGACGAATATCTCGGCAGCGTGCTGAAACTGTGCCAGGACCGCCGCGGCGCACAGAAGGAGCTCACTTACGTCGGCTCCCGCGCGATGGTGAAATACGATTTGCCGCTCAACGAAGTCGTGTTCGATTTTTACGACCGGCTGAAGTCGGTCTCCAAGGGCTACGCCTCGTTCGACTATCACCTGACCGACTACAAGGTTGCGGATCTCGTCAAGATGCAGATCCTCGTCAACAACGAACCGGTGGACGCGCTGTCGATGCTGGTGCACCGGACCCGCGCCGAAGGCCGCGGCCGCGCCATGGTCGAGAAGATGAAGGAGCTGATCCCGCCGCACATGTTCCAGATCCCGATCCAGGCGGCGATCGGCGGCAAGGTGATCGCCCGCGAAACCGTCCGCGCGCTGCGCAAGGACGTCACAGCGAAGTGCTACGGCGGCGACATCACCCGCAAACGCAAGCTGCTGGAGAAGCAGAAGGAAGGCAAGAAGAAGATGCGGCAGTTCGGCAAGGTCGACATCCCGCAGGAAGCGTTCATTGCCGCGCTGAAGGTGGATAGCTGAGGCGAGCGGGCAGAGCCGCATACTCTTCCTCCACCATCCGCTCCAGCGCAGCCTTTGAGGCGCGCTGGTCGCTTACCAGCTTCTTCACCATCGCAAGCCGCGTAATGGTCCGCACCAGCGCCGTCGCTATGAGATTGCCTGCTTCCGGTTTCGCGCAGCGCAACGACAGATGCGTACCGCCGTTTTCGAGCGGCGTGAGTTCCGCCGTCTGCCTCACGATGGCGCCCATCGGGAGCCGGATGTGCCAGGTGACGTAGTCGAACGGCCGCCAGTCGACGATATCGTGCACCGTCGAATCCTTGCCATGGGCGCAATGCTGCGTCGCTCCCAGCCCGATCCGTCCCCCGGCAAGTCCGGTCATCGTCATGGCGTCGATGCCGTGCTGCCAGCGGATCTTCTTCTCGATGTCGGTGACATAGGCCCAGGCAATCGCCGCCGGCACCGGCAGGTCGCATTCCATCGATTCGAAAGCCAGGGGCTCGTCGTGCTGCACCACAACGCGGCGCGTCGTGCGCCATCGCGCAAAGATCGGGGCCAGATCGTAAACGTAACAAACCGTCTCGCCGAGCTCGCCAAGGCTCTCGACGTGACGGATCGCGGCTGCGAAGAAATCCGGCAGGTCGATGGCGGCTGCCGCCTGCTCCGTCACCAGCGCGTAGGCCTTGATGCCGGTCGCCGCCGTCACCGAATTCTTCATCAGCCGGTGCAGACGGATCACCTCCGCTCCCTGCAATTCGGTGCGTCCCGCCATCTCCTGCGTGGCATAAGTGCCGTGATGCAGGAAGAACTTCAGATCGAGCTGATCCATGTTGCGGCATGCATTGCAGGTGCACGACGTATTCAGGCGCATGGCACCTAGCGTATTGGCAAAACTGCAATAGATGCGCTCGATCGCATCGAGCGGAAACTGGCGCTGCGGCAGGTTCGTGTCGGGCAGATAGGCCAGCGCCGCGTCGCCCTGCAGGTTGGACAGAATGATCGGCGCCTTGATCTCGGCAAAAATGCTCTTGAATAGCGCGTCGAGAATTCCCTGTGCGTGCTCGAGCTCCGAGCGCGTGAGGAACATGGTGTAGCCGGTAATATCGGCAATGAGCAGAAAACCGGTTTGCGTCATAGCCTGCCCCTTCGGGATCGCGACGCGAAATACGGCTATTTTAGCAGAAAGTTGCAGCCTATGCGGCCGACAAATGATGCCCCCGGGCTACCCGCGATCCGGGTAAGAGGCATTCCCGTCTACGCCTTGCCCGGCGGCGCCGAATAGGCCACCATCACCCCGCGCATATAAACAACAGCACACGCGCGAGGAAACGCATGAGCCAATCGTCCGGATCTTCCTACGGCTGGGTCGTGGTCGCGGTCGGCGCGCTGATGACCTGCGTGGCGTTCGGCTCGATGCTGTCGCTGGCGGTATTTTTGCAGCCGATCTCCGAGGCGATGGGCTGGTCGCGCAGCGGTATCTCGGCGGCGGCCACGATCGACTTTCTTGCGATGGGCCTGGCGGCGTTTTTCTGGGGCGCGCTGTCCGACCGGTTCGGCACCCGTATCGTCGTACTGTTGGGCACGATGCTGCTCGGCGCCGGCCTGATCGGCGCGAGCCAGGCCACCAGCCTGTGGCAGTTCCAGCTCGCGTTCGGGGGATTGATCGGGATCTCGGCCGGCAGTTTTTACGCGCCGATGGTCGCCGCGGCGAGCGCCTGGATCGAACACCAGCGCAGCCTCGCGGTCGCGCTGGTCTCGGCGGGCATGGGCGTTTCGCCGCTGACGGTGGCCCCGTTCGCAAGCTGGCTGATCGCGAACTATGATTGGCGCACGGCGATGCTGATCATCGGCGTCGTCGCGTTGACACTGTTGATCCCGGCCTCCCTCCTGGTGCGGCAGCCGCCCGCGCCCTCAACGCCCGCCGCAACCAATGGAGCCGACATTCCCGACCGGGAGTGGACCGTTGGCCAGGCCTTGCGGACACCGCAATTCATCACGCTGGCGCTGGCCCATTTCGCCTGCTGTGCGGCGCATTCGGGGCCGATCTTCCATCTGGTGAGCTACGCGATGGTCTGCGGCATCGCGCCGCTCACCGCCGTCACCGTCTACAGCCTCGCCGGATTCTCCGGTCTCGGCGGCCGGCTGGTGCTCGGCGTGCTCGCCGACCGTTTCGGCGCCAAGTACGTTCTGGTCGGCGGCCTGTTCGTGCAGGCGCTGGCGATCGCGACCTACCTCGCGGTCGGCCAGCTCGGCGAATTCTACGCGCTGTCGGTCGTCTTCGGCCTCGCCTATGGCGGCGTGATGCCGCTCTATGCCGTGCTGGTGCGCGAATATTTCGGCGTGCGCATCATGGGCAGCGTGTTCGGCGCGGTCTCGGCCTTCGCCAGCCTCGGCATGGCGCTCGGCCCGCTCGCCGGCGGATGGGTGTTCGACACCTTCCACGCCTATCGCTGGCTCTATGTCGGCTCGTTCGCGATCGGCCTGGCCGCCGTTGCGGTGGCGCTGAGCTTTCCCTCCGCCAGGCGGCCGTCGCAACGCTCGCTCGATATCGAGCGGGCGGCGGCGTAAGCGGCCGGCCGTCTCCGCCGTCTTGATCGACGGCGATGGATGCGTCACCATCGCCGCTAAAGCCAAGAAAAAGCCAAGAACAAGAGAATGCGGGGAAGCATGAACAAGCATCCGGGCGTCGATCTCGTGGAGCGCGCCCGCGCGCTCGGCCCCCTGATCATGCGCGAGGCCGACGAGATCGAGCGGACGCGGCGGCTGACGCCGGCGGTGACAGAGGCGCTGATCGAGAACGGGCTCTATCGCGCGCTGCTGCCGAAGCGCTTTGGCGGCGCCGAGGTGCCGCTCGAAACCTTCATGCAGATGCAGGAAGAGATCGCCAAAGCCGATGCCTCGACCGCCTGGTGCCTTGGCCAGTGCAGCGTCTGCGCCATGACCGCGGCCTATCTCGATCCCGACGCCGCCAACGAGATCTTCAACGTCGCGCCCGGCATTCTGGCCTGGGGTGCGATCAACCATGAAGTGCAGGCAGTGCCGGGCGGCTACATGGCCAGCGCGCGCTGGGATTTTGCCTCCGGCATGCGGCAGGCGAGCTGGCTCGGTGCCCATGTCCGCGTCGTCGAGGCCGACGGCACGCCGCGGCGCAAGAAGGATGGCACGCCGGAGATCCGCACCATCCTGTTTCCCATCACCAGCGCCACGCTCCACGACGTCTGGGACGTGATCGGCCTGCGCGGCACCGGCACCGATTCCTATTCGGTCGAGAACCTCTTCATACCGGAGAAATTTGCCGCCCTGCGCGACGAGCCGGAGGCCCGCCGCGAGGACGGGCCGCTGTACAAGCTCTCCACCAACATGGTGTTCGGCATGGGCTTTGCGGCGACCTCGCTCGGCGTTGCCCGCGCCACGCTCGACGCGGCGATCGACCTTGCTCGCGCAAAAACCCCGCAGGCGCTGAAGGCGATGCGCGACAACAATGCCGTGCAGGGCGTGATCGGCCGCACCGAGGCACAATGGCGCGCCACCCGCGCCTATCTCTATGCCACCGCAGGGGAGGTATGGCGCGACCTCTCGCGCGGCGATGCAATTACGGAAGCCCACCGCATCGCGCTGCGCATGGCAGCGACCTGGACCATCCATCAATCGGCCGCCGTGGTCGATACCGCCTATCGCATGGCCGGCGCCACCGCCGTGTTCAACGCCAACAAATTCGAGCGCCGTTTCCGCGACATGCACGGCATCGCGCAGCAGATCCAGGGCCGCGATGCGCACTATGAGGATGTCGGCAAGGTAATCCTGTCAGGTGATCTGGACTCACCGCCAACCGCGCGGTGATCGATGGTCCGTATTTCTACGGACCCCGCCGGCCGCCCTGTTATTAAGTAATCCATGAAATCTCTTGAGGGCCTCGCCTTCGGGAGCTTGCGTAAAACTCATGTTCAAACTTCGTTCGATCGCCGCCCGGCTGATCCTCGCCATTTCATTGACGGTCGCCGTCGCCTGCGGCGTCCTTGGAACCTTTTCGATCGTCCAGCAGCGCACGCTGACCCACCTCGCACTCGATCAGCAGCTCAAGCTGCAATATGACAGCGTGATCGCCGCCATCGACTACGAAGGCCGCGCTGCGCTCGCCGTCTCATCCGTAATCGCCGCCCTGCCCCCGGTCGCCGACGCCATCGCGAAGACCGACCGCGATGCACTGGGCAAGTTGCTCGGCGACACCTTGGAGCCGATGAAGGCGCAGGGCATCCCGCTGATTTCGTTCTGGCGGGCGCCCGCGATTTCGATCTACCGCGTCCATGCGCCAAAAGTGTTCGATGACGACGCCTCGGCGCGGCGCTCCACCGTGGTGGAGGCTATCAAGACCGGCAAGACCATCGTCGGCGTCGAGCCCGGCCGCGAGGCGCTCTCGATCTTCGGCATGACGCCGATTGTGCGCGACGGCAAGACGCTGGCCAATGTCGACGTCGGCGCCGCCTTCGGCAAGGAATTCGTCGATCGCGCCAAGAAGCGTTTTGGCATCGACCTTGCGGTCTATTCGTACGACGGCAAGGCGTTCAAGAAGCTGTCAGCGACCTACAGCGACGAAGCGGTCACGACATCAGACGAGCTGAAGGGCGTGTTCGACGGAAGGCCGTTGCGCCGCGACGCCACCATCAACGGCCGGCCTGCCGCGCTCTATCTCGGCCAGATCAAGAATTACGCCGGCCAGCCGGTGGGTATTCTCGAGATCATCAAGGATACCACGGAGTATGAAGCGGCGGCGGCGAGCTCGCAGCGCAACCTGATCCTCGGCACGATCGCCATCCTGTTCGGCGCGGTGATGCTGGCGTTCCTGCTCGGCCGCGGCCTGTCACGGCCGCTGGCGGCGATCACGGTGGTGATGAACCGCCTTTCCGGCGGCGAGATCGACGTCACGATTCCCGGCCGCGAGCGCCGTGACGAACTCGGCACTATGGCGAGCGCCGTCGACGTGTTCCGCCGCAGCATGATCGAATCGCGCGATATGCGCGAGGCGCAAGAGGCCACCAAGCAGCAGACCGAGCTCGAGAAGAAGGCCCTGCAGCGCCAGATGGCCGATCGTTTTGAAAGCGACGTCAAGAGCGTCGTCGCCGCGGTCGCACAGGCTACGTCAGACATGCAGCGCGTGGCCGGCGAGATCGCGACAAGCGTGAACGGCACCTCGCAGCGCGCCGCGGCTGCTGCGGCAGCCTCCGACGCGGCATCCGCCAGCGTCAGCGCCGTTGCCGCTGCGACCGAGGAACTGGCGTCGTCAGTGACCGAGATCGGCCGCCAGGTCACCCATTCCAGCCAGGTTGCCGACAACGCCGTGGTCAAGGCCGGGCAGACCACCGAAATGGTCGGTAGCCTTGCATCAGCCGCCGAAAAGATCGGCGACGTGCTTCGCCTGATCGGGGCGATTGCGAGCCAGACCAACCTCTTGGCGCTGAACGCGACCATCGAGGCCGCGCGCGCCGGCGAGGCCGGCCGCGGCTTTGCCGTCGTCGCTTCCGAGGTCAAGGGACTTGCCAGCCAGACCGCGAAGGCCACCGAGGAGATCGCCGGCCAGGTTGCCGCGATTCAATCCGCCACCGGCGACTGCGTGACGGCGATCGGCGGCATCAGCGACACCATCCGCGAGATCAGCGGCATAGCCACCACCATCGCGGCTGCGGTGGAAGAGCAGGATTCGGCGACGCGTGAAATCGCCCGCAGCGTCCAGCAGGCGGCCACCGGCACCGGCGAGGTCTCGGCAAACGTCACCGGCGCGAGTCAGTCCGCTGACCAGTCGCGTGCGCTGGCCGAGAACGTCGCAGCGGCCACCGGCCAGCTCAGCCGGCAGGCGGACGCGCTGTATAGAAGTGTCGACACCTTCCTCGCGGGCCTTCGCGACGCCGCCTAATCGAACGGAACCCCCTCGCCGAGCCTGCGTTGCTCTTCGGTAACCGCAGCAACGAGGGAGATCCAACATGCCCCGCGGTGACAAATCGAGCTACACGAACAAGCAGAAGCGCAAGGCCGAGCATATCGAGGAAGGTTACGAGGAGCGCGGTATCGGCGAGAAGGAAGCCGAACGGCGCGCCTGGGCGACCGTCAACAAGGAGACCGGCGGCGGCAACAAGAGCGGCTCCGGCCGCGGCGTGAAGGACACCAACATCGCAGCGAAAAAGGGCGGCCGGATCGGCGGCCCGCGCGGCGGCAAGGCCGCGGCGCGGCGGCCCGCAGCGGCGCGATCCCGCTCCGCTAAGAAGGCGGCGGCGACGCGCAAGCGAAAGGCCGCAGCAAGGTCCAGCGCCCGCAAGACCACGCGATCCGGCACGCGCAAGACGTCTCGCTCGAGCGCCCGCAAGACCGCGCGCCGAAGGTAACGTCCCGTTTCCGCTTCCGCCGGATGGCATCCTGCCTTAGGTTGCGTGTGGCAATCCGGGCAGGATGGGCGGACCTTCAATGGCAATGTCGGCGAAGAAGGCGGCAAGGCGCATCGCCGCGAAACCGCTAGCCGCCTTCACTGCGAGCCACCGGGCACGGGTCGGCGCGACCCGATGGCTCGCAATGACGGCTTGCGAAGGTGGCGCCAGCTTTACGCCACCAACGCCGCACCCGATGGCGTGCTCCAGTTGCCCTGTGTCTTCAACAGGCTCACGATTTCCGCATTGGGCCGCGCCCGGCTGAACAGGAACCCCTGTCCCTCGTGACAGCCCTCGCTGCGCAGGCAGTCGACCTCGGCCTCCGTCTCGACGCCTTCCGCCGTGATGGTGACGCCGAGCCCCTTGCCGAGGCTGATGATCGATCGCACGATCGCCTGCGCGTCCGGATTGGCGGTGAGGTCGCGCACGAAGGACTGGTCAATCTTGATCTTGTCGAACGGAAAGCTACGCAGATAGCTCAGGCTGGAATAACCGGTGCCGAAATCGTCCATCGAGATGCGAACGCCAAGCGCGCGCAGCGCATGCAGCGTCGCCAGCACTTCGCTACTCTTTTCCAATAGCAGCGTCTCGGTGATTTCGAGCTCCAGCCGCTTCGCCGGCAGGCCGGACTGCTTCAACGTTTCCAACACCAGCGACAACAGGTTGCCGACGCGGAACTGCAGCGGCGACAAATTGACCGCCACGCGGACGTCGTCCGGCCATTGCGCGGCGTCGGTGCAGGCCCGCCGCAGCATCAACCCGCCAACGGCATTGATCAGCCCAGTCTCTTCCGCGACGGGAATGAATTCGGCCGGCGAGATCATGCCGCGCTCGGGGTGCGGCCAACGTACCAGCGCCTCGAAGCCGGTGATGCGGCCGCTCGAAAGGTCGACCAGCGGCTGGTAGTACGGCCGCAGCGCGTCGCCCCTGATAGCCTCGCGCAATTCGGTTTCGATCTTGCGGCGGGTCTGGGCCCGCGCATCCATTCCCGCCTCGAAGAACGAGAACGTGCCGCGAGAATCGTTTTTTGCGCGCGAGAGCGCGAGGTCGGCATGCTTGAGGAGTTTTTCGGATTCATCGCCATCGCCGGGCGATATCGCAATGCCGATGCTGGCCCCGACCACGACGGAATGGCCGTCGATGAGATGGGGATCGCCGATCGCGTCCAGGAGGCGCCGCGCCAGGAACGCGGCATCCTCGGGCCGTGTCACCCCGCCTTGGACGATAGCGAACTCGTCCGAGTTGAGTCGGGCCAGCGCATCGTCTTCACGCAGCATCGATTGCAATCGCTTGCCGACGCCGCGCAAAAGCTTGTCGCCGATGCCATGGCCGAGCGTATCGTTGACCGCCTTGAAATGGTCGAGGCCGAGCATCAGCACCGCGGCCTTCTCCGCGCTGCGGCGCGAGCGCAAGAGGATGTCGTCCATCTGCTGGCGCAGCAGGTTGCGGTTCGGCAGCCCGGTGAGCGCGTCATGCTGGGCCATGAAGGTCAGCCGCGCCTCGGCGCGCTTGCGTTCGGTCGTGTCCATCAGCGCCAGCAGTACCGCGGGCCGGTCGCCGTAGACGAGCTGGCGCGAATAGATCGCCAGATCGATCAGCGCGCCGTCGGCCCTGACATGCTTCCAGGCCCGTGCCGCGCGCTCTTCGCCGGCATGCTCAGTCGCCCATGGCGGCTCGATGTCGAAGGCCTGCAGATTGCGGATCGTCAGCTTCTCGAATTCGGCGCGGCTGTAACCGTAATGCTCGACCGCGGCGTCGTTGACGGCGAGGATACGTTCGTCGCCCAGCGCGCAGACGATCATCGGAACCGGATTGCTGTCGAACAGCAGGCGAAACGACGCCTCGCGCTGCTTCAGCTCGGTGATGTCGGCTCGCTTGCTCGTAACCTCTTCGGTCGTTTGTCGCCGGTTGATTGACAGTTTCGGAGCGGGCTTTGCTGGCCGGCCTGGGAAGCGGGTCATCGTCGCCTGTTTCGGCTTACGGCTCGTTCTGGGCTTCTTCGGCATTGCTCCGCTCTACTCGCACTCTGCGTGCAAAGTTTTCGGATAAGTCTCTGAAAAAATGCTTTCTCTTGTCGATGAAACTGGCCTATCTGCGTAATCACGTGTGATCAGGCAAAAATACAACCACACGCCTTGCGTGTATCGCTGCTGCAAGCGGCAGTCGCAAATCGCAAATTCGCGAGCGAAATCGTCACCCCAATATAACGGCCATGCCCCGCTTGTCCCCGCGGTACAAGGAATGCGCGAAACCCCGCGCGTTCGTTTAAATGTCTATCGATAATCAGCAGGGTTATTGCACCGTTAAGGCAATCGCGGACACAACGCCAGTTCAGCTCAGGGAGGCCGCCGCGGCCCGCGCCTCCGGCACAACGTCATGATCGTACAGCCGCCGGCGGAATGCCGCATGGGCCGATATTTCGGCATCGCGCACCCCGAGATCGGCATAGGACGAGTCGTAGCGCATGCCGTTTTCGCGCGCGCCGCGCTGCACCGCCGCGACCCGCTCGCGCCTCAGTCGCTCATAGGCCAGCAGCGCGGCCGGCACGTTGGCGTGCGAGGTCAGCGACAGAATGGTTGCCAGCGCCATGCCGTCCTCGATCGACTGGTTGGCCCCCTGGCCGAGATGCGGCAGCATCGGGTGCGCGGCATCGCCGAGCAGCGTCAGCCGGCCGCGCGTCCAGGCCGGCAGCGGCTCGCGATCGTACAGCGCCCAGCGGAACGTCCTGTCGACCTTGCTCAATAGGGTCCCGATGCGCGAGTCCCAGCCCACGAACTCGCGGCGCAGCACGTCGGGATCGCCGGGCGCGGACCAGGATTCCTTCATCTCTGCGTCGGCCGGCACGAAGCCGACATAGTTGATCAGGTCGCCCGCTCGAACCGGAAAACTGAGAAAGTGTTTTCCCTTGCCCAGCCACATCTGCCAGCGATCGGTCGGCCAGTGCGGAAGGCGCTCACGCGACAGCAAGCCGCGATAGGCAACGGAGCCGTGAAACACCGGCCGCGACGGCGGCGCTACATACCGTCGGAGCTCGGAGTGGATGCCATCGGCGGCAATGACGATATCGCCCTCGGCAACAGCGCCGCCCGCGAACGTCACGCGCGCAATCTCGTCGGTCTGCTCGAATCCCGTGGCGCGATGGCCGGTGTGAACCACGGCAGACGGCAATGCATTGGCCAGAATATCGACGAGATCCGCGCGATGCATGCCGAACGTCGCGTTCCAGCCCGCCGTATCAGTCACCTGCACCGGCGCGATCGGCGCGCCGTCATGGCGGAAATAATGCGACGCCTTGCCCACCCTGGCGCCCCATTTTTCCACCGGAGCCGCAAGACCCAGGCGCTGCAGTTGCCGCACGCTGTTGGGCGTCAGAAAGACCCCTGCTCCGACCTCACCGAGCGCGGGCGCCTGCTCATGGACGGAAACATTGAAGCCATGCGCGACAAGCGCGTTGGCGGCGAACAATCCACCTATACCGCCACCAATGATCACAATGTTGAGCTGCGGCCGGGTCATCATCACACGCGAAAAATGCTTGGAAGCTCGTGCGTTCAAGCTATCCTCCCTCGCTGCAAACACAAGTGGCGGGTGCCGATGGCCGGACCGAACGAACGACAGCGGAGGAATTCAATGCATGGCTTCATGCCAGCTCTGCTTGCCGCCTGCCGTAGACCGCAGCTTCGGCCGCTGGTTCTGGCCCTATTCGCGCTTTTTGGTGCGCCGGCATCGGCCGCTGACTATCCGAACCGCGCCGTCAAGATCGTCGTCCCCTTCCCCGCCGGGGGAACGGCCGATGCCATTCCACGGATTGTCGCGGACTGGCTGTCACGCAAATGGGGACAGCCGGTGGTGATCGAAAACCGCACCGGCGCGGCAGGCAACATCGGCGCCGAACAGGTCTTTCATTCGGCGCCCGACGGCTACACGCTGCTCGCCTCGCCGCCGCCGCCGCTCGTGATCAATCACAATCTGTACCCAAAGCTCGGCTTCGATCCGACCAAGTTCGAGCCCGTCATCGTGATGGCCCAGGTCCCCAACGCGCTGATGGTCAATCCGGATAGCATCAAGGCATCGAGCGTGCCCGGGCTGATCGCGTTCCTTAAAGGCAATTCCGACAAGACGCTCTGCGCCACCCAGGGTAACGGCACCACCTCGCATCTGACATCGGAGCTGTTTCAGCTGAAAGCGAAGGTGAAGCTGCGGCACGTTCCCTATCGCGGCTCGGCGCCTGCGCTGCAGGGGCTCGTCGCTGGCGATGTCGACGTGATGTTCGATAATCTCGGCGTCTCGCTGGCGCTGGTTCAGGCCGGCAAGCTGAAACTGCTTGCCGTTGCCTCGTCCGAACGGCTCCCGACGCTGCCGAACGTGCCGACGATATCGGAAACGTTGCCGGGATTCGAAGCGGTCGCCTGGTACGGCATCGTGGCGCCGCCGAAAACGCCGAAAGAGATCGTCGACAAGATCAACGCCGATGTGAACGAGGCGCTGCGCCAGCCCGAGATACGCAATCAACTGAAGAAACTGTCCGCCGAAATCTTCGGCGGCCCGGTCGACAAGTCGTCCGCCTATATGCGCGCGGAGATCGACCGCTGGGCCGCAGTGATCAAGTCAGCCAATATCGAGCTGCAATAGGCTGCCTTCCGACGGACATGATCGCGGCAATGGCGCTTATTCCTTCTTGCCGATTTCGTGCTATTTTTGCGCGAACAGAGTGATCCGATGAACCCCCGCCTGATTCTGATCCCGCTCATCGCCTTGATCGTTGCCGCCAATGCGCTGAGCGCATCGGCGCAGGACAAAGGCACGGTCAACCCAAAACCGCTGCCGCCGCTCGCCAATCCGCACGATCCCAAGATCGCCGCCAAGGAGTTGTTCGGCCGCAAGCGGCTGCCGGCGGCGATGCCGACACGCGTGTTCGGTTTCTACGCCCATGGCTGCATCGCGGGCGCAGAAGGGCTGCCGATCAATGGCGACAATTGGCAGGTGATGCGGCTATCGCGCAACCGCAATTGGGGTCATCCCGATCTGGTTGCGCTGGTCAAGCGGCTGGCCGCTCGGGCGCACCGGGACGCCGGCTGGCCCGGCATATTGGTCGGCGACATGTCGCAGCCGCGCGGCGGGCCGATGTTCACCGGCCATGCCAGTCACCAGGTCGGGCTCGATGCCGACATCTGGCTGACGCCGATGCCGAACCGGCAGCTATCGCGCAACGAGCGTGAGGAAATGTCGGCGGTGATGATGGTGCGCGGCGACCGGCTCGACATCGATCCGCACGCCTGGACGCCGACGCATCTCGCGGTGATCCGCGCCGCCGCGCAGGAAGCCAGCGTGCAGCGCATCTTCGTCAATGCCGCGATCAAGAAGGCGCTGTGCCGCGAAGCGAGGGGCGATCGGTACTGGCTGCACAAGGTGCGGCCGATGTACGGCCACGACTATCATTTTCACATCCGGATCAAATGCCCACCCGGCGCCGGCGATTGTGAGAGCCAGCCCGACCCGAACGAAGGTGAAGGCTGCCAACCTGCCGATCTCGCCTATTGGTTCAGCGATGCCGTACTGCATCCCAAGCCGCCCAAGGTGCCGCCAAAGCCGAAGCCGCCGATGACGATGGCTCAGCTGCCGCCGGCCTGCAAGGCGGTACTGGACGCACCGGATGCCAAACACGAAGTGTCAAGCAGACCCACCGGAGAACATCAATGAAGATTTGGCCCCTGATTGCATCCATCGCCTTGGTCACCAGCGCGCACGCCCAGACCCCATACGCTGGAATGCAGTCGCGCCCGATCAAGGCGCTCTCCGAACAGCAGGTCGCGGACCTGAACGCCGGCCGCGGCATGGGGCTGGCGCTCGCCGCCGAGCTGAACGGATATCCGGGTCCATCACACGTGCTCGAACTTGCCGACAAGCTCGAACTGTCCTCCGATCAGCGCGCCAGCATGCTGCGCCTGTTCGATGCCATGAAGGCCGAGGCGATGCCGCTCGGCGCCAAGCTGATCGAGCAGGAGGCGGAGCTTGACCGGCAGTTTGCCGCCCGGACCGTGACACCAGAGAGTCTGAAGGCGTCGACGGCGGCCGTTGCCACAACCCAGGGAATACTGCGCGAAACCCATTTGAAGTATCACCTGTCGACCGAAAGCATTTTGACCCCCGCACAGATGACGAAGTATGCAGAATTGCGCGGGTATGGGAGCGGCGGCCACAAGCGTCACCATCATCACTGACGGCGCGGCTGCATCTTGCAACGGGATGCGGCCGCCTTTACCTCCTCCTGAAACCTGACTATTGTCTGGGTGAGCGATATCCCGATCGACCGCAAGTCCTTCGGGGAATACCGGAACGGCGCTTCCGACGATCGCTCCTATCCAACCAACGCCTGTTCTGCGTGCGGAATCCGTCGCTCGCACATGCATGGAGCGCCCTATGTATCGCCTTGCCGGCCTCTTTCTGAGCTTTGCCGTGCTGTTCGCGGCTCTTCCTGCGGATGCACAAGACAAGGCCCTGACCGTGTTCGCCGCTGCGTCGATGAAGAACGCGCTCGACGAGATCGACGCGGCCTACACCGCCAAGACCGGCGTCAAGATCACGGTGAGCTATGCCGCCTCTTCGGCGCTCGCGAAACAGATCGAACAGGGCGCGCCAGCCGACGTGTTCATCTCCGCCGATACCGACTGGATCGACTACGCGATCGGAAAGAAGACCATCAACGAGCCGAGCCGGGTCAATTTGCTCGGCAACAGCATCGTGCTGATCGCACCGAAGGATTCGAAGATCGACAACGTCAACATCGCCGCCGGCTTCGACCTTGCAAAACTCGCCGGTGACGGCCGAATCGCAACCGGCGACGTCAAGTCCGTGCCAGCAGGCAAATATGCCAAGGCGGCGTTGGAAAAGCTCGGCGCATGGCAGGCGGCGGAGCCGAAATTCGCCATGGCCGAAAGCGTGCGCGCCGCGCTGACGCTGGTGGCGCGCGGCGAAGCCGCGCTCGGCATCGTCTATGCCACCGACGCCAAGATCGAGCCCGGCGTCAAGATCGTCGGCACCTTTCCACCCGATTCCCATCCGGCGATCGTCTATCCGGTGGCGGCTACGGTGACGGCAAAGCCGGAAGCGTCCGGCTATCTCGCCTTCCTGCGCTCGACGGCTGCCAAGACCATCCTCGAGAAATACGGCTTCAAGTTTCTCGTCAGCCCCTCGACCTGATGTTCGACATCTCGCCCGCCGAATGGACGGCCATCCTGCTGTCGCTGCGGGTGGCCGTCATTGCCACCCTAGTGGCGACGCCGTTCGGCATCGCGCTGGCGTGGCTGCTGGCGCGTCGTGAGTTCTGGGGCAAATCGGTCGTCGATGCGCTGGTGCATCTGCCGCTGGTGTTGCCGCCGGTCGTCACCGGCTATCTGCTGCTGCTGAGCTTCGGCCGCCGTGGCCTGATTGGCGCCTGGCTCGCCGACAATCTCGGCATCGTGTTCGCGTTTCGCTGGACCGGCGCCGCGCTGGCCTGCGGCGTGATGTCGTTTCCGCTATTGGTGCGTCCGATCCGGCTCTCGATCGAGGCGATCGACCGCCGGCTGGAGCAGGCCTCGAGCACGCTCGGCGCTGCGCCCTGGCAGGTGTTCGCCACGGTCACGCTGCCGCTTGCGCTGCCCGGCGTGCTCGCCGGCATGGTGCTCGGCTTCGCCAAAGCGATCGGCGAGTTCGGCGCCACCATCACCTTCGTCTCGAACATTCCCGGCGAGACCCAAACCATTTCGTCCGCGATCTATTCGCTGATCCAGACGCCGGATGGCGACACTGCCGCCATGCGGCTGGTCGTCGTTTCCACCGTGATCGCGATGGGCGCGCTGATCGCCTCCGAATGGTTCGCGCGGCGCGCCACCAAGCGCCTGCACGGGAATTGACCATGCTGCGCGTCGACGTCACAAAACAGCTCGGCGAGTTCTCGCTCGAAGCCAAATTCGAAAGCCAGGGCCGCGTCACCGGCCTGTTCGGCGCGTCGGGCGCCGGCAAGACCTCGCTGATCAACATGATCGCCGGGCTGCTGCGACCCGACCGCGGCGTCATCGCACTCGATGATGAGACGCTGGACGATACGTCGGCCGGCGTGCATGTGCCGCCACACCGGCGGCGGATCGGTTACGTGTTTCAAGACGCGCGGCTATTTCCGCATCTCGACGTACGGCAGAACCTCGATTACGGCCGGCGGATGAATCGCCTCGCAGCGGATAAAGCGCAATTCACCCGCATCACGGATTTGCTCGATATCGGCAGTCTGCTCGACCGCCGGCCCGGAAAACTCTCCGGCGGCGAACGCCAGCGCGTCGCGCTCGGCCGCGCGTTGCTCTCAAAGCCGCGCCTGTTGCTGATGGACGAGCCGCTGGGCTCGCTCGACGAGAGCCGCAAGGAGGAAATCCTGCCCTACCTGGTGCGGCTGCGCGACGAGGGCATTCCGATGGTCTATGTCAGCCACGACGCCGCGGAGCTGCGTCAGTTAGCTACGCAAATCGTGATGCTGAGGCGCGGCCGGGTGACCGCGCTCGGTGGGGTGAAGGTGTTGACTTAGCTTCTTCGTAGGATGGGTAGAGCGAAGCGAAACCCATCAATCCCGATCGCCGATACATGACGGGTTTCGCTTCGCTCTACCCATCCTACAAGACTGACGTAAGGCGATACAGCATCCGCGAACGCGGTGCGCCCCCTCTCCCGCTTGCGGGGGAGGGCCGGGGTGGGGGTGCTTCCACGAGTCAAACCGCCCGTGTGGAGAGAGCCCCCACCCGGCGCTTCGCGCCGACCTCCCCGCAAGCGGGAGAGGTGAAGGGACTCGCGGACAGTTCACTCACACATGACGCAGATCTTCACTCCGGCACAATGCGCACCGCGCCCTTGGCGGCGCTGGTGGTCAGCGCGGCATAGGCCTTGAGCGCCATCGTGACGTTGCGCTTGCGTTTCTGGGCCGGCTTCCAGGCCTCCGCTCCGCGCGCCAGCATGGCCTCGCGGCGCTTCGCCAGCGTGGCATCATCGACGACCAAGCTGATCGAACGCGCGGGGATATCGATCTTGATGAGATCGCCGTCCTCGACGAGGCCGATCAGGCCGCCTTCGGCGGCTTCCGGCGAGAGATGTCCGATCGACAGACCCGAGGAGCCGCCGGAGAAGCGGCCGTCGGTGACCAATGCGCAGACCTTTCCGAGCCCCTTCGATTTCAGGTAGCTGGTCGGGTACAGCATCTCCTGCATGCCGGGACCGCCGCGCGGGCCCTCGTAGCGGACGACCACGACATCGCCGGCCTTGATCTTGCCGCCCAAGATGCCTTCGACCGCGGCGTCCTGGCTTTCAAAAATCCGCGCCGGGCCCTCGAACTTCAAGATGCTCTCGTCGACGCCGGCGGTCTTCACGATGCAGCCATCGAGCGCGAGATTACCCGACAGCACCGCGAGGCCGCCATCCTTGGAGAAGGCATGCTCGGCATCGCGGATGCAGCCGGCCGCGCGGTCGGTGTCGAGCTCCTCGAAGCGGCGCTCCTGGCTGAAGGCGACCTGCGTCGGCACGTTGCCGGGCGCCGCCGTGAAGAACTTTTTAACGCTCTCGCTCTTGGTGCGGATGATGTCCCAGCGGCCGAGCGCATCCTCCAGCGTCTTCGAATGAACCATCGGCAGGCCGCGGTTGAGCAGGCCGGCCCGGTCGAGCTCGCCCAAAATCGCCATCACGCCGCCGGCGCGGTGGACGTCTTCCAGATGCACATCGGCCACCGACGGCGCCACCTTGCAGAGGACCGGCACGCGGCGCGACAGGCGGTCAATGTCCTGCATCGTGAACGGCACTTTGCCTTCGTAAGCGGCGGCCAAGAGATGCAGCACGGTGTTGGTCGAACCGCCCATCGCGATATCGAGCGTCATGGCGTTCTCGAACGCCTTGAAGTTCGCGATCGTGCGCGGCAGCGCGGTCTCGTCATCCTGCTCGTAGTAGCGCCGCGCCAGATCGACGATCAAATGGCCGGCCTCGACGAACAGGCCCTTGCGGTCGGCATGCGTCGCGAGCACCGAGCCGTTGCCCGGCAGCGCCAGCCCCAGCGCCTCGGTGAGGCAGTTCATGGAATTGGCGGTGAACATGCCCGAGCACGATCCGCAGGTCGGACAGGCCGAGCGCTCGATCACCTCGACATCGGCGTCGCTGACATTGGTGTCGGCGGCGGCGACCATGGCGTCGATCAGATCGACCGCGCGGATCTTGCCCTTGAGGTTGACCTTGCCCGATTCCATCGGCCCGCCCGAGACGAACACGGTCGGGATGTTGAGGCGCAGCGCCGCCATCAGCATGCCGGGCGTGATCTTGTCGCAGTTGGAGATACAGACCATGGCGTCGGCGCAATGCGCATTGACCATGTATTCGACGCTGTCGGCGATGATCTCGCGCGACGGCAGACTGTAGAGCATGCCGTCATGGCCCATCGCGATGCCGTCATCGACCGCGATGGTGTTGAACTCTTTCGCAACGCCGCCCGCCTTCTCGATCTCGCGCGCGACAAGCTGGCCGAGGTCCTTGAGGTGCACATGGCCGGGCACGAACTGGGTGAACGAATTGACCACGGCAATGATCGGCTTGCCAAAATCCTCGTTCTTCATGCCGGTGGCGCGCCAGAGGCCGCGGGCGCCCGCCATGTTGCGGCCGTGGGTCGTGGTGCGGGAGCGATAGGCGGGCATGATCTGTCCTTCTGGAAGCGGGAAAGGCGTCTTTTAGACGCTGGGCCCGGCCGATAAAAGCGGCTTGGCGCAGGGTCGCCATGCGCCGGCACGCCCAAAACGGGACAGGAACCGGATGCCCTGCCCCGGCTACGGCTAGAGCATGATGATTTTTAGTTAGATCGATCCGGCCCGCAGACGCGCTTCACCTCTCCCGCTTGCGGGGAGGTCGGCGCGAAGCGCCGGGTGGGGGCTCTCTCCACTCGGGCAATATCGCCCGCGGAGACACCCCCACCTCAGCCCTCCCCCGCAAGCGGGAGAGGGAGCGCACCTTCTTCTTGGTCGCAATCAAAATCTAATTTCATCATCCCTTAGACGACCTCGCGGGCCCGCAGTTCCGCGATGGCTTGCGTATCGTAGCCCAGCGAGGCCAGCACCTCCTCGGTATGGGCGCTGAGCGCGGGCGCCATTCGGTCGAGCCGTCCGCCGCCATGGGCGAGCTGAAAGCCGCTGCCGGCAAAGCGTAAGCGGCCATAGGGCGTATCGAGCTCCTGGATGGCGCCGCGCGCGACGATCTGCGGGTGATCGATCACCTCCTCGACCTTCCAGATGCTGGCGCAGGGCGCACCCGCGGCCTCCAGGATCGTCTCCCACTCGCGCGGGTCCTTCTTCGCCAGCGCCTCCTCGATGATGGCCCGCAGCGCCTTCTCGTTCTCCTGCCGGGCGAACCAGTCGGCGAAGCGCGGGTCCTCCAGCGCATCGGCGCGGCCGAGCGCCGTCATCAGCGCCTGGTATTGCTTCTCGCTGTTGACGGCGAGCAGCAGGTAGCCGTCGCCGGCCTTGAACAGATTGGCGGTGGGCCGGCGGCTGACCGCCTGATTGCCGGAAAGCTGCTGACGATGGCCGGCGACCGAATAGTCCGCCACCTGCCCGGACAGGAACGCCAGCGTCGCCTCCAGCATGGAGACGTCAACCAGCTGGCCCTTGCCGGTATGGGTGCGCTGAAACAGCGCGCTCGACACGCCAAACGCGGCAGTTGCGCCCGACAGCACGTCGCAGACCGCAAACCCGGCGCGGGTCGGCCCGGTCTCGGGATGGCCGGTGATCGACATGATGCCTGACAGGGCCTGGATCTTGCCGTCATAGCCGGCGCCCGATCGGCCCGGTCCGGTCTGGCCGAAGCCGGAAATCGCGCAATAGATCAGCCGCGGATTGATTGCCGACAGCGCGGCATAGCCGATGCCGAGCTTGTCCATCACGCCGGGGCGGAAATTCTCCATCACCACGTCGGCCTGCTCAGCGAGCTGCTTGACGATGGTGATCGCCTCCGGCTTGGAGAGGTCGAGCGTCAGGCTGCGCTTGTTACCGTTGATCGCCTGCCAGCCGGGCGCCAGGCCCCGTTCGGCCCATTCGCGGCTCAGCGGCGTGCGGCGCATGTCCTCGCCCTCGCGCCGCTCCACCTTGATGACATCGGCCCCGAGCAGCGCAAGCTGGTAGCTCGCATAGGGGCCGGCCAGCACCTGCGTGAAGTCGAGAATCTTCACGCCTTCGAACGGTCGGGTCAAAGCGGCATCCTCCTGATTCTTTTTCACCCTCCCTTGGAGGGGGAGGGTCGCCACGCATCGCCAGATGCGTGGCGGGGGTGGTGACGGTCTCTCCACGTCCAACAGTGCCCGAGTGGAGAGATCACCCCACCCCGTTTCGCATTTCGCTGCGCTCTATGTGAGCCGACCCTCCCCCTCCAGGGGAAGGTGAAGCGATCACGCCGCGCGGTTGCCGCGAGCGATCTCTTTCTGCTTGTCGAACTCGGCGCGGCGGCGTGCCAGCTCTTCCGGACTCATCTGCGCGATGTTGTTGTAGTCGAGCTTCCAGGAGGCATCCTCGCTCCAGCGCAGCGGCGACTGCATCGTGGTGCGCGCACCGGGCGCGGATTCGAGGAGGCGCAGCGCCAGCTCCAGCGTCAACGCCTGTGACTCCACGTCATGCGGCTTGCCGGCGGAGTTGCCGAGCGGGAAGTCCGAAAACAAAAAGCGCGGCGCGGCGGCGAATTCGACGATGTCCTTGGCGCAGCCCATGACAACGGTCGGAATACCGTTGGCTTCCAGATGACGCGCGACCAAGGCCGACGTCTGGTGGCAGACCGGGCAATTCGGCACGATCACGGCAGCATCGACCTTGTCGGCAAGGCAGCGGACGAGAATGTCAGGCGCATCGGTCTCGATGGTGACGCGGTGGCTGCGATTGGTCGGCGCGCCGAAGAAGCGCGGCGCCACTTCGCCGATCCGCCCTGAGGCCTTGGCTTTCAGAAGCTGCGGCAGCGGAAACCAGGTGCCGCTGTCGGTGGCTGTCGTGTGCTTGCGGTCGTAGCCGATATGCGAGATCCGCAAGTCGTGCTGCTTCGACGTATCGCCGTCATAGACTTGGTAGAATTTTGCGCTGCCATTATACGCCGCACCCGGCCCCTGATCGCCCTTGGTAGGATCATATGGCGCGGCTGTGGTGACGATGGTGACGCGCGATTGCGCGAGCGGTTTTTTCAGCGGCTGAAACGGCGCGTCGACGTAGTGCGCCCAGCGGTAGGGCGTGGTGTAACCGATCGCCGCGTAATAATCGCGGGTCCGCTGCATGTAGGGCACGGGAGAATCGTAGTCGGGCGCAAAGCCGAGCTGTTCGTCAGAGGGGGCGGACATTGTTCTGTCTCTCCTTGCGTTTCCACCGTGAGGCCAGCGGCTGGCCGGCAGCTAAGCTAATGATAGTTTAGCCATTCCTCAACAGCGGAAAATGCGCAGGAAGGCCCGCGTGTTGCATGCCAGTCGCGCGGCGGCGCATTGCGGCCGCCAGATGCACAGGCTGGCAGAAAGTCTTGAAACCAAAATCTTGGAACTGGAGCGGTCGCCAACTCGTTCACCACCGAGCAGCAATCGCCGCAACGGAGGATAGCCATGGCCGATACCGGAATGAAGGATCACGTCTACAAAATCCTGGATCTCGTCGGCTCGTCCGAAAAAAGCATCGAAGATGCGATCCAGAACGCCATCACCCGCGCCTCAAAAACCATCCGCGAAATGAAATGGTTCGAGGTCGTGCAGACCAGAGGCCATATCGAAAACGGCTCCGTGCGACACTACCAGGTCACCTTGCGGGTCGGATTTACCCTGGAGGAGTAATTTTGGGCTAACCCCGTCATTGCGAGGAGCCAACGGGTCGCGCGAACGCGCGCCCGATGACAGGCTTCGCGACGAAGCAATCCATCCATCCGTTATGCCGCGCGCTTCGCTTCGCTCGCAATGACGAGGAAGCGGCGGAGCCTCTATACGCCAAATTGAAGCACCGCGGCTTCCGGGCGATCAGACACCTGCCACCGACGCCCAGATCTCTGCCAGCTTGCGCCTTGCCCGCTGCATGCGTGTCAGCGGCACGACCACCTCCTCTTCTTCCGGCAATCGGAGGCCGACGACGTTGACGCGTCCGCCGCCGATGTTGCGCGCGACCAATACGATCGGATCGAGCGCCAGCTCGGCGCCCTCCTTTGGTGCATGGTCGAGGTGAATGTCGAAATAGTCCGCCAGCGTCAGTTTTGCCTGCTCTTCCGCGACGGATACACCATAGATCTCGGCCAGTTCGCCAAGCGTGTGCTCGCCCGACACCATGAAATCGCCGAGCAGATGTGGATCGGGCGCCGAGCTCGGCGCCATGTCGACGAAGAAGCGGTCGAGCGCCTCGGCCTTTTCCGGCGGCGCCAGCAGGTAGAGGTAATCGCCGGCCGCGACGGGATCGGCCTCCGCAGGCGACAAGATCCGCTCGTCGCGGATCACCAGCGTCGGCTTCGACCAGGACGGCAGCAGGCCGCGGCGGAAGTAGAGGCTCTTCGGCCGCACCGGATAGCCGACCAGTTGCTGCTCGAGCTGGCCCGGCAGATCGAGCTCGACGCGCCGCGGACCGCGGTCGACGCGCGGCAGCGCCACGTGCAGCCACCGCGCCGCCGGCGCCAGCGTCCAGCCCTGCAGCAGCAGCGAGATGATGACGACGACAAAGGCGACGTCGAAATAGAGATAGGCTTTCGGCAATCCGATCAGCATCGGGATCGAGGCCAGGAAGATCGCGACCGCACCGCGCAGGCCGGTCCAGGCGATAAAGATCTTTTCGCGCCAGTTGAAGCGGAACGGCACCAGACACAGCAACACCGCCAGCGGCCGCGCCACCAGCATCAGCACCAACGCCACGATCACCGCAGGCCCCACGCTGTCCAGGATGCGCTGCGGCGATGACAATAGCCCGAGCAGGACGAACATCACGATCTGCGCCAGCCAGGTCGCGGCGTCGAGGAAGGTGACCACGGAATTGTGCGCGCGGGTCGGCCGGTTGCCGATGATGATGCCGGCGAGATAGACCGCGAGAAAGCCGGAGGCATGGGCGATCTGCGCCATGCCGAATATCACCACGGCCGCCGTCGTGACGAACGGCGCATGCAGGCCCTGTGGTAGCGCCATGCGGTTCAGCGCCAGCACCACCAGGCGTCCGCCGATCACGCCGACGAAGGCGCCCAGCAGGCCTTCACGGGCCAGCTCGAACACGACATGCGAGGGCGAGCTCTCGCCGAGCGAAATGAATTGGACCAGCATCAGGGTGAGGAAGATCGCGAACGGATCGTTGGTGCCGGATTCCGCTTCCAGCGTTGCCCCGACGCGGGGCCGCAGGCGCAGGCCCTGCGTATGCACCAGCAGGAACACCGCCGCCGCATCCGTCGACGCCACCACGGCGCCGACCAGCAGGGACTCGGTCCAGTTCAGATCGAGGACGTATCTCGCGGCCGGCGCTGTGACCAGCGCAGTGAGCAGGACGCCGATCGTCGCCAGCACCATCGACGGCGCCAGCACCGTGCGAATGCTTTGAAACTTGGTCCGCAGGCCGCCGTCGAACAGGATCAGCGCCAGCGCCACCGATCCGACCAGATAGGTGGTGCGGACGTCATCGAAGCTGAGCTTGCCCGGCCCGGCATCGCCGGCCAGCATGCCAATTCCGAGGAACACCAGCAGCAGCGGCGCCCCGAACCGCAGCGCCAGCAGGCTCGACAGGATGCCCGCCATCACCAGAACGGCGCCCAGAAAGATGGCGATGCTGACCGAGTCGAGAGAAGCCATGAACCTCCGATAATTCGCCCGCAAATACCTGCAATTGCATCCTTATCGTTGCCATAGTTGAACGCCAACCCATTTCTGCGATAGCGGCAATGAGCCCTGTTTTAAGGACTGAACCGGCTTCGCCGGTCCAGGTACCGATGGTCCGCCTGCCCGGTTTGTGGAAATCTGCCGTGCGTGCGAATCAAATTGCCTTGCGCTCCCTGACGAGATTTGCCGATGGACATGGCCCCGAAAGAAATCATTGAGTTTCTGCAATCGACGGCGCGGTCGGTCGGCGCCGAGATCACCTCACCATGGTTCTATCTGCAGTTCGGGCTGATGCTGACCGCGGCCGGCATTGCCTATGCGGCGGAGACGGCGATCCGTAAGCGGGTCGACATGACCTCGCTGGCGATGCGCTGGCCGCTGCCGCTCCGGCATTTCGTCCGCGTCTTGGTCGGCAGCGCGTCGACCGCGGTGTTCGCCATCCTGGTGATCGCCGAGCGCGTCACGATGTACCACCTGACGTGGCCAAGCCGCAGCTACCTCCTGATGGTCGCCGCCAAGCTGGCGCTGGCCTGGCTGGTGATCCGGCTGATCACGTCGGTGATCCGCAACGCCTTCATCGTCAAGCTGGTCTCGATCACGGCCTGGTTCGTCGCGGCGCTGAGCATCCTCGGCCAGCTCGACCCCGCGGCGGAAACGCTTGATTCGTTTGCGATCGAGATCGGCGGCCTGCGGCTGACGCCGCTGCTGCTGATCAAGGCCGGCGCGCTGTTGATCGCGGCGTTGTGGCTGACCAACATCGCCGCCAACTTCATCGAAAGCAGGATCACCCGCGCCAGCGACCTGACGCCGTCGGTCCAGGTGCTGCTGGTCAAGATCATCCGCATCGGCCTGATGGTGGTGGCGATCGCCATCGCGCTCGGCGCCGTCGGCATCAACCTTTCGGCGCTGGCAGTCTTTACCGGCGCGGCCGGCGTCGGCATCGGTCTCGGCCTGCAGAAGATCGTCGCCAACTTCATTTCGGGCATCATCCTGCTGGCGGACAAATCCGTGAAACCGGGCGACCTCGTCACCATCGGCGACAATTCGGGCCGGATCAGCGCCATGAAGACGCGCTATATCTCGGTGGCCGCCGGCGACGGGCGCGAGTTCCTGATCCCGAACGAGGATCTGGTGACACAGAAGGTCGTGAACTGGACCTATACCGACAAGAACACGCTGGTGAAGGTGCTGTTCAGCACCAATTACGACGCCGAACCCCGCCTCGTCTGCAAGCTGGCGATCGAGGTCGCGGCGGCCGCCCCGCGCGCCATCAAGAACAAGCCGCCGAACTGCATCATCACCGAGTTCGCCGAGGCCGGCATGAAATTCTCGCTGACCTTCTGGATCGCCGACCCCGATGGCATGGACAATGTGAAAAGTGACGTGATGCTGGCGCTATGGGACGCCTTCAAGCGCGAGGGCATCCGTGTTCCCTATCCGGTCCGCGAAATCCGTATCCGCGGCGGCGCGCTGCCGGTCGAGCCCGTGGTGGAAGTTTCCGGCTAGATGCAGGCCATTTATGCGGGCCTGCGGCCCAACGTCAGCTTGCACTGACCGTCCCGATCATTAAATTAGGCCTTCAAATCAGCCCCTTGCCATTTTCACCGAAGCATGACCGCCCATGAGCTATATTGAAGCGACCGAAACCTCGTTGCGGAAGACCGGCCAGATCAAGCTGCACGGCCCGAGCGGATTTGCCGGCATGCGCAAGGCCGGCGCCCTGGTCGCCAAATGCCTGGATGAGCTCACCGACATCGTCAAAGCGGGCGTGCCGACCTCGCGGGTCGACGAATTCGTCCGCGACTTCGCCTTCAGCCATGGCGCCTATCCGGCGACGCTGATGTATCGCGGTTACCGCTACTCGACCTGCACCTCGATCAATCACGTGGTTTGCCACGGCATGCCGGGCGACCGTGCGCTGAAGGACGGCGACATCGTCAACATCGACGTCACCTTCATCGTCGACGGCTGGTATGGCGATTCCAGCCGCATGTATGTGATCGGTTCGATCCCGCGCAAGGCGGAGCGGCTGATCGAGGTCACCTATGAAGCGATGATGCGCGGCATCGCCGCCGTGAAGCCCGGCGCCACCACCGGCGACATCGGTCACGCCATCCAGAGCTTCGTCGAGCCGCAGGGCATGAGCGTGGTGCGCGATTTCTGCGGCCATGGCCTCGGCCGCATGTTCCACGACGAGCCGAACATCATCCATATCGGCCGGCCCGGCGAAGGCGTGATGCTCAAGCCCGGCATGTTCTTCACCATCGAGCCGATGATCAACCTCGGCAAGCCGCATGTGAAAATCCTGTCCGATGGCTGGACCGCGGTGACGCGCGACCGCTCGCTGTCAGCGCAGTTCGAGCACTCGGTCGGCGTGACCGCTGATGGTGTCGAGATCTTCACGCTGTCGCAGCGCCACGGCGAGAAGCCGCTGGTTATCACGTAAGCCGGCCAGCACTTTAGAGTTGCAAAAGCCCGCCGGCTCGGCATGGTTACGGCCGATGCCAGCCAAGACCAGCAATCCCCCGGATCAACCCGCCGAGACGCCGCATTATCACGGCCACCGCGAGCGCCTGCGCGAGCGCTTCCACGCGGCCGGGCCGGAGGCGCTGAGCGATTACGAGCTGCTGGAGATGGCGCTATTCCCGGCCTTGCCCCGCCGCGACACCAAGCCGCTGGCCAAGGCGCTGCTGAATAAATTCGGCTCGTTCGCCGAAGTGATCCACGCCCCCGTTGCGCGCCTGCGCGAAGTCGACGGCATCGGCGAAGCCTCGATCAACCAAATCAAGCTGCTGGCGGCCGCCGCGCACCGCGTCGCCAAGGGCGAGATCAAGCGCAAGGTCGCGCTGTCGTCCTGGAATGACGTGATCGATTATTGCCGGACCGGCATGGCATTCGCCGACAAGGAGCAATTCCGCCTGCTGTTCCTCGACAAGCGCAACCAGCTAATCGCCGACGAGATCCAGCAGACCGGCACCGTCGACCACACCCCGGTCTATCCGCGCGAGGTGATCAAGCGCGCGCTCGAACTGTCGGCGACCGCGCTGATCCTGGTGCACAACCACCCTTCCGGCGATCCGACACCCTCGCAGGCCGACATCCATATGACGAAGGCGATCATCCAGATCGCCACCCCACTCGGCATTTCCGTGCACGATCACATCATCGTCGGCAAGAATGGGCACGCGAGCCTGAAGGGGCTGCGGCTGATCTAGGAGCACATGTTGATTAACGACCCTTTCCTGTCTGACCAGAAGATAGCGGAGATCATACTCCGTGTTGCCTCCGAAATCAGACACGCCGACAGGCCGCGCCGGCAAACAGCCATCCGCGACCTGTCCGATCTCTGCCGGAAAGTCCGGGTTCGCGCGCGCGCAGCGATTCCCGTCTGGCTTGAGCTCCTGGACGATGAAGACAAGGAGGTCGGCGAGAGCGCGAGCTATGGCCTCAGCCATTGTGCGCCAGACAGCATCGAACCGTTGATCGAGCAGCTCAGGCACAATAATCACCTCGTGCGCCAGCGCGCATGCTCGTCGTTCGGGACGATCGGCAAAGAGGCAGTTCTCGCCACAGACAGTATCCTGCCGCTGCTCGAAGACTCCGCTCAGGCGGTGCGCTCTCGCGCAGCCTGGGCCCTTGGTCTGATCGGAGACGGCCGTCAACGCACAATTGCTGTCCTGTTCGACATGGCACGCACGGGAATGACAGAGGATCGGCGCGCTGCCTTGCATGGCCTTGGCAGCGTTGCAAAAGCGGCCATAGACCTCGCGCCATTGCGCGCACGTCAGCAGGAAATCTTCGACGCGCTCACAGACGAGGATGACGACGTCCGCTGGAGCGCCTGCTACGCCATCGAATCCCTCGATCTCGATCCGGCGACTCACGTCGACCTGATCGTGCCTCGGTTATCGGATCGATCCGCGCGGGTTGAGGAGATTGCGATCTGTCAACTGAAAGAGCTCGCGGACGACGTCGATCTCACGTCCCACCTTGCGCCGATCTGTCAGGTCGTCCGGGGCGCGCGAAAACGCTCGGCGGCTACCGCCTGCAAGGTGATTGGCATGTTGGGCCCGAGGGCGCATGCGGCCGTGCCGTCCCTCATCGACGCGCTGAACGGCGAAGACGACTTCACCGTCATCGCTGCCGCTGTGGCACTGTGGCGTGTAGACGGCCGCATTGACGCGTCGCGGCCCCACCTGGCAAGGCTGTTCCCCGATTCCGGCGAAACAGTGTGCGACGCGATCAGTCAGATTGGCCCTGCTGCGACTCCACTCATCGGTCAAGTTCGTGCGGCGCTGGAGTCCGATGATTGGGACTTGCAGTGGGCCGCCGCCGACGCACTGGGCTCCATGGGCTCTGGCGATCCTGCAACCCTTTCGGCGCTAACGGCAGCGCTCGGACACGACAGCGGCATCGTCGTGTCGGCGGCAGCAACGGCACTTGTCCGCATTGGTGTCGCGGCGGTACCGGCACTCTCGGACACTCTTGTGCAGCAAGGCGATCCGCGCGCAGAATGGGCGGCGGACGCGTTGGGACGGATCGGGCCGGCCGCCGTCGCGGCAGCTGAATTGCTACTCGCACAATTGCACTCATCGCGACCCGGGCTGGCGGCGTGGTCAGCAATCGCCCTGGCGAAGATCACGGGGGATGAAAGGGCCGTGCCTATGCTGGTGAAACTTCTCGAAAGGACGGACCGCGCCGACTTGAGACAGCAGGCAGCCCTCGGTCTCAAGGCTGTTGGGCCGCGGGCGTGCGGTGCCGTCGGGGCCCTGAATGCGCTGCTTGAGGATCCGGATGACGATGTCAGGACGGCCGCCGAGGCAGCGCTATCTGCCGTAACAGCGGCGCGCCACTAATCATCTCGGCAAGAACGGCCATGCGAGCCTGAAGGGGATGAAGCTGATTTGATCTTGTCGGGCGAAATGCGCTCCGCTCATTGTGCACACGCCGCCTGCATTTACCATTTATTAACTCTGCGCTTCGCGCTTTGGTGAATGCGTGAGAGAGTAGTTCAGCGGATGAGAGGGGTAGCTCATTCTCGAATGAGAGGGGATCCATGATAGCTCAACTGGCATGGCGGATACGGGGCGCGGCTCTTTTGATGAGCCCGAAGCATCTGGTCGACAAATTTCTCGACCGGATCGAGGAACTGAGGAGCGCGATGTCGCTTGCTGAAACCGACAGATTGGTCCGCAACGAGTTGCGAACCAGGATGCTGTTCGATTGATTCGGTGACCCTAGCGCGATGGCACGATCGAACGGCCATCGCGCTTTATTATTGGCCGGGTTCAATGGCACAAAGAGCCGCCTCAAATGGGGCGGTCCTCGTAGGGCACAGTCGCATCGGAGAGGTTGTTTATGCGAAGCCTCTTGTCGCGCGACATACGATCCCTGGCATCGCACGCCGACAGCCATCATAGATATCGCCGCCCCACTAAGGCATCTCCGTCCGCGGCCATATCCATTATCGGCAAGAACGGTCACGCAAGTTTGAGAGGACTGAAGCTGATCTAGCGGTGTTTAGCTCGGGCGGCGCGGCCCTGCCGCGATGATGGAGCCCCGAATGCGGACGACCCGCCGGACCTTCCTGCAAGCCTCCCTGGCCGTGGCTGCGTCCTTGCCGGGCACGTTGCGTGCGCAGCAAGGTCAACCCGTCCGCCGCGCCATCCCCTCAACCCGCGAGGAGATTCCGGTCATTGGCCTCGGGACCTGGATCACCTTCAATGTCGGCGAAGACGCAGCGCTCAAGGACGAATGTGCCGCCGTCATCGCCGCTTTCTTCGAGGCCGGCGGCCGCGTGATCGACTCCTCGCCGATGTATGGCTCGTCGCAGCCGGTGGTCGGCTATGGGCTGCAAAAACTCGGGCGGCCGCCGGCGTTGTTCGCAGCCGACAAGGTCTGGACCTCCTCGGCATCGGCAGGCCCGGCCCAGATCGAGCAATCGCGTCGCTTCTGGGGTGTACCGAAGTTCGATCTGCTTCAGGTTCATAATCTCCTCACCTGGAAGCCGCACCTGCAGACGCTGTTTCAGATGAAGGCCGCCGGCACGGTGCGATACGTCGGCATCACCACGTCCGAAGGCCGCCGACATGACCTGCTTGAACAGATCATGCGCAGCGAGCCGATCGATTTCGTGCAGTTTTCCTACAATGTCGTCGACCGCGAGGCGGAGGCGCGGCTGTTGCCGCTGGCCGCGGAGCGCGGCATTGCGGTCATCATCAACCGGCCGTTCCGACAGGGCGCGCTGATCGAGCGGCTGAAGCGCGAGCAGCTGCCCGAATGGGCGGCTGAAACAGGCGCCTCGAGCTGGGCGCAGCTCATGCTGAAATTCATTCTCGCCCATCCGGCCGTCACCGTCACCATTCCCGCGACCACCCGCGTCGACCACGTCCGCGAAAACCTTGCGGCCGCCACCGGCCCGCTGCCTGACGCTGCCATGCGGCAACGCATCTCCGCGCATGTGAAGGCGCTTTGATGTCGGAATGGTGGACCTATCGTCCCGAGGATTTCCTGCTGTTTTCGCCGCGCGTCTATTGGCGCCTGTTCGAAGCGCACAATGCGGCGCTATGGCCACTGCACCTCGTGACGCTCACCGCCGGCCTCGCGATCATCCTGCTCATCGCGCGGCGGCCGCAAATCGGGACGCGCTGGATCGCCCTCATCCTCGCCATCGCCTGGATCTTCGTCGGCTGGTCCTTCCTGTGGAACCGCTATTCGACCATCAACTGGGCTGCGACCTATGTCGCGCCGGCGTTTTTCGTCGAGGGCGCGCTGCTCCTTGTCGCATCCCTGCGCGATGCCCTCGCCTTCGACCGGCGCGGGCCTTCCGATTGGATCGGATACTTCATTCTCGGCTTTGCCTTTGCCGGGCAGCCATTGCTGGCGCCGCTAGGGGGACGCGGCTGGGCGTCGTCGGAGGTGTTCGGCATCGCGCCCGATCCGACTGTGATGGCGACGCTCGGCGTTCTGCTGCTCGCCCAGAGCAAGCTTGTGCCATGGCTGCTGCCGATCCCCGTTCTCTGGTGCCTCCTGAGCGGCATGACCCTGCAGACCATGGGAGAGCCGCAGGCCTGGGCGCCCTATGGCGTCCTCGCGCTTACCGCTGCTGCCGCCATCTGGACGGCCGTCCGTCAGACGCGGTAGCAAGCGCAACCGTCAGACCACCTGCGAAACGGCGTAGGCGATGCCGCCCTCCACCAGATAGCCCGATCCGACACAGACGATGTCGTTCATCCAGGCATATTGTTTGGCCCCGGTTTCGAACAGCGGGTTGGTGCGGAAGTAGTAGCGCGACGGATCGACCCGATATCGTTTAGCCGGGTCAGCCATCTCGGCGCGCAATTCGGGTGGCGTGATCCAGCGGCCGCCATAGGTCATCTGTATCAGCGCATCGTCATGGGTGCGCAAGGTCAGGCGTACGTCGAGCGACATCGCGCCATCAGCGCGAAACAGCGCCCAGTCGCCGCCGCCCGGCACCACCTCGCCGCGCAGGCTCGGACCTTCGAAGCGGCCGCCGGCGGCGCCGAACAGGATGCGGCGGCCGAACGGGCCATCGCCGATGTTCAGCCGTGGATTGAGATCGACGACGATGTCGAAGAGAGGTGCCGTGCTGATGGCTGCAACGGATTTGACGCGCGGGTCCATGTTCATCTTTAAACTCTTGCCTTGCTGGGAGACATCATTCGGCGGCGACCGGCCGGGCGGTGGTGGCGCCGAAAATCCGGCTCCTGACCGCATCGGTCGAGACGCCCGACTGGGCGCACAGCTCCGATAGATCGAAAAAGAAGCGTTCATGGACGATCAGGTCGTCCCTGAAGGCGAACTGAATGAAGACCGGCAGCTCGGCCCGCGCACCGTTAGGAACGACGCCAAAGCGGTCGCCCGTCATGGTCATCTGTGCATGTCCCCAGCAAACCAGGGTCTCGTCGTTGGCGGCATGGCCATCGAGGACGACGTTGTAGTCCGGGAACGCCGCAAAGAAGCGGCCGAGCACTTTCTCGTTCTCGGCAAGACCGCGGGCACGGGTACCGAATGCCGGATTTTCCAGCAGCATGTCGGGATGGAGAACCTTCAGCGCCGCCGGCACGTCCTGCCGGCTCTTCGCAACAGCAAGCGTCTTGGCAAGCTCGAACATCCGATCGCTATTCATGAGCCGCTCCCTCGCGCCTGAAGCCTGTTCGTACCGCGTGTCTTTCACATACAGTATGTATGTTATATGCTGGTGGTATCTAGTACGTCAAGTGGTATGTCGGAAGCATGCAGGAAACTGGACGCGAACGAACCCGCCGCGAGGAGTACACGGAGGCCACGCGGCAGGCGCTATTGGCCGCCGGCCGTGAGGCTTTTGCGGATGAGGGCTATCAGGCGGCGGGAATAGAGGCGATCTCGCGCGCGGCGCGGGTGACGCGGGGCGCCTTCTATCATCACTTCGAGGACAAGACGGCGCTGTTCGACGCCGTGGTCGTGGCATTGCAGATCGAGGCTGCCGGTAAAATCGAGGCGCGCGCGAAAACTCAGCGCAAGATATGGGATCGCCTGACCGAGGGCATCGAGGCTTATCTCGATGTCTGCCTGGAGCCGGCGTATGCGCGCATCGTGATCCAGGAAGCACCGGCGGTGCTCGGCAATGCGCGCTACCGCGAGATCGAGGAAGCTCACCCGATGGCCCTGCTCACGGCAACGCTGGCGGCGCTGAACCGCCAGGGTGAGCTCGATTTCGAGGACATCGAACTATTGAGCCGGATGGTCGATGCGATGATCTGCGAGATGGCGCTGCTGCTGCCGGGAGCCGAGAATCCGAAGAAGCTTCGCGCCCGCGGTCAAAAGATCATCGACAGCCTGCTCGGTTCCTTTCGTCCAACGTAACCGCGTGCAAGCTCACGGCGTGACCCACCGCTGCACCGCCTCGGCGGTATCGGCCGGCGTGGTGTTGAAGCAGATGCGGGTTTGCGGCGCGGCGAGGTGAACCAGATTGATGATCCGCTCGAACAGCTCAAGCCGCTCGCGCGGCTCGCGCAGGCCGGCGCCGATTACCACGCAATCATAATGCTTGGCGCCCAACGCCAGCGATGCGACGGCTTCAGCGGTGTCGCCGAGATCGATCAGGCAGCTGTCGGCGTCATAACCCATGGCGCGAAGCCGCTCGATCTGAGCCTGAAGGGTGCTCGTCACCAATTCGTCCGTGAGCCCCGGGAAAGCGCTGAAATCGACGAGGGAGGGTTCGATGCCGATCGCAAGCACGGTCTTTTTCGCCATGGACCTGCTCCATTTCCAAAACCGGCGGCAGGATGCCTAACGCGTCGGTCGCCAGGCGGGTTCCAACATCACGACCACGACAGTTCGATACCTATCGAAACATCCCGTCGTGCAAGCGCGCATGATGACCGCAAGCCACAGGCCGGAGAAACCAACTGGCAGCGGCCTCCACAGGAGAGAGCATCATGGCAACCACCGACGCTACAAACCAGAACCTGATCGTCACCGCCTTCTGGGAAGTCAATTCCGGAGAGGAAGGCGCGGTCGCGGCACTTCTGAAGGATTTCCTTCCGCAGGCGCAGCGCGAACCGGGCGTGAAGGAGTTCCAGATTCACCAGAACCTCGCCAAGCCGAGGGAGTTCTTTTTCTACGAAGTGTTCAAGGGCGAGGCGGCGTTTGCCGAGCACCAGCAAACCGATCACTTCAAGAATATCATCCTTGGCCAAGCCATTCCGAAACTCGCCAAGCGCGAGCGCTCGCAGTTCCGCTTCATCTGATCTCGCTTCATCTAATCTAAAAGGCGATCCGGCGCACTGCCGCGTAGCGCGGCGGCGCGCCGTTTCAGCAGTTCTTGCTCGCGCCTGTTACCCGCAAGCGCCGCGGCGATTTCAAATGCCGCGCGGGCTTCAGCATGGCGGCCGAGCCGGCAGAGCAAATCGCCGCGGACGCTCTCCAGCAAATGATAATTCTTCAGCGCCGGCTCGCCAGCCAGCCCATCCACGATCGCAAGCGCGGCGGCTGGCCCCTCGGCCATGCCGATGGCGACCGCGCGGTTGAGCTCGATGATGGGCGAACGTACCAGGGCCGCCAGTTCGGCGTAGAGCGCGGCGATGCGCGGCCACTCCGTCTCATCAGGCGTGGCGGCTCTGGCGTGACAGGCGACAATCGCCGCCTGCAGCGCATAGAAGCCGCGTCCGCCGTCGAGTTCATGCGCGCGCGCCAGCGCCGTCAGCCCGCGGCGGATCTGAAGTTGATCCCAGCGGGCGCGGTTCTGGTCCATCAACAGGATCGGATCGCCTGAAGCGTCGGTGCGCGCCGCGGTTCGGGAGGCATTTAGCTCCATCAGCGCCAGCAGGCCGTGGGCTTCGGCCTCCTGCGGCGCGACCAGTGTCAGCACACGGCCCATGCGCAGCGCATCGTTGCAGAGCTGCGGCCGCAGCCATTCGTCGCCGTGGGCGGCCGTATAGCCCTCGTTGAAGATGAGGTAGACGACCTCCAGCACCGAGGCCAGCCGCTCCGAGAGCTCCGCGCCGCGCGGCGTCTCATAGGCGAGCCCGGATTCCGACAGCGTCCGCTTGGCGCGCACAATACGCTGGGCAATGGTCGCCTCCGGCTGCAGGAAGGCGCGGGCGATCTCTTCCGTGGTCAGGCCGCAGATCATCCGCAGCGCCAGCGCCGCGCGGGCCTCACGCGGCAATCGCGGATGGCAGGCGGTGAAGATCAGCCGCAGCAGCTCGTCGCCGATATCGTCGTCAAGCGCCGTGTCCGGGTCAGGCATCGTCTGCTGTTCCTGCTCGAGATCGCGTATCAGCATCTCGTGCTTGCGGGCGAGCATGCTGCGCCGGCGCAAATCATCCAGCGCGCGGCGCTTGGCGGTTGCCATCAGCCACGCGCCGGGCTTTTCGGGCACGCCGGTATCAGGCCAATGTTCGAGCGCCGCGACCAGCGCCTCCTGCGCCAAGTCTTCGGCCAGCGGCACATCGCGCAACATCCTCGACAGGCTGGTGAGCAGGCGCGGCTGCTCGATGCGCCAGACCGCCAGGATGGTGCGATGGATGTCGGCGGCCGTCATCGCCGCCGACTGCGTCCGGCCAATGTCGGCATCAGGCGTGGGCGCGGATGGCGGCCTCGCAGGCGCCATCGACCCCCGGTGTCGCCATCACGCGAACCTCGCAGGTGCCCTCCCATCCCGGCATATGCTCGAGGTGCAGCTGCATGAATTCCCGCGCGGCCGCCACCGCCTCATCCATGCCGCGGAATTCGAAGATCGCGTAGCCGCCGATCAGCTCCTTGCTTTCCACAAACGGCCCGTCAGTCACGCTGATCTTGCCATTGGTGATCCTGACCTGCGCGCCGCCCATGGCAATCGGCAGCAGCCCGCCCATGTCGAGCATGCGGCCGGCCTTGATCTCGCGCTCGGCGAGCTTGCCCATCGCTTCCATCAGGGCGGGCGTCGGGGCTTTATCCGGCTGGGGTGAGGTAACGATAGACATGAAGCGCATCGAAAAAACTCCCGTTGAGGCGAGCCGCGGCGGCAATCGCCGCAAAACTGTCTCGCTATGGGAGACGACGAACGGGAGGGCGCCGGATCGACAGGGCCGCTGAATAAATTTTTGCGGCTTGCCGCGGACCAGCCGGCCTATCCGGCCGCGACCGGGGCATCGGCCTGGAGTTTAGCCGTTACAGTTCCAGAAAAACGCAACATGCGATGTCGGTTCGGCAGGCTTTCAACCGTCTTTAAGCCGGGACGATCGCCCTTTGCGCCATTCGCTGGAGAGGGACATCCAACAGGTGAAGGAAAGAGTTATGAGCAATATGATTTTTGTGAGCCTGCCGGTCACCGACCTGAAGGCGTCCATGGCCTTCTACGAATCCATCGGTTTCAAGAACAATCCCCAGCTGACCGATGAGACGGCTGCGTGCATGGTGTGGAGTGAAGCAATCAACTTCATGCTGCTCACCCATGCAAAATGGCACACCTTTACGAGCCGCCCCATCCCGCCAAAAACGTCGAGCGAAGTGATGCTGGCTCTGTCGTGCGACAGCCGCGACGCTGTCGATGCGATGAACAGCGCAGCCGCCGCAAATGGCGGCACCGCCGACATCAACCCCATTGAAGACCATGGCTTCATGTACGGCCGCGACTTCGCTGATCCCGATGGCCATGCTTTGGGAGCGATGTGGATGGACATGTCCGCGATGCCTTCGAGCGACAAGGCGGGCTGATCGCCCGGCGATGTCCGCCTTTGCGCTGCTGTTGAGCGACGGGCCAAAATCAGGCGCGACCAAGACCAAGCGCCTGATTTACGAGTACACGCCGCCGTTCACGATCCGAACAACTGGACGCTACTGCCCGCGCAGCATGATCAACGGATCGGCGGTATCGGGCACCCGCCGCCACTGCGCATTGTCGTCGGCCTCGAATTGCCAGCTTTCGCCGGACTTCGACATCAGGATCATCTGCCCGCGATCCAGCCGCCATTCCGTCGGCGCGAAGGCCGCGACCGCCGGATCGCATTTCGGTTTCAGGAAAACCTGGAAATTATCGCCCGAGGCCTCGGTGTTGGTCAGCGTCAGGCCGCAGATCGTCTGGCCGCTGCCCCGGACCATCGACCAGTCGCCGATCATCTGGTCCATCGACTTGGCGAGCGAGCGGGCGGCGGCGAGGTTTTGCAGGATGTAGACGCCCTCCCCGGTCCGCAGGCCCTCGAAGATGCCGCTTTCGACCTCGGTGAAGTCGATCACCGGCTGGCCGGCCGCATCCTGCAACCGGACGATGTCCAACCCCTTGATGTTCCAGGCCGCGATGTCCTTGGTGAACGGCAATGCCTTCGGGCAGTTCGGCTCAAGCTCGAGCTTGAGCCCTTGCGGCGCCGCATCGCCCTTCAGCGTGACGACGCAGGTCTTGCCACGCTCAGTGGTGGAAAGCTCCCACTGCCCGATCATGTCCTTCTTCAGGTTCGAAGCATCCTGCGCCGCCGACGGCGTAAGCAGCGCGATCAGCGCTGCTGCTGCGATACCCGAACGCGAAAGCGACATCAGCGTCCCTTCACCGGGGTTTCCGGCACCGGCGTCAGCGGCGCCTTGCCGGCAAACCAGGTCTCCAGATTGTCGACCACGAGCTGGTCCATGGCATTGCGCGTTACCACCGAAGCCGAGCCGATATGTGGCAACAGCACGACATTTTGCATCGCCTTCAGCTCGTCCGGCACGTTCGGCTCGTTGGCGAAGACGTCGAGCCCGGCCGCGAGGATGGTGCCGGATTTCAAGGCGGCAACCAGCGCCGGCTCGTCGACGACAGAGCCGCGCGCAACATTGATCAGGACGCCGCGCGGCCCGAGCGCCTTGAGCACATCGGCGTTGATCATCTTGGCGGTGGAGGCGCCGCCCGGAACGATCACGACGAGCGTGTCGACGTCCTTCGCCATCTCCATCAGATCAGGATAGTGCTTGTAGGACACCGCCGAAGACTTGTTGCGCGAGTGGTAGACGACCGGCACCAGCGACGCTTCGAGCCGGCGTCCGATCGCCTGGCCGATGCGGCCCATGCCGACGATGCCGACCGTGCGGTCGCGCAGCGAGCCGGCGCTGAGGGGATAGTTCTGCGCCTGCCACAGGCCGGAGCGCAAATAGCGGTCGGCCTTGACGAATTCGCGCAACGTCGAGATCAAAAGCCCCATCGCGACGTCGGCGACTTCTTCCGTCAGCACGTCGGGCGTGTTGGTGACGACGATATTGTGCTCGCGCGCATAGGCGGAATCGACGTGGTCGTAGCCGACGCCGAAGCTTGCGACGATTTCGAGCTTTGGAAACTGCGACAGCGCCTTCGCGTCCGCCGGCACCATGTGATAGGTCACCGCCATGCCGCGGATCTTTGCGACCGTATCAGGCGTCAAGCGTTCGAGGTCGGCGCGGCTCTCCGCCATATGCAGGACGTACTGATCCGAAAAGCCGTTTTCCAGGATCGGCCTGACAGGCCCATAGATCAGGAGATCGATCTTGTCGGACGAAACATTAGCGGCGGCCATCAATTTTCCTTTCCAAGCGCGCTTTCGTGCCAGCGGCGTAGCACGAGGTGCGAAACTAGCGCCAGCAGGGCATAGATGACAATCCCGGCCACCGACAGCAACAACAGCGCCGCGAACATTCGGGGAATGTTGAGGCGATAGCCGGATTCTGCGATCCGGAAGGCGAGGCCAGAGCCGGCGCCGGCCGTGCCTGCCGCAATTTCGGCGACCACGGCGCCGATCAGCGAAAGACCGCCCGCGATCCGAAGGCCGCCGAGAATATAGGGCAGTGCCGCCGGCAATTTCAGATAGCGAAGCGTCTGCAGGCGCGATGCGCCATAGAGCTGAAACAGCCCGGCCAGATTGCGGTCCACCGAATTCAGCCCGAGCGTGGTGTTGGCGAGAACCGGAAAAAAGCCCACGATCCAGGCGCAGACTATCACCGCGGTCTGCTGCGGCAGATAAATCAAAAGCAGCGGCGCGATGGCGATGACAGGCGTGACCTGCAGGATCACGGCGTAAGGAAACAGCGAATATTCCAGCCATTTCGACTGGTTGAACAACAGCGCCAGCGCGATGCCGACGACCGCGGCCGCGATGAAGCCTTCCAGCGTCGTGAGCAGGGTGACGCCGAGCGATTCCGACAGCACGCTCCAGTCGGCAACAAGCGTCTGCAACACGACATAGGGGCTCGGCAGCACATAGGGCTGGATGTCGTTGACGCGCACCACGAGTTCCCACAGCGCAAGCCCTGCCGCAGCCACAATGATGGGCATGAGCATGCGGCCGATATTCTGGAACGAGCTCATGCGCCGCGCTGCCCGGAATAGGACGGCGCGAGCGCGCCGGAGACCTCACGGCAGTGGGCCGCGTACTCCGCCGAGGTACGAAACTCCTCGCTGCGCGGCTCCGTCGTCGTGATGCGAAACTCGCGTGCCAGGCGGCCCGGCCGCGCCGTCATCACGATCACCCGCTGCGACAGATAGACCGACTCGAACACCGAATGGGTGACGAAGATGATGGTCTTGTGCAGCTTGCGCCAGAGATCCAGCAAATCGTTGTTGAGCCGAAAGCGCGTGATCTCGTCGAGCGCCGCGAACGGCTCGTCCAGCAGCAGAATATCGGGGTCGGTGACCAGCGCGCGCGCCAGCGAGACCCGCATCTTCATGCCGCCGGAGAGTTCTCTGGGGTATGCACCGGCAAATTCGACAAGGCCGACCTGAGCCAGCGCCGCGTCGATGCGCCGGTCGGCGTCATCAGTCGTTACATGCGCCAGCTTGAGCGGCAGACGCACGTTCTCGCGCACGCTCGCCCACGGCATCAAGGTGGGCTCCTGAAACACAAAGCCGATGGGATGACGCCCATCCGCCTTGCTGGCGCGATGGGAAACCTCCACCGTGCCCGCGCTCGGCGCAGCGAGCCCTGCAATCAGCCGCAGCGCGGTCGATTTTCCGCAGCCCGACGGCCCGAGCAGCGAGACGAATTGGCCCTTCGCGACATCGAGATCGAGCGGCCCCAGCGCCGTCACGCCGTTGTCATAGGTCTTGGTCACGGCGCGCAGCCGCACCGCGAGGCCGGCGGCGTCGATATCCGTCTCGGACAAGGCCGGCTCGGCCATCTCGCGTCAGTTCTTCGGCCGCAGATCGACACCGACGCCCTTGTTGACGAAGCGCAGCGTGTAAGCCTGGCGATAATCGATATCGCGGCGAACCACGCCGGCCCGCACCATCTTGTCGAAGAAGCTGGCGACGCGCGCATCGCTCATGGCGCCGATGCCGTCGCGCAAGGTGTCGCCGGAATCGACGATGCCGTATTCCTTCATCTTGGCGACGGAATAGCTCAGCAATTCGTCGGTCATTTCCGGGTTCATCTTCTTGATCATGGCATTGCCAGCCGAATTATCGCCATAGAGATAGTTGTACCAGCCGATCGCGGAGGCATCGACAAAGCGCTGCACGAGGTCCGGCTTCTTGTCGACGATCTCGCGGCGCGTCTCGATCAGCGTCGAATAGGCGTTGAAGCCGTGATCGGCGAGCAGGATTACGCCCGGCTTGAAGCCGGCCGCCTTCTCGACGGCAAAGGGTTCGGAGGTGACGTAACCCTGCATCGCGCTCTGCTTGTTCACGATGAAGGGCTGCGAATTGAAGGTGTAGGGTTTGACCTTGCTCTCGCTGAACCCGTATTCGGACTTCAGCCACTGGAAATAGCTCGCGACGCCTTCCTTGGACACGAACAGCGTGAGCGGCTTGAGATCTTCGAGTTTGGTGAACTTGGTTTCCGGATGGATCAGGAAGACCTGCGGGTCCTTCTGGAAGATGGCGGCGACCGCGACCACCGGCACGTTGTTGGTGACGGCGTCGAACGATTGCAGCGTGTTCGCGGTCATGAAGAAATCGAGCTTGCCGGCAGTCAGGAGGATGCGGTTGTTGGTGTTGGGACCGCCGGGAACGATGGTGACGTCGAGGCCGTATTTCTTGTAGGTGCCGTCGGCGACCGCCTGGAAGAACCCGCCATGCTCGGCCTCTGCGACCCAGTTGGTTCCAAACGACACCTTGTCGAGGGTTTCCGCGCGGGCGGGCATCAGTCCCGTCAGCAACGCCAGAAGACCTGCGGTTAACGCTCGCGCAAAAAAGGCCGCCTTCATGGTTGGACTCCGTCTCTTGTTCTGGCCCATGATGGGATTCTATGGACGTTGACCACGTCCCCACGGAATTTCTCAGGGATCTAATCCAGGATTGGACTCGTCCCCGGAATATCTAGCAAACTACCCGGCAAATTCATCCAAAGAAACGCTCCGCTCGATGGCCTCCACCGTTCCGCCCCGCAACTGGACCGACATCAACTGGCCAGATGTCGCCAAAGCCGATGCCGCGCGCTGGATCGCGGTGCTGCCGCTGGCGGCGACCGAGCAGCACGGCCCGCATCTGCCACTGGAAACCGACGTCCTGATCGGCGAGGCCTATCTGGCCCGCGTGCGCGAGCTGTTGCCCGCTGCGCTGCCCGTCACCTTTCTGCCGCTGCAGCCGATCGGCATTTCCACCGAGCATATCGATTATCCCGGTACCAAGACGCTGCCGACCGATGTCGCCTTGAAGGAATGGATTGATATCGGCGAGATCGTCGCCCGGTCGGGTATCCGCAAGCTGGTGATCGTGACCAGCCATGGCGGCAACAGCGCGGCGATGTCGCTGGTCGCGCAGGACCTGCGCGCGCATCACAAGCTGCTCGTCGTCACCACGAGCTGGTCGCGCTTCGGCGTACCGGACGGATTGTTTTCCGCGGAAGAAATCCGCCACGGCATTCATGGCGGTGCGGTCGAGACATCGATCATGCTGGCGCGCTATCCGCACACGGTGCGCCGCGAAGCGATCGCCGATTTTCGTCCCGCCAGCATCGCGATGGAGCAGAAATTCCGCTGGCTCTCAGCCCATCGGCCGGTCCCATTCGCATGGCAGGCGCAGGACCTCAATGAAAGTGGAGCGGTGGGAGATGCCACCAAAGCCTGCGCCGAGAAAGGCGAGCAATTGCTCGATCACGGCGCGCGCGCGTTCTGCGAATTGCTTAGCGATGTCGACACATTCGACGTCGAATTGTTTCGTCGTAAGCCCCGCTGACAGCCTAACTATCTGTAATATTTATGAAATAATTGACGAAACCATATTTCCGGGCGGCCTTTCGAACCGCTTTGGAGGGCGCTCCGTCCAACTCGCATGCGGACCACAATGGCCGCGCAACACAGGATGGAGATTGAAATGTCCCTCAAGACCAAGTTCGCCGCTCTCGCTCTCGCCACCCTTGCGATCACCGGAACGGTTGCTTCCGCGACCCAGGCCCAGGCCAAGCCCATCGGTTGGGGCTGGGGTGTCGGTGCCGGTCTCGTCGGTGCTGCCATCGTCGGCAGCGCCATCGCCGCCAGCAATGACGGTTACTACTACGACGGCTATCGCCGCTGCGGCTGGGTTCGCCAGTTCGACGCTTTCGGCAACTACATCGGCCGCGTCCGTACCTGCGCTTACTGATTTCCGCGGCTGACCTGGTCTCTGTTTGAGAAGCGTCTTCTTTCAAGCAAGCCACTTCAGACCTGAAAACGCTTCTCGTGGATCTGGGTCCAGCACGGGCGCCTCATCCACCCCGTGCTGAACCCGACCCGCCCGGTGGTCCCCCCGGGCGGGTCACCTTTTTCGTGCGGAGGCCCCGCAACGTCTGCGCACGCGCGACGTGTCAGCCATATCTCCGAATACCTGTCAGCGATCTGTCCGAACGGCGGCCAACCCTGCCTGAGGCTGTTGCAGCCGCGTCACGTAACGATGCCATCCAACCCTAGCAGTCCGGCAGCTTCTTGCTATTGCGAATTACTTGCAATAAGGATCGAACGGTAAATGGCGGATCGTCCTAGTCTGAGGGCTGGACCCGGGCGGAACCGCGCGCATTCGATTGGGGCGACGGGGTTGATGACTGTATTTGTTGGGTGGCGGCAGGCGTTCGAATCTGCGGTGATGGTGCGCGGCGACGACAGGCGTCGCATTGGGACGATCAGCCCTGTGAACAGCAACCGCCGACCTCTGGAACATGCGCTGGCCGGTGCCGCATTCGGTGCGTTGGCGCTCGGCAGCCCGGCCATTGCGGCCGACCTGCCGCTGAAGGCGCCCTACCTTCGCCCGGCATTCGACTGGAGCGGCTTCTACATCGGCGGGCATACCGGCTATCACCGCGGCTCTTCGTTCGCGACGCTGGCCGACCCCGCCGTCAGCACGACCAACAGCGTGGTCAGCGGCCTGATCGGCGGCGTGCAGGCGGGCTACAACTATCACCTGCCTTCAGGGCTCCTCCTCGGCGTCGAAGCCGATCTCACCTTCCCGAATTATCTGCCGTCCAACCACGTCGTGGCCAAGTTCGCCACGCCGAACTCCGATCTCGAAGAGCGCTGGGACTATTTTGGCACCGTGCGCGGCCGCGTCGGCTATACCAGCGGGCCCTGGCTGGCCTACGCCACCGGCGGTTTCGCATGGACCGGCGGGCGGTTTCTGAATACGCCAACCGGCGTCGACGTCGAAGAAAAGCATATCAACGTCCGCCCCGGATGGGCCGCGGGCGCCGGGCTGGAATACGCCTTCGCGCCGCACTGGACCGTGAGGCTTGAATATCTCTATGCCCAGTTCGGCAAAGCCGATGTCAATTTCCCGTCAGGGACGCAGTACAATTCGACGCTCGATTTCCAGTCACTTCGGCTTGGCCTGAACCGCAAAGTCGATTGGCCGGGATCGAAAGGCTGGTCGCCGAAAACCGACATCACCGATCCTGAATCTGACCGCTGGGAGATCCACGGCCAGACCACCTATCTGGGACAGGGCTACCCGGCATTCCGCGCGCCCTATACCGGCACCAACAGCCTGACGCCGGCGCGGCAGGCGCAGGCCACCTGGAGCAACAGCCTCTATCTGAACGCCCGGCTCTGGGAAGGTGGCGAGGTCTACTACAACCCCGAACTGCTGCAGGGTTTTGGCCTCAGCGACACCGTCGGTGTCGCCGGCTTCACCAGCGGCGAGGCGCAGAAGTCGAATTTCCCCTACCCGCACTACAACACCTCGCGGCTCTACGTGCGCCAGACCTTCGGATTCGGCGGCGAGCAGGAGGAGCTCGCCAGCGCACAGCAGCAGCTTGCCGGCAAGGTCGACGTCAATCGCCTGACGCTGCAGGCCGGCAAATTTTCGGTCGGCGACGTCTTCGACGGCAATTCCTACGCCAAGGATACCCGCCGCGACTTCATGAACTGGTCGATCTGGGCGCCCGGCGCCTTCGACTATGCCGCCGACAAGCTGGGCCTCACCTACGGCTTCACCGCCGAGCTCAACCAGAAGCAATGGGCGTTGCGCGCCGGCTATTTCCTGATCGGTGCTGTCTCCAACTCCAACAATTTCGATACCCAGGTCTTCCGCCGCGGCCAATATGTCGCCGAGCTGGAGACGCGCTACTCCATCTTCTCCCGTCCGGGCAAGCTGCGCACCATCGGCTGGGTGAGCAGCGCCAATTCCGGCAGCTATCGCGACACGTTGAACGATCCCTCGCTCAACATGGACATCGCACTGACACGCACCGGCCGCACCAAATACGGCTACGTCCTCAACGTCGAGCAGTCGATTACGGACGATATCGGCCTGTTCGGCCGCTGGAGCTGGAACAACGGCAAGACCGAGATCATGTCGTTCACCGACATCGACGCCTCACTGTCGCTCGGCACCTCGATCAAGGGTACGGCGTGGGGCCGGCCCGATGACACCATCGGCATCGCCGGCGCGATCAACGCGCTGTCGCGCGACCATCGCGACTTCCTCGCCGCCGGCGGCCTCGGCCCGCTGATCGGCGACGGCCAGCTCAACTACCGCAAGGAGCGCATCCTCGAGACCTATTATGCCTATGCGCTCACCAAGGCGGTCACGCTGACGGCAGACTATCAGTTCGTCACCAATCCCGCCTTCAATGCCGACCGCGGGCCGGTTCACGTGTTCTCGGGACGACTGCACGGGGAGTTCTGAAGATTCTCCCCCGTCGTCCCTGCGAGCCCAATCCGGCTACGCAGTGCTCAGGTGTCTTGTGGGGCTGGAGCACCATCGACCTTCGCCGCCAGCACCTTGTCGATGCGCCGGCCGTCGAGATCGATGATCTCGAAACGCCAGCCTTCCACGTCGGTGTGATCGCCGACCTCGGGTATCCGCCCGAACTGGCTGAGCAGGAAGCCTGCCACCGTTTGGTAGTGCCGCGACAACGGCAATTCGAGCTTGAGCAGCGACGCAAACTCGACGGCGGGCATCCAACCCGAGATCAAGTACGAACCATCATCGCGCTTCACGGCCGCTGCCTCAGGCGGTCCTTCGTCGGTATGAAAACCGCCGACAATTGATTCCAGGATGTCGGCGCTGGTGACAACGCCCTGGAATTCACCGTACTCATCATGGACCAATCCCATATGGACGGTGGAGTCGCGCAGAATAGCAACGACGTCCCGCGCATCGAGAAATTCCGGAATGACGGGCGCGGGGCGAACCAGCTTGCCGACGTCGAGTGACTGCTCCGCGAGAACGCAGTCCAGCATGTCCCTGGCCTTGACGATTCCGACCACGGTGTCAGCCGCCGGATCGAACACCACAAGGCTGGAATGGTTACTGCTCGCCAGCGCGGATCGGATCGTCTGCTGATTGTCGGTCAGGTTGATCATGCTGACCTCGCGGCGCGGCGTCATGACGGCGCCGACCGGAAGATCACCAAGGCGCATGACGCCCGCGATCATTTCCTTCTCGCCGGGTTCGAGCACGCCGGCGTTCTCCGCTTCGACGGCCAGCGTGTGGATTTCATCCTCGCTGACCTTGCCGCCCGCCGGACCGCGGTGGCCGAGCAGCCATAACAGCGCCTTGCCGGACCGGTCGAGAAGCCAGACTGCCGGCAACGAGATCTTCGCAAGCAGCATCATGTAGGGCGCCACCCGCACTGCTACCGATTCCGGGTCGCGCAGGGCAATCTGCTTGGGCACCAGTTCGCCGATGATGAGCGAGGCATAGGTGATCACAGTCACGACCGTGCCGACGCCGATCGTATCGGCCAGGCCTTGCGACCATCCGGCCCCGACCAGAAAGCCGCTCAACCGCGCGCCGAGCGTGGCGCCGGAAAACGCGCCCGACAGAACGCCGATCAGCGTGATGCCGATCTGGACCGTCGAGAGAAACTTTCCGGGATCAGACGCCAGCGCGAGTGCGCGGCGCGAGCCCTTGACGTTCTTTTCCACCAAGGCCGCCAGCCGTGCCGGCCGCGACGAGACGACGGCCAGCTCTGACATCGAAAGCAGACCATTGGTGACGATCAGGATCGTGACGATCCCGAGTTCTAAGGTGAGCATTGTCGCTTACTTATAGATCCCGTTGCAATTCGCTGCGGAACCGTATCAGAAAGCCGTCACAGCAAGGCTCAACACACCGTGGGAACCCGGCGAAGATTTTATCCCACCGGCTGGAACGAATCTGCCTGCGCCATCGCCCAGGCATCGCGGAAGCGCGGATCCTGGGTGCCTTCGATCAACTCGCCAGGACGCAGCGACGGATAAAGCTTCGCGAACGACATCACCTCGGTGCTCGACGTCCGCTTCGAGAAGTGGATCGGTCGCAGCTGTTTCGGGTGATCGAGGCCGGAGGCGGCGAGAAGCTCGGCGAGGGCGTGCAGGGTGGCATGATGGTACATGTAGACGCGGTCGGTCTTGAGTGGCACCACCAGCGCCCGGGCGCGGATCGGATCCTGCGTGGATACGCCGGTCGGGCAGCGATCGGTATGGCAACTCAAGGATTGGATGCAGCCAAGCGCGAACATGAATCCGCGGGCGGAATTGCACCAGTCGGCGCCGATCGCCATCGCGCGCGCCATGTCGAAGGCGGTCGCGATCTTGCCGGCGGCGCCGATCTTGATACGGTCGCGCGCGTTGATGCCGATCAACGCATTGTGGACGAAACTGACGCCCTCGCGCATCGGCATACCCAGATGATCCATGAACTCGAGCGGCGCCGCGCCGGTGCCACCCTCGTTCCCGTCGACGACGATGAAGTCAGGATAGATGCCGGTCTCCAGCATCGCCTTGCAGATCCCGAGGAACTCCCAGGGATGGCCGATACACATCTTGAACCCGGCCGGCTTGCCGCCGGACAGGCGGCGCATCTCGCTGACGAATTTCATCATCTCAATCGGCGTCGAAAACGCGCGGTGATTGGCCGGCGAAATGCAATCCTCGCCCATCGCCACGCCCCGGATCCTGGAGATCTCCGCCGACACCTTGGCCGCCGGTAGCACGCCCCCATGGCCGGGCTTGGCGCCCTGGCTGATCTTGAGTTCGACCATCTTGATCTGGTCGTCGGACGCCACGCGGGCGAATTCTTCCGGATTGAACGAGCCGTCACGGTTACGGCAACCGAAATAGCCGGAGCCGATTTCCCAGATGATGTCGCCGCCGTTCTCGCGATGGTACGGACTGACTCCGCCCTCGCCGGTGTCATGCGCAAAGCCGCCCTTTTTGGCGCCAGCGTTCAGCGCACGTACGGAGTTTGCACTGAGCGCGCCAAAACTCATCGCGGAGATATTGAAGACCGACGCCGAATACGGCTTGATGCAATCAGGGCCGCCGATGGTGACGCGGAATTCCGCGTTGCCTTTGGCCTTTGGCGCCACCGAATGATGCATCCATTCGTAACCCTCGCGATAGACGTCTTCCTGGGTGCCGAACGGCCGCTTGTCGAGTTGCATCTTGGCGCGCTGATAGACCAGCGCGCGGGTATCGCGGGAGAATGGCATGCCGTCCTTCTCGCTCTCGAAGAAGTATTGCCGCATCTCCGGGCGGATTTCCTCGAGCAGGAAGCGGATATGCGCCGAGATCGGATAGTTGCGCAGGACCGCGTGATTCTTCTGCAGGAGGTCGCGAATACCGAGCAGCGTGAGCGCGCCGAAAATCGCGACCGGCACCATCAGGATTTCCCACGCCTTCGGGTTATGGTCGAAAATCCCGATGCCGAGCAGCAATGCGGTCACAACGGCACAGACCGTCAGCACGATGTAGCGTGGCGAGAACGGAAGCAGCAGCGTATCCATGGAATCCCTCAGCCGGATTGTCGCGTCGCCAGCAGCAGCTTAGTCCAACCGCCGGCGCAAGCGCTACACGGATATACGGAGCGACCTAAGGGAACGTGACGGCGGCTTGAATAAATTTTTCTGCTTGACCAGGCGAACAACCCCGTCGCCTTTTGCAGTGCAGCGTAGCGGAAGGGCAGCCGGAAGCTCAGTGGCTGTGCAGCCGCATCTCGTGCGGAATCCTGCCTTGCTGCAGGCCGTGCTGGGTCAGCCACGCGTCGGTCGAAAGAATGGCGCGGTCGATATGGTCGGCCGTTCGCGAAAAGTCGTAGGGCGAGCCCACCAGCGGGCATAACGGCGGAACCACGAAATATTCGATGTCAGGCCCGAGGGCTTCAAGCTCGTTGACCAGTTGCCGCGCGATCAGCAGCGTCAGTGCGTGGAGCGCATTGGCGACCGCCCCGACCGGTGGGTCCTGGTTGGCGCAGGCATGCCCGGTCGGCAGGATGATCAGCCGCCTCGCCCCCTTCCTCACCGCGACCTGGATCGGCGTGTTGGAGGAGATCGCGCCGTCGGCGAGATAATGGTCCCGATAGCGGATCGGTGAGAACGCGCCGGGGATCGCGGTCGAGGCCACGATTGCCTCCGCGGTCGAGCCTTCCGACAGCACCACGCTGTCGCCCGAGATGATGTCGGTTGCGACGATATGCACCGGCAGCGTCGCCTCTTCGAGATTGCGGTAGGGAATGTTGTCGTCGATCAGCTTGCGAATGCCGTCATGGGGAATCAGGAAATCGCGGCGCCACAGAAAGCCCAGCATGGTCCGCCAGGTGACCGGAAAGACGTCGTGCCGCTGCAACGCGCGCCAAATGACACCGAGCCGTTCCACGCCCTCCAGCGTGGGATCGCCGGCATAGAAGGCGCCGTTCAGCGCCCCGACGCTGCAGCCGACCACCATATCGGCAGTCACGCCATGCGCGGCCAGCGAATGCAGCATGCCGACCTGGATGGCGCCAAAACTACCGCCGCCCGCGAACACGAAGGCGGTTTTGCCAGGACCGATCTCATCACGAACCGGCACGCACGCGCTCCCTCAATCGCCGCGTCGGCGTCGGACCGCGCGGCGTTCGGGCGTGGTTATAGCAGTGGGGGAATGTAAGGGGCTATAGGACGCGAACGACGATCTTGCACCGCGTCGTCCCTGCGAACGCAGGGATCCATAACCACAAATGCAAGTTGTTGCGCCGGAGGTGGCCGCCCCGACGTTTTCCAACAACACGCATTTGTGGTTATGGGTCCCGGCTCAAGGCCGGGACGACGAAGGATTAAGCTGCGTACTTATCAGCGCTCGACGAATGCCTTCTCGATCACAAAGTGGCCGGGCGTGTTGCCGCTGCCTTCGATGAAGCCTCCGGATTCGAACATCTGCTTCAGCTCTTCCAGCATCGCCGGGCTGCCGCACATCATGATGCGGTCGGTCTCGATATCGAGCGGCGCCTGGTGGATGTCGTTGAACAGTTGCTCGGACGAGATCAGGTCGGTGATGCGGCCGCGGTTGCGGAACGGCTCGCGGGTCACGGTCGGATAGTACAACAGCTTTTCCGAGAGCAGCGGCCCGAACAGTTCGTCGTCGCGCAGCTTGGCGACCAGATCCTCGCCATAGGCGAGTTCGGAGACCTGCCGGCAACCATGCACGAGCACGATCGTCTCGTAGCGATCATAGACGTCAGGGTCCTTGATCAGGCTGGCGAACGGCGCAAGGCCGGTGCCGGTCGACAGCAGCAAGAGGCGCTTGCCGGGAATCAGATTGTCCGTGATCAGCGTTCCCGTCGCCTTGCGGCCGACCAGGATCTCATCGCCTTCGCGGATCTTCTGCAGCTTCGAGGTCAGCGGACCGTTCGGCACCTTGATGGAGAAGAACTCGAGCTCTTCCTCGTGATTGGCGCTCGCCATGCTGTAGGCGCGCAGCAGCGGCCGGCCCTCGACCTCGAGGCCGATCATCGCAAACTGGCCGTTCTGGAAGCGGAAGCCCGAATCGCGGGTGGCTCGGAAGCTGAAAAGCGTATCCGTCCAATGGCGAACGGAAAGAACCTTCTCTTTATAGAACGCGCTCATGGTGTTTTCGTTTTTCCTGACGTCTCGGTGTAGAACGTTTCGGTCTGCGGGCTCGAAGTGCCAAAAATCAGCGAAATCCTCGGCGATTTGGCGCTTCATTTGCGCACGGCACACACATAGTCAATATGACCTACAGCACAATCGATAACTCGGAATGGCAGTCGGTCCATTTTGCAAAAAGGTTCGATTGCCTTCGTTAACGCCACCTTCGCGTAATTAACTTGCTGAATTTGGCGCCGATCTGGCAATAAATGACTACGCCCGATTAAGAACGTTTCAAAAGAGATCGCATGCGAAGCCCAAAAAAGTTTCGAACGGGAAAACCGGGCTTTTATCCGGACCAGGCGGTCTATGCGGAATTTGCCTGCGCCGAATTTGGGCTAACGTTTTGCGATCTCGATAGCGGATCGGGGTTGCTGTTCAGCATCGCCTCGCGCGACAGGCTGGTTCATTTCGGCGCCGGCCGCTGCTCCTGGTATCCGCAGAACAGCGCGACCGCCTCGACGCTGGCATCCGACAAGTCGTTTGCGAGCAGAATCTTGCGAGAGGCCGGCGTGCCGGCCTTGGGCGGCGAATATTTTTTCCTGCACGAGCGCCACCGTGCGCATCGGCCGACAGGACATGAACGCCGCGATGCGATCGCCTGTTTCAGGACGCTGGGCGGATCGGCCTTCCTCAAGCCGCTGACGGGATCGCGCGGCGATTTCGCGCAGGCCGTACACGGCGAAGCTGCGCTTGTTCGCTATCTCGACGACGTGATGAAGTATTACGACGCGGTCCTGATCCAGCCGATCGTCGAAGGCATCGAATATCGCATCTTCCTGCTCGACGACGAGCCGCTCTATTGCGCGCGAAAATATCCGCCACAGGTTACGGGTGATGGCGTGCGCACGATGCGCGAGCTCCTCACCGCCCACAACGACGCCCTGCGCGCGCGCGGCCTCTCGCCCGTCTCGCGGTCGGCCGACGATCCATCGCTCGATGTCGTGCCGGCCAAAGGCGAGCGCCGTGAGATTCCCGGACGGATGAATCTGAGTGCGGGCGGCACGATGGTGCTGGCAGACGCGCCATCCGAAAATGCCGTCACCCTGGCGCGGCAGGCCGCCCGCGCGATCGGGCTCCGCGTCGCGGCCATTGACCTGTTCGTCGACATCGGCGGCGAGCCGGATGCGATCGAAATCATCGAGGTCAATTCCAATCCATCGATCCGGCTCCTGGAAGATTCTGGTCGTGGCGACCTTATCTTAAGAATCTGGCATCACACCTTTTCCGCGATGGGTCTGTTGTGATGTTCGACCTGCCCAAGTATGGCGACGGGATCTGCCTCGCGCGACTGGCAGCGCTGCTGGACACGCTGGCGATCGACCGCGCCTGGCTGCAGCGCAATTCGGTCGTGGTAACGGGATCGAACGGCAAGGGCAGCACGGCCGCGATGTGCGCCGCCATTGGCCATGCGTACGGCCAGCGCACCGGCCTCTTCACCTCGCCGCATCTCTTCCGCTTCAACGAGCGGATTCAGGTTGGCGGCATCGAGATCGATGACGGCGCCCTCACCCCTCTCAAGCGACAGGTCGAAGCCGCCATCGCCGACCTCGCCAGGCGCGGCGAGAAATTCGGCGCGTTCGAAGCGTTGTTCGCGCTCGCCTGCCTGCACTTTCAGGATAGCCAATGCGATTTCATCGTGTTCGAGGCCGGCATCGGCGGCCGCTACGATCCGGTGCGCCTGGTCGGTGCGCGCACGACCTGTGTCACTTCGGTTGATTACGAGCATGTCGCGCTGCTCGGACATTCGCTGGAGCTGATCGCCTCAGACAAGAGCGACGCCTGTGCCGCCGGTGGCACGATCATCTATGGCGAGAACTGCCGACCGTTGCGGGCGCACCTCGCCGAATTCAACCGCGGGCCGGGGCGCACGCCGCTGTTCGTTCGCGACGAGGTCGCTATCGGCAACGAGACGCGGTCCCCATCGGCACAACATTTCGATTACGGATTCGGCGATCGGCAGTTTGAGCACGTCGAGCTTAACCTGCCCGGCGCCTTTCAGGTCAACAATGCCGCCATTGCCATCACGCTGTTCCTGCTATGGCTGCAAGGTAACCAACCAAGGAGGGCCGCCGGCGACGCCGAAGCGGCGATCCGCAGTGGCTTGCGTAACGTACGCTGGCCCGGCCGCCTCGAGATCATCCAGCGCGAGCCGCTTACTGTGATCGACGTTGGCCACACGCCCGACGGCATCCGGCAGGCCCTCCGAGGCCTGATTGCGACCCATGGTCCCGGCGGCTGGATTCTCGTCACCGGCACCTCGCGCGACAAGAAGGCCGACGAAATCGCCGGCGCGCTAGCGCCCGCCTTCGACACCATCATCTGCACGGCGGCCCATCACAAGGGCGCCGACCCGCAGGCGATCGCCGCCGCCGCGCGCCGCGGAAATCCGACCGCAAACGTTCATGTCGGCGCGACAATGGCGGACGCCGTGCGGCTGTCGCAGGAGATGGCGAGGGCACAAAAGCGAAGGGTGTATGTGGCCGGCGGACTCTTTCTGGCGATCGAATACGCGACTGTCGCCAAGGGCGGCCGCATGGAAGAGCTGGATTTTTTCTGACAGTCCTTCCGTCATGGCCGGGCTTGTCCCGGCCATCCACGCCTGCTTTCTTATGCTGCGAAAGACGTGGATGCCCGGGACAAGGCCGGTATTCCTCAAGAGCTTCTAATTGCTCGACCCCTGCGTATCGTCGAGCGCCTTGAACGCCTCTTCGAGCTGCAGCGAGATCGGCACGCCCAGCCGTTCGCCGGTCGGCAGCCGGCCCACGAACCATTTGTTGTAGAGCGGGACGAGGTCGCGGCCCGAGCCGAGCTTGCGGAAGGTGCGCTCGACCACGGCCTTCAGCTGCGGCTCACCCTTGCGGAACATGATGCCGTAGGGATCGTAGGACAGATACTCCCCCGTCACCTTGAACTTGTCCTGCGTTTTGTGCCGCGCGATCAGGCCATAGAGCAGGATGTCATCGGTCGCAAAGGCGTCGACCTTGCCGTCCACCAGCATCTGGTAGGACTGCTCGTGGTCGGGCGAGGTCACGATGCTCAGGCCGAGCGAGAACTTCTTGTCGATCGTGTGCATCGCCTGTTCATTGGTGGTGCCCTTCGTCACCACCACGGCCTTGCCTTTCAGGTCCGTCGGCGCGGCAATGCTGGACGATTTCGGCACCATCAGCTTGGTGCCGGCGACGAAGATCAGCGGCGAGAATGCCACCACCTTCGAACGCTCGGCATTGGCCGTGGTCGAGCCGCATTCGAGATCGATCTTGTTGTCAATCACCGCGGGAATGCGATCGTCGGAGGTGACCTTGACGTATTCGACCCTAAGATTGGTGTCGTCGACCTCGACACCGATTTCCTCGACGATCGCCTCGCACAGTTCGAGGCTGTAGCCGATCGGCCGGCCCGCCTGATCCAGGAACGAGAATGGCGGCGAGCTCTCGCGATAGCCGAGACGCACGACATGCGCCCGCTTGATGTTGGCAAGCGTGGGGCTAAGTCCTTCGCTGGCGGTCTGGGCCGCGACCGGCGTAGCCAGCAAGCACATTGCCAGCAGCATTCCGCCCGCCGCTATTGCCTTCCTTGGGGGCTGATGCATGCACCGCTCCCCTCACTGAGCCGGCACGGGATCGCCCGGAACGGCATCGCCAGGCACGATGTCATCCGGCCCGAGCTCATGCTCCGCCTTCAGCTCGCCCTCCCATTTCGCTACCACGGCGGTCGCCAGCGAGTTGCCGATCACGTTGGTGGCGCTGCGTCCCATGTCGAGGAAGGTATCGATACCCATAATCATCAACAGCCCGGCCTCGGGAATGCCGAACTGGCTGAGCGTCGAGGCGATCACCACCAGCGAGGCGCGCGGCACGCCGGCAACGCCCTTGGAGGTGATCATCAGCGTCGCCAGCATCGCGAGCTGGGTGCCGAGCGGCATGTCGATATGGTAGGTCTGCGCGATGAAGATGCTCGCGAAGGTGCAATACATCATCGTGCCGTCGAGGTTGAACGAATAGCCGAGCGGCAGCACGAAGGCCGAAATCCGTGACGAGGCGCCGAAGCGGTTGAGGCCTTCCAGCGTCTTCGGATAGGCGGCTTCCGACGATGCCGTGGAGAACGCGATCATCAGCGGTTCGCGGATCAGGCGCAGCAAATGGCTGTATCGCGGCCCGATCGCGATGAAGCCGACCACGACCAGGATGCCCCACAGGATCATCAGCGACAGATAGAAGCCGCCCATGAACACGATCAGCTTCCACAGCACGCCGAGGCCGTTCTTCGATACGGTCGCCATGATCGCCGCCCACACCGCGAGCGGCGCGAACAGCATCACATAACCGGTCACTTTCAGCATGATGTGGGCGAGATCATCGATCAGCCCCATGATCGGCTTGGCGCGCTCGGGCAGCGCGCCGAGCGCGACCGCGAAGAACACGGCAAACACCACGATCTGCAGAATTTCGTTCTGCGCCATCGCGTCCGCGATCGAGGTCGGGATCAGGTGCGTCAGGAACTTTTCGATCGAGAACGCCGAGACCGGCAAGCCGGTCGATTGGCCCTTATCGGGCAGCGTGCCGGGGAAATTGGCCCCCGGCTGCAGCAGATTGACCATGACAAGGCCGAGCAGCAGCGAGACGAAAGAAGCGCTGACGAACCAGCCCATCGTCTTTGCGAACACGCGGCCGAGCTTGGACCCGGTTCCCATATGCGCGATGCCGCCGACGAGGGTTGCGAACACCAAGGGTGCGATGATCATCTTGATCAGGCGCAGGAACAGCATCGCGATCAGGTTGACGGATGCCGCGATCTCGACGCGGCTGTCGGGCATGTAGTTGTAGACTACAGAGCCCATCACGATGCCGAGCGCCATCGCGATCAGAATGAGTTGCGTGAACCTGTTGGACATTCTTGCCCCCGTTTCTTGGCAACCGGCGGTGGTAAGTTTGGCAGATTTCAGGAACGGCGCAACAGCCGTCGGAGCTTGGCGGCGTTGCGGGAATGTTTCTGTTGTAGAAAGCGCACACGCCGATTAGCGTTCATGCAGCGCACAATCTGTGCAGATGATCGCTTCATGCGCAGTCCGTTGCATCGGAAATGCCACGAGAAAAATTATAGGGAGGGGAGAACATCATGAGCGACACCGTCAATCGTCAGATCCTGTTGGTCGAGAAACCCACCGGCAAGCTCGGCCCTGAGCATTTCAAGCTGGTCAAGGGCACAGTGCCCGAGCCGAAGGACGGCGAGGCGCTGGTGCGCACACGCTATATCTCGCTCGATGCCGCCAACCGTGCCTGGATGCACGGCGCGACCTATCGCGCCGCCGTCGAGGCCAACACGGTGATGGCGGGCGGCAGCATCGCAGAGGTCGTCGCCTCGAAGGCGCCCGGCCTCGCGCCGGGCGATATCGTGTTCGGCGACACCGGCTGGCAGGATTATGCGGCTGTACCAGGCAAACATCTCACCAAGATGCCGAGGATGGAGCCGATGACGCATCTGCTCAGCGTCTACGGCATCGCCGGCCTCACCGCCTATTTCGGCCTGCTGCACGTCGGCAAGCCGAAGGAGGGAGAGACGGTGGTGGTCTCGGCGGCTGCCGGCTCGGTCGGGTCGATCGTCGGCCAGATCGCCAAGATCAAGGGCTGCAACGTCATCGGCATTGCTGGCGGCAAGGACAAGTGCCAGTGGCTCACCTCCGAGCTCGGCGTCGACGCCGCGGTCGACTACAAGGACGGCGCCACCTTCAAGGCGCTGCGCGCGGCGGCGCCCAAGGGCATCGACGTCTATTTCGACAATGTCGGCGGCGACATTCTCGAAGCCTGCCTGTCGCTGATGAACAACCGCGGCCGCATCGCCTGCTGCGGCGCGATCTCGCAATATGACGGCACACCGTCGGCCCACGGCCCGCGCGGCGTGCCCGGCCTGATCGTGGTGAAGCGCCTCATCATGCAGGGCTTCATCGTGATGGACTTTATGGACCAGAGCGCCGCGGCATTGAAGGACCTGCAGTCCTGGGTCGCCTCCGGCAAGCTCAAGGTGCAGGAAGACGTGATCGACGGCTTTGAGAACACGCCAAAAGCGTTGATCGGGCTCTTGGCCGGAGAGAACCGCGGCAAGCGGATGGTGAAGGTGTAGGGCGACGCGGCACCAAGCGGTGTTCGTTAGACCCGAACGGAAGCTTGGCCTATTGTCATCTGACGGGGAAGCGAGGGGAGCGATCGTTGCCTGTGATAGCCGCGAGATTTTTGACGAGGTTGCGTCCAGGCGCGTAGCCGTCATAGCATTGGCCGCGTTCCGAACCGAGGCCATCATGGTGCAGATGCAAGCTCGTCCTGCGTTCCTGGAAGTCGATTTGACTTCCGCGCAGGGCGCCGCGCTTCTGAGTTCCGTCTCGGAGAAGTATGGTCCGAAAATCGTCGAGGCCGCCAGCCTCGCGGCTCGAATGTTTCTGTTGCGCTCGCCATGGGCGCCCGGGCTGCGCTTCACGGGCGCGGAGACCAAGCGCGCATTTGGCGGAGAATGGTCTACCGAGGTTTCGTTCAGTCTGAGCGGATCGGGAGAGACGCTCGAGGATGCATTCGTGTCCTGCATAGGAGAGGGAATCGACCGACTCGCACAGATCGAATGCCCCGGCGACATCGCCGCTTTCGGAAGGCTGGCAGAGATCGCTGATCGTGCCTTGCCAACGGCAATAGTCGCGCTAGGGCAGGACATGACCCAACAGGCATTGCCCGTAACGACGCCGCTTGCCTGGGTCAGCGGCAAACTGTTCGACACCAACTTCAACGCCGACCGTGGTGGCGGTCGCGACGTTCTGCTCCCTGCCGATTGGTGCCTGCGGCGCGCTCCCGGCCAGCAGCGCCTGCGGCCACGAACCGCACTCAGCGTTGGCGTTGCAGCCGGCCCGACATTCGATTGGGCAGCCTCACGCGCGCTATTGGAATTGATAGAACGCGACGCGGCAAGCCTGTGGTGGATAGGCGGGCGGCGCGGGCGGGACGTGCCGTTGGATCACCCGGCGACCACGGAGATTCGCCAATTGATCGGAACTTTGCGGCAAGATTCGCGAGATCGCACGTCCTGGGTACTCGATCTCACCACCGACATCGGAATTCCGGTCATTGCGGCTCTGTCATGTGACGCAGACGGCAAGTTGCTTGCCTATGGATTAGCGGCGCGGCTATCGCTTGAGGATGCTGCGCGCGCGGCAATTCTCGAACTTTGCCAGACCGAGCTCGCGATCTTGCTCGCGCAAATCCGCCAAGCCGAAAACGGCGAAGACAATCTTCCGCCGGAGGATCGCGCCCATCTCGAACGCGGGGCGGCGATCAAGGCCGATCAATGTACGCTGCTGCATGCGCTTGGATGCCATCTGACGCCGCCGGCGGATGTCGTAGGGCCCGCGCTTCCGGCGATCGCAAGCGCGATGGCCCGATGCGGGATAGAGGCCGCCTTGATCGACATGACCCGTCCGCAGTTCGGTATTCCGGTGGTGCGCGCAGTCGCTCCCGCATTGCAGCTGATGCCGTCCAACACCGTGACGGACCGGATGCGGCACGCCTTTGAGGATTGGGGCGGCGGCAGCCGGTATACGGGCGGAACGCCGCTAATATCGTAGCCGGGGCACAATGGAACAACCCCGCGCGGCGTGATATGAACATGGGATCAGCGCAGCAAATCGCGGCAGGACCATGGGGCTGCAAGGCGCAAATCACCGAAGCAAAGATGACAGTGGCGCAACGCGCTCCACTTTATCGATCAAATTGCTCGGCAAATATTCATTGCATGTTGACGATCATGAAATCGAGCTTTGGAGCCGCAAGACCAAGGCCTTGCTCGGATATCTGGCGCTAACCGAAATTCAGCAGGAGAGCCGCGAAAGGCTAATCGGACTGTTCTGGAGCGAAGCACCGGAAGAGCGGGCTCGGGCCTCCCTGCGCCAGGCGCTTCACGAGATCCGCAATGCGCTTGTGCCCACCGGTTTCGATGGGTTCCACACGGACAAGCTTGTGGTCGGACTGGATCGGACGAGAGTGCGCGTCGATCTGATCGACGTACTAAAGGACGCGGAGGGCGGGTCGGCACATCCGCTGCTGCTGAAGCAGCAAAACTTGGTGGACGACATCCTTGCCGAAGTTGAAAGCAGCGATCCCGCGTTCCAGACTTGGGTACTGGCAAGGCGCCAGACCATCCGCGATCAACTGATCCGGAATTTTGAAGGTGCGTTGCGCGCCCAAATCAAGATCACGGAGATCGGGCGAGATATCGCGGTCGCGATACTGAATCTCGACCAGACCCACGAGGAAGCCTGCCGATATCTGATTCGGGCGCACGTGGAAGACGGAGCGATCGGAAGTGCGCTCAAGGTATACAAGACCTTATGGGATCTCCTCGACGCCGATTACGACGTCGAGCCTACCCGACAGACGCAAGATTTGATCGCCGAGATCAAGGCTGCACTGCCATTCAGCGGTGAGCCGAGCACGCCTGCGGTATATTCGCATGTTCCGGCAGACGACGAGCCGGAGGTCACGCCGCCGCGAGCGGGGCCATTGCCCGGCGTGAATGTGGATCCGCTACTGGCGGCCCGCGAGGCCAGGCTTATTCTGTCGGTGGGTCCGTTCGTGTTGTCCGGCAGCGCTCCAAAGAGAGACTACCTGGCTCAAGGTTTCCGGCGGGAATTGATCGCCTGCTTCGTGCGGTTTCGAGAATGGCAGATCCGCGACTTTACAAGCCCTCCTGCCGACGGCCCGCTGCAGGACCCAAAGGATGAGTTCATCCTTGATGCAAGCGGGTTCGAAACGCGCAAGGCGCTTCATCTGGTATTGACACTGCGCGACGGAACGACGGGTACATACCTCTGGAGCGAGAGCCTCACTCTGACTCTGGAGAACTGGCACCAAGCGCAACAGAATCTGGTGCGACGTATTGCTTCCGCACTTAACGTCCATGTTTCTGCAGAGCGATTGAGCAGGATCATGAGCCGGCAGGTCGCCGACCTGAAGGCGTACGATATCTGGCTGTTCGGCCAAGCTACACTGCTCGGTTTCGATCCGCAGCGCTGGAACAATGCGGCGGATTTGTTTCGGCAAGTCGTGCAGCTGATGCCGGATTTCGCGCCGGCTTTCTCCAGCCTTGCGCAGTTGAACAACTCCTATCACATCGTGAAGCCCGGCACGCCCCGGGATGCCAATCGCACGATGCAGGCCCTCGCATACGCGCAGGAAGCTGTTCGGCTGGACCCGCTCGATTCGCGCAGCCAGCTCTGCCTCGGCTGGTCGCACGCGATGGCAAAGCATTATGAACAGGCAATGATCTACATTCCGCTGGCGCACGGATTGAACGACAACGATCCCTGGACGCTGGTGTCGGCGGCGAACTGCTATGCGTTTTGCGGATACGACAATGAAGCTGCCGAGATCGTCGATTCAATGCTGCAGCGAAAGGCGACAATTGCGCCCCTGCAGTGGGCTTACCATACCGCGGTGCGCTTCATGATCGGCGACTATGAAGGTTGTGTGGCCGCTGCCGAATTCGCTGGCGATCTCAATTCGAACGTCCCAGGCTGGAAAGCTGCCGCGCTCTACCATTTGGGTCGCAAGGAGCGGGCGGCCGCCGAACTCGAGCATTTCTTCGCTGTCGTGCGAAGCCGGTGGTCGGTACAAGAGCCTGCAACGCCAGCCGCGATGACGCGCTGGTTCCTCCAGCTCTTTCCGATCGCAATGCCCGAAAGCTGGGAACGCCTGCGCGCCGGCATAGCCGGCGCCGGCGCGCCCACCGATGGCTTGTTTCACCATCAATGGTGAAACTTATCAGCCGCAATTTCGAATTGAGTAGTCACCAATCCGCGCGGCGTGCAGTTGAAGAAGCATCGCCTTGTCCATTTTCGGCAATGGAGCATGGAAGAATTCTTCATAGAACCGCGGTATCGGATAGAACGCATCCGGCGCCTCGAATTCTCCTTCGGTGTCTTCGACCATGGTTTTCGGCGGCAGCTTGATCACCGCGGTTTGACGGCTGTATTGAACAATCTGTAGTCCCACCATTCCGTCGGGGAACGATATTCGAAGCCCGATCTCGGCGGCCTGCGCGAGCAATTCGTCGAGGGTTCGGGGGATCGGAGGCGCCGGCCTGTCACGTGTGATATAGTTTTCTCCGGTGGCCCACGACTTCACCAGTTTGCCCCAAAGAATATCGTCGCTGATCTCCAGCTTGGTGCCCATCACGCCCTCCAATTTCCCGATTGGCTGGATCAATTGCAGAACGGCTCGACGACTGCCATTCGCGTCGAGCCGGCCGGAACGCCGCCGGTCAGCCGCAGTTCCGAATTGAATAGTCTCCGATCCGCGCGGCGTGAAGCTGGAAGCGTTGGGCCTCGGCCAGCGGCGGGAGCGGGACGCCGAAGAATTCCTCGTAGAACTTCGGCATCGGATATTTTGCATTTTCTTGTTTCAACTTCGCTTCGGTCTCCTCGACCATATCTTTCGGCGGCAGCTTGATCACGACAGTTTGCGGGCTGTACTGGATCACCGCCAATCCCACCATTCCGTCGGGAAACGTTATCCGAAGGCCGATCTCACCGGCGGTCCTGAGCAAATCATCGAGTGTTCGCGGAATTGCAATCGGGCCTGCGCCCGGGTTGACATAGTTCTTGCCGGTCGCCCAGGATTTCACCAATTTGCCCCAAAGCACATCGTCTTCGATCTCAAGAGTGGTACCCATATTCAGCCCTCCATCGTTGCCGGTTATGCAGACCGCCTTTGGCCCGCGGTTCTTTCATTGATCGTGATCGAGGAGTCCTCGCAACTCCATGAACGTGAGAAGATCTTCGAAAGTCTCGACCTCAGGCATGTTATTGAGCGCCGGCTCTCCAACGCCCAACCTCTCGAACGGCTCGAATTGTTCTTTCAAATGGAGAAGTGGATCGTACATCCACTTCGAGACTTGCAGGGGATACTTCACCATCGCCCCCACCATCGTTTCCGCGATGATGATCGAGCCGAGCACGCCGAGACGCTCGCCATTGTGGCTCTCGTGCGCTTCATACAGGACAAAGAACGGCAATGGCGGATCCTGCGCAATCTCAGCGACGTCTCCAGGCTCGAACTGTTCGGATAAGCCGTCGGGCCGGCCGGTGGCCTCGAGCCAGGCCGTCAAGCCGGGAACAAGCCCATCATAGGCCGGTAGAAATGCGGCGAGTTCGGGCTTCTTGGCGCGAAGGGCGTCAACGAGCTTGGGCACCGACCAGATTCGTCCGAACATGGCGCTTATGAGATCTCGGTTCGGCAGCCCGGGCGCATCTTCCTTGCTGAGAGGCCCGAAGAAGAACTCGTTCCTCGCGAGCGACGAAAAATTTGGGCGCAGCCGGCGGCTGAGATTTTTCGGCTGGCCTCCGCCGTTGATCTGGAAGAAATTGTCCCATTTCACGACCCATTCCTCGCTCAATGGAGTAAAGCCGGGAGATCGCCGCGAATTGATGAGCATCGCACGAGCGGATTCGATCAAGCCGTTGCCGTTCACATCATAGTGGCTTCGCACCATTGCGTGTCCGAACCGAAACGCACCGTGCGAAAACTCAACCGGAATTCGATCTAGGACGCCCTGCTCGGAGGCGAGTTTGTCCTTGTTCATGTTGGGCAGGAAATAATATCGGTAAACCGAGGGATCCAGCAGACGATAGAGCACGTCCTTAACGATGATCCTTCGATACAACAGCGCCAGAATGAACCGCGCGCATATGAAGTTTCGATAGGCCTCAGGCGCGGTCGACGGAGGAAGTACGGCGTCCAGCTCGTCGATGATGTAGTTGTGCATCCGGAGAAACAGCAGCGTCATCTGGGAAATGAGCGCCTGATCCTCATTGCGAGCGTCGGCGACCAACGCCTCGGTACGCACGCACCGTCCGCGGAGTCCATCATCCCTGACATCGACCGGCACGGCGCGTCCGATGTCGGCAAACGGCATATTGGCGGTTGAGCCGGCTCTATTGCGCGTGCGACCGCAGCGAAATCGCGTGCGCGGCATGAAACCACGCGACTGTGCACAGAACTGGCTGTACTCGTAGGCCTGCGGCGAAACGTCAGGACCGCCGCCATAAATGGTTTCGAGCGTCAATGGCAGTTGCCTGGCGTTCTGGAATCCAAAGCGTCGGCCGTCGCTCACAGCAAGTGAGACAGATGTGTTCACCATATCGTGGGCGATGAACTGAAGCAGGTAGGTATATCCCGACGGAAGGTTGGGGTTCGTCCCCTCCTCCGGCCTCTCCTCACTCAAATCCGGCTCGCGGCTGATGCGCGCCGACAGTTTGCGCATCAGGTTGCGTAGGTCCTGCGGGTCTTTCCCCGCACCAAACATCGAGGCTGCCGGCAGCGGAAGTAGATTTCGCATTCCACCAAGGTCGCCGTCTGCGTTCAGCAATTTCGCGCCGTCCCGGATCTCGGGAATCGTTGAAAGATTTAGTCCGTGCATGGCATCCACCTCCCGGTTTCACGATATTGAATCCAGATCACCATCAATTCAGCGTCAAAGCGCCATAAGCCAATGATTCTATTTAATTTTAAGAAGCCACCTCACCCAGAACGCGGCACTGAAAGACGCGTACCGGAAGGCACATATTTCGGAATTTCTGAATTCCCAAATCTTCCAGCGGCAACGAGAGGCTGGGGCCCACCAACTCGGCAACCCTGTCGGTCATCGCGATTCCGCCAGCCGGCGCAACGGTTTGCAGCCGCGCCGCGACGTTGACATCGTGGCCGTAGATGTCTTCCTTATCGGCAATGATGTTGCCGCAGCTCAGTCCCATGCGGAAGACGATTCGGCGATCGCCGCTCTCGCCCTTGCAGCGTTCGACCATCTGCTGCTGAACCTGGATGGCGCACCACACGGCGTCGAGGGCCGTCTCGAATTCAGCCAATATGCCGTCGCCAGTCGATTTCACAAATCTGGCCCGGTATTCGGCGGTCATCGGATCGATCAGCTCTCGACGATGAGCCTTGTAGCGCAAATAGGTTTGCTCTTCATTCAGGCTCGTCAACCGTGAATATTCGACGACATCGGCGGTGAGAACCGCGCCCCATCTCCGCTCCAGTAGTTGCGCGGTCGGGCCGTCCACGACTTCGGACCTTGCCGGCCGTGCTCCTGCTGCGATGAAATGCTCCGTACGCATCTTCGACCTCGCACTGTTTGAGCTTCCCGTGCCGCCTGCGACGTTGCTGCGACAACTTGCAGCGCTTGCCGTCTCGCGAATTGCGGGCACCCTGGCAGTCCGCCGTCATACGAGCGTTAGTTGGGAGATCAGGGGCGTCATTCGATCAGCAAACGCGCCTGACTGTCGGACGGCCGGCGCTTCGGATTCCGGGCGGCCCCGGCGTCCTCGCGTTCGGCAAAATGGGCGCATTGGTCCCATGAGAAAGCCGCTGGAGAGGTATCCAGCGGCTTTCTCATGTGTTGGGGGAACGTGGTCTCTGCTTCGGGCGCGCAAGCGTCAACTGGCTACGGGGAATCGTTGAATGCGATCCTGCGTCAGGATCCTGCCCCCGTGTCAGCAACGGCTCGCTGCGTCGTCGGCCCGCCAGCCTTCTTCGCCTTCCGCTCCTTCAGCCAGTTCTCGAACCGTTGGATCACGACGAAGAACGTCGGCACGAACAGCACGGCGAGACAGGTCGAGGCCAGCATGCCCGAAAACACGGTGATGCCGATCGACTTCCGCGCATTGGCGCCGGCGCCGGTGGCAAGCACCAGCGGCACGACGCCGAGGATGAAGGCGAACGATGTCATCAGGATCGGGCGGAAGCGGGCGCGCGCCGCGTTGACCGCGGACTCCAGCAGCGGCTTGCGGTCGCGCACGTGCAGTTCCAGCGCCACCTCGACGATCAGGATCGCGTTCTTGGCCGACAGCGCGATCAACAGGATAATGCCGATCTGGGTGTAGAGGTTGTTCTCGATCCGCAGGCTGGTCAGCACCAGCATCGGTCCCAGTAGCGACAACGGTACCGCGAGGATCACCGAGATCGGCGCGTACCAGCTTTCGTATTGCCCGGCCAGCACGAGGTAGACCAGCAGCAGGGCAAGGCCGAACGCCCAGTAGATCTGGCCGCCGACCACCTTCTCCTGATACGACATCGCCGTCCACTCGAAGCCGGTGCCCTGCGGCAGCGTCTTGGCGGCGATCTCCTCCATCAGGGTCATCGACTGGCCTGAGCTGTAGCCGGTGGCCGGCAGGCCGATGATGGTGGCAGACGGATAGAGGTTATACAGGCTGATCAGCGACGGACCGACCGCCGGCGTGATTTTCGCCACCGCACCGAGCGGGATCATGTCGCCCTGGCTGTTGCGCACCGTCAGCCGCTCGATATCGCGTGGCGTCAGGCGGAATTGCGCGTCACCCTGCGCATAGACCTGGAAGGTGCGACCGAACTTGTTGAACTGGTTGACGTAGCTCGAGCCCATGTAGGACGACAGCGTCGAGAACACCTGGTCGGTCGTGACGTGCATGGTCTGGGCCTTGACGCGGTCCACCTCGACGTCGAATTGCGGCACCATCGAGCGGAACGGCGAACTGACCCGCTGCAGCGCGCTCTGCGTCCCGGCATTGGCGACGATCGCCCCGGTGATCGCCTGCAGCTTGCTGAAATCGGAGTTGCCGTCGCGGAGCTGCACCTGCATCGCAAAGCCCGCCGCGTTGCCGATGCCCTGGATCGGCGGCGGCGGCACCACCAGGATGCGCGCCTCGTCAATGACCGACAGTTTTTCGTTCAAGCCGACGAACAGCGACCGCAGATCCTCGCCCTGCCCGCGCGCGCTCCACTCCTTGAGAATGAGATAGGCCACGCCGGCATTGGCAAGGCTGGAGGAATTGTCGAGCGCGGAGATGCCCGCGATCGTGATCACCTGCTCGACGCCTGGCGACTTGCCGGTGATCTCGCTGACCCGCGTCAGGACGCGCTGGGTTCGATCCAGCGAAGCACCGTCGGGCAGTTGTACGGCAACCAGGAGGTAGCCCTGATCCTCGATCGGGATGAAGCCGGTCGGCACTCGCGACAGGCCATAGCCGCCGATCGCGATCAGGATCAACGCTCCGATCACCGAGACGTTGCTGTGCGCGACCAGGCGGGCGATCAACCGGCTATACCAGGCTTCGATACGGTTATAGGCCGCGTTGAAGCCACGGTAAAAGAAGTTGCGCTGCTCCGGCGGCGCGGGCGGGCGCAGCCACAGCGCGCACTGCGTCGGCTTCAGCGTCGCCGCATTGATGGCGCTGAGCAGCGCGGTCGCGGCGATCACCAGTGCGAACTGGGCGTACATCCGTCCCGTCAATCCCGGCAGGAACGCCGACGGCAGGAACACCGAGATCAGCACCAGCGTGATGCCGACGATCGGCGCAAACAGCGCGTCCATCGCGCTGATCGCCGCATCATGGCCGGACATCCCCTTCTCGATATTGTGGGCCGCGCCTTCGACCACGACGATGGCGTCATCGACCACGATGCCGATCGCAAGTACGATCGCAAACAGCGTCGAGATATTGACGGTGAAGCCGAGCGCCGCCATCGCCGCGAAGGCGCCGATGATCGTCACCGGCACCGTCGTCGCCGGCACCAGCATTGCGCGCCAGTCCTGCAGGAAGACCAGGATCACGATCAGCACAAGCAAGCCGGCCTCGATCAGCGTCTTGTAGACCTCGTTGATCGATTCGGAGACGAATTTGGTAGTGTCGAACGGCGTATCGTAGACCACATCCTGTGGGAACGACTTCGACAGCTGTTCCATCTTCTTCTTGACGGCCTGCTCGACCTCCAGCGCGTTGGCGCCGGGCGACTGGAATACACCGATGCCGGTCGCCGGCTTGTTGTTCAGCGAAAACTGCTGGCTGTAGGTCTGGGCGCCGAGCTCGACCCAGCCGACGTCGCGCACCCGCGTGACGTCGCCGCTGCTGCCAGTCTTGACGATCACGTTTTCGAACTCGCTGACGTCGTCGAGCCGTCCGGCGACATTCAGCGTATATTGAAACGACTGCCCGGCAGGCGCCGGCGGCGCGCCGACCTGTCCGGCGGTGACCTGCTGGCTCTGCTGCTGGATCGCCGAAATGACGTCCTGCGGCATCAAGTTGCGCGCATAGAGCTTGTTCGGGTCGAGCCAGACCCGCATCGAATACTGGCCGGCGCCGAACACCGTGACGTTGCCGACGCCGGGCAGGCGCGACAGCTCGTCGCGAATATTGATGGTGGCATAGTTCGAAAGGAACAGGCTGTCATAGGTCGATTTCGGCGAGGTCAGGGTCACGAACAGCAGGATCGCCGTCGACTTCTTCTGCACGGTGACGCCCTGGTTCTGCACTGATTGCGGCAACTGCGCCAGCGCGCTCGACACCCGGTTCTGTACCAGGACCTGCGCGAAATTGAGGTCGGTGCCGATCTTGAACGTCACCGTCAACGAATAGGAACCGTCGGAGCCGCTGTAGGACTGCATGTAGAGCATGTCCTCGACGCCGTTGACCTGCTGCTCGATCGGCAGCGCTACCGTATCGATCACGGTTTTCGCGCTGGCGCCGGGATAGCGGGTCGTCACCTGCACCGTCGGCGGCACGACCTCGGGATATTGCGCGACAGCAAGGCGGAACAGGCAGACGCCGCCGATCAGGATCATCAGGATGGCGATGACGTTGGAAAGAACGGGCCGTTCGATGAAGAATTTTGAAATCATGGCCGGCTCCTATTTGGCCGACGCCGGCTGCGCTTCGACTTTCTTGATTTGCGGATCGACCTTCTGGCCCGGGATCGCGCGGAGCAGCCCGGCGGTGATCACGCGGTCGTCGGCTTTCAGGCCCTCTTCGATGACGCGGAGCTCGCCTTCCAGCGGCCCGACCCGCACCTTGCGCTGCTCGACGATATTGTCGGCGTTCACCACCAGCAGGTAGCGTCCGGCCTGATCGGCACCGAGGGCGACGTCGGGCACGAACAGCGCATTCTGCACCTGATCCACCGGCACGCGAACCCGGACGAAGAACCCCGGCAACAAGGCGCGGTCGGCATTGGGCAGCACCCCGCGCACGGGAAGCGTGCCCGTCGACTGATTGAGCGTCGCGGCAGCATAATCGAGGTTGCCCTTGTGCGGAAAGCCGGTCTCGGTCTGCAATCCGACTTCGACCGGCAACTGCCTGAGATCGTCGGCCGTCATTCCACGCTTGCGGGCTTCCGCGCGGATTCGCAGCACGTCCTGTTCGTTGACGTTGAAATTCACATAGATCGGGTCGAGCGCCACGATGGTGGCAAGCTGCGTCGGCGAAGACGCACCGACGAATTCGCCGATCGAGACGAGATGCGCGCTGACCACGCCGTCGAACGGCGCGGCCACATTGGTATAGCCATAATTGACCGCCGCGATCTTGGTATTGACCTGGGCCTGCAGCAGGTTGGCCTGCGCATTGTCGCGGTTCGAGGTGGAAGTATCCAGCGTGGCCTGCGAAACGGCCTGCCGCTGCACCAATTCCTGCTGGCGCTTGAAGTCTGCTTCGGCCTGTCGCACCGTTGCCTGCGCGCCTGTTTCCGCCGCCTGCGCCTGTTCGAGCTTGAGCTTGTAGGTGTCGGGCTCGATCGTGAACAGCGAGGTGCCCTCCTTTACGAAGGCGCCGTCCTTATAGTTGATCGATTGCAGAAAGCCCTGTACGCGCGCGACCAGATCGACATTCTTGAACGCAGCCGTATTGCCCGTCGCTTCCAGATAGCGCGTGAAGGGGCGCTGCACCGGTGTCATCACTTCGACCTTCGCCGGCGGAGGCGGCACAAAAGTATTTTGTTCGCAGGCACTTAAGACGGCCATCGCGACCATCGCGAAGCCGGCACGGCTGATCGTCGCGCCTTTTTGTGCGGCAGTGCCGCATGATTCCGGACGTGCAGGCGAACGCGAAGCCTTCATTTTTCGTGCCCCAATCTTTTTGTCTGGAAAAGGCTTTAGTCAGAAATCGGCTTTCCGCTACCCCATGAAAATAGCAACAATCCGCTTGCGGCGGAACCAGAAAGCGAAAATGATGTGTCCCGATTTTTCTAAATGACTTTCGAGATTCACTTCCGGTTGGAGCGGCGGCTTCCGGCGACGACAAAAGGATTTATTCAAATGATCAACACTTTGACGCGCACGAGAAAGCTTGGGCCGCTGCTGGCGGCCGCAATAGTCGCAACTGCAGTACCGGTGTTTGCGCAAGCGCCGACCCAGGCGCAGCGCGACGCCGTCAAATCCCAATGCCGCTCCGACTACATCGCGCATTGCTCAAGCGTGCCGCCGGGCGGCGAGGCATCGCTGCAATGCCTGGCTAAGAACATGTCAAGCCTCTCGCCGAGTTGCCAGAGCGCGGTGCGCGCCGTAGAGGCAGCGGCCGCACCCGCCAAGCCGGCGGACACGGCGAAGCCGACCGAAACCGCGGCGCCGAAATCTGCAACTCCGGCCGCGGCAACGGCAGCACCATCCAAGTCTGGCGAACCAAAGGCCGCAGCCGCGCCGGCCGCAGGACAGCCGTCCAGCGCGCAAATTTCCGCGATCCGCAGCGCGTGCCGCTCCGATTATCCGAAGGTCTGCGCGGGCGTGCCGACCGGTGGCGCACCGGCGGTGCAATGCCTGGAGAAGAACAAGGCCAAACTCTCGGCCGGCTGCGCGACGGCTGTCTCCGCGGTGACCGGCGGTGGCGCTGCGTCGGCCGCGGCAGCGCCCGCAGCGGGTGCAGGCGCGGCCGCTACCGCTGCGCCGGCGGCGGCGCCAACCGTCATCGTGCTGCGTCCGCTGCGCCCGCGCGAAGAACTGTTCGTGCTGCGCTCGGCCTGCGGCGCCGACGTCCGCACGATTTGCGGCGGCGTCGCGCCGGGCGGCGGGCGCATCGTGCAGTGCCTTGCGACCAACGCCGCCCAGCTGTCGCCGGCCTGCAAGGACGTGCTGTCACAGTTCGCCGCGCGTTGACCGCCGCGTCCGGCGATCCCCATCGATCCGGGATCGCCGGTCACTCGCCGCCGCGAAAGGCGAGGATGAGCTGAATGAGCCGCACCGACAGCGAGACATAGAAGATCGTCATCAGGATTTGGTAGGCGATATGCCAGTTGAGCCTGGCGAGCTTGTAGAGTCCGTCGAGGAAGTTCAGCAGCAGGAGAATGACGCCGAACAGCATGACGCCGCGGCCGATCAGGCCGTGCCTGAGATAGCCGAACAGCTGGATCGCCGGCTCGTTGCTCGATACATGCGCGCCGGCCGATACGATCAACGTCCCGATGATCATCTTTTCGACGTGAGAGAATACTTCTTTTGAGACCGGTCCGACACGTTCGGCATAGAACGATAGCCATTTGGCCCTGAGCTGCGCCATTGGATTTTCCTTAGGGTTCTTGCAGCAACGAAATGGAGTTTCACTACAGCGGGTCCGCGATCAAGAAGCAAGGATGAGCCCCGCTTGATCTACGAACAATCCATTCGACGAGATCGTCGTCCGTACACGCCGTGACATCCGCAGAACCTTACGAAGAAACTTCAATAAGAAACTTTCGAGACTGAATACGAGCAACATTCCGGGAGACTGCCATGCGTTATTTCCTGATCATTGCATCCGCCCTCCTCGCCTTCGGCACCACGATGACGTTTGAATCGACGGAAGCCAATGCCGTCGTATGCGCCAGGGGCGTCTATCGCGCCGGCTGCGCCGGAGCCCGTGGCGCGGTCGTCGTCCGCAAGCCCGTCGCCGTGGCCTGCCGCTGGGTATGGGTCGGTGGCGTGAAGGTCCGCCGCTGCGTCTGACGTAGCCGGTTTGCCCGTCATCCGCCGCGGGATACTGGTCCGCTTGGCGGACAGCCGTTCGCGGATAGAACTGGCGGGCCGTGACGGGCGGCACGGGCCGGATCCTGAGGTCGTGGGGACCGGACGCTCGCCCCGCGCCGGCATCATTTTTCTGTAGCGCAAATTTCTGGCGCGGATTAGTCTCCGCTTCAAATTAGTAAGTATACTGTCGATTTGGGAGGAAGACGTGCGTATCGCCGTCATCGGCGGAGGCCCCGGCGGCCTCTATTTCGCCTATCTCTGGAAGCGGCGTCGCCCCGACGCCCATATCGATCTGTTCGAACAGAACCCGGAAGGCGCCACCTGGGGATTTGGCGTGGTGTTTTCCGAGCAGGCGCTGGAATTCTTGCGCGCCGACGATCCGGAGACCGTCGATGCGATCACGCCGCGGATGGAGAGCTGGAAGAACATCACGCTCAATCTGCGTGGGCAAAGCGTCGAGATCGACGGCATCGGCTTCTCCTCGATCGGCCGGCTCGAACTGTTGACTCTTCTGCAGCAGCGCGTGCGCGCAGCCGGCGTTGCGGCGCGCTATGACACCACGATCAAGTCGCTCGACGAACTGGCGGGCTATGACCTGATCGTCGCCGCCGACGGGCTGAATTCGCTGGTGCGCCGCGGCTTTGAACAGGAATTCGGCGCCACCGTTTCGCACTCCACCAACAAGTTCGCCTGGTATGGCACGGCTAAGCGCTTCGCCACGCTGTCGCAGACATTTGTGAAGACCGATCTGGGTTTCTTCAACGCGCACCACTACCGCTACTCGCCCTCGATGAGCACTTTTCTGGTCGAATGCGACGCCACGACCTGGCAGGCCTACGGCTTCGAGCACAAGACGATCGAGCAGTCGCAGGCGATCTGCGAAGAGATTTTTGCCGAGACGCTCGACGGCCACGCGCTGGTCTCGAACAAATCGGTATGGCGCAACTTCCCCTGGATCTGGAACGAGAACTGGTCGTACAGCAACATGGTGCTGATCGGCGATGCCCTGCATACCGCGCATTTCTCGATCGGCTCGGGCACGCGGCTTGCGATCGAGGATGCAATCGCGCTGACCAAGGCGCTGGAGGCGGAAACTGATATTGCCGCAGGCCTCGCCCGCTACCAGGCCGAACGCAAGCCGATCGTGCAGAAGCTGGTGACGGCCGCGCGCACCAGCGCCGACTGGTACGAGCGCTTCCCCGAGCACATGAAGCTCGGCCTGATGGATTTTGCCTACAGCTACATCACCCGCTCCGGGCGGATCGCCGACGACCGGCTGCGCGCGATGTCGCCGGAATTCATGGCGCGCTACGAGGCGGCGAAGACAATCGGGAGCCAGGCATGACGTCACCCATTTCCGATTTGGTCCCCCGCGACAATCCGGGCGCCCGCGAGATCGGCTTTGCGATTCCAGAAGACTATAACGCCAGCCGCATCCTGTTCGACAATCTCGCCGCGGGCCGCGGCGAACGGCTGGCGCTGACCGGCCCCGGCGGCACGCGGACATATGCACAGCTCTGCGCCGAGGCCGCGCAATGGGGCCACGGCTTCCGGTCGCTCGGCCTGAAACGCGGCGACCGCATCCTGATGTTCCTCGACGACACCCCGGCCTACCCGGCCGCCTTCTTCGGCGCGGTACGCGCAGGCTTCGTGCCGCTGTTGATCAACACGCTGACGCCGCCGGACTTGTTGCAGTTCTATCTCTCGGACGCCGGTGCGGCCGTCGCGGTCGCCGAGGCCGAGTTCACGTCGCGGTTCAATGCGGAGGCCTGCAAGGATACGCCGCTCAAGACCCTGGTCGTAGTCAACGGCGCAGCCGGCGAACACGCCGTGCCGAAAACCCTGATCGCACCGCAATGGCTCGAGGACCTCCCGACCGATCTGGCTGAAGCCGACACCCGGCGCGACGATATGGCGTTCTGGATGTATTCATCCGGCTCGACCGGCCGTCCCAAAGGCATCGTCCACCTGCAGCACGACATGGCCTATAGCGAGCAGGCGTTCGCCCGCAGCGTGCTCAAGCTCGGCCCCGATGACATCTGCTTTTCGGTGCCGAAAATCTTCTTCGCCTACGGCTTTGGCAACGCCATCACCTTCCCGTTCTCGGTCGGCGCGGCGACGCTGCTGCTGCCGGGCCAGCCGAAGCCCGCCACGATCTTCGAGGCGATCGAAAAATACCGGCCGTCGGTGTTCTACGGATTGCCGACGCTCTATACCTCGCTGACCAAGGCCGAAGGCGCTGAAGCGACCAATTTCTCCTCGCTGCGGATGGCGCTGTCGGCCGCTGAGGTGCTGTCGGCGGAAGTCTTCAACGGCTGGAAGAAGCTGACGGGCCTCGAGATCATCGAGGGCCTCGGCTCGACCGAGGTGCTGCATATCTATCTCTCCAACCTCCCTGAGAAGAAAAAGCTCGGCGCTGCCGGCTTGCGCGTGCCCGGATACGAAATCCTCCTGAGGGACAAGGACGGCCGCGAGGTCGGCGACAACGAGGAAGGCATTTTGTGGGTGCGCGGCGATTCCAACACGCCGCTATACTGGAACCGGCCCGACAAGTCGGCCGAGACCATTCGCGAGGACGGCTGGATCTATACCGGCGACCGCTTCATGCGCGACACCGACGGATTCCATTTCTTCCGCGGCCGCGCCGACGACCTGATCAAGATTTCGGGGCAATGGGTCTATCCGCTCGAGGTCGAGCTCTGCCTTGCCGAGCACCCCGATATCAGGGAATGCGCGGTGTTCGCCGCCGAGCTGCCGGATAGACGCATGACACTGAAGGCCGTGGTTGTCATGAACACGGGCGAGTTCGACACGGGCGACGCGACGAAGAAGCTGCAGGATTACGTCAAGGCAAAGCTGCTGCCGTACAAATATCCGCGCGAGATCAGGTTCATTGCGGAACTGCCGAAGACCGGCACGGGGAAGATCGATCGCCAGGCATTGATGAGGATGTAGCCGATCCGCATCAACAAACTCGATGTCGTCCCTGCGAACGCAGGGACCCATAACCACAGGCCGTCGTGGCTATCGCAAGCTGGAGCTCCGGCGCATCGCAAAACTCAATGCTGTGGTTATGGGTCCCGGCTCAAGGCCGGGACGACAGCGGAGGTTTTGGCGCGGACTCTGCGTCCCTTACGCGCGCCCCTCACCCCGCCTTCCCCAGATGCTCCAACGCATCTTCGGCACGCAGCGGCACGCGCGAGGCTTCGTTGTTGAGATCGACGAGCTGCGTCAGCAGCGCCAGCAGCGTCTTGCGGTCGGCCGGCTTCAATGGCTGCAGCATCCGCAGCTGCGCGCGCTCGACCGAGGGCATGATGTCGCGCAGCACGGCGGCGCCGGCCTTCGAGAGATAGAGCAGCTTGACGCGCTTGTCCTCGCGCGATGGCTTGCGCTCGATCAGCGTCTTGCTCTCGAGCCGCTCGATAACGTTGCCGAGCGTGGAACGGTCGAAGGCGATCACCGCCGACAGCCGCGTCGCGTCGATGCCGGGATGGGTATGGATCGCCACCAGCGCCGCATATTGCACCGGCGTCAGGTCGAACGCGCTGCATTCCTCGACGAAGATCGAAACCGCGATCTGCTGCATGCGGCGGAACAGGTAGCCGGGCGCGGTGTAGACCGCGTCCATGGTGATGGGACCTGGCTTACTCGGCATCGCTCTGCCTGTCCGGTGCGGCGTCCGCGAACGCCTTCATCTCCCTGGCCGCGGCTTCGGCCTCGAGCAGGCGGGGAAAGCCGGACACATCGACCCCGAAGCGCCGCGCGTTCGCCAGCTGCGGCACGAGACAGAGATCCGCCATGGTGGGCTTGTCGCCGAAGCAGAACGGCCCCTTCTCGCCCTTGACCAGCGCTTCGCAGGCGGAAAGGCCCTCGCGATTGACCCAGGCCGCCCACTCCGTCACCTGCTCTTCCGCCAGGCCGAGCTGGCGCAGGCGGGCGAGAACTTTCAGGTTCTGCACCGGGTGAACGTCACAGGCGATCGCCAGCGCGAAGGCGCGCACCTTGGCGCGGCGCAGCGGATCCTTGGGCAGCAGTGGCGGACTCGGATGGGTCTCATCCAGCCATTCGATGATCGCGAGTGATTGGGTCAGCACCGCACCGGACTTCTCCAGCGTCGGCACCAGCCCCTGCGGATTAAGCGCGAGATAAGCGGGTTCGCTCTGTTCGCCCTTGCGAAGATGATGCGGCAGGTGCTCGGCCGTGAGCCCCTTGAGGTTGAGCGCGATCCTGACCCGATATGCCGCGCTGCTGCGGAAATAGCCGTGCAGCTTCATCTGAAACCTCCCGTGATTCTTACCTACCCTTACGCTTTTACCACATTGACGCTACCGATATTGTAAGTATACTGTCAATCTCAAGACATAAGAACAAACGGGAGGCTTGCTATGGAAGCCGTGCAGAAGACGCCGGAACGCGAGGCGTTCTACAAGAGGATTGACGGCGACAATCTCTCCGCGTTGTGGACCGTGCTGGGCGACCTCGTCACGCCGGAGCCGCGAAGCGCCTGCCGGCCGCATCTGTGGAAGTTCGATTCGATCCGCGACTACATGACCGAGGCCGGCAAGCTGATCACGGCGAAGGAGGCCGAACGGCGGGTGCTAGTGCTGGAGAATCCCGGCCTGCGCGGCCAGTCCAAGGTCACGACATCGCTGTTTGCTGGCGTACAGATGGTGGTCCCGGGCGACGTCGCGCCCGCCCATCGGCACAGCCAGTCGGCGCTGCGCTTCGTGCTCGAAGGCAAGGGCGCCCACACCACGGTCGATGGCGAGCGCACCGCGATGGAGCCCGGCGATTTCATCATCACGCCGTCGATGACCTGGCACGATCATTCCAACGAAACGTCCGATCCGATGTTCTGGCTCGACGGCCTCGACATCCCGATGGTGCAATTCTTTGACGCCTCCTTTGCCGAGGGATCGAACGAGGATCAGCAGAAGATCAGTAAACCCGCTGGCGACAGTTTTGCGCGCTACGGCCACAACCTGCTGCCGGTCGACGAGAAGCGCAAATCGAAGACCTCGCCGATCTTCAACTATCCCTACAGCTACACGCGCGAAGCGCTGGAGCGGGCGAAGACGCGCGACGAATGGGACGCCTGCCACGGGTTGAAGCTGAAATTCTCCAACCCCGAAACCGGCGATTTCGCGATGCCGACGATCGGCACCTTCATCCAGCTACTGCCGAAGGGTTTTAAAACCGCGCGCTATCGCTCGACCGATGCCACCGTGTTCGCCGCAATCGAAGGCAAGGGCCGCACCAGGATCGGCGACCAGACGTTTGAGTGGGGCGCACGCGATTTGTTCGTGGTGCCGAGCTGGCACTGGGTCACGCATGAGGCCGATACCGACGCGGTGCTGTTCTCGTTCTCCGATCGGCCGGTGCAGCAGAAGCTCGACCTGTTCCGCGAAGATCGCGGGAATGCGTAAGGGGTCGGCCCGCAAAACCGTCGCCCCGGCGAAGGCCGGGGCCCATACCGCGTGATTTATCGGTAGGACGATCTGGCAAACGCTCGTCTGCCATAACACACATTTGTGGCAATGGGTCCCGGCCTTCGCCGGGACGACATCGCGTTTGTGGCGCGCTCACCGCCAGTGCAACAACCGCGCCTCCAGCACGTTGATCGCCTTCCCCACCGCCAGCCCGAACAGTGATAGGATGACGACGCCGGCCAAGAGCTGATCGGTCTGCATCAGATTGCCGGCCTGCAGCACGAAGGCGCCGATGCCGTACTGGGCGCCGATCATTTCCGCGCTGACTACCAGCAGCAGCGCCACCGAAGCGGTGATGCGGAAGCCCGCGAGGATCGAGGGCAGCGCGCCCGGCCAGATCACGCGCCGCACGATGGCATGGAACGGCACGTTAAAACTCTGCGCCATGCGGATCAGGTTGCGCGGCACAGCATCGACGCCGCTATAGACCGAGATCGCGGTGGAGAAGAACACCCCGAGCGCAATGGTCGCGATCTTCGGCTCCTCGCCGATCCCGAGCCAGAGGATCAGAAGCGGCAGTAGCGCGATTTTCGGAATCGGGAACAGCGCCGAGATAAAGGTGATGCCGACGCCGCGCGCCAGCGTCGACAGCCCGATCGCGAAGCCGACGATCACGCCCGCCACAGTGCCGATCAGCCAGCCGGAGCCAATGCGAACCACCGAGGCCGCAATGTGCTGCCAGAGCGCGCCTGACATCGCGAGCTTGTACATCGCGAGCCCAATAGCCGACGGCGGGGGCAAAAACAGCGGATTGACCCAGCCGGCGCTGCCGGCGAGTTGCCAGAGCGCGATGACAAGCGCCAGGGCGATCCATCCCGACGCGCGGCCTCCGCCCGGTACAAAGCCCGCGCCGCGAAAGGCGACCGGCCGGGTGCTTTCGTCTGCCAGCTTTTCCTGCGGCGCGCGTTCAAGCATGCTGCACCTCACGCTCGGCGTCGATCGCCTCGTCGCGGATCAGCGACCACAACTGGTTTTGCAGGTTGAGCAGCTTGCTGCGGGCATCGGCGCCGCCGCGTTCGTCGCGAGTCATCGAAATGCTCACGATCTCGCGGATGCGTCCCGGCCGGCGCGACAGCACGACCACGCGGTCGGCGAGCCGCACCGCCTCCTCCAGATTATGCGTGATGTAGACCGCGCCCATTGCACCATCGGCGAGCAGGCGGATGAAATCCTCCATCAGCAGTTCGCGCGTCTGCGAATCCAGCGCCGACAGCGGCTCGTCCATCAACAGGATCGCGGGCCGCACCGCCAGCGCCCGTGCAATGCCGACGCGCTGGCGCATGCCGCCGGACAATTGTTTTGGATAGGCGCCGCGAAAATCGGATAGCCCGGTGCGGCGCAACGCATCCTCGACGACGGTCTTGCGCGTGGCGGGATCGAGCGCGGTGTGAACCAGCGGGAATTCGACATTCGCCGCCACCGTACACCAAGGCAGCAGCGCAAAATCCTGGAACACGAAGGTCAGCGGATTGAGGCTATCGGCCGGCGGCGCGCCGCGCAGCTCGGCGGCGCCCGCGCTCGGCTGCAGCAGGCCGCCGAGGATCGACAGCAGCGTGCTCTTGCCGCAGCCGGAAGGCCCGACGATCGCAACCACCTCGCCGGAGGCGACGGTGAACGACACCCGGTCGAGCACGTCGAGGCCGCCGAAGCGGTGGCTGATTTGGTCGGCAATCAGGTCCATGTGGTTCCGTTTCTGCAGCCACCGCAGAGGCCGCTCGGCCTCATCGTTCGAGACGCCGCATTGCGGCTCCTCACCATGAGGGGTAACAGCGTCTTCCGCAAATCGAGGTCTCTCTCCTCATGGTGAGGAGCGCGGCATGCCGCGCGTCTCGAACCATGAGGCCACGCTGTTTCATCAATCCGCCTTCACATATTCCTTGGCGATGATCGCATCGGCGTCAAAGCCCTTGTCGACAAAGCCCTGCTCCTGCAGCCAGCTGATCTGGTTGGCGACATTCTTCACATCGAGCTTGCCCTCGGGATCGATGTACGCGCAATTGCCGACCACCTGCTCCACCGGCAGATTGGTGTATTTGGCGATAATCTCCAGCAGCGGCTTTGTCTTGTCGTTAATCTCGGCCTTGCCGTCCTTCACCGAGGCCAGGATCACGTCGTGATATTCGCGGTCAGCCCGCGCCAGCGCGGCGAGCAACTTGGTCACCAGCGGCTTGTTGGTCAGCGTCTTCGGCGAGGCAAACACCGCGCCGAGCTGCCAGGGCGTCTCATCGCCGACCCAGCCGAGGAATTTGGCGCCGCCGGAATCCACCAACGCCCGCGCCGTCGAGATCGGCAGCAGCGCGGCATCGACCGTCTCGCCCTTCAGCGCGGCTGCGGCGTTCGACAGCGATTGCAGCGGCATCACTTTTACGTCCGCGAGCTTGAAGCCGTATTTGTCGGCAAGCAGGCCGAGCGAATAGTGAAAGCTGGAGCCGACCTGCGTCATCGCGATGCGCTTGCCCGCGAGATCCTTCGGCGTCTTCAGCCCGGCGGCATAGGCGTTGTTGCTGGCGAAATAGCCGATCAAGGGATAGCCGGCCTTCTCGCGGCTCATGCCGCCGATCACCTTCAGCGTGCCCTTGCCGGCGAGATTGTAGAGCCCGGCGGTGAACGCGGTGATGCCGAAATCGACGTCACCGGAGGTGGTCGCCACCGCGATCGGCTGCGCCGCGTCGAAGAATTTCAGCTCAATATCGAGCCCGGCCTCGCGGAAGTAGCCCTTGTCCTGCGCGATGAACACGGGCGCCGAGGACGACAGCCGGAGCACGCCGATCTTGGCCTTCAGCGCCTCGGCACGGGCGATCCCGCCTGCCGCCATCGCCAATACGCCCGCCAGCGCGAGCCGCGCAACCATCCTCATCCGGCTTCCTCCGCCCATTCTTGTCATAACCAATCTAATCACGTCGTCCCTGCGAAAGCAGGGACCCATACGCCGCGGCCGCGCTTTGGGCCCCGGGCAGACGGCCTTTGCTATCACTAAATCCTGTGGTTATGGGTCCCTGCTTTCGCAGGGACGACGTGGCGTATTTCCATAATCACCTATCTACAACCCCTCGGGCACCGACTGATCCCGCCCGATAAACGCACCCTGTTGTTTTAGCATCTGTTGCAACTTTTCAACCGCAATGTCGCGCGGAATCGTATTGCCGGACAGCGCCAATGACGCGGCGAGGCCAGCCGCCTCCCCCATCGCAAAGCAAGCGCCTGAGACCCGGGCCGCCGACTGGCCCTCATGGGTCATCGAGGCGCAGCGGCCGGCCATCAGGAGGTTGTCGATGCCCTCGGGCACCAGCATGCGATAGGGCAATTCGTTGAAGCCGCGCGATTCCGGGATCGGCGGGAACTTGAACACGACGTCGCCCGCGACATGCTGCTCCATCGGCCAGCCATTGACCCCGATCGAATCCTCGAACGAGGCGCAGCCGAGCACATCCTCGCCCGACAGCATGTAGCCGCCGATCACACGCCGCGTCTCGCGGATGCCGAGTTGCGGCGGCAAATCGATGATGTAGGATTTTTCGAAGCCGGGCACCGTGCGCAGGAATTCGAATGCGGCGAGCGCCTGCCGCCGCCCATCTATTTCGCCGCGCGTCATCTGGTCCGGGTCGATGCCGCTAACCGCGCTGCCGTCCTCGCGCGCGAGCTGGGTGAAATTGACCCGCCATTCGATCTGGGAACGCTGCGGCCGGACGATCGCGGTCTTGCGGGGAAAATGATGCGTGCCGGCGGCTTCCGCCTTTTCCATCAGCGCCGGGATGGTCCGCCAGGCCTCGCCCGCCTTCTCCGGATCGATGCCGTTGAGGCGGAACATCATCGACGGGTACATCATGCCACCGGCATTGTCGCCGACTTCAAAGGGTGCGCCCGCCCAGGCCGCGAGATCGCCATCGCCCGAGCAATCGATAAAGATGCCGGCGCGTATTGCCTGTCGTCCGGCCTTGGTCTCCACCATCAGCGCGTCGATGCGCCGCGCTCCGTCCATCACCACGCCGGCGCCCAGCGCGTGAAAGAGAATGTCGACCTTGTGCGCGGCCAGTAGATCGTCCGCAGCGATCTTGTAGGCCGCGGTGTCATAGGCCTGTGCAAAGATCTTGCCGAGGATCAGATGCGGCGCGTTGAGCCCGTCCAGCCGGTCGATCCGCGCCAGCAGGTCGGAGGCGATGCCCTGCACCACCCGGTGCATTCCGCCATAAACATTGGCGTGCAGCCCGCAAAAATTGGTGACGCCAGCAGCCGTGCCCATGCCGCCGAGAAAACCGTAGCGCTCGATCAGCAGCGTCCGGCGCCCGGCGCGCGCTGCGGCCACCGCGGCCGCGATGCCGGCTGGCCCGCCGCCGAGCACAGCGACCTCGTACTCGCCGTAGAGCGGGATCTGGCGGGCGGGTTCTTCGATTGTCGTGGCCGTCACGGGCGCTTCCATTCCCTTTGATCTCGTTGGGGACACTATGAATTGATGCGCAATGCACTACAATCCACCAAATTGCGCGATCAGCTTTCTCGAATCGTGAAAAGCGGATGGATACGCTCACCAATCTCCAGGCGTTTTTGGCTTCGGCCGATGCCGGCGGCTTTTCCGCCGCCGCCCGCAAGCTCCATGTTTCGACCTCGGTGGTGGCCAAGCGGGTCACGCAGCTCGAGGCGCAGATTGGGATCGCGCTGTTCCGCCGCTCGACCCGCCAGTTACGGTTGACCGAAGCGGGCCAGCAATATCTGCACCGCGCCCGCGGCGTGGTGGCCGACGTCGGCGATCTCCTCGCGCGCATGGGCGAGAAAGACCAAGATCTGGTCGATCACCTTCGCATCAAGGCTCCGACATCGCTCACCATTGCCCGGCTTGCCGATGCGTTCAGCGCATTCCAGACGCAGAACCCGCGGCTGAAGCTCGAGATCGTGCTGATCGATCGTCCCGTGGACCCGGTGACGGAAGGATTCGACATCGCCATCGGCGCTTTCCCGCATTCATTCGGCGGCGTGGTCGATGAACCGCTATGCTCGCTCAGGCGGCTGTTATGTGCATCGCCCGCCTATCTCGCGGCGCATGTCCTGCCGAAACACCCGCGCGATCTGGTCGAGCATCGATGCCTGAGTTTTCTGCCGACCGGATCGGAATGGACGTTTGACGGACCTCGAGGCCGGATCAACATCCAGGTGCGTCCGCTCCTGAGCTCGAACGAGGGCCATGTGCTGGTGAAGAGCGCGATCGCCGGCAACGGCATTGCCTTCATCTCACATTACCTCGTGGCCGATGCGCTGAAGAGCGGCGCGCTGCAGGTGGTGCTGCCGGATTTCCAAATACCCGAACTTTGGGTCAAGGCCACCATTCCGGAGCGGCGCGTCAACGCCGCCGCGGTGCAGGCGCTGCTGCAGCAACTGAGACGTTCGCTTTCCCCGGCGCTCTAGGGCCGCAGCGCTTTACGTTCCGACCTGCAGCGGCGAGGTCAGCTTGCGCAGCGCCGCAATCACCGACAGCGCGGTGATGCGACCCGTCTTGGGATTCTCCGACGGGATGTTCTCGATCGACATCGAAAACGAGGCGGAATCGGAATCGACTCTGATTTGGTGACAGTTCCGCGTCACCGCCGGATCGGCCCAGATCTCGATTGTCGTGCGGTCGGGACCGATGCCCGCCAGCGACAATGCCGCCACCACGTTCACATTAGCCGGAAAGGCGGCGGCCGCGTCGCGCGCCGAACCCTTGAACACGCAGAGCGCCGAAGTCAGACCCTCGACGGAAATTCCGTTCTCGACGAGATAGGGCGCGCCGGCAAGACCCTTCGGCGGCTTGCGCGTCACCATCTGCACCGAATAAATCGTGCCCTCGGCCGCGGCCGAGACCGCATCGAAGCCGATCAGCGCGCCAGTCGGCACGATGATCTGGCCACCATGCGCCCGGGCGAGATCGATGAGATCGGGACGCGGCAACAGCGCGCTGGCGCTCAGCACCATCACCTGCTTGCCGGCGGTAAGCATCGGCCCGCAGATCTGGTCGAGGATGGCGGCCGGCGCGCATTCGACAACGAGGTCGGCATGCTCGGGCAGCGCATCGAGCGAAATCAGCGGGCACGAGATGCCCTCGCGATCGAGCCACGCTTTCGCCTTTGCAGGATCCCTGCTCGCGATCGCCGCAAGCGAGAGGCCCGGCAAGCCTTGCGCCAGCCTGCGCGCGACGGTTCGACCGATCTCACCAAGGCCGGCGATGGCGATACGTTTGGATGGCAAATCCGATACTCCTGCGGCGGACGTTATAAGGCATGTCTACCGCCGCGCCGAATCCATCTTCACCAGCCGCTCATTGAGGCCCCTGCGATGACGTCCCGCGCTGCCGTCAGGCTGCGCGAATGGTCTGCAGAAAGTCGCTGACGTTGCTCTTCAGCGAAACGGCCTGCTGCCGAAGCGCCGCTGCAGCCGTAAGCGCGGCTTCGGCACCGGCGTCGGTCTCGCTGGCCACCGCGCGCACGTCGCTCATCTCCTGCGTGACCGCGGCGGTTCCGCTTGCCGCCTCTTCGACATTGCGCGCGATGTCGCCTGTCGCGGCGCCCTGCTCCTCGACTGCGGCGGCAACCGCCGAGGCGATTTCGGCCATTTCCTTGACCGTGGCACCGAATTGCGTGATTGCCGCCACCGTCTCGCCGGTGGCGCTCTGGATGGTTGCGATCTGGCTAGCGATCTGTTCCGTCGCCTGCGCGGTTTGCGACGCGAGATTCTTCACCTCGCTGGCGACGATCGCGAATCCCTTGCCGGCATCGCCGGCCCGCGCCGCCTCGATCGTCGCGTTCAGTGCCAGAAGGTTGGTCTGGCTTGCGATCGCCTGGATCAGCTGAACGATGGTGCCGATCTTTTCCGCGGCGCTGGACAGCCCGGCGATCAATTCGGAGGTCCGCTGCGTCTCGCCCGTTGCCCTGCTCGACACCGTGACGGAGCGCTGCACCTGGCTCGATATTTCACGGATGGAGGCGGCGAGTTGCTGAGTGGCAGAAGCAACCGTCTGAACATTCATCGACGCCTGCTCGGCGCGGGTTGCAACCGCTTCCGCAAGCCCCCGGCCGCGTTCGGCAACCCGTGCCAGCTCCTCGGCGCTGCGGCCCATCTCCTCCGCGCGGCCGCCAACGCCCGTAATCACGCCCTGCATGCCTTGCTCGAAGCGGCTGGCGAGCTCGGACATCATGCGCTGGCGATCCGCCTCGGCTGCGTCGTGTTGCGCTGCAGCTTCCCGTTCCATGCGGCGAACAGCCAGCGCGTTTTCACGGAATACCTCGACAGCTCGTGCCATGCGGCCGATCTCATCGCGCGACTCGCCACCCGGGATCGCATCGTCGAGCTCGCCCGCGGCAAGCGATTGCATCCTTTCCGTCATGCGGCGGATCGGACCGGAGACGCTGGCGCCGATCAGCCATGCCAGCACCGCGCCCAAAAGGAGAGCACCGGCCGCGCTGAAGATCACCGTCTGCTTCGTGTGCTGAACCGCAGCAGCCGTCTTCTCGCCCTGTTCGGCGCGCACCGCACCAAGTTTCGTGTTGATCTTGTTGACCTGCTCGTCGATCGCAGCACCGGCTTTCACCAGATCGGCTTGCTTCGCACGCAGATCGCCGGCAACCTTGACCACCTCGTCCAGCGCAGCGGCGTCAGCGGTGATCGCGGCCTTCAGCGCCGCAACCAGCGACTTCAATTTGGCCTCTCCCGTGCCAGCAATTTCAGCTTCTGTGTCTGCGATTGCGAGCTGGACGTAGGTCAGCGCAAGCTTGGCGTCGTCGGCATCGGCCGTCGACAGCGTCTTTCCATATCGCATCACGGTGATCCGCAACGCGTCGACGACGGCGGCGAGCCGCATCGGGTTGACGAGGCGTTCCGGATCGGATCGGTTGGCAAGCGCGACCTGGATGCCGCCGACATTAAGCGCCGCGACGGCACCATGTGCGTCAGTTTTCGTCGTGGCGGCACGCAGCCGGTCGACGGCCTCCGCCGCCGCCGCAAACGAAGACCGGTAGGTCTCCAGCGCTGCCCGCACCGGACCGACGCCCTCCACGATGGTCGGCAACGTGCCGAACTGGCGTTCGATCTGGTCGGCCAGCTGGCCGACACGCGAGATCGCCTGCGTCGCAGCATCCTTGTCGCCAACATTCCAGGTCCGGATGAATTTCTCCACCGCGCCGTTTGCGCTGAGCAGCGCGGCGCGCACCTGCGACATGCCGGCGTCACCGGCGGCGCTGGTCACGAGTTCATTGACCGTCCCGCCGATTCGCTCGACCTGAACCATGGCGAAGCCGCCGAGCACGACGAGGAAGCTCAGGACCAGCGCGAAGCCGCCAAATACCCGCGGACGGACACCGATCCAGGACATCATAGAAGACAGTTTCATGGTATTTCCGAAAGCTACTAACGAGTGGACCGAATGGCGGCGATCAGATCCTTGCCGAAACGCTTTTCGAATTCCGGATCGAGCGGCTTGAGCGCGTCCAGGAAGGGCTGGCGGTCAATCGTCTCGATCACCTCCATGCCGCCTTTGCGCACTTGTTCGAGCCTAGGGGCGTCAAGCTGGGCCTGCCAGGTAACCTCGGCCGCCGCCTTGGCGGCCGCGATCAGCACCGCCTGGTCGGCAGCATCGAGCTGCTCGAACATCGCGCGATTGGCGACGAAGGCGATCGGTGCAAAGAAATGTCCGGTGAGGGTGAGGTATTTCTGGACTTCGTAAAACCGGCTGTTGGCAATCGTCGGCACCGGATTTTCCTGGCCGTCCAACCGTCCGTCCTTCAGCGCGGCGTAGACCAGCGGAAATTCCATGGGCACCACTTCCGCGCCCAGCGCCTTGAAGGTCATTGGATAGATGTCGTTCGGGATAACGCGGATCTTGAGTCCCTTGAGGTCGGCGGGTGTCCGAATCGGGTGCTTGGAATTCGTGATGTTGCGAAAGCCCTGCTTGCCAAGCGCCAACAACGTCAGCCCTTTGTCGGCGAATTTGGCGGCGATCGCCGCGCCGATCGGACCTTGCGCCACCGCCTTGGCATGCGCCACGTCGCGAAACAGGAAGGGAACGTCAAACACGCCCAGTTCGGGAACGACCGAGCTGACGACGCCGCCGGAGATCACCGCCATATCGACGGCGCCGGATCTGGTCGCGGCAAGAACCGTGTTTTCGCTGCCTAGCGCCCCGCTCCCGCGGTAGTCGACGGCGATACGCTTGCCGGACAGCGCCAGCAGTTTCTGACGAAACTCGTCCGAACCGAATTGCTGCGGCGCCTGAGACTGCGAGTTGAATGCGAGCGAGATCAACCGGGGTGAAGCAATAGCCGGATGCGGCAGCAGCAGCGTTGACGCTGCAATCATCGATCCCGCTATCCAAAAGCGTCTTAACTGTCTGCGCATGTCACACCATTGCCTTGGCCGTGATCGCAGACCTACCAAACAATTATGGTTAAGGTCTTAAGGCGCCCTGCCCTTTCGACCAAAGAAGCGGGCCGCTACGCGACGGGCGACGCTTTGGGGCGGCGTTCCGGCGCTGGAACGGCAACTGCCAAAGCCTGGCTGTGGCCGCATGCGCGTCCTTTTTGGCGGACGCCATCGGTGCATCGCCGGCCTGCTAAGCCTTGCCTCCCCAATTCGCCGCGCGCTTTTCCGCAAACGACGCCAGCCCCTCCGACGCCTCGTTCGTTTGCCGCCGTGCCGAATGCATTTTCACCAGCCGTGCATAGGCTGCGTCATCGACTCCCATGCCGCCGAACGAGCTTTCCATCGCCAGCGCCTTGGTCTCGGCCAACGCTTCGGGACCGTTGGCGAGCAACTGCTCGACGACCTTGGCGCCCGCGATCTCCAGATCAGCCAGCGGCACCACCTCGTGCACCAGGCCAATGCGGCGCGCCTCCTCCGCGCCGAACCGTTCGCCTGTCAGCGCATAGCGGCGCACCTGGCGGACGCCGATGGCGTCGCAGAGCTGCGGGATGATGATCGCGGCCGTCAGACCCCAGCGCACTTCAGTGATCGAGAACATCGCATTGTCGGCTGCGATCACGACGTCACAGGCCGAGATCACCCCGGTGCCGCCGCCGAAACAGCCGCCCTGCACCAGCGCCACCGTCGGGATTGGCAGCGTGTTCAGCCGCTGCACTGCCTCGAACGTCGCGCGCGACACCGCCTCATTCTCTTCGGCCGATTTCGGCCGCACGCCATTGATCCATTTCAGATCGGCGCCGGCCTGGAAATGCCTGCCGTTTCCCTTAAGCACGACGAGGCGAAGGTTCGGCTTCTTGCCAAGCTCGTCCATTGCGGCGAGCACGCCGCCGATCAGTCCGCCATCATAAGCGTTGTTCACCTCGGGGCGATTGAGCGTGACGGTCGCGACACCGCGCGCGTCGAGATTCCATAGGACGGGATTGGCAGTCATCGGCAGCCTCTTTGTTCGGCATTCTTGTTATGCCGAACAGTAGGCCGGGATCGCAGTCGATGTCACGGCTGCCGAACTACCTTCGGCCGTATCGCTGCATCATATCTGCCCTGTCGGCAACCGAGGTCCGCCGCGGGCCGATCGCCTCGAATTGCGCCTTCTGCTCGTCGTTCAAGGTCGCATAGAAGTCATCGAGCGCCGTTCGCACCTGCTTGACTGCCTGCAGCATGACATCCAGCCGTTTGCCGGTCGCCGCGAGCCGTGCCGTCGGCGTGGCCGCTTCCTCAGGTCGGCACGAGGTAGCGAGCATATCGGCAGCCTTGGTGCTGGCATCCTGCAGCGCCGTCAGCTTGGCACGCTGGGTATCCGCCGGGCGTAGCCTCGTCTCGATTTCCTCGGTCGGCCATCGCAGGCTGGAGGATTGCGTGACGTCGCAAGGCGGCGCCAACGATCTGCTGCGGCGTCGCTCGGTCTTGCGTTCCTGATCTTCCGCCACCGCGTTCAGCCGGGCCTTCTGCTCGTCATTCAAAAGACCGTATAGCTTCTCCAGCGGCGGCTGAACGGTCGCGACGCCCGCGATCATCGCTTCGATCCGCTGCTGCATTGAGGCCAGCCGGCCCGAGGCTGTCAGTGCGATCGAGCTCGGGCACGCCGCCTTGATCTTCTGTGCCGAAGTCACCGATGCATTGGCGAGATCGTCGAGCGCAGCGCGTTGCGCCTCGGTCGGATCGATGGTCTGCGCAATGAGGTCGATCGGCAAGCCTGCGATTTCGCGGCTGTCCTCGCCGCAGAGCAGCGCCAGCCGGTCCGGACCGCCGGCAGCATCGCGCGGCGGCAGGTAGCCGGAAAGGCCCTGATAGTCATAGGGTCCGAACAGGCCGGCATAGATGTCGTCATAGCCATAATACCAGAACGGCGCGCCGATGCGCGGTCCCCACAACGCATAATCATAGATATCGAAATAAGCGAACGGCCAGAACAGCGGCCCGACCCAGCCGTACCCGCCATTGCCGTGCCGCCACCAGCCGCCGCCCCGGCCGCGCCCGTATTGCCAGCCGGCCAGCGCCGCGCCGGCGGTGACGCTGGCGCGCATGGCGGGGCTATGCAGCGCGGCAGTATGACGATAGCTGCGGGCGAGCGCGCGCGAGTTCATCGCGCGGCCGCTTCCGGCAAAATTCATGCGCTGCGCCGAGAACGAGCGGTGCGCTGAAAATCCGCGGTGTGCGGATCTGGCGTGAAAATGGCCGCCGTGATGCCGCCCGCCGAAATGGTGCCCGTGACCGCCACCACGATGACCGCCACCACGATGACCGCCGCCGTGTCCGCCCCCGTGGCCACCGCCATGTCCACCTTTCGCAATCGCGAAATCGGTCACGCACAGCGCCGTCGCGAAAACAATGGCCGCGATTCCTAACGCGATCTTTGACATGGCACGTCCCCTCATCGTCGCACGTCTCATTGTCGCTAGGCCGCAAACTTGACGGCAAGGTGATGAACGCCGACGGAATACCAAAAGTTCCCGAAATGCCTGGGGCTGCGCCCGCCGCAACCCGCCCTGTGGGGTCCGGCGGTTGCGCCCAAGCAGAGCTTCGTGAAAACTGGCAGCGCCACTCCTTCTCAGCGGGATTTCTCATCCATGCGGATTTGCATTTTCGGCGCGGGCGCCGTCGGCAGCCATTTTGCGGTGCGGCTCGCGCGCGCCGGACATGACGTTTCCTGCGTGATGCGCGGGCCACATCTGGACGCCGTGAAAGCCAGCGGGCTGACGCTGCGGGTCGGAGATGGTGAGTTCAAGGCGAAGGTAAAGGCGTCGAGCGATCCCGCCGCGCTGGGCCCACAGGATGCCGTGATCTGCACGCTGAAGGCGACGGGACTGCCGAGCCTCGCGGGCAGCCTGCTGCCGCTGCTCGGCGAAGATACGGCGGTCGTGTTCGCGCAGAACGGCATTCCCTGGTGGTACGATATCGGGCTTTCGCCGACGCATCCGCCGGTGCCGGACCTGGCTTTCCTCGATCCCGGCGGCCGTCTGCGCGCGGCGATCCCGAAAGCGCGCATCATTGGCGGCGTGGTGTTTTCGTCCAATGAGGTCATTGCGCCGGGCGTAGTGGCGAACCTGTCGCCGGAGCGCAACCGCCTGCTGATCGGCGAATGCGACGACCGCGCCAGCGCGCGCGTCGCAAAGCTGCGCGCGGCGCTCAACGACGCTTCGATCGATTCGCCCGATGTCACCGAGATCAGGGAAACGATCTGGTCAAAACTCCTGACCAACATGTCGATGTCGGTGCTGTGCCTTGTGACCGGGCAGACCGCCCGGGCCGTCCGTGACGACCCCGATCTCGCCGAGATCGTGCCGCGCCTTTTAGACGAGGCCAACAGTGTCGCGCAGAGCTACCTTCCCCAGGTCAAGCGCGTAACGCGCACGGGCCCGGCGCCGGACCACAAGCCGTCGATCCTGCAGGATTACGAGCTCGGCCGCGCGATGGAGATCGACGTGCTGGTCCGCGCGCCGGCCGCCTTTGCCCGTGCCGCCGGACTTTCGACACCGATGCTCGACATGATGGCCGCGCTCGCCATCCGCCAGGCGCGCGCCAAGGGCCTCTACAAGAACTGAAAGCACGAAGGCAGGGGAGTTGCGTCATGCACGTCAAGGGCAAGGTCTGCGTCGTCACGGGAGCCGCCAGCGGCATCGGCGAAGCGGTGGCGCGGGCCTATGCGGAAGCCGGCGCCCGCGGCGTCGTGCTCGCCGACCTCAAGACCTCGCGTGACAGACTGGCAAAAGTTGCCGGCGACATCGATGGCCTGCCGATCACCGCCGATGTCGGGCTGGAAGAAGACATCAAGGCGTTGATCGCCGCGGCCGAGGACAAATATGGCCCGGTCGACGTGTTCTTTTCCAACGCCGGCCTATCGCGCAAAGGGCAGGAGACCGCTTCCGATGCCGACTGGGAGGTGAGCTGGCGGGTCCACGTCATGAGCCACGTGTTCGCGGCGCGTGCGCTGGTGCCGGGCATGCTCGCCCGCGGCTCGGGCTATCTGCTCAACACGGCTTCCGCAGCGGGCCTCTTGGCGTCGCTGAATTCGATGCCCTACGGCGTGACGAAGAACGCGGCGGTGGCGCTCGCCGAGCATCTCGCCATTCAGTATGGCGACCGCGGCATCCGCGTCTCCGTGCTGTGCCCGCAATCGGTGCAGACAGCAATGACGACGCCGGGCCCGAGCGCGGCGCGGGTCGACGGTGTGCTGCAGCCGCCGGAAGTGGCGCGCATGGTGATCGAGGCGATGGCGGAGGAACGCTTTCTCATTTTGTCCCACCCGCAGGTCGCCGAATACGTGCTGCGCAAGGCCTCCAATCGCGACCGCTGGCTCGCCGGCATGCGCCGGCTGCGCGACAAGATTTACGGCGCGCCGACTTCCGTGTAGTCAAATTCGATCGTGGGTCCCGGCTCTGCGTCGCGTCACTGCGTGCCGCGCCGCGTCCGGGACACGAAAACCCTTGACGCCAACCACCGTTCCCCGGACGCAGCGCATAGCGGTGCGGTGCAGAGCCGGGGCCCATGCGTTGCATGCTTATGGATTGCTTCGCTTCGCTCGCAATGACGGGTCTGACGGCGCGAATCCTTCCAGAAGTCCAGTGTAGTCCTTCGCGCCCGGCGAGGCATACGACCCGCGCTTCGACGTCGTCAGCTTCAGCCCAGCCAGCGCCTCGGCCTGCTTCACCGCCGCCGCCACGCCATCGACGATCGGCACGTCGAACTTTCGCGACAGTTTTTGCGCGAGATCGGCCATGCCCGCGCAGCCCAGCACGATCGCTTCCGCGCCCGTGTCCAGCGCGCGGTCAATCTCGGCTTCCAGTTTCGCTTCCGCGCCGGAACCGGGCTTTTCGAGATCGAGCACCGCAACGTCGCAGGCCGTGACCCGCACCCGCTCCGCAAAGCCATAACGGCGCACCAGTTCTTCCAATGGCACGATCGAGCGCGGCAGCGTGGTGATGACGGCGATGCGCTTTGCGATCTGGCCGGCCGTCAGCAGCGCCGCCTCGCAAATGCCGACCACCGGAAACGGTGCCGCGGTGCGCGCAGCATCGAGCCCGGTGTCGTCGAAGCAGGCGACGATCGCCGCATCGGGTTCGGGAGCATTGAGGAGCGCCTCGATCAGGCCGGGGACGGCGAACGCCTCGTCGTAATAGCCTTCGATCGAGACCGGCCCCATCGCCGAGGTGACGGCAGATATCTCGGTGCCGGGGCCGGCAACGGCGCGCGCGGCGGCACCGATCGTTTCGGTCATCGAAGCGGTCGTGTTGGGATTGACGATCAGGATTTTTGTCATGGCGCATCGTAGCCGGGATCGGGGACCGCGCAACTCTCGTCGTCCCGGCCCTGAGCCGGGACCCATACGCCGCGGCCGTCGGAATAGGCACAAGGAGAGACATCTTCTTTCACTCACGCGCTCCTGTGGTTATGGGTCCCCGCCTTCGCGGGGACGACAACTAGCTGATGATCGTCTCCACCCACGCCGCGAACGCATCCAGCGCCTCGTCCAGAACAACACGATCGTTCCGCCCCGAGCTCTTCAGCACATGGAAGGAATGATCGGCGGCTTCGAGCAGATGCAGCGTCGCGCGCGATCCGAGCGCCTTCACGACCGGTTTGAGCAGGCTCAATTCGGCCAGCGCATCGCGCGTGCCCTGCAGGAACAGCATCGGTATCTTGACCTCGGCGAGATGCTTGGCGCGGTCGCTGGACGGCTTCCCGGCCGGATGCAGGGGGAAGCCGAGAAACGCGATCCCGCGAACGCCCGGCAGGGCGACCGACGCCTGCGCCTGCGACGTCATCCGTCCGCCGAAGGATTTACCGCCGGCGATCAGCGGCATCGCGGGATAGCAGCGCGCCGCTTCCGTCACCGCCGCCCGCACCGCAGCGTGCGCGAGCGCCGGCGGATCGGGCCGTTTGCTGCCTTTCTCCATATAGGGGAATTGATAACGAAGCGACGCAATGCCGCGCTCGGCGAGGCCGGCGGCGATCGCCTCCATCGAGGCATGAGTCATGCCGGCGCCGGCCCCGTGCGCGAACACGTAACAGGCGCGAGGCTGTGGCGGCTGCACCAGCAGGGCAGACACAACCTCGGAAAATCCGACTTCAATTCGCAGGAGCTCCGCAGCTTTTTCCATCATGTGATCTGCCTGACACTTCACCGCATTGGGGAGCTTCTATACTGCAAAAAAGGCCGAGCTCGGCCACGCAATGCCCCGAGGAGCCGGATTTATGGACAGAGCCATGGCGCCACTATAGGATGGCATCATGTTCAACCGCACGCCGAGGGTGATTCGCCTTCCGGCGTTTTTTGATAACAGACGGATATTGCGCGCTGATAGCGCGGGTTTGGGGAAGGGGCGGGCCATGCGCGGCTGGGGAATTGCGAAAATTGTGATCGCGCTGGCGATCGTCGGTGTCGGTTACGCCGCCTTCAAGGATGACATCGCCAAGACCTGGCAGGATCTTCACGTCAGGCTCGTGGAGCATCCGACGCCGAAGAAGACCGTGTGGCTCGACCAGGGCATCAGCAAAGATAGGCTGAGCTGGTTCTATCACGCCGACCAGGGCACCCGGACGTTCAGCTTCCCCTACGAATGGCTGATGGCGCTCGAGCAGCCGACGATTTCGTGGGTGCCGTTCACCAAGGTCGGTCTCTTCAGCGACCCCGCATATCTCGATCGCTACGGCTTCATTGCGGATACCATCATCCCCGGCAAGGCAGAGCTTCCGATCGGGTTCGCGAAAGGCTCGGTGATGCTCGATCCGACCGGCGCGCCGTGGAAGAATCCGCGAACCAAGCAGGAGATGAAAGGCGTTGGCCTGACCTGCGCGGCCTGCCACACCGGCAGCTTCACCTACAAGGACACCCACGTCGTGATCGACGGCGGTCCGGCGCTGACCAATCTCTTCGCAATGAAACAGGGTATGGGCATTTCGCTGGTGCTGACGCGATACTGGCCCGGCCGCTTCGATCGTTTTGCCGACCGCATCCTCGGACCGGACTCCACCGTCGACGACCGCGAGACGCTGAAGACCCAGCTCGATCAGGTTCTCGCCCAGTATAAGCAGGTCAAGAATCTGGAAGAGCGCGTCGCCGCGCAGAGCATTCTGGAAGGCTATGGAAGGCTCGACGCCCTCAACCGGATCGGCAACCAGGTATTCTCACTCGATCTGAAGAAGCCGGAAAACTACGCCGGCTCCTCCGCGCCCGTGCATTTTCCGCGGATCTGGAACACGCCGTGGTTCGACTGGGTCCAGTACAACGGCTCCATCATGCGGCCAATGGTGCGCAATGCCGGCGAATCGCTCGGCGTTTCCGCGGAGCTCAACCTGACCGACCCGTCGAAGGGCCTATACAAGTCGAGCGTCGACCTGATGTCGCTTTACGACATGGAGCAGATGATCAAGGGCGACAAGCCGCCGAACGCGAAGGACGGATTCTCAGGGCTGAAATCGCCGAAATGGCCTGGCGACATCCTGCCACCGGTCGATCCGAAGCTCGCCGAAAAAGGCGCCGAACTCTACAGGACACATTGCCAGGAATGCCACCGCCCGCCGGTTACGAGTGCGGCATTCTACGACTTCAACAACAAGGACTGGTGGACCAAGAACGAGGCGGGCGAAGCAATCCTCAAGGTCGAGAACGTTCCGATCTCGCATATCGGCACCGATCCCGCCCAGGCGGCGGACATGCTGGCACGCACTGTCGCGATGCCCGAAAACCTCGGCATCAAGAACAACAGTTTTGCGTTCGCGCTCGGCGAACTCGTCGAGAAGACCGTCGACACCATCTACAACCAGCAGAAGCCGCCGACGAGCCCCGCGGACCGGAGCCGGATCGACGGCTACATGCCGAACGAACTGCGCGGTGAACTGGCTTACAAGGTTCGTCCCCTGAATGGCGTCTGGGCGACACCGCCCTATCTGCATAACGGCTCGGTGCCGACCATCGACGACCTGCTCGGCGATCCCGAGCAGCGGCCGACGAAGTTCTATCTCGGCAGCCGCGAATACGATCCCGTCAAGCTTGGTTACAAAAGCGAGCCAATCGCGGGCGGCTTCGAATTCGACACTTCGATTCGCGGCAATTCGAATCGGGGCCACGAATTCCGCAAGGACTACGACAAGAACAAGGAGATCACGGGCGTGATCGGACCGGCGCTCTCGCCGGACGATCGCAAGGCGCTGATCGAGTATCTCAAGACGCTCTGAGTCTGTTTGCATGCGGCCCGGCGTCGCCCGGTCGCTGGCGCCCTCCCGCGCAACACCGCACAGCAGATGGACGGCGCGTCCTTACCGGCTCGCCACCAACCGCAACTGCGGTTTGATCGTTTCTTCCAGTTCGGACTTGAGCTGGTGCACGCGTGGATCGTCCGAGCGCGCCGCGCAGATCGCGTATTGGTTGACCGAGCGCTTCAGCGCCTGCCGTTCTTCCGCCGTGCGCGTCACCTCCGGGCTGGACAGCCTCAGCACCATGCCGCCGAGTTGCACCAGCATTTCGTCGAGCGCCCGATCCATTCCAGCAAATTGATTCATCGCACCACTCCCTCGAAAAGGAGTAATGAGCGGCGCGCCCGCACGTTCCCCGCGCGCTCGTTTACAGATAACCAGGAGTAAACGGCGCCAGCCTATCAGCCCGCCCTGCGCATCTGATTGCCGAAATCACTCTCAATTGAAGGAAATCAGCAGGGCTGCCCGGCAAAGGGCGCAATTGCGGCAGTCCGGGCCGTTACCTATGCTGCCGCCTCATTCCATATGAGGCCCCGCATGATTCCGCCGCTCGATCCCGTCGTTGCCCAGATCATTCCGCTGCTGCCGCTGCGCGATCCCGCGACGATGACGCCGCAAACCTGCCGCGATGACCTGCGCGCCCTCGCCGCCGCGCGCGCAAAGGTTCCACCGCCGCCGGTCGCAAGCACGGAAGACATCAAGGTGAAAGGCGCGGCCGGGTTCCTTGACGCGCGGGTCTACCGGAATTCGAACGGCAAATCGCCAACGGTGGTGTTCTTCCACGGCGGCGGCTGGGTGGCCGGCGATCTCGAGACCCATGACCGCCAGGCGCGCTGGCTCGCGATCGAGACCGGCGCGGTCGTCGTCTCCGTCGATTATCGCCGCCCGCCCGAGGTGCGCTTTCCCGGCGCATTCGAGGACGCGTTCGCGGCAACGAAAGATGTCATCGCCCGCATCGCTGAGTTCGGCGGCGATGCCGCGCGTGTCGGCGTCGCCGGTGACAGCGCCGGCGGCAATCTCGCAGCGACCACCGCGATCGCCTGCCGTGACGCCGGCATCAGGCTGGCGGCGCAATTGCTGGTCTATCCCGTCACCGACGTGCTCGGCAATTTCGCCGATGCTGGTGAGAATGCGCGCTTCCCCTCACGTCATGAGAATGCGGACGGCTATTTCCTGACCCGCGCCACCATGGAATGGTTTTGCGACCACTATCTCGAAGACCGCGCCCACGGCACCGACTGGCGCGTCTCGCCGCTACGCGCCAAAAATCTTTCCGGCGTCGCGCCTGCGATCGTCACCACGGCATGGTTCGATCCGCTCCGCGACGAGGGCAAGGCCTATGCCGACGCGCTGAAGGCCGCCGGCGTGCCGACCAGCTATCACGACGGCCTCGGCCTGATCCACGGCTATTTCGGTCTCGGCGAAGCCTCCGAGACCGCCAAGCGCGAGGCGCAACGCGCTCGCGCCGAGTTCAAGGCGTTGCTCGACAAGGGCGCGTGAAGCGTTCGAGCAGCGCGCGGCTCATCCCGCCAGGCTTCGGATGAACTCGATCAGCGCAGCGCTGACCTCGTTCGGCCGCTCCTGCTGGGTCCAGTGACCGCAGCCGGGCAGCATCTGGATCTTGCGCAACGCCGGAACGAAGTTCTTCATATTGGCGAGCAACTGTTCCGTGCCGGGGAAGGCGACGATAAAGTCGTGGTCGCCCGCGATGTAGAGCGCCGGGATCGACACCGGCAAGCCGGCCATCGCGCCCGTGATCTCCCAGTTGCGGTCGATGTTGCGGTAGTAGTTCAGCGCCCCGCGAAAGCCGGTGCGGCGAAACTCCTCGCCGTAAAAATCGATGTCGCTCTCGGTCAGCCAGGCCGGCAGGGTTTTCGGCGCGCCTGGTCCTTGCAAAAATCCGCCGCCCTTCGGCACCATGCCGAGGTTCGGCGCCGGCCCGCCGACGGCTGCGGCCGCCCGCGCCGCCGCGACACCATCGCCGGAGGCGCCGAAGAGCATGTTGCGGATGGTTGAACGGGGGTCGCGCCCCAGCTCCGCCTCGGCCACGCCCGGCTCCTGGAAATAGAGCTGATAGAACTGCGCATTCTCGGTGCGCGGCATCAGGCTGGTCGGCGGCGCCTTGCCGCGTGGCCGGAACGGCACGCTGAGCGCTGCGACCGCCCTGAAGCGGTCGGGCCGCATCAGCGCGGCCTGCCAGGCGACGCTGGCGCCCCAGTCATGGCCGACGATGACGGCGGTCGCCACGTCCAGCGCATCGAGAATGCCGACCAGGTCGCCGACGAGATGCAGGATCGTATACTGGTCGATCGCCTGCGGCGCATCGCTCTTGCCGTAGCCGCGCATGTCGGGGGCGACGACACGGAAGCCGGCGGCGGACAGCGCAGCAATCTGATGTCGCCATGAGAACCAGGATTCGGGGAAACCGTGCACCAATAGGACCAGCGGCCCCTCGCCCTGCTCGGCGACATTGAGGCGAATCCCGTTGCACTCAATGATCCGTTGCGTCGGCATGCTCACCTTCTCGTCTTTCGATGCAGTTGCTGCGACCGCGCGCGACGCGGCCGCAACGCGCCATGCGAGCGGTAGCGACGCGGCGGTCAGCAGTTGACGTCTGTTCATGACATTTTCCCCCGATCAGGTTTGCGCAACGGCAGCCGGCTGCGGCGCCAGCTCCGACTGCTGCTCGCGAACGAATTCTTCGAACGTCTTCGGCTTGGCGCCGCCGATCTTTTCGATCGTATCCGTTACTGCGAAGCGTGCGATCTCGGCCGACAGGCTGGCGGCCCGCAGCGATTTCCAGAGCGCGGACAGATGTTCGACCGCATGCGCATTCCAGCCGCGCGCGAGAACCTCGCTCCGCCACGCTTCGTCCGATATCTCCTCGTAATGCACGTCCCTCTCAAAGACGCGCGCGAAGGCGCCGACGATCTCGCGGATCGAGTTGGTGCTCCCGATCACGGGAAATGCGGCTCCCGCGGGCCGCTCCGGCCCCGTCAGCAGGCCGACCGCGATCCGCGCGACGTCTTCGGCGGAAATCAGCGGCAGAATGGTGTTTTCGTCTCCGAGCGGCAGGCGGATGGCGCCGCGCGCCGGCATGCTCGCGCCAACGAGGCGCGCCACATTCTCGTAGAACACGGTGGCGCGAAGATGCAGCGGACCGACGCCGGCCCATTCGAACACCTGTTCCGATAAATAGTTCTGCCGCATGCGCGGCGTCGGCGCATCGATCGACGACTGGTACATCACGAGATTGACCAGCCGCGAAACGCCATGCCTGCGGGCCGCATACGCCATCGCGGCTGTCGCATCGCCCAGCCCGTCCTGCACCGGATAGGCAAAATAGATCGCCGAGACATCCCTCGCGGCCTGCTCGACGGAACGGACATCGAGAAAATCGCCGACGAAGATTTCGGCCCCGAGCGATTTCAGGCGATCGGAGCGCTCGTCGATCTGGCGCACGAAAGCGCGGACGGGAACGCCGCGCTTGAGCAGCATTTCGGAGACATGCCGGCCGGTTCGGCCTTGAGCGCCGCCGGCCGCTGAGGTCACGAGGATGGGTTTCGTCATGAGAACGATCCTTTTACATCGGGGCCCGGTTTTGGTACGATCCGGTACCAGGCAACCCCGAATATGGTACCGACTGGTACCAAGTCAAGTGGAAAAGTGAGGCGATGAGTCCAAAGGTCAGGGCGGGCGGCGGGGAAGCCGATGCAACCGAAGTCCGGAAGCGAATCATCGGCGCCGCCCTTTCGGCCTTCATGGAGGGCGGCTACGCGCAGACCTCGACGCTGGAGATTGCGACGCGCGCGCGCGTTTCGAAGCGCGAGCTCTACGCGCTGTTCGGCAACAAGGAAGCGATGCTCGTCGCCTGCATCACCGAGCGCGCCCAGCGGCTGAAGGCGCCGGCCGATCTGCCCGAACTTCGCAACCGGGAAATTCTGGCTGAAGTCCTCACCGCCTTTGGCACGAGGCTGCTGACGGAAACGACCGATCCCATCGTCGTCGCGATGTTCCGCCTCGCCATTTCGGAGACGGTGCACGCGCCAAAAGTGGTGCAAGCGCTGGACGCGGTCGCGCGCAAGCCAACGCGCGATGCGTTGCGTGCGATCATGGCGAGCGCGAAATCAGCCGGGCTTGTCGCCGGCGAGACCGATCCGATGGCCGAAAAATTCCTCGGACTGCTCTGGGGCGACCTGATGACCAGCCTGCTGCTTCAGGCGGCGAGCCGCCCCACGGCCGCCGAAATCGCGCGACGCGCCCGCGAGGCAACGGTCGCGCTCCTCAAGATCTATCCAGAGCCTGGTCAGACCCGGCCTTGATCGGATTGTTTGGCGTAAAGACTGGCGATCCCGGGAAGACTCGAACTTCCGACCTACGGTTTAGGAAACCGTCGCTCTATCCGGCTGAGCTACGGGACCGCGGACCCGCGCATCGAGGCGGGTGCTTGCGGGCTTCATAGCAAAGCAGGCGCGACATCGCCAGCCCTCTAAAGTCCGGGCGCCCAGGTCTTGATATTGCCGTCTTGATATCGCCGTGGCCGGCATGCCGCCTGAAGGAAGATGTTGGCTCCGCCCGGGATGAACCGAAGGGACGAGGAACGCGCGAGCAGCGCCCTGCCCGCCCCGAACCGACTTGAGCCGGCGCAGGCGATGGAGAGCAACAGGCGCCCATGCCGGGAACGGGTTAGATGTCAGCGCGTACCGATGCGTTGGTGTCGCAGCAAGAAACCGGCAAAATAACTGCGTCCATCGATCTCCGTTACGGCCGGTTGCCACCCAGCATGAGCTGCCGGTTCAACGCAGACGATCGCCGTATGTTTCAACGAAGGCTGCACATCGACATGCGCGCATTCCGAAACATCCTCCGCAGCGTCGAGGAACATTCATTGGTGCGTTCAGTTCTAGAAGCACCAATCAACCTTTCGAGGAGGATACAATGCAGAAACTTTTGGCCGCGGCTCTCCTGAGTGCCGCTTTGTTCAGTGTGCCTGGCTACGCGCAGTCTCCCCAGCCCGCTGACCGTGCCGCGCCAGCGGCGACGACCGCCAGCTCGCAGGAAAAGATGGCGCTCAAGGGCAACTGGCGCGCATCCAAGCTGATGGGTCTCGACGTCTATAACGAAGCCAATGAAAAGCTCGGCGACATCAATGAATTGATCCTCGACAAGAACGGCAAGGTCGCCGCGGTGATCATCGGCGTCGGCGGCTTCTTGGGGATGGGCGAGCACGACATCGCCGTCTCCATGGACAAGCTGAAATTCGTTGAGGAGCCGATGCGCACCAGCTCGACGGCGCCCGCGACGACAAAGGAGACAACCACCAAGGAAACCACGACCGGCGCGGCCACGACCACCACCACCACGAACGCGCGGACGTCCAATGCAAACGACTGGACGCCCGACCACGCCGTCATGAGCGGCACCAAGGAACAGCTCAAGGCGATGCCGCAGTTCAAGTACTCGGATTACAACTAAACGTCCGGTATTTTCTCTCGAAAGGCCCCACCTTGGTGGGGCCTTTTTTCAGGCAGCGAGCCAGGAAAAATCATCGGCACGAAGTAAAAAAACAGGAACCATTGGCATCGCCCGGCGTCAAATTCCTGGCTTTCGATTTCATCCCCCATGATCGGAAGTCATTGGAATGACGGCCTCGGCGCCCGCCGCACTGAGGCCGTTTTTCGCTCAACGCCTCATTTCTGTGGCGCCCTGTGTCGTGCGCCGGGCAACGCTACGCCTTGATGTTGTTCTCGCGGACAACCTGGCCCCAGGTACCGACCTGCTTGGCGAAGAAGGCCTGGAATTCCTTGCCGTCGGCGAGCAGCAGGGTCATCTGCTGCGTTTCCTGAAGTTGCGTGGCCACTGCCTTGTCGCTCAAAATTTCCTTCACCGATTTGGCCATGCTGGCGATGACGTCCACCGGCGTATTCTTGGGCGCGAAGATGCCCCACCAGGCCAGCGTCTCGAAATCGGGGAAACCCGCCTCGATCGCGGTCTGCGTATCCTTGAGCACCGGCATCCGCTCGCGCCCCATCTGCAGGATCGGCCGCAGCATATTGGTGCCGAGCTGCGCGGTGATCAGCGCCGCCGAGCCGATGATCATGTCGACATGGCCGCCGAGCACGTCGTTCATCGCCGGGCCACCGCCGCGGTAGGGCACGTGCGTGATCTCGACCCCGGCCTTCTTGCCCAGCACAGTCATCGCGAGATGGCCGAGCGTGCCGATGCCCACGGAAGCGTATTTTACGGCGCCGGGCTTTTCCTTGCAGGCCGCGACCACGTCGGCAAAGTTCTTGTAGGGACGTTCGGCATTCGCGGCGAGGACATAGGGCGCGGTGCCGACCAGGAACACAGGCACCAGATCCTTCTCGACATCGAGGCCCGGCTTTTCGAGGATCGAGGGAATCACCGCGTGCGAATCGAACGTTACCAGGAAGGTCGCACCGTCAGGCGCGCTCTTGGCGACCTGGATGGCGCCGAGCGAGCCGGCCGCGCCGGATTTGTTCTCGACCAACACGGTGCGGCCGAGTTTTGTCTGCAAATGAGATTGCAGCAGCCGCGCCAGCGCGTCGGTCGATCCGCCGGGCGGAAACGGCACCACCAGCGTCATGTTCTTGGCCGGCTGCGCCAGCGCCGGCGTCACCACAAACGCGGCTGACGCCGCAAGCAGATTGCGTCGCGTAATCTTCACCAGAACTCTCCTCCCAATTGCGCCTGCGATTTTTTGTTCTTGTTCGTCAGGCTTGATATTTAAGTGCCGAAACCGGACCCGGCTTTCTTGTACTCGGGCCGCGGCGGGCTGAAGATGTCAAGCACACGCGCCCCTTCCGGTCCAGCCCGCATGGTGTGCGGCACGTTTCCGGGTGTGCGCCAGAAATCGCCCTTCCTGACCGGAATTTCCTCCCCGCCCTGAACGCGGATCGCCGAACCGTCGAGCAGCACCCCCCATTGCTCCTCGGGGTGATGGTGCAGCGTGCCTTGCGCATTTGGTCCCAGCGTCACCACCGACAGCATGGCGTGCTCGCCGGCGAAAATCCGCGTCGTGACGCCGGCGGCAAGCTCGCGAAACAGGCCGTCGGCCGGATTGTCGAGGTTATGAAATTCGTCTTTCTGACTCATGATTTCCTCCGTCAGCGCCGGCTTCAGGACTTGCCGTAGCTGCCCTGATAGCGGCCTTCGCGAATCGAGATGATGGTCTGCTCCTCGCGCGCGATCTGGGCGCGCACCGCCTCCAGCAGGCTGCCCGCGATCGACGCGGGAAACGACACCACGCCGTCCTCGTCGCCCACCACGATGTCGCCGGGGGAGATCACCGAACCACCGATTGAAACCGGCACGTTGATTTCGCCGGGGCCGCTCTTGTAGGGGCCACGATGGATGGCGTTGCGCGCAAAGCACGGAAATTCGGAAGCCGCGAACGAAGCCGCGTCGCGGATCGCGCCGTCGATCACATAGCCCGCGGCGCCCCGGTATTCGGCGATATTCTTCATGATCTCGCCGACCAGCGCCCGCGTCTCGTCGCCGCCGCCATCGACCACGATCACGTCGCCAGGACCGACCAGTTCGAGCGCCTTGTGGATCGCCAGATTGTCGCCCGGCCGCGTGCGCACCGTGAAGGCGACGCCGACCAGCTTGCTGCCGCGATGGAACGGCCGCAGGCCGACCGCCCCCGGCAGCCGGGCCAAATTGTCAGAGATGACGGAAGTCGGCGCGCCCCTGAATGCCTCGATCAGCTCGGGCGCCGGCTTTGGCACGCTCGCCATGGCTGTGGTAATGCTCATGCGGATTGTTTCCCCCTGTGCGGCAGCCGAACCTTTCGCCATCTTCGCGCGGCGCGGCCACTTGAATTCCTCCCCGGCGGCAAAACCAATAGCATTCCGCAGGAGCAGCTATAATGGATTTGCAACACGCCGGACGGCATCACGGCAATATCAGATGATCCGGTACCATTAGCGCCCAAGCCTTGAACTCGCGGCTCCCAATCGCCTGGGCGACCGGACGAACGCACATTTACGCATATCAAGGCCGCGACGCGAAATCGCACGTGCCTGGCCACACCTGTTAACACCAAGTTAACCAGACCGTTCGACGCTAAAACCGGATCCGACGCTTCAAACCCATCGCCTCGCAATGCTTTTACAGAACCTTTCACCCTCACCGGCGCTTTCGATCGTTCAGTTTTCCGACATCGACGCCTTCCGGCCGGTCGAGTTCGTCGCCGACGCGCGCAGCGTGCCGCTGACGCTTGCCAATTTCCATACCGCGCGGGCGATGGTGCAGTTGCCCCACTGCCAAATTACCGTGCTCACCTCGTTTCCCCGCATCGTCGATGTCAGCTACCGCGCCGCGCATGGCATCGTCATCTTCCAGCTCCAGGACGCCTACGAAGTAGCGGTCAACGGCCTGTCCGTGGACCGGCCGACCTTTGTCGGCATGCGCGGCAATCTGGATCTGCAATTCGTCGAGCCACGCGGGTCGCTGCACGCCATCATCACCCTTGGGGCCAGCCTGCGCGACCGCGAATGGTTCGATTCGCCGGACGAGCTGTGCCCGTTCACGCCGCATGCCGACGACCTTGCGATGGTTCGATCGGCCACCGCCCGCATTCTGCAGACGGCTTCTGCCAGGCCGGACCTTTTGCGGGAGCCGAACTCGGCGCTCGCCATCCAGGAAGGCCTGTTGCTCGCGATCGACGAAATGTTCCGCCGCAGCCGGACGCCGGAATTGACCAACCGGATTGCCAGCCGCGGCTATTGCCGGCTCGTTCGCATGATCGACGAATATGTCGCCTTCAACGCCGCCTCGGCGATCTACAGCGCCGACCTCGCCGAAGAATGCGGCGTGTCGGTGCGAACGCTGGGCACCGCGGTCGCAACCGTGCGCGGCATGAGCCTGCATCGCTACTTGCGGCTCAAGCAGCTTTGGTCCGCCCGCGCACAACTCGTGAAAGGATCCGACGCCGTCACCGTGACGTCCTGTGCCCGCGCCAACGGCTTCCATCACATGGGCGAGTTTGCAAAGCTCTATCGCGCCACGTTCCACGAAACGGCGTCGCACACGCTGGCCCGCGCCCGAGGGTCTGACTGATTGTTGCCACAATGTGGCGTGCTTATCCGCTCGCCTCCGAATCTTGCAGCTAGAATCACTGCAAGATCTCGCGCGGAACTTTGCTTTGCCTTTGAATTTCTTTAGGATTTTTAAGGGCATGGCGCTGTGTTCCAGCGGTCACATGCTGGCGATATGGTCACAACGCCAACGGGAATAGCGTGCAATTTCGGCGTGACAGCGCTGCCAAAATGATGACAATCGACTCGTTCAAAGTTCCCTAGAGAATTTGACTGGAGCACACCGTCCGTGATCGCCTCACGTGCATCTTCGTTTGCTGCTGCCACTATCGGAGCGCTGTTCGTGCTCGCGCCGGTGGCTGCGGATGCGCAGTGGTGGCGCAGCGCGCCGCACGACTTCGAATCATGCGCCGATGTGGCCGAGAAAGCCGCGACCAAGGAAGAAAAGACCACCAAACTCGCCGAATGCAACGCGAAGTTCGCCGGCCGCCGCAAGGCAGGCGGCGGTTACACCTATTACGACTTCATGCAGGACCGGACTTTCGACATCGCGGGCCCCAACCCGACGCCGGAAGAGCAGAAGAAGATCGACGAGCAATATACCGCCTATCTCGAACGCGAGCGGCGCAACCACGCCGCGGCGCAGGCGGCCACAGCCAGGCAGCAACAGGCGGAGCCACCGCCGGCGCAGGGGATCCAACAGGTCTCGCTGCGCGAGGAGCCAGCGGCCCCTCCGCCGGTTGAAATCGAAAAGGTGCCGATCCCGGTGGCGAGCCCGGTCAAGCAGGCCGCCCGGCTGAGGGCTGCCCATTGCGCCAAGAACCAGTTCTCCTGTGAATGGCCGCGGCTCTCCGAGAGCCTCAACGGGATAAAGCGGATATTCAATTCGCAGCAGCAGCCGCAGCAACAGGCGGCCAAGCAGAAGAAGGGCTGACGCCCTCGTTATTCCTGCGAACGCAGCGACCCATCAGCCACCGAATGCAGCTGTCTAACGATGACGTCTGCCGTTCTGCCCAGCGGATAGATCACGCGGTATGGGTTCCCTGCGCCCGCGGGCGCGCCCACGTCATGATGTCAGCACTAATGCGTGCGCACCCGCTTGACGCGGCGCGACTTGACAACGGGTGCTGTGACGGCGCGCGACGCCGCGCGCTGCTCCTGCAACCTCGCATCATAGCCCGGTGACGGTGTCACCGTCGGCGGCACGGCACGGGCCGCAGTCGGCGCCGATCCCGCCAGGGCAATCGCGATCAGCGCCAGGTACGATCGTTTCATGGGCCTCTCCCTCGCACGCCCATAATAGAGTCTTGCCCAAGCAGCGACAATTCACGGTAAGGATATCGTTCAGCGCGCACGAACCTGCTCCGGCGTGAGCCCCGGCGACCCCTTGCCCTCGCGCTCGGCCTGCCGGATCAACTCCGCGATCCGGCGCGACAACGGTGCCTCCAGGTCGCGGCGCGCGGCAATTTCGGTGATGACGCCCTGCAGATAATCGATTTCGGTGCGGCGGCCGTGTTTCAAATCTTCCCACATCGATGAGCGCGCCTCGGGATCGATCTTCATGGTCCGCCCGAGCAGCATTTCGAAGATGAAGTCCGGCAGGCAGAGCAGCGACGGCAGCCATGCGAGCGGGATCGGGGTCGACGAGACCGGCTTGATACCGTCGGCCGCGATCGCCGCGAGCGCTTCGGCAACCTGGTCGGCGAACAGGCGCCGCCAGGGCCGCAAGCCGATCTGCCGGCGCAGCGGCAGATCGGCCAGCGCATTGAGCGCGTTGTTGAGGTTGAGCACGAGCTTGCCCCATTGCACGCCCTCGATGTTGTCGGTGGCACGCATCTTCAGGCCCGGCACCGACAGCTTCTCGGCCGTGCGCGTCTCGTCCCGCTCGATCACGATGTCGCCGGAGGTGGCGCGGTGAAACCGCCCATCGCCGAGTGCGATCACATTGAACGGCACCATCCCGCCGAGCACGCGCCGCCCCGGCAGGCGCTCGCGCAGCACGGCTTTGTTGCCGACACCGTTCTGCAGGCTGACGATGACGGCATCTGATGGCGCGTTCTTTGCGATGACATCGGCCATATCAGCCGTATCCGCGCTCTTGACCGTAACCAGCACGATGCAAGCGGTCTCAAAAACGGAAGGATTTTCCGACAATACGAACCGATCGCTTGCGACCGTCTGATCGAACCCTTCAAAACTCGTCGGACGCAGGCCGCTCGCCTCGATTTCGGCGATGATGCGCGGCCGGGCCAGCAGCGCAACGCGGTGCCCGCCGGCGGCCAACATGCCGCCGACGAAGCAGCCGATGCTGCCCGCCCCTGCGATAGCGATCGTTTGACCAGAAACCATTTGGCACCCATCGCGTTGCAACAGGCTTCGATAGCAGAACCCTCAGCCAGTGCCTATCGAACGCGGCCTTCGACGCCTTGTAACCGTCATAGGCCGTCTTTATGTTTCGCACGGGGCTACGGAGGAGATGAACCATGGGTTTGCTCGACGTCCTCAACGGCATGATGAACGGCCCGCGCGGCCCGAGCCGGCCGAGCGCGCCATCCCAGGGCGGCGGAATGTCGCCGCTCACCATGGCGATCCTCGCGCTGCTGGCCTGGAAAGGCATCAAGCATTTCAGCGGCAACCAGACCGGATCGGCGCCGCAGCCGGCGCCCGCGCCGGGCAATGTACCTGGCAATGTGCAAGCCGGCCTGCCAGGCGGTGGCATGGGCGGCGGCCTCAGTGACATGCTCAAGGGCGGCCTCGGCGGCCTGCTGGCGGGCGGCGCGGCCGGCAGCATCCTGAGCGGCGGCCTCGGCGATCTCATGAAGCAGTTGCAACAGAACGGCCTTGGCGATCAGGCCGACTCCTGGGTCAGCAACGGCCCCAACAGGCAGATCTCGCCCGGCGACCTCGCCAACGCGCTCGGCGCCGACCAGATCGATTCCCTCGCCTCGCAAAGCGGGATGTCGCGCGACGATCTGCTGCAAGGCCTCAGCCAGTTTCTGCCCGACGTCGTCAATCATCTGACGCCGGACGGGCGGCTGCCGAGCGAGAACGAGATGTCGGAACGGATTTAACGCCGCGTCGGCGCGGCGCTATGGATAGCGCCGCGCTGCTTCACCATCCGCGATCGAAAAGGCACAGCACATGAGCGGCATCATCTGGATCATCGTCGTCGGCTTCGTCGCCGGCATCATCGCGCGCATCCTGTCGCCGGGACCGAACAATCCGACCGGCTTCATCCTAACCACGGTGCTCGGCATTGCCGGCGCGTTTCTGGCGACGTTCATCGGCCAGGCGATCGGCCATTACGGCCCCGACCAGGGCGCCGGCTTCATCACCGCCACCATCGGCGCGCTGGTGGTGCTGTTCATCTGGAATCGCTTGGTGGCGAGCCGCGTGATCTCGGATCCGGGGAATCGATAGATCTCGTAGGGTGGGCAAAGGCGCAACGCGCCGTGCCCACCATTGCCGACCGAACAAGAGATGGTGGGCACGGCGCAAGAGCGCCTTTTCCCACCCTACCACATCTCGCAATGACGCGACGCTCTTACACTTCTGATCACAGCACCAGATGCATGCCCGCATCCATGCGGACGAACTCGCCGGTCATGTTGCTCGACGCGGGCAAGGCCAGGAAACACACGAGTTGCGCAATGTCCTCCGCCGTGGACGCGACCTTGAGCGGCACCTTCGCCACCACCGCATCGCGCACCGCTTTTGCGCCCGCCTCGCCACGGCCCTTGGTGAACCAGGGCGTATCGATATAGCCGGGGCACACCGTGTTGACGCGAATCAGCGGCGCCAGCGCCCGCGCTAACGATTGGGTCATGGTGTTGAGTGCGCCCTTGCTCGCCGCATAGGCGACCGAGGAGCCGCCGCCGGAAATGCCGGCGACCGAGGACACGTTGACCACCGCCGACGGCGTGCCGGAAGCTTTTGCGCCAGCCTCGAGTTGGGCGCGCGCTGCGCGGATCATCTGGAAGGGCCCGATCGTGTTGACAGCGTAGATGCGCTGGAAATCCTGCGCCGAAAGCCCGTCGAGATCGTGATGCGGCACATGCTTGGTGGTGCCGGCATTGTTGACCAGCACATCGAGCCGGCCCCAGGGCGCCGCGGCTGCGGCGATCTTCTTGCAATCCTCGTCACGCGACACGTCGCCCTGCACGACCACGACTTCGGCGCCAGCACTACGGCACAGATCGGCAGTGGCCTCAGCTTCCGCCTTGCTGTTGGAATAGTTGACGACGATGCGCGCACCGCCCTTGGCCAGAATGGCGGCGGTGGCGGCCCCGAGGCCCGAGGCAGAACCGGTGACTATCGCGCACAAACCATCCTTCGACATCCGCATTTCCTTTTGCTTTTTGGCAGGGCTTCGAACCGCCCGCTGGTAGGTCGGGGCGTACCATATCGCGCGGCCCATCGCGCGCAACCTCGACCAAATCCGCTTCGCGGAATTTATTCTTGGGTACGTATTCATCATGCCGCCCTCGCAGGCCGCCCTGCGGACAGCGCTTGTCAGGGCTATGGCTTTTGCCCATCATAAAGCGCAAGAAAAGACCGCGGCCGACCCGGCACTAACAGTCGGGATTGGCATGCCAATTTCAAATCGGGGAACGCTGTGGCGGAGAGTGAGAACATCGTTGCCGAGACCGCGGAGAAAATCTTCGCCGATCTCGCCGACGCCCAGACCATCAATCACGACAAGAAGGGCGAATGGAAAGCGCCACTATGGCAGGCGCTGACCGACGCTGGCCTGCCTCTGTCCTGGGTGCCGGAAGATTGCGGCGGCTCGGGCGCATCGCTTGCCGAAGGTTTTAGCGTGCTTAGCGCCGCCGGCCGCTTTGCGGTCGCCGTTCCCCTCGCCGAGACCATGCTGGCCGGCTGGCTGCTGGCGCAGGCCAAAATTATCTCGCCCGATGGCGAGATGACCGTGGTGCCCGCGAGCCCGAAGGACCGGATTACCGTCAGTGCCGATGGCAGCCTGTCGGGCCGGGCGCGCGGTGTGCCGTTTGCCAAGGCTGCCAGGCATTTCGCCGTGCTGGCGAGCGATGCGAAGGGAAGTTTTTCCATCGCTCTCGTCGACGCCGGCAAATGCCGGATCGAAAGCGGCCTCAACCTCGGCGGTGACCAGTCCGATGTGGTGACGCTGGACAAGGTGCAGCCGGTCGCGATCAAGCCGGCGCCGCACGGTTTTGACCAGACCCGCTTGCTGCTGATGGGCGGCGTCGCAAGGTCGCTGCAGATCGCCGGCGCGCTGGAATCGATGCTGGAAATCTCCGTGCGCTATTCCAACGAGCGCGTCGCCTTCGAGAAGAAGATTTCGAAATTCCAGGCGGTGCAGCACAATCTCGCACGTCTCGCCGGCGAATCGGCGGCGGCGCTTGCGGCGGCGACGTCGGCTGCGGACGCCATTTCCAACGCGACCTCATTCAACGACGAAGTATTTCTCGAAGCGACGGCGGCAAAGATCCGCTGCGCGGAAGCGGCGGAAAAAGGCGGCGGCATCGCCCACCAGGTGCATGGCGCGATCGGCTTCACCATCGAGCACATCCTGCATCGCTATTCGCTGCGGGCGCTGGCCTGGCGCGACGATTTCGGCTCCGAAAGCTACTGGGCGGTCGAGCTCGGCAAGCGCGTCTGCGTCAGGGGCGCCGATGAATTGTGGCCGCTGGTCGCCTCGCGCTGACACCAACATCCTGCTGAGAAGTCGAGACACATAAATGACCGCAGCCCTCCGTTTCGATCCGATCCGCCTGCCGGAAAAATGCGAGCAGCTCCGCAAGGAAGTGCGCGCCTTCCTTGCCGAGGAAATCGCCGCCGGCACCTTCGATCCGCACAAGCCGAACCGCGAAGACACCGACGTGCCGGAGTTTTCCCGCAAGGTCGGCGAGCGCGGCTGGCTCGGCATGACCTGGCCAAAAAAATATGGCGGCCACGAGCGCTCGTTCCTCGAGCGTTATGTCGTGACCGAGGAAATGCGCGTGGCCAACGCGCCGACACGGCGCTTCTTCGTCGCCGACCGCCAGAGCGGCCCGGTGCTGCTGAAATACGCGCCCGAGCACATCAAGATGGAGATCCTGCCGCGCATCTGCAAAGGCGAGATCTGCTTTGCGATCGGCATGAGTGAGCCGAATTCCGGCTCCGACCTGTTCGCGGCGAAGACGCGCGCGACCAAAACTGACGGCGGCTATCTGATCAACGGCACCAAGATCTGGACCTCCTCGGCCCATATCGCCGACTACATGATCGCGATCTTCCGGACCTCGCCGCCGACCAAGGAAAACCGCCGCCACGGCCTGACCCAGTTTCTGGTCAAGATGAAGCAGCCGGGCATCAAGGTGAACCCGATTGGCCAGATCACCGGGCAGTATGAGTTCAACGAGGTCGTGTTCACCGACCACTTCATTCCCGACGATCACGTGCTCGGTGAAATCGACGGCGCCTGGAAGCAGGCGACCAGCGAGCTGGCCTACGAACGCTCTGGCCCCGAGCGTTTCCTCGAAACCTACTACGTCCTGACCGAGCTAGTCCGCGCCGTCGGCAATAACCCGGATACCCGCAGCGCCGAGGGCATCGGCCGCCTGGTGGCGCAGGTCCACACCATGCGGCGCATGTCGGTGTCGGTGGCGGGCATGCTACAGGCCGGCAAGGAGCCGGTGGTCGAGGCGTCGATCGTGAAGGACATCGGCACGATCTGGGAGCAGCAACTGCCGCACCGCGTCCGCGAGCTCGCAGCGTTTGTCGAGGAAACCGCCACCAATCGCGAGACGCTGGAAAAGCAGCTCGACTTCGCCACCAAGACCGCTCCGAAACTGACGATCCAGGGCGGCACCACCGAGGTGCTGCGCGGCATCATCGCCCGCGGGCTCGGCCTGCGCTAGCGCGCGGCATGGCCTGCACCAATTCAACGAGGAAACCTGATGACCAAATACACTGATATCGGCGTGGAGAAGCACGGTCACGTCGGCCTGATCGAGATCCGCAAGCCCCCGCTCAACTTCTTCGACGTCTCGCTGATCAACCAGATTGCCGACGCGCTGGAGGAATTCGACAACGACATCGAGATCCGCGCCTCGGTGCTCGCCGCCCAAGGCAAGGCGTTCTGCGCCGGCGCCGATTTCTCCGATCCGAAGCGGCAGGAGCAGGAAGAGAGCGCGAAAAAAGATCCGGCCGCGAACTTGCCGATCAACCATCTCTACGTCCAGGCCGTGCGCATCTTCCGCAACAAGAAGCCGGTCGTCGCCGCCGTGCATGGTGCCGCCATCGGCGGCGGCCTCGGCCTTGCCGTCTCCGCCGACTTCCGCGTCACCTGCCCGGAAGCGCGCTTCGCCGCCAACTTTACAAAACTCGGCTTCCATCCGGGTTTTGGCCTGACCACGACGTTGCCCGAACTGGTCGGCAAGAACAATGCAGAGCTGATCTTCTACACCAGCCGCCGCGTCACCGGCGAAGACGCTACCAAAATGGGCCTTGCCAATATTTGCGTGCCGCAGGATCAGGTTCGCACGGAGGCGATGAAGCTTGCGCAGGAAATCGCCGAATGCTCGCCGCTCGGCCTGATCTCGACGCGCGCCACCATGCGCGCCGGCCTCGCCGACCGCGTGCTCGCCGCCACCAACCACGAGCTCGTCGAGCAGACCAAGCTGCGCGCGACGGAAGATTTCAAGGAAGGCGTCAAGGCCACCGCCGAACGAAGGGCGGCGAATTTCAAGGGGCGGTAAGCGCGCAATCGGCTGTTTTCCAGAGGTATGAAAAGCAGAAGATCTGCTGAGACGGCGCCACTTTGGCGGGAGACGATGTCATGCCGCGGTCCCTTGCTCAGGCCGTGGCATGACAGTTTACGGGATCAGAATTTGGTGCCGACGTACCTGAGGCGGCTTATGTCGGATTGTCCCTGCTCCGGGAATTCGAGCGTCGGCGTGACATGGCCGATGAGTATGCCGGGTGTCACGGCTGTCTTGATGTACTTCGTCTCGCCCGCTGCCAATTGGAACGTAACCGCATTTTCGACCTCGGTTGCCGTTGTTACGGCGTATCTGCCCGGCGGCCGGTCTACATAAGAGAAGCCGCCGGGCACAGACCTGCCGACGACCTCATTGTTCATCCGAATCTCGGGCTGAACAGCCGATCCCGCAAATTCGCCCGGCCGGGTGAAGTAGACACGGCCGTAACCCGGCTTCAATGCCGGGATCTGCAGCGGCGGTTCATCGAGGCCGCGTGGACTCGCACAACTCGCCAGCAAGAAGCCAGCAAGCAAAAGGGGCAATGCCCCGATCTTCGATTTCATATACCCCCGCCCCAATACTGAAAAAGCGCCCAGTCTTAAATCGACGGCGAACAACGAATGGCCGGCAATCGCCTCGCTGTTTCCTCGTCCCCAAGGCGGCAATTAGGCATACGCGCGGAGATTGTGCAACCGTTTTCCTCCGCACAATCTCCGCGGCTATGCGCGAGCAAATCACCTTGTCGTCGATGGAGTGGGGCACAATCGACGATGGATGGTGGGCACGTCACTTAGACTCCTTTGCGCACCCTACGGCAATGTGCCGTCACGCCACCAGCTTGAACGTAATTCCACAGAGATCGAAGCTGTTGCCCGACACTTTGCAACCCTTCGCCTTGGCCGCGTCAAGCACCTTGGCGACATTGACGACCTTGAAAGTCAGCCCGCTCATCAGATCACTGCCGCCTTTGACGAAGTGGAAGCTTGCATTCGGCAGCTTCAATTCCGGCCCGTTGCTGGCCGATATTTTCAATATCTTCCCCCAATGCTCCGCCAGCCCCTGCGGGTCCGGGCCCTGCATCTCGACTTCCGTCAAGGCCAGGGTCACATCCTTGCGGATTGCCTTCTGCCAGTCCGGCCCCGCCGGCGGATACGGCCCGAGCACGTCGTCGCTGCCGTCGGTGTGGTTGAACTCGATGAAGACGGCGCGGCAGTCGCGCGGGTGTAGTTGCACGCCGTAATAGGGCGCGTGCGTGATCACGTTCGCCGTGCGCACGCCGATGGCGTTGGCATGTTTGCCGCGGGCATCAGGGTCCTCGCAGCAGAAGATCGCCATGTAGCCACCGCGCCCGCCGGTCTTGTCGAGGAAACGTCCGGCCGCGGTGCCCGGCTGGAACGGTGCCACCACCTCCAGCAAAATGGTGTCGACCGGCAGCAGCGCGTTCTCCAGCCCGTATTTCGCGACGTTGCCGTCGCGGTAGCAGACGTCCAGGCCCATGATCTCTGAAATATCGGAAATCACCGGTTCCAGATGCGGCGCCACCAGGCAGATCTGCCGCAGCCTGAGATATTCGGCCATGTCACTGCCCTCGGTCATTTTCAATGACCTGAGAAGACAGGCTTGCGCTTCTCGACAAAAGCCTTTGCCGCTTCCTTGTGGTCGGCGGTGTCGCCCGCGCGCGTGTGATGGATCGCTTCGCCATCGAAGCAGGCCTCCAGCGACATCGTCTCGGCATTATTGATGTTGCGCTTGATATAGCCGAGCGCGATCGAGGGTCCTGTCGCCAGCGACATCGCAAGATCACGCGCCTCGGCGTCGATATCGGCGTCCGGCACAACCCTTGTCACCATGCCGAGATTATAGGCCTCGGTCGCGCTCAGGACGGGCGACAGAAGATAGAGCTCGCGCGCCTTGGCGCTGCCGAGCAACTGCGTGAGAAAATAGGTGCCGCCGTAATCGCCGGAGAAGCCCACCTTGGCGAAGGCGGTGGTGATCTTGCAGGAAGCGGAGGCGACGCGCAGGTCGCAGGACAGCGCAATCGAAAGCCCGGCGCCGGCCGCCGCGCCATCGAGCTGCGCTACCACGGGCTTCGGCATCTGATGCAGGATCCGCGAGACTTCCATGCCGCGACGCAAGTTCGCCATCTTGGCCTCGAACGGAAGCGGCGCCCTTCCCTCCGCCATCGACTTGACATCGCCGCCGACGCAGAACGTGCCGCCCGCGCCCTTGATCAGCACCGCCCGCACCTCGTGATCTTCCTGCGCGCGTCGCGCCGCCTCCACGAGCCCGCGCGTCATGTCGGGATTGAGCGCATTGCGGCGGTCCGGACGGTTCATGGTGATGGTGAGGAGGCCCTGTTCGAGTGTCTGGAGAACCATTTCGTTTGCGCTCATGGGATGGTGCTTTCGTTTGCTTTTGATTTGCTGCCGTCATTCCGGGGCGATGCGAAGCATCGAACCCGGAATCTCGAGATTCCGGGTCTGGTGCTAGCGCACCAACCCGGAATGACGGCCTTCGGCCGTCACTTCTTCACCAGCGGGCACCGCGACGCCTCCAGCGGCTGGAACGCCTCGTTGCCGGGGATCGTCGCCAGCAGCTTGTAGTAATCCCAGCGCGCCTTCGACTCCGACGACTTCTTGACCTCGAACAGGTACATGTCGTGCACCATGCGGCCGTCGTCGCGGATCTTGCCGTTCTTGGCGAACATGTCGTTGACCGGCGTCTCCTTCATCACCTTCATGACCGCGGCGGCATCCGTGGTGTTCGCCGCCTTCACGGCTTTCAGATAATGCAGGACGGACGAATAGACGCTGGCCTGCGCCGCGGTCGGCGGTCGCTTGACGCGGTCCTGGAAGCGTTTTGAGAACGCGCGGGTGTCGTCGTTGAGGTCCCAGTAGAAGGCTTCCGCCAACAGCAGGCCCTGCGCGGTCTCGAGGCCAACGCTATCGATATCGGTGACGAAGGCGAGCAGCGGCGACAGTTTCTGGCCGCCGCTCTTGGTCAGCCCGAACTCCGCCGCCTGCTTGATCGCGTTGATGGTGTCGCCGCCGGCATTGGCAAGCCCAACTACCTTCGCCTTCGAGCTCTGCGCCTGCAGCAGGAACGAGGAGAAGTCTGACGTGTTGAGCGGATGCTTGACGCCGCCGAGCACCTTGCCGCCGGCCTTCACGACGACATTGGTGGTGTCTTTTTCCAGATCCTGGCCGAACGCATAGTCGGCGGTGAGGAAGAACCAGGTCTCGAAACCGGATTTCACGGTGGCGAGCCCGGTGACGTTGGCCTGCGCAAAGGTGTCGTAGGAGTAGTGCACGGTGTAGGGGCCGCAGGCCTCGTTGGAGAGGCGGATCGAGGCCGGGCCGCTATACATGACGATCTTGTTGCGCGCCTTGGCGATCTCGCCGGCGGCCAGTGCGGTCGCGGACGCCGCGACGTCGTACAGCATCTCGACGCCCTGGTTGTCGAGCATGTCGCGCGCGATGCTGGCGGCAAGGTCGGCCTTGTTGAGATGGTCGGCGGCGAGGATCTCGATCTTCCGCCCCAGCACCTCGCCGCCAAAATCCTCCACCGCCATCTTGGCGGCGGTCTCCGAGCCCGGCCCGGTGATATCGGCGTAAAGCCCGGACATGTCCAAAATGCCGCCGAGCTTGAGCGGCGGCTTGCCTTGTGCCAGGGCCGCACTCGCCGACATCGCCAGCGCGGCAGCAAAAATGCTTGCTGTTGCTCTCTTCACGGAGTCCTCCCCTCTTGGCGCGCCGCATTGACTGCGGCTTTAAAATCTTCGGCGCGATCATGCCGCATGGGTACAACAGCGGCAAGGCAGAGTGGCGAACCGATTCTGTCCTCGATTTCCGCTTAGCGGAATGATTGCGCAGAATGGGTAGAGCGTTAGCGAAACCCATCAATTCATCGGCCGCCGCAATGATCCGTTAATACAAGGCGCTCGCTTTACGTGTCTTATCCCCACATGCCTGCTAGATTGCGAATCGGCATTTGAAACCATCGGCCTCTACAAGGCGTCCATGATTTCACATTGGATAGCAGCGACTGCACTCATCCTCCTCGTCGCGGGAGGCATGGCCATCGCCTGGCCTTTGCGCAAGAAGGCCAAGTTGGGCACTGATATTTCCGGTCCCGGCCCATCGATCGGCGGATCGGATTACGGTTCGGACGGAGACGCGTCGAGCGACGGTTAGGACGAATTCACTGTTCAGAAAAACTCTGAGGAGCTGGCCAAGTGAAATTAGCAGAAATCATTCGAGCGGCGATAGAAATCGGTGAGGCCAACGGCACCATTACCCTCGATCAACTGAACGAGCTGATCGAAGAAGAGAAACTGGAAGCAGAAGATATTGAAAGCCTGTTCGAGGCTCTACGAGATGAGTGCATAAATGTCGTGGAAGCGAACGACGCTTCGCCCGAACCGGCATGTTCATTCTGCGGAAAGAGCCAGCCGGCTGTCTTGCAACTGATCGCAGGCGCCGGAGGTTTCATTTGCAATGAATGCGTGCAGCTGTGTGTCGGCATCATTGCTACCCAGAACCCCGGCTGGCTCGATCAGCATCGTCAATTCCTCACGACGCTACCGCTAAAGACCGGAGATTGAGCCCGCGTTATCAGATGTCGGCGGTGCACAGAGTGACCCGAAAAAGAACTCGCTATGATTGTTATTGCGGATAATGGAACTCTAAACGCGATTGATCTTATGGTCGATGCCGCTGGCGTTGACGTGCTGATTGATCGCCTGACCCAGTTGAAGAACTCGTCCATGAAGCATCATCTGCATCTGGAAGATCCGCATGTTGGCATGATATCGCCTGCCGGCCATCGCAAGATTTTCGGCGGGCTCGTTCTTGTCTGGATCGACGAAGACGCGCTGGGCCAAAACAATTGATGCTGTTCGTTTCATGCCAGCGAAACCGCGAAGCCAGACGGCGATGGAGCCGACAACTCGTGGGGATGGGTAGAGCGCAGCGAAACCAATCAATTCCCGGCGCAGAGACGCGATGGGTTTCGCTGCGCTCTACCCATCCTACAAGGGCAACTACCCCAACAATCCCTTGCCCGGCACATGGTTGAGTTCGAGCCGGATACCATCGGGATCCTCGAACAGGATCGAATAGTATCCCGGCGCCCACTGCTCCTCGCGCGGCGCGCGGATGATTTTGGCGTCGAGCGTCAAAAGAAAGGCATGCAACTCGTCGACATCGGCGCGCTCACGGGCGCGGAAGCAGAGATGGTGCAGCCCGACGCGCTTCTGCTCGAACGCCGCGCCTTCGTGCTCGGCCGACGGCGCGCTGATGCCGACCGCGGTGCGGCCGCCGACGCAGTAATAGGTCGTCTCCGTCTCGATGACAGGCTTTAGCCCAAGAAACGGCAGCAGCTTGCGATAGAAATCGCGCGAACGTTCGAAATTCGAGGCGGTGAGAAAAATGTGCGCGATGCCGTTGACTTCCATTGTCTGCCCCTGCGTGGCAATCTAAGGTAGCGGCTCGGCTCCTGATCAAGCATACAGGAACAAGCGGAACGATGAGCAGCGTTATAACGCGTCCGATATTGCGCGGCTCCGCCTGGCTTCCTGCAAGCGCCGTATCGCTTCAGTTGCTGGCGTGCATGGGGCGGGCTGACGCCGCCGATTGCGCCCTGGATCAGCAAGGCGAAGGCCGTGTCGCCACAATCGTCGATGCGCGCAGCTTTCGGCTCGAAGACGGTCGCGAAATCCGCCTAGCCGGCATCGAGCGGACGGGAACCGATGGGGCAAGCGCCAGAGCGGCACTGTCGGCCGTCGTCGAAGGCCGCGAAGTGATTCTCCATGGCGAGAACGACGCACCGGATCGTTACGGCCGCCAACTGGCTTTCGTCTTCGTGGCCGGCTCGGAACACTCGGTGCAAACGGAACTGCTGCGCCGCGGTGAAGCGTTGATTTCGAGCGACACCGCAGAGAAAAATTGCGCCGCGATGCTGGCGGCGGCGGAACAAACGGCGCGAGACGCCAAATTGGGCATCTGGGCCGAAACCGCGGCCATAAAAAACACGGAAAGTCCGGGCGATATTCTGGCCGCGATTGGGCACTTTACGGTGGTCGAGGGCAGAGTACTGTCCGTGCGGCAGGCTGGGTCAGTGACCTACCTGAATTTCGGGCGGAACTGGACACAGGACTTTGCTGCGACTATTCCAAGGCGCATCATTCCGGCGTTTGAGGGCGCCGGCCTTGGACCTAAGTCGTTTGAAAACAAAAGGATTCGTGTCCGCGGCGTTGTCTCGTCGCGGGGAGGACCACGGATTGAAGTGCTCCGGGTGGGGCAGATCGAGGTGCTGGGCGGGAAATAGCGCGTGATCCGAAAACTGGGCACCGGTTTTCGCTGGGATCAGGCGCAAAAAAGGGATGAGATTACGGTTCCGGTGGGGGCGTGATCTTAGTGGCTGATTTGACGCATCGTGCAGAACGGCGCGAAGGAAATAGGGGCTGCCGATTTCTGGCTGCGCCGGTGCTTGTCTGCGCCGCGCTGACGCTTTCCGCCTGTGGAAATCTGGGAAAAATCGAGACCGCCGCGCCGACCGCGCCGGCGCCGAAGCCGTCCCGCACCGTCGCGCAGACGCCGGCGAGCGAGCGCGAGCACGAGCGCATTCTGGCCTCCTATGGCGGCGCCTATGACGACCCGAGGCTCGCCACCCTGATCGGCAAGACTGTCGACCGCCTGGTGGCGGCCTCCGACCGCCCCGACCAGGCCTACCGGGTCACCATCCTCAATTCCGGTGCGGTCAATGCCTTCGCGCTGCCGACCGGACAGCTTTATGTGACGCGCGGCCTGATCGCGCTGGCCAGCGATACTTCGGAACTGTCCTCGGTGCTCAGCCACGAGATGGCGCATGTGCTGGCCAAGCACGCCTCGATTCGCGAAGACCAGGCACGGCAGGCGGCGGTGGTGACGCGCGTTGTCACCGACATGAGCAACGACCCGGATCTGACGGCACTGGCGCTGGCGAAGACCAAGCTGACGATGGCGAGCTTCTCGCGGCAGCAGGAATTCGAAGCCGACGGCATCGGCGTCGGCATTTCGGCGAAGGCCCATTTCGACCCATATGGCGCCTCGCGCTTCCTCGCTGCGATGGAACGCAATGCGGCGCTGAAGGCCGGCAAGACCTCGCTCGACCCGCGCACGCAGGATTTCCTGTCCTCGCATCCGGCGACGCCTGAGCGCGTGCAGAACGCGCAGGCCAGCGCCCGACAATATACGTCCCCGCAGGGCGGCGAGCGCGACCGCGAGACCTATCTCGCCGCGATCGACAACATCGTCTATGGCGAGGACCCCAGCGAAGGTTTTGTGCGCGGGCGCCGCTTCCTGCATCCGAAACTCGGCTTCACCTTCCAGGCGCCCGAGACGTTCACGCTCGACAACACCGCGCAGGCCGTGATCGGCGTGCGCGAGGGCGGCACGCAGGCGATGCGCTTCGACGTGGTGCGCGTGCCGGCCGAACAGTCGCTCGCCGATTACCTCAATTCCGGCTGGATGGAAGGCGTCGACAAGGGTTCGACCGAAGACCTCATGATCAACGGCTTCCCGGTCGCCTCGGCGTCCGCGAACGGCGATCAGTGGCAGTTCAAGGTCTTCGCGCTGCGCTACGGCAGCGACGTCTACCGCTTCATCTTCGCCGCCAAGCAGCGCAACACCGAAAGTGAGCGCAATGCGCGCGAGACCGTCAACTCGTTCCGCCGCCTGACGCTGGAAGAAATCCAGGCCGCGCGCCCGCTGCGCATCAAGGTGATCACGGCGCAGCCCGGCGACACCGTGGAATCGCTCTCCCATCGCATGACCGGCGTCGATCGTCCCGCCGAGCGCTTCCGTATCCTCAACGGCCTCGACCAGCACGCCCAGGTCAAGCCGCGCGATCGCGTGAAGATCGTGGTGGATTGAGGCCGGGGCCGCATCGATTTCGAGCGCCCCTCTTCGCGCCGGAAAGAGTCCCGCAATCTTAAAAAGGCGCTGCGATTTTGCAGTGAGGCGGACCGCGCTGCCGATCGTCCGTGAGTGAACGCGCTAGATTTGCGCCGCCGTTTTTGCTTCCGGGCTGCTTTGCCCCAGCCGCGGCTCTGTCCCGGCCAGGAGCCGCTGAATATTGGCGCGATGGCGCACAATCACGTAGATGCCGCCTGCAATCACCAATAAGCGGTAGGGCAAGGGCTGCTCCAGGAACAAGACGAGGGCGAGCGCGGCCGACGCCGCCAGCATCGAGCTCAGCGAAACAATCCGGGAAACAGCCAGTGCAATGCCAAAAGCCGCGGCCGCGCCCAAACCGACCGGCCAGGACATCGCCAGCAGCACGCCGAGCCCCGTCGCGGCGGATTTGCCGCCCGTAAAGTTCAACCAGACCGAACGGCCATGCCCCAACAGCGCGGCTAGTCCCGAAAGGCACACAGCCCACGGCACAACGGCTTGCAGATCGAGTGTGGCCGGCGGCGCGGCGGCCGGCCATTCATAGAGCCGGCCATAAAGCCACCGGGCAAAGACGACCGCCGCCACGCCCTTCAGCACGTCGATCAGGAGCACCGCCAGCGCTGGCCATTTTCCCAGGATGCGCAACACGTTCGTTGCACCTGTGGATCTGGAGCCATGCTCCCGAATATCGATGCCCTTGAGCAGCTTTCCCGCCAGATAGCCCGTAGGCGTGGCGCCGAAGAGGTAGGCGATCGCCAGCCCAACCGCACACACCATCCAGAAAACCATGGGATTACCTCGACACCCGATTCAGGCAGTCATCGTGCTGCCCACGAACGGTGGCCGCGATCGTCACTGGATCAGAGAACGCTCCGTGAGGAAAGGCCCATCAGCCGACATCGTGAGCCGACATCATCGCGAGCTGACATTGCGCGATCGCGGTCACCGGCATCGTCACAGCAAGGAAAGCGGATATCGAGCTCGTCGCGATCCGTCCACGCCCTTGCGACCGGGCCGCGCGAATGCGCGCCCGATGGCGGGCTCCGCGATGCAACCATCTCTCATCGCGGGGGGGTTACGTCGATTGCTTCGCTGTGCTCGCAATGACGGCAGCCGCGGCTCGGGCGACGGTCGCTACTTGCCCGTCAGGAATTGGCTGCAGCCTCGCGTGCAAGGCGCTCGGCCTTGAGCCGTTCGAAATTAGCCCGGAAGGCGTCGTCAGCCTTCTTGCGCTCCATGAGCGCCTGCTCGGCATCCTCACGGCGTTTTTCCATCAGCGCGGCTCGCTCCTCGCGAGAGCGCGGCGGTACGGTTCGGTTTTCATAGGTCATCTATTTCAACGCATCGCTGCGCCAAAAGTTCCCTCCCGGAACCCTGGCCTCAAACAAGCCGTCCCGTGCGATCAACGCTGGCGGAGCGACATGGTTCTGCGTCTAGAGCCCGCGGGCGCGCGCCTGCCAGCGCGATTCAAAGCTGTCGGAATCATCGGTCATCTGTGCCCGCGCATTCAGAGGATCACTGCGCTTCTCGGTCACGATACCGACGGTCGCCGCCTCGGCGGCTTTGGCTTCCACGGTGGACGCCACCGGAGGAGCCTTGGCTTGCGCAGGCGCCGTGGCGGGCCAGCGCAACGCTGATTTCGGAATCACAGTCTTGCCGGCGTACCAGCATTTGCGGCCGTCGATCAGACGCCACGACCAATGCCCTTTCGCCGATGCGGGCACGCGGGCGATGCATTCCTTGACCTGCGCGGCCGGCGCGCTGATGGGAAGAAGCGCGGCCGACAAAGCTGTCATCAGAACAGCGAAGAAGACGTACTGGCCTTTCATCGTATCCCCCTTGCGGTAGATGGATGTGGCCGGGACCATCTCCCCCGATTCGGGTCACAAGAGGTCGAAAACTCGTCCTTTCCGCGCTGAGAAATTGAAATGGAACCCAGGCCGGGTTCCGTCACCGCTGGCCTTGATTCACGGTGCCCGCAGGCATTCGTCGAATGCCAGCGCGGCAAGTCAGCTCCGCAAATTGCAAATGGCCGGAACGAAATCGCCGGTTCAAACGTCACCTACCTGACAAAGAGGAGACGCCGCATGGAAAACTTTCTTCTCTTCATCCTGTCGAGCAGCTCCTGCACGCTGGTGACGAGCGTGGTTCTTTTGTTGCGGCCGATCACGGCGATGCCCTGACGGGCCGGGAACCGCCGCCTTGTTGCCGCACGCATGAGTTCAAACAAAAAGCCCGGTCTTTCGACCGGGCTTTTCGTTTTAATGCTCGGGATTCTTTCAGGCGGCTTCGTCCGCCACCGCCGCGTCGTCGCCATCGGCGTCGACATCCGCCTCGTCGGCCTCGGTCGCTTCAGCCTTGGCGCCGCGGCGCGGGCTCTTGGCCAGCTGGCTCTCGATTTCCTTGACCGCCTCGGTCTCTGTCGAATGCTGGACGACGGCGATTTCGCGCGACAGCCGATCGAGCGCCGCTTCATAGAGCTGCCGTTCAGAATAGGACTGCTCGGGCTGCGATTCGGAGCGGTAGAGGTCGCGGACCACTTCGGCGATCGCGACGATGTCGCCCGAATTGATCTTTGCTTCGTACTCCTGCGCCCGGCGCGACCACATCGTGCGCTTGACGCGGGCACGGCCCTTCAGGGTTTCCAGCGCCTTCTTGACCAGCGCCGGCTCGGACAGCTTGCGCATGCCGACATTGGCGACCTTGGCGGTCGGCACGCGGAGCGTCATCTTGTCCTTCATGAAATTGATCACGAACAGCTCGAGCTTGGCGCCCGCGATCTCCTGTTCCTCAATCGCCAGGATCTGGCCGACGCCGTGCGCCGGATAGACCACGAATTCATTGGCCTTGAAGCCCTGACGCTGGGTCACGACCTTCTTCGGCTCCTCGACGCGCGGCGCAGCAGCGGCGGGGGCCGGCTTGTGGGCAGGGGCCTTCGGCGCAACGGCAGCCTTCGCAGCAGCAGCCTTCACAGCGGTCTTTGCGGGAGCTTTAGCAGCAACTTTCGCAGCAGAGGTCTTCGAACCCGTCGCTTTCGCGGCGGTCTTGGCAGTCTTTTCTGGCATTGCGCTTCTTTTGTTCTTGGAGGACTTTGCAGCCGAAACCTTCTTGGCGTCCTTCATGGGCGCCTTGGCACGGCCCTTGGTTGCGCTGCGGCTGGCCGGAGCGGCTTTTTTAACGTTCTTGGAAGCACTCTTTTTACGCGTTTTCTGTGACACAGCCTGCGCGCGGAACTGCCACGCCCCTGTTCGATGTTTTTACGGTAACCCACCGGGGCCACAGGATACGCATGGCCGGGATCGGCTTGTAATGTGCCCAATATAGCACATTTTCCGCAAAAATCAATGATTTACGGCTGGTTCCGGGCCTTTACGGGCCGTTTCCGCCATAAGACCGCTAACAGGGTTAAATCCGACAAGCTGGTTCGGTTCAGATTGGGGCCGAAAACAGGCTCAATGAGCCCTTAACTTATCCACAGTCTTTAGTCGCCGGCGCCGGGCTCCTTGGAAAAATATTTCTCGAACTTGCCCTCGACACCTTCGAATTCTTTCGCGTCCGCCGGCGCTTCCTTCTTCTGGGTGATGTTGGGCCAGCTCTTGGCGTACTCGGTGTTGACCTCGAGCCACTTCTCCAGACCCGGCTCGGTATCGGGCTTGATGGCGTCGGCGGGGCACTCGGGTTCGCAGACGCCACAATCGATGCATTCGTCGGGATGGATGACCAGCATGTTCTCGCCCTCGTAGAAGCAGTCGACGGGGCAGACCTCAACGCAGTCGGTATATTTGCATTTGATGCAGGCTTCAGTGACGACGTAAGTCATCCAGCGCTCCGAACAAGGCTCAAATACGGATCAGATTTCCGGGGTTTGCGTAGCGCATGCAGTGCGCTGCCGCAAGGGAAGCCGCGGGCCTTTGGCAGCCCAATTTCAGCTTCCCTGCGCGCCTTTTGCAGATAGTTACGGCTTGCCACTGTGCAATTCGTCATAGAGCACGCGCGCGGCCGCCGCATCGCCCCGCCGCTCACAAAAGCCCACCACCTTGAGGATGCGCACGCCGCGATCGAGCCCGATGGTGAGGACATCGCCGAGCTTCACCGAATGGCCCGGCGCTTTCTCCCGCACGCCGTTGATGCGGACATGGCCGGCCTCGACGAGCGCGGCAGCGGAGGTGCGGGCCTTCACCACCCGCGCATGCCACAGCCATTTGTCGAGACGCTGCCGCTCCAATCAACCCTCTAGAAACCTATTTTTGACGCGCTTTCTTGACGCGAACCGGTGTCCACTTCGCTTGAAAACGCTCTGTTATTCCTTGCGGCCGGCGAGCTGCTCCTTCAGCGCCGCGAGCTTTGCGAACGGCGAATTCGGATCGGCGGCGCGATCGCGCTCGCGCGGGCTCGCACTGGTCGCCCATTGGCGATGCGACGGACCCGACTCGCGCTTGTCACGGCCGCCCTTGTCGCGCCCGCCGAAGTCGCGGCCACCGCGCTCGCGATCGCCCTTGTCGCGGCCACCCTTGCGGTCGCCCTTGTTGCGATCGAATTTGTCGCGGCGCTCGTCGCGGTCACGGCCCTTGCCCTCGAAGCGCTCGCGCGGCGGACGGTCCTGACGTGCTTGAGGTGCCGGTGCGCCCTCAGCGGCAGGCGCGCTTGCTGCTTCAGCCGGCGCGCCCTCGCGCGGCTTTCTGAAATCGCCGCGACGGCCACGGCGGTGACGCTGCGCCCCCTCGCCTTCGCCGGCAGCCGGCGCGCCTTCCGCGGCGCGGCCGTGGTGGCGCTGACGGTTGCGATCGTGATGCGGGCGGCGCTCGTCGGAGCGGCCGCCGGGGCGCCAGACTTCGACGAGCTGCGACTCGGCCGGCGTCTCGGCTTTCGCTTCTGCTTCAGGTTTGGCCTCGGTGGAAGCGGCCTCGGCGGGCACAGCTTCAGCGGCAGCGCCTTCGGCCGGCGCTTCGCTCGCGGTGGCGGGCTCGGCTGCGGCTTCGGCGGAGCTGACCGCTTCCGGCGTCTCCTGCTCCGGCGGCGCATCCAGGATCGCGGCTTCCGCCGGCGTGACTTCAGGCGCACTAAGCTCCTCGGCTACGTGCGCGAAGGGCGTGACTTCCGGAAGCAGCGATGACGACGGCGCAGGATCGCCGGAAACAGGCAGCTCAGCGGCGACTTCCTCGGCCGGCGTTTCGGCCGTTGCCTCGGCGCTCGCCTCGACTGGCGGCGCTTCGGCAGCAACCGTTTCCACCGGCGGCGTCTCGGCGGTAACCGTCTCGACCACTTCCACCGGTTTCGGCGGCAATGGCGGACGGCGGTCCATGCGGTAGCCGAGCGCGCGCAAGATCGAGGCAAAGTCTTCGCCGGCCGATCCGGTCAGCGACGTCATCGCCTGCGTCACCACAAAGCCGCGGCCGTCGAACGCGCCGGCGGGCTTCTCGCCCGGCGAGGTCTCGCGCCACGCCAAAGCGGGACGAATGAGATCGGCGAGACGCTCCAGGATGTCGACGCGCACCGCGCGCTCGCCGCACTGGCGATAGCCGAGCACGCGATAGGCGTCACGATGCAGCGCCTTGTCGACCGGAAACGAGGTGCGTCCCGAGCTCGCCAGGTGCTGCGCGCCCGAGAGCGCGGACATGTCGACATTGTCCTGCTTCTCGGCCCACAAGAGCGACGCCAGCGCTCGCGCGGCGGGCTTTAGCAGCGCGGGGAAATAGATGTGGTAGGCGCCGAAGCGCACGCCGTATTTTCGCAAGGTCGCGCGCGAGGTCTGATCGAGATCCTTCATCTCGCTGGCGATCTTCGAGCGCTCCAAAACGCCGAGCGCCTCGACGAGCTGGAACGCGATGCCGCGGCCGATACCGGTGATGTCCTCGGCCTTCGACAGGCCGAACAGCGGGCCCAGCAGCTTTTCGATATGCGTCTTCAGCCAGAGATCGAGCCGCGCCTGCACGGCCTCGCGCGGCGCGCCGGAGAGGCGCTCATCGGAGATGATCCTGATACGCGGATGCAGCGCATCGTCGGCGGCGACGAGCTTTGCCACCGCATCGCCGGTCCAGCGGATGGTACCGTCCGAGGTCAGCACGAACTGGTCGTCGGGAGCAGCGCCAAGCTTTGTCGCGCGCGCGTCGATCTCGCTGGCCAGCACCTGGCTCGCCGCGGCCTGTAGCGCCTTCGCGTCAGACCCCGCCTCCGCCGCATCGGGCGCAAAGGTAAATCCATCGAGCCGGCCGATCGTGTGGCCTTCAACAATCACTTCGCCGGTCTTGCCAATTTCCGTATTCAAAACTGAGTTCTCCCGCAGGCGGCGCATCAATACACTGGTCCGCCGGTCAACGAAACGCTCTGTTAAGCGTTCATGCAGCGCATCGGATAATTTATTTTCCACCTCGCGGGTGATCCCCTGCCAGTGGTCGGGGTCGGCCAGCCAGTCCGGGCGGTTGGCGACGAAGGTCCAGGTACGGATTTGCGCGATCCGGCCCGACAGCGTGTCGATATCGCCGGTAATGCGGTCGGCCTGGTCGACCTGGGCGGCGAACCATGCGTCAGGGATGTAGCCCTTTTTGATCAGGAATGCATAAAGCGTGGTCACCAGCTCGGCATGCGCCGCGGGCGCGATCTTGCGATAATCTGGGATCGCGCAGGCGTCCCACAGCCGCTCCACGGCGGCCTTGCCGTGGGCCATCTCCCTCACCTCGCCGTCGCGGGCGGCGTGATCGAGCACGCGCTGGTCCTCGGCGACCGGCGCGCGGGTCAGCGCCTCGTGCCCCGGCGGCAGCGCGAGCGAGACCTGCAGGCTGCCGAGCGAGGAGAAATCAAGCTTCGAATTCCGCCACTGCAGCATTTTGACGCTGTCGAAGGTGTGGTTCTGCAGCGCGTTCACCAGCTCCGGCTCGAACGGCGCGCAGCGGCCCGTGGTGCCAAAGGTGCCGTTGCGGGTGGCGCGCCCGGCGCGGCCGGCGATCTGCGCGAACTCGGCCGGCGTCAGCCGGCGGAACTGGTAGCCGTCATATTTGCGGTCGGAAGCAAACGCGACGTGATCGACGTCGAGGTTGAGGCCCATGCCGACCGCGTCGGTGGCGACGAGATAATCGACGTCGCCGTTCTGGAACATCGCGACCTGTGCATTTCTGGTGCGTGGGCTGAGCGATCCCAGCACCACGGCTGCGCCGCCATGCTGGCGGCGGATCAGTTCGGCGATCGCGTAGACTTCATCGGCCGAGAACGCGACGATCGCGGTTCGGCGCGGCTGGCGCGTGATCTTGCGGTCGCCCGCGAATTCGAGCTGCGACAGCCGTGGCCGCGTGATGATGGACGCGCCGGGCAAGAGACGCTCGATGATCGGGCGCATCGTCGCCGCGCCCAGCAGCAGCGTTTCGTCGCGGCCGCGGCGATGCAGGATGCGGTCGGTGAAGACGTGCCCGCGCTCCAGATCGGCGGCGATCTGGATTTCATCGACGGCCAGAAAAGAAACGTCGAGATCGCGCGGCATCGCCTCGACGGTCGAGACCCAGTAGCGCGGATTCTTCGGCTTGATCTTCTCCTCGCCGGTGACCAGCGCGACGCTCTCGACGCCTGCGCGGTCCACGATCTTGTTGTAGACCTCACGCGCGAGCAGGCGCAGCGGCAGGCCGATCACGCCGGACGAATGCCCCAGCATCCGCTCGATGGCGAGGTGCGTCTTGCCGGTGTTGGTCGGCCCGAGCACGGCAGTGACGCCCGCGCCGGGCGCGCGTTCGGAGGCGAACGAGGAAGGAGAGAAGGCCATTACGTGCAGGTGTTTCTTTGAAATCCGGCGCTTCCACCGTCATTGCGAGGAGCAACGCGACGAAGCAATCCATACTTTCTGCGGCCCGATGGATTGCTTCGCTTCGCTCGCAATGACGGGAAACTGTTTCACTTTGCGACGGTGATGCGGTCGCGGCTTAAGCTCTGGAACGAGTCTGGAACGAATCGCGTCCGAATCGCTGACTCCTACCGAAACCCGATACGTTCACCGCAACATCTCGCGCTGAAGCGCACAGGGAGGCACTAGATCAAGTTTGCACGGGCTCCACAAGCGGCGGTTTTGAGCTCGATTTCTTAAAGTCGTGTGTCGAATCAGAAGTGGCGAAGAGTCAACATGATTCATAGCGGTTGTGTTGCGCATCGGTGCCGCCTCAGGTGACGCCGCGTTCCCTCCCCCCTTGCGGGGGAGGGTTAGGGAGAGGGGTAGCGGCAACGGTGGTGCTCGTGGCTTACCCCTCTCCCCTACCCTCCCCCGCAAGGGGGGAGGGAGCGATAGAGTATCCGTCCCTCACTTTGCTTTCGCGATCATTCTCGCAACGCCGCTGTGCGGGCGGCTCGAAATCAATTCGTCTTCGCCACCCGCGGCGGTGCCGCTGATGTCACAAACGACGTCGCTTCCAGCATGGCGAGCCCCAACGGCGTCGGAATGCTCATTCGGAACGGAACCAGGATGCGGGTTCCCGCAATCGGCACGAAGGCGATTTCGATGCGCCGTTCGGTGGCGAGGTATTTGATGACCGGGCGGTCGGGGATGTAGCCGGCGACCGGGGTGAAATAGATGGCGCAGACCAGCGCCGGCCCGTGATAGCCGCGCTCGGCCTTCACCGTTTCCATGCGCTTGTAATCGAGTTTCAGATCATAGCGCAGGCGGCCGTCGAAGATCCCTGCGCCGGTGCGGCAGGAATCCGGCGACAGCACCTCGCCATTGCCAGGCACGCGCAGCATCGAGCCGGTCATCGGATCGAGCACGCCCTTGCGATGCGCCTCGGTGACGGGAATGCGGTCGGGATCAACCGGCGGTACCGGGTCGAACGAAAATTCCTTCACATTGCCGTTCGCCAGCGAGATCCGGATGGTCTCGGATTTCTTCTGCGTGGTGGTTGTCGCGGTGTAGTTGCTCGCCACCAGCGCGCCATTCACGATGCGTCCGACGCTCGCGCCGGAGCCGCTGCCGCCGGAAAACGCCTTCAACAGCCCCGCGGTGCCGCCTTGGGCGGAGGCGGAAAAGGTGTCGTCGCCGATTTCGATGGTCCAGGCGCCCTTGCCGACGGGAATGCCGGCCAGCGTCGCCTCATATTGCGCATCGAGCCGCCCCTGCGCGGAAGCTGCTTGCGGTGCCAGCGCCAGAAGCGCCGGGACGAACAGGCCGAAAACGAGCCCGAGCCTTGAAGAAGGCGCGAACGAAGAGACGGCGCGAGGCGTGGTCACCAATGAAAAGTCCCGGGGTCGGCGCGTGCTGATGTTCATTTAGGCAGAAATATCCGGCAAACAACGCGTGTTTTCGCGATAACCACGCAATTCCGACCTCTCCTGGCTGCCCGCCGCTATGCGGGATGGCTGGGGCCGACGGCACTCTCTCGAAAGCCATGGTGTCGGCGCGGATTGCGCCCTTTATATGGTCCCTTAAGTGACTGGAAGCCCTAGTAAACCAGCCGTTACAGCGGACGATACAAATCGCGTTTTCTGGCGCAGCACGCCCTCGGACTCGATCCGGAGGTGGACCTCCGGTTCGCGCCAGAGAAAACGCGTCAAAAACAGAGGCTTGGAACCGCGGCGGCCATGGTCCAAGCCACCCAACAAACCTTGACCTCGCGGCCGTCTCCCCCTATACACCCGCGGTTCCTGGAAATGGACGCGATTTTGGACCCCCCGCGCGCTGGCCGCGTGACACGCTTGGCTTTGGCGGGGATGGAAGAGGATTTTGACAATGTCCCGGCGCTGCGAACTGACGGCCAAGGGCCCCCAGGTGGGCCACAAGGTGAGCCACTCGAACATCAAGACCAAGCGGCGCTTCCTGCCGAACCTGACCAACGTCACCTTCATCTCGGACGCGCTCGGCCGCAACGTGCGCCTGCGCGTCTCGACCAACGCACTCAAGAGCGTCGACCACAATGGCGGCCTCGACGCCTACCTGCTCAAGGCCAAGGCCGACGTCCTCTCCCCCCGCGCCCTCGACCTGAAGCGCGCGATCGAGAAGAAGGTCGGCAAGCCCGCGTTCGTGAAGAAGGCGAGCTAAAGATTTAAGCTACATCGGCGGATTGAGTTTGGAGCGGCCGGGTCGGAAGACCCGGCCGTTTTTTTTTACTGATAGCTTTCCCATCCCGCACGTCTCGACACTTTATTAGGCAGAAGTTCGCGATTGCGCAGAAGTGCAACAAACCAACTGCGATGGTAAAGCAAGCATCAAAGCTGATACGCGGCATTGTGGATCATTTTCAATCTGCAGTAGTATTATAAGTAAGAACTTCTTGGCAAGGACACCGCCTCCGCCATCCAACCAACAGCACGAGCCATGCCTTCAGAGATGCATTTTGACGCGCTCAAGATCTACTATTACGTCATTCTAGAAACGGACGACCTCAAGGACGTCACTCTGCTGCAAGGCTTCTCGATTAGCTGGCCCTCAGTCGAATGGGCGCTGACTATGATTGCGCGACTGCCAGCAGATGTTCTCGAACCAACATCGAAGATAGATGACATAGTTGCCCAACGCATGGGCGGCTTTCGATCGCTTTGCTGGGCTCCACTAAACATCGGCGCTCTTGAAAGCTTGTCTACCAACGACCTTTCGCCCTTTGTCGTACTCTTCTCGGGCGAGCGCACTTGTGCGGCGCGTGTTCGCGCTTGGCAGGCACAACAGCAGCGCCCGGTGCTGCACATTTCGAACATCGATGTTCAAGAAGGAGTCACCCCAGCAGCTTTCACGATTGAAGTCTTGCGCGATTACTGCCTGCAGGCTCTTAATCAATCTCCGCAGTTATTTTCGGATGAGCAGAGAGCCGCGACGGAAACTGCGTTACCGCAATGGATGGAACCGCAATTCATTCCAAGCGGCCTCAAGCAGCAGGGACACAACGTAACAATTCCTAACTATCTCTCTCTCCTCCGATCGGGCCGCTCTGTCGAACCAGGGGAACACTTCATTGGCAGTACTGAGAAGGAGTATACTGACCTGATCCTGGAAACGGCCAAGGCCGTAATTGACGTTCGAGATCAGATAGGTTTTCAACCATTTCACGCGATGACGCTTTTGCGCCCAGCGCTAATCCTCGCCGAACCTGCTCTCTACAGGATTAACTACCGACCGATTGAGATCAAAGATCACGCTGAAGAAAGGATGGTTCGGCAAACGCTTCGACTCATCCAAAAGCAAAAGGGATTGCATAACTGGACCACAAATGAATTCGCTAGCGATCTACAAAATTCACCTGCATCACAAGCGATAAATCCACTCACGCGCGACCGAACTCCGAATTTTTGCGGCTGGGCTAAGTGTTCATGCCGCGCAGACGGCTTCCGCCGTTGTTCGACTATCTCCGGCGGTCAACCATGTCTTTCCCGCACTCTCTGCATATGCTCGAAGTGACCGATCACAAACACTCGCCGCTCGCCTGAAGGCGCGACGGCTGTTTAACTCGATTCAAGATGGGTTATGCGAAGCTTTAGGCAAGGAACGAATCACTTTTATCCAAGACATTGGCGGTCCTCTAAAGATTGTTGCAGATGCGCCGCTCGAGTGGCTGCCCGTTGGCAATCTTCCGCTTTGCTTGCGGTATGATTGCTCTCGCATCAATGCCACTCCAGGCAATATGCTCATGGCTCTACTGACTGAGCCTGTGACTATTACCTTTGAACCGCGGGATCTTCAGAAAGTTCTAGTTCTTAGTTCCTTTACAGATGATGATCCGCTCAAAGACATTTTGACCAGAGCAATAAACACCCTTCGAGAGCGATGGGATGGCAAAGTTGAGGTAATTTTCAAGAAGGCCACCACGCTCGACCACTTTGTTGAGGCCTTGAATAGTTACGATGGCCAGATCCTTATTTTTGATGGTCATGGAGCAGACAACGCAAGTGAGCCCATTGGAAAACTTGTCATAGGAGATGAGGCCATAGACGTTTGGAAGCTTCAGGGAAAAGTCCGAGTTCCTCCTATTGTGATTCTTAGCGCTTGTGACACGCACGGTCTCGACGCTTCCTCACATGCTACAGTGGGCAACGGCTTTTTGTTCCTTGGCGCTCGTACTGTCCTTGCCACGCTGCTTCCAGTGAATGCATTCCACTCAGCTTTATTTGTCGCGCGGCTCGTTTACCGGTTGGCAGACTTTATCCCAGCAGCCCTATCGGCGCGGAAACGCGTTCTAAATTGGACCGAAATTATCTCGGGAATGCTCCGCATGGCCTTCGCGAGCGAATTGCTCGATGAGCTTATCGGCCCCCCAGCCCCGGAAGGCTCACCGCGATCGAATCTTCAATTGGCGTCGAACGTGGATATAAATTTGAGACAAGAAGATTGGTATGGAAATCTCTTAGCAAATATCGCGCGAGAGCGAAATCAAGGCGTGGACATCATCGAAAGCAGGGCGAGCGCCATCACCGCACGTTGCGAATCTATCCGCTACATTCAGCTTGGAAATCCTGAAACCATCTTGGTGGATGATGGGTCCATCTTGAAGCAGGTGCAGCAAGCAGCGCGCAACTTTCACGACGACGGAGCGGAACATGCTTAAGTGCCGAACGAGGCGCTTAACCCCATACGACTATCTTCAGCCGTCCTGAGTGGCAATTCCACTACTGGGCGCTAGAACAAAAAAATAGCGTCCCACTTAAAGATTCGCGCAGTAACCGAGGCGACCGGAACCGAAGCCTTTTACGGTCCGGAATGGCCGTGGACGAAGCGCCGTTGGCGCTCGCAGCATCATCCAAAATCCCCAGATCCTGCTAAACTCGCCCAGGTAGCACCCCTGCCCCCGCGAGTCCCCCCATGCGCAACATCATCATCTGCTGCGACGGCACCGGCAACGAGATTTCCGAGAACATCTCCAATGTGCTCAAGCTTTATCGCTGCCTGCGCAAGACGGAGAAGACGGAGCCGCGGCAGCTTGTCTATTACGATCCGGGGTCGGCACGCTGGCGCGGCCGGACCCGTGGCACAAGTTCAAGCAGGATTTCAACGCCATCCTCGGGCTCGCCACCGGCTATGGGCTCGATGACAACGTGCTCTCGGCCTATGCCTTCCTGGTCCACCATTACAAGACCGGGGATGCGATCTACCTGTTCGGCTTTTCCCGCGGTGCCTATACCGTGCGGGTGCTGGCGGGGCTCATTCATAAAATTGGCCTGATCACGCCCGAGCAGGTCAATCTCGCAGGCTCGGGTCTGATCGCCTACAAGCAGTTCTCCTCGGATGAAGCGCCGAAGCTGCGCGCAAAATTCAAGTCGGCGATCGAGGTCGCCGCCGGGGAAGATGCGGTGCAGACCGCGTTCGACAACGCCGCTCAGTTCGCGCGCATCACCTCGGCGCGCTGGCCCACCATCCGCTTCGTTGGCGTCTGGGATACGGTCGCGAGCGTGATCGTGCCGCGAACGGATCGCTTGTTCTTCTGGCCAAGCCTGGAAGAGCTGGCGTTCACGATTGTGAACCCGAGCGTGCAGACCTTCCGGCAGGCGATCTCGATCGACGAGCGGCGCTGCATGTTCCGCCTGAAGAAGTGGGACGCCCCGCAGACCTTCAAGCACAACCGCTTCAACGATGCACATGCCGAGCCGCAGGATATATTGCAGGTGTGGTTCGCCGGCGTGCATGCCGATATCGGCGGCGGCTATCCGGAAAAGGAAAGCGGGCTTTCCAAATATCCGCTGCTCTGGATGATCGACGAAGCGACCAAATGCGGGATCACGGTCAACCAGGCGACCGTCAACCAGCTCGCCTGGGGCGTCCAGCGCAAGAGCAGCCCGTTTTCCTATGTCGCGCCCGATATCCGCGGCGATCTCCACACCTCGCTATCGGGCGCGTGGTGGCTGCTCGAATATCTGCCGAAGAGCGCGCGTTACAAGGAATGGCCGGCGCGGCAGAGCTATCTCGGCTATTACATCCCCGACGCCGAGCCGCGCTTCATTCCCGACGGCGCGGTGATCCACGAGAGCGCGCTGCAGCGCATGGACGCGCTGCCGAGCTACCGCCCGGTGAACCTGCCGAAACAGTTCGAGAAATTCCCGATGCCGATCCCGCCGCCGCATGCCAGCGCGGAAGAGCCAGAGGAAGCGGTCGCGGAGGATTGAGGGGCTCTGCTTGTCACTGCGGCCGGGGTGCGGCAATGTTAGGTGCACGCACCTTCGCCGCAAGGGCAGTCGGCTCCCTCCCCCCTTGCGGGGGAGGGCTGGGGAGAGGGGTTCTCTCCACGAGCACGGGCCGAAGATATGGCGATCGCTCGCATGATTCCTTGTCGAGCAACCCGCACCGCCGATGCCGCCACCCCTCTCCCTGACCCTCCCCCGCAAGGGGGAGGGAACGGAGCTTTCAATGGGGCGGCCAGCGATCGAACCAATACTGGCTTGAAGAGGCCACATGCCCGGTACCACTCGGCCATTGGCCGACTGTCTCCGCAGTACTACGGCCCAATTGTCGCCGCCGCACGACCCCAATGGTTTACGGATCGTTCAACTCTGCTTCCTATTCTCATCCATCTGCTGCCAGAACTGGCCCGAAACGCTCAGGACGAGCGATGCTGACACGATCGATCACAGCCGAGGTCGAGGCGGCCATCCAGGCCGGCTCCGCCGAAAAACATCTGGACACGCTGCGGCAGGTCACGGACCTGTTCGTGCTGTCTGCCGAAAGCTATTCCGGCGAGCAGATCGAGCTGTTCGGCGACGTGCTGGAACGGCTGATCAAGACGATCGAGCTGCGCGCGCTCGCCGACGTCGCCGCACGCATCGCACTCGCTGAAACGTCCACCCAGCTTGCCTCCATCAAGCAGGCCCCGGCCGCGGTGGTCCGGCGCCTCGCGAACAATGACGAGATCACGATCGCCCGCCCGGTGCTGACCGAATCGGCGCGGCTGTCGGCCGAGGACCTTGTCGAGCTCGCCGAGACCAAGGGCGAGCAGCATTTGCTCGCGATCTCCGGGCGCTGGTGGCTGACCGAGATCGTCACAGATGCGCTTTTGAAGCGGTATTATCCTTCGGTCAGCCGGCGGCTCGTTACCAATCCCGGCGCGCGGATGTCGGCGTCAGGCTTTGCCATCGTGCTGAAGCAGGCGGAGAACGATCCGGATCTCGCGGTCGAGACCGGCATTCGCGTCGACCTGCCGGCCGATCAACGGCATCAACTATTGAAGAACGCAACTGAAGCCGTGCGCCAGCGGCTGCTGTCGCGCGCGCCGCCGCATATGTTCGAGGAACTCCGCAACGCGATCGCGACCGCCGTCAATGGCGCCAGCCGCGAAATGTCGCGCACCCGCGATTTCGTCGCCGCGCGCCGCTTCGTCGCGGCGCTCGCCAAGCACGGCAAGCTGAGCGAGCCGGCGCTGAAGGCGTTCGCGAATGAGCGGAAGTATGCCGAGACAGTCGCGGCGCTGGCCGAACTGTCGGGGTCGAGCGTCGAGGTGATCCGCCCGGTGATGCAGAGCCTGCGTGATGACGGCGTCTTGATCCCCTGCCGCGTCGCCGGCCTTGACTGGGAAACCGTCGCCGCCGTGCTCGAGGCCCGCTTCGCCTCCGGCAGCATGGGCCGGCATGAACTGGCAAAGGCGAAAGAGCAGTACGCCAAGCTGACGGTAGAGAGCGCCCGCCGCCTGCTGAAATTCTGGCAAGTCCGCGCCGCGGATGCGAAACCGCAGACGCATTGAGGCTGAAAAGCCGGCGCTGCCTCCACCGTCATTGCGAGGAGCGAAGCGACGAAGCAATCCATCCATCCGTTATGCCGAGAGATGGATTGCTTCGCTTCGCTCGCAATGACGGAGGATACAGCCCACTTCCTTCTCCCTTGTGGGAGAAGGAAGAGTGCTCACGCCGCTTTCGCCACTCCGGCGTCGAGGTGCTTGAGCCGCGGCATCACCTCTTGCTTCAACAGCCGCAGCGAATTGTGCCAGGCCTCGGGCTTGTGCTTGTAGTCGAAGCCGAACACGAGCAGCGTGCCGAAGCCACCGACCTCGTGATAGATCTTTTCGATCTTCTCGGTAACCGTCGCCGGTGATCCCACGATCCAGTTGTTCCGCGCGCAGTATTCCGCGGTGACGTCGGTATCGGCCACGTCGGGCGACGCCTTGAGGTAGTCCTTGAAGCCGAAATGGCCGAGCAGCGGCAGGAAGTATTCGGTCATCATCCGGCCCATCATGTCGCCGACCGAAAGCCGCCACGCCTCCTCGTCGGTATCGGCGACGAACACCTCGCGCACCATGCGCCAGTCGCTGCGCTTCGGCTTGCGTCCGGTTTTTGCCGCGCCAATCTCCACCGATTCCCAGTGGCTGCCGACATAGGCCGGGTTGAGGTTGAGGCTCATCGGAATGTAGCCGCGCTCGCCGGCGAGCTTGAGCGTATCCGAGCCCTTGGAGAGGCCGGCGACGCCGATCGGCGGATGCGGCGCCTGCAGCGGCTTGATGTGGGGCTTGAGGAAATCGAACATCGTGTCCGGCTTGTTCACGGTCCAGAATTTTCCCGCGTGGCTCCAGGGGCCGGGCTCGGTCCACATTTTCAGGATGATCTCCAGCGCCTCGCGCGTCATGTCGCGGTTCTGACCGGACATCCCATCGACGTTGAACATCGCCCAGTCGCTTGGCAAGCCGCTCGCCGCGACGCCGAAGTTAAGGCGGCCACCGGAGAGGTGATCGAGCATCGCGACGCGATTGGCGAGTTCCGCCGGGTGATGATAGGGCAGCAGGAAGCCGCCGGGGCCGAGGCGGATGTTTTTCGTTTGCAGGAACGCCTGCGCGAGAATGAGATCGGGCGAGGGATGCGGCTCCCAGGGCGCGGTGTGGTGCTCGCCGATCCAGGCTTCCTGGTAGCCGAGCTCATCAAGCCAGCGCAGCGTCTGCAGGTCCCAGTCGTGGCCCTCCTTCAACCCGCACTCCGGCGGATGGGACGGCATCGTGAAATATCCGATCTCCATGGGGCATCCTCGCTGTTATTGAAAGCGCGTCTGTCGCGCGCCAGCGAGAACATAGCACCCGTGACGTGTGGCCGAGATATGACGAATTGTCTTGGCAGAGGTTCGCGCGGCGGAGTGACGCTGCTTACCCTTCTCCCCTTGTGGGAGAAGGTGGCGCGAAGCGCCGGATGAGGGGTTTGCGTCCGCGGAGACAGACCCCTCATCCGTCTCGCTGCCGCTGCGCGTCAGCGATCCACCTTCTCCCACAAGGGGAGAAGGGAAGAGGAGCGCTACCTTGTCCCGAACGTCGTCGCGCCGAACAGCGCTTTCTGCGTCGAGGGCTGCGAGCGCCAGTATTGCGGCGGCGCGAATACTTCGCCGCCGAGTTCGGCCGCGGCATGCCAGCCCCAGCGCGGGTCGTAGAGCATGGCGCGCGCCAGCGCGACCATGTCGGCCTTGCCGGAGGCGATGATCTCTTCGGCTTGCTTCGGCTCGGTGATCAGGCCGACGGCGATGGTGGTCAGGCCCGTCGCCTCGCGGATTCCTTGCGCGAACGGTACCTGGTAGCCGGGGCCGAGCGGAATCTTCTGCAGCGGCGACACCCCGCCCGAGGACGCATCGATCCAGTCGACGCCGCGCTTTTTCAGCTCGTGCGCAAATTCGATGGTCTGCGCGAGATCCCAGCCGCCCTCGACCCAGTCGGTCGAGGACACGCGAATGCCGACCGGCTTGTCATGCGGAAACGCTGATCGTACCGCGTCGAACACTTCGAGCGGAAAGCGCATGCGGTTTTGCAAGCTGCCGCCATATTGATCGGTGCGCTGGTTCGATATCGGCGACAGGAACTGATGCAGCAGATAGCCGTGCGCCGAGTGCACCTCGATGGCATCGATGCCGAGCCGCTCGGTGCGTTTCGTGGCAGCGACGAAAGCCTCTCGCACGCGGGCAAGCCCCGCGGTATCAAACGCAACCGGCGGCGTCTCGCCCTCCTTGTGCGGGATCGCCGACGGCCCCTCCGGCCGCCAGCCGCCTTCGGCCACCTGGATCAGTTGTCCGCCGTCCCAGGGCGTGTGGCTCGACGCCTTGCGGCCGGCATGCGCGAGCTGCATCATCACCGCAGCCTTCGAGCGCTTGCGCACCGAGGCGAGGATCGGCTTCAGCGCAGCTTCGGTAGCGTCATTGTAAAGGCCAAGGCAGCCCGGCGTGATGCGGCCGCTCGCCTCCACGGCAGTCGCCTCGATGCAGAACACGGACGCGCCCGACAGCGCCAGCGAATTGATATGCGTGAAGTGCCAGTCGGTGGCCTCGCCATTGACGGCGGAGTACTGGCACATCGGCGCCACCATGATGCGGTTGGCAAGGGTAAGGCTGCGCAGCTTGATCGGGGTAAACAGAGCGCTCATGAAAGGGTGATCCGGAGTGGCAGGAAAGCGACCCTGATGCTAGCGAGCCGCTCTCCCCTGCTCAACCCGCGCCAGCCGCAACCCTCCCCCTACGGCGCGATGCCCGCGGCCTTGATCAGCTCCAGATTGGCCGCCGTCTCGCGCTTGACGAGTTCGTCGATCTCGGCCGGCTTCATCGGCATCGGTTCGACGGCAAGCTTCTTCAGGCTTGCCTGCGTCGCCGGATCGGCCAGCACCTTCATTCCGGCCGCATGCAGTTTTTCGACGATGTCGCGCGGCGTCTTGACCGGCACGAACACGCCATACCAGCTCACGCTCTCGGCGCCTTTCAGACCGATTTCCGACGGCGTCGGCACATCGGGCAGATCGGCAGCGCGGGTCGGCGTTGAAACCAGCAGCGCCTTTACCTGGCCTTCGCGGATGAAGGGCAAGGCGGTGGCGAGCGGGCAGAAATAGAGGTCGATCCGCCCGCCGATGATATCGGTGATCACCTCCGGTCCGCCGCGATACGGCACATGCGTCGCTTCGATGCCGGCGGCGAGGCGGAATTTCTCGGCGGCGATATGCACTGCGCTGCCGATGCCGACCGAGCCGAACGAAATCGATCCCGGCTTGGCCTTCGCGTCCGCGATGAAATCCTGGATGGTTTTCCAGGGGCGTTCCTTCGGCACGATCATGACCATGGCGCTGGAGCCGATCATCAGCGCTGCGGCGAGATCCCGGGTCGCGTCGAAAGTGAGGTTAGGGAAAATCGCCGGTGCAATGGCGAGTGCCGAGGAATGGGCGAGAATGCTGTATCCGTCCGGATCGGCCTTCGCGACCAATCCGGTGCCGAGCGTGCCGCCGGCGCCTGCGCGATTCTCGATCACGATCGGCTGGCCGAGTTCGGTCGACAGGCGTTCGAATACCAGGCGCGGCACCACGTCGGTAGCGCTGCCGGCGCCGAACGGAATGGTCGCCTTGATCAGCCGCGACGGCCAGGTTTCAGCATGCGCCCCCTGGGTAACGACAAGGCAGGGCAGGATACAGAAGGCGCGAAAGGACTTGTACATCATAACTCCGGTTTCATCGTCCGGAGCACTGCAAGAACCGTTCCTATTCGTCAAATTACCGACCGGGAGGGCAAATAGCCGGTTGCCTCGCCTCCGGCGCTCGCGGCCAAAATCACTCCACCAGCGTGAACTGCAGCAGCAGATTGCGCTGGATCATCGAAAAATTGTCGTCGGAGACGAGGGTCAGCACCGTGTCGCCCTCCGGCGTGACATGGGCGTCGATGCCTTCCATGTTGTCGATCTCGTGGCCGAGATCGGCATTGAAGATTGAGGGACCGTCGATCAGCGCGCCCGGTGCGATCGAGGAAAGCGCGATACGGCGGATGCGGATGCCGACGCCGCCGACCCAGGAGAATTTTCGCTCCAGAACCAGAAGCCCGCCGGACGGCAGAACGACCGCATCGCTGACGTCGAAATCGTCGGTGCGGCGGACCGTGAACTGCCCGGGCGATTTGCCGCCGATCAGGAAGCCGAGAATGTTGCCCTGCGCGTCGAGCCCGCGTTCGGAGATCGCGATCAGCGTTCCCGCCAGCGGCTGGTTGCCCCTGGGCACCACGACCAGCGCTTCGATACCCTTGTTGTAGGGCAGCTTGCGCGCCGCCGGCGGCAGCGCGATCGGTTCGCCATGGGCATGCGTGAAGCTTTTGGTGAAATCGAAGCGCAGCACCTGGTTGACGCGCTCGAGGCCGACATAGACCAGCGGTCCGTCGAGCGCGAGCGCCTCGGTATCAAACCAGCGGCGCGAGGTGATCGGCTTGCCGTCAGGCCCAAGGATCGGCGAGGCCTCGACATCGTCGAGCCCGATCATCTCGCGCCCCTTGTAGACGATGCGCCCGGTGAACCAGCCGGCCTTGTCGCTGATCGCGATGAAGCGCTCGCCCTTGGCATCCAGCCGCAGGCCGGACAAGCCGCCGAAGCCGCGAAACGGTGAGGTCAGGATGAGCCCGCTGCGATATTCGAGTTCGCCAAATCGCATTCGCGACCGGTCGCGGGTATCGAACGAGGTGAGCTGCCGGGCATGGACTTCGATCGAAACAGGCGTGGTGACCGAAAATTCGTCAGGGACGACCTGTCTCGGCGGGCGCTGAACAGCCGTCTGCGCCAGCGTGGCGCCCGGCACAGCCGCAACCGAAAGCCCCGCCGCTGCATATTTCAGAAGGCGGCGGCGGCCTATGCGCGGGGACATGCTCTCACGAGTGCAACCGGCGCGGCCGGCGATGACCGTTGGTCGCGGGCGCGACACCCTGGGTCTCGCTGAACAGTTCAGCGAGTTTCTCGGTGATGGCGCCGCCGAGCTCCTCGGCATCGACGATGGTGACAGCGCGGCGATAGTAGCGCGTGACGTCGTGACCAATGCCGATCGCGATCAGTTCGACGGGCGAACGGGTCTCGATCTCCTCGATGATGTGGCGCAGGTGCCGCTCGAGGTAGTTGCCGGGATTGACCGACAGCGTGGAATCGTCGACCGGCGCGCCGTCCGAAATCATCATCAGGATCTTGCGCTGCTCGGGGCGGCCGAGCAGGCGCTTGTGCGCCCAGTCCAGCGCCTCGCCGTCGATATTCTCCTTCAGGAGACCCTCGCGCATCATCAGGCCGAGATTCTTGCGCGCGCGCCGCCAGGGTGCGTCGGCGGACTTGTAGATGATGTGGCGGAGATCGTTGAGGCGTCCGGGATTGGCCGGCTTGCCGGCGGCGAGCCACGCCTCGCGCGACTGCCCGCCCTTCCAGGCGCGGGTGGTGAAGCCCAAAATCTCGACCTTGACACCGCAACGCTCCAGCGTGCGCGCGAGAATGTCGGCACAGGTCGCGGCGACCGTGATCGGGCGGCCGCGCATCGAGCCGGAATTGTCGAGCAGCAGCGTCACCACGGTGTCGCGGAACGTCGCTTCCTTTTCATGCATGAAGGACAGCGGATGATAGGGATCGGTCACCACGCGTGACAGCCGCGCCGGATCGAGGATGCCCTCCTCCAGATCGAACTCCCAGGCGCGGTTCTGCTGCGCCATCAGGCGGCGCTGCAACCGGTTCGCCAGCCGCGCGACAATACCCTGCAGATGCGCGAGCTGCTTGTCGAGATAGGAGCGCAGGCGCTCCAGCTCGTCGTGATCGCAGAGATCCTCGGCGGCGATCACCTCGTCGAACTTCGGCGCAAACGCGTGATATTCCGGCCCGCGCGGCTCGTTGGCGCCGCGCGTATTGGGCCGCGTCGCCTCGCCCGGGGTCTCGTCGTCGCCGAGCTCGCCGTCGTCGAACGTATCGCTGGTGGAGGCCTGCGCGCTCTCCATCGCGCTCTCCGACATTTCGTCGGTCGAGGCCTGCGCCTGGTCGGCGCTCATTTCCTGCGCGGCGTCGCTGTCGGGTGAGCCCTCGGCACCGGACTGGTCGTTCTCGCCGTCCTGGTTCTCGTCGTTCTCGTCATCATCGGCGTCGGCATCGCGGTCGTCGCCGAGATCGAGCGCCGACAACAGGTCGTGCACGAGATCGCCGAACTTGGCCTGGTCCTCGGTGACACGGCTGAGCTTGTCGAGCCGGGTGCCGATCTTGTCCTCCAGCACCGGACGCCAGAGGTCGACCATCTTCTTTGCGGCGGTGGGCGGCGCGAGGCCGGTCAACCGCTCGCGCACCAGCATCGCCAGCGCATCCGACAGCGGCGCATCGGCGCGATCGGTGATCTCGTCATATTTGCCGCGGTGGAAATGATCGTCGAGCATCGCGGTGAGGTTCTTCGCAACGCCCGACATCCGGCGCGAGCCGATCGCTTCGACGCGGGCCTGCTCGACCGCCTCGAACACGCCGCGCGCCTGCGGATTTCCCGGCATCAGCTTGCGATGCACCTTGGGATCGTGACAGGCGAGCTTGAGCGCGATCGAATCGGCGTGGCCGCGCACGATCGCGGCATCCCGCTTGGTCATCTTGCGCGCGGGCTCCGGCAGCCGCGCCTTGCCCGGCGCAAGGCCGGGTCGCTCAGCCGCAAACGTCACGTCCAGCTCTGGAGCTTTCGCGATCGCCTTCAGGCAGGAGCTTACGGCGCGCTTGAACGGCTCGGTCGGCGCTTCCTTGGATCCGGTACGGAATTTGGAGTTGGATGTGCTCATAGCGCTTTCGTAAACCAGTGCCGTGTGACGCCGCCGGGATAGCCTTCGATGGAGCCGAACTCCTCGTAACCGCACGCGCGGTAGAAGCCCGGCGCCTGAAAACTCATCGTATCGACATAGGACCGCGTCGCCCCGAACTTTCTCGCCTCGTCCTCAATCGATTTTATCAGCCGCGTCCCGTAGTTCTTGCCGCGAAGCTTCTGCTCCATCCAGAACAGCTGAATGAACAGCACCTTGGTCCAGACTTCACCGACAATCCCGCCGACGATCTTGTCTCCTTCACGCAGCGAGATGGCGAAACGCTTGTATTTCTGCTTCCCCATGTGCTCGGCATTGAAGCCGAGGAGCCCGCCGAGCACCGCCTTCTTGGTCTGTCCAATGGTGCGCTCGACGGAGATTTTCGCCATGGGCTAGCTGAGCGCCACGTTAACAGCCGATTCCGGCAGCTCCGCGTTGAAGCAGCGCTGATAAAACTCGGCGACCAGCGGCCGCTCCAGCTCGTCGCACTTGTTGAGGAACGTGACGCGGAACGCAAAGCCGATGTCGCCGAAGATTTCGGAGTTCTCGGCCCAGGTGATCACCGTGCGCGGGCTCATCACCGTCGACAGATCGCCATTGGCGAAGGCGTTACGGGTGAGATCGGCGAGCCGTACCATCTTGTTGACGATGTCGCGGCCCTCCTGCGTGCGATAGTGATGCGCCTTGGAGAGCACGATCTCGACTTCCTCGTCATGCGCCAGATAGTTCAGCGTGGTGACGATCGACCAGCGGTCCATCTGGCCCTGGTTGATCTGCTGGGTGCCGTGATAGAGGCCCGAGGTGTCGCCGAGGCCGACCGTGTTGGCGGTCGAGAACAGGCGGAACGCCGGATGCGGCTTGATCACCTTGTTCTGGTCGAGCAGGGTCAGGCGGCCGGAGACTTCCAGCACGCGCTGGATCACGAACATCACGTCCGGACGGCCGGCATCATATTCGTCGAACACCAGTGCGATGTTGTGCTGCAGCGCCCAGGGCAGGATGCCGTCGCGGAATTCGGTGACCTGCTTACCGTCCTTGACGACGATCGAGTCCTTGCCGACCAGATCGATACGGCTGATATGGCTGTCGAGGTTGACGCGGACGCAGGGCCAGTTCAGGCGCGCCGCGACTTGCTCGATATGGGTCGACTTACCGGTGCCGTGATAGCCGGTGACCATGACGCGGCGGTTCTTGGCGAACCCGGCTAGGATCGCCAGCGTGGTGGCGCGGTCGAAACGGTAGTCCGAATCGACTTCCGGCACATGCGGGTCGACTTCGGAATAGGCCGGCACTTCGAGATCGCTGTCGATACCGAAGACCTGCCGGACCGACACCTTCATGTCGGGCAATCCGACGGGTTCCGTAACTTGGCTCATGGCGGCGGTCGTCATCAATCCTCCGAGGTCCCGGGCATTCCCGAAACCAGATCTGTTGAATGGCTGCGGATGGGGGCTATTGCCAACCTAGCAGAGAGCAACGGCCGGCAGAAGCCCGCGGCGCAATCAAAGTTCCGTTGGCTTATCATCGAGATAGGGCCTGTATTTGGTTTTTGGAGGGCTGCCCTGCGAATCACGCCGCACTTTTGCCCGCTTGGGCACGCCACCGGGCGCAAAACAAGCATCGCGCCAAGCCCTTTCGGCCCCTGTCCGGGCTTGATAGCTGTGAGATTGCCCATTTCCACCAGGCGGCAGGCTTGTGACTTCATTCCTCGATCCCCTGATTGCGTTCGTTTCTGCCCATCCTTGGCTGGCGTATCTGACGCTATTCCTTGCCGCCCTGCTGGAGGCGATCCCGGTCGTGGGCGCGCTGGTGCCGGGCTCGACCATCATTCTCGCCCTCAGCGCGCTGGTTCCGGGCGGCGAACTCACATTATGGGGCGTGCTGGCGGCGGCGGTCGCGGGAGCCGTGCTCGGCGACGGCTCGGCGTTCTGGACCGGACATCGCTCGCAACGCGAGATTCTCAACGCCTGGCCGATGTCGCAATATCCAGCCGTGATGGCCCAGAGCGAGGCGTTCTTCCAGCGCTGGGGAACGCTGGCCGTCTTGTTCGCGCGTTTCGTGCCGCCGATCCGCGCCTTCGTGCCGGTTACCGCCGGCGCACTCGGCATGCCGCCGGCCCGGTTCTACGGCGTCAATATTGCCGCGGTCGTTGCATGGGCTTTGGCGCACGTGCTGCCGGGCGTGTTCGCGGTCTCGGCGCTGCATCACTATGCCGGCCTCCCGCATCACCAGCACGTCGGCAAACATATCTGGATTCTGGGCGTGGTCGCCGTGGCGATCGTCGCGCTCGGCATCTGGACGCTGCGCCGCCGTCAGGCGCGGGGGCTGCGTCCCGGTGCAGGCCCGACATAGCGCGCGCGGGGCCGGATCAGCCGGCCGTGGCGCAACTGCTCGCAGGCATGCGCGATCCAGCCGACCGTGCGCGCCATCGAGAACAGCACCAGTTCGTGGCCCGGCGGCAGGCCGAGCGTATGCACCAGCACTGCCAGCGCATAGTCGATATTGACGAACTCGCCGGTCGCCTCTGCGATCCGCTCGGGGATTTCGTGGGTGAATTTGCGATTCCCGCCCGAGCGCGCCAGCGCCTCCAACAGGGCCCGCGCGCGGGGATCGCCGTGCTTGTAGACGCCGTGGCCAAAGCCCGCGAAGCGCTCGCCGAGTGCGACGCGCTCGCGGATCAAAGGCGCGACCTCATTATCGGCAAGCGTCTTCAATAGCTGCGCCGCCAGCACCCCGGCGCCGCCATGCTTCGGGCCCTTCAGCGCGACGAGGCCGGCGATCACCGAGTCATAGAGGTTCAAGCCGGTCGAGGCCGCGCAACGCACCGTGAAGGTCGAGGCGTTCAGTTCGTGATCGGCGAGCAGCACCAGCGCGCGGCGGATCAGATCCGGCGCGTGCTTGTGATCGGGCGCCCAGGCGCGGGCGATCTGCACATGAAGCGGTTTTGCCGATGATTTCGCATTCAGCATGGTCGCCACCACCAGCCGCACGATACGGCCGCCGACCATCGCGCGCCCGTCGGGCGCCCGGGTGAAGGCGCGCGGGTCCGCAGCGGCGGCCAGCGCCAGCACCGCGACGGCGCGATCGATCGCGTTGGCATTGCGTGTGGCATCGGCGACGGCGCGCATCTCATCCGAGACGATCGGGCAATTGTCCTGCTCAAAGGGATCGACGCCGGTGACGTCCCACAAAAGCGTCGCCGCATGTTCGAGCGTATCGCGCTCGGCGAGATCGATGCAGTTGACGCCGCGATAGATCGCGCCGTCCTCGGTGATGGTCCCGACCGCCGAATCCATCACCGGCAGATCGGCATCAAAACTGCGCAGGCCACGCGGCTCCGGCGACGGCGTACGGCGCTCCTTCAGCGTGCGGACGTCCTCGGCCCAGTAGCGATGGCTGCGGGAATCCTCCGACGGCTCCGAGCGGATTAGGCCGCGGCTGACATAGGCGTAGAGCGTCGCCTGCGAGATCGCGAGTTCGGCGGAGGCCTCACGGGCCGACAAATAAAGGCCGGCGGATTTTTTCATATTGATTTACATAATCAAGATTGATCAATCTGTCGAGAGGCCCGACCTTTGCCGGCAAGCAAAGGGAGCCGCCATGAACATGCAGATTTCAAAAACCCCGATCGGCCTCGACGGCATTCCGGCCGCCGAAACCGTGCTTAGCCATGTCGACGGCGAGCGCGGGGAACTGATCATCGCTGGCGAGCGGGTCGGCGACCTCGCCGGCAAATCGAGTTTCGAGGGCGTGACCGCGCGGCTGTGGAACGCGGCAACAGGCGCGTCGCTTACCGAAGCCGATGTGCGCTCGAGGCTCGGGGCAGCGCGGGAACGCGCCTTCGCCCGACTGCCCGAGCTGCTGCCGGCAACGCGTGGCATGTCGATCGTGGATGGTTTTCGCGCAGCCGTCGCAGGCCTACGCGGCGAGAACGGACTTGAGCCTGAAGCCACCATTGTCGGCGCGTTACCCGTGATTGCGGGCGCACTGCTGCAGCGGGCCAAGGGCAATGATCCCATCGCGCCCGATCCGACGCTTGGCCATGCGGCCGACACGCTGTCGATGCTGCGCGGCCGAAAGGCCGAGCCGCGCGAGATCACCGCTCTCGACACCTATTTTGTCACCGTCTGCGATCACGGCATGAACGCGTCGACTTTTGCGACGCGTGTCGTGGCCTCGACGCAGGCGGATCTGTTCGCCGCCGTCACCGCCGGCTATTGCGCGCTGACGGGCCCGCTGCATGGCGGCGCCCCCGAGCCCGTGCTGGAAATGCTGGATGCGATAGGTTCGACCGAGCGGATCAAGCCTTGGGTCGACAGCGCGCTGGCCCGTGGCGAGCGGTTGATGGGATTCGGCCATCGCGTCTATCGCGTCCGCGATCCGCGTGCCGATGTGCTGAAGGATGCAATCCAGCGGTTCGCGGGAGGCGGCACCGATCTGCCGTTCGCGGGCGAGGTCGAGGCCTATATCCGCAGCGCCCTACGGAAGAAAAATCCGGACCGGCCGCTCGATACCAATGTGGAGTTCTTCACCGCGATCCTGCTCGACGCGCTGAAAATCCCGCGCCAGGCATTTACGCCGATCTTCGCGGTGGCCCGCGCCGCCGGCTGGACCGCGCACGCCCGCGAGCAGCAGCGCGGCGGCCGCCTGATCCGGCCGAGCTCGGCCTATATCGGGCCGATGCCGGGGTGACGTACGGAAATGAGCATGTGGAAGGCAACGGCGGAGCTAACAACTCCGCTGTCGTCCCTGCGAACGCAGGGACCCATAACCACAAATGCGTATTGTCGTGCGAAAGCCGTCGACCAGCGGAGTAAAATTGAGAAGCCGCGGCGTATGGGTCCCTGCTTTCGCAGGGACGACTGAAACTACGCGCGCACCACAGTCTTCAGATAATTGTACGCCTTGATGATCTCGATCAGGCGATCCTCGGTAGAGCGGTCGCCGCCATTGGCGTCGGGATGGTGCTGCTTGACCAGCGCCTTGTACTTGGCCTTGACGTCATCGAGTGTCGCTTCGGCGGACAGCCCCATCACCTGCAGCGCCTTGCGCTCGGCATTCATCACCTTGCGCGTTTCGGCCTTGGTCTGCGTATCAGGACCAGGCCGCCAGCGGCCACGGCCGTTGAGCTCGGAGAACATGCTGAAGGGATCGGCGGCGCCGTCGAAATCCTCGGCGCTCGGCGTCTTGCCCTTCTTGCCGGCGGTGTTGGCGCCCATCTTCCAGGTCGGGCGATGGCCGGTCAGCGCATCCTTCTGGTAGCGCGCGACGGCATCGGCATTCATGCCCTGGAAGAAATTGTAGGACTGGTTGTACTCGCGGACATGGTTGAGGCAGAAGTGCCAGTACTCGCGGGAATTCTCCCGCCCCTTGGGCGCGCGGTGCGGCCCCTTGTTCGGGCAGCCTGCCCACTCGCACATGGCGGATTCTTCATTCGCGCGCGCCTGCGCCTTCGCGCTGACCTTGTTGGGCTTGATGCGAATGGAATCGAAGAACTTGGATGAATCGATCGGCATAGCTGACTTTGACTACGCAATGCGCAAGGCTTCAAGTCTTGACATTGCGAATACCTCCGGTTCGGATGCCTCATTGACGGAAAACCGACAGAGAATTATCTGCCGCCATCATGAGCACCAAGGACACTATCATAAACAAGTTGCGTGAAGCTTTCTTGCCGGAAAGCCTCGACGTCACGGACGAATCACATCTGCATGAAGGCCATGCCGGCCACAGGCCGGGCGGCGAAACACATTTCAGGGTTTATATCGTATCTCCGGCCTTCGAAGGGAAGAGCCGGATCGAACGCCACCGCATGGTAAATGCGACGCTCGCGGCGGAACTCAAGGGCTCCGTGCATGCGCTCGCCGTCAAGGCGCAGACGCCGGGAGAAACCGCCGGCGGGTGATTTTGGCAGAAGCTCGCGATTCTGGCGGCAGCGAGAGCTTTCTGTGAAGATCGGCCGGAACGGTAGCACGGTTTTAGCAACTGTGAGACAATCCCCGAAGCGATGGACATGGTTCCGTCCAAATGCCGGTTGCCTCCCGCGAGTTGACCCCCGCATACCTACCGTTTTCCCCACTTCTTCAATTGCTGATGCGCCAGCAACTCCGCACCGACCCAATATATGCGCCGCGAAAGGTCGGTCATGTCTTCGAGAAGGTCACCCAGGAATTTGAGATCAACAACCCTTATCGGATCGAAGCTCATATTTGCTCTATCATATCGCAAAGGTTGAACCGGGTATTGGTTCGGCGTTTCGATGGGCAGCCAAAGTGCGTGACTTAGGGCATTCCTGCGATGCTGCACATCCTGAAATCTATCAAGTGTCTCTTCAAAAAATGTGAGCAGCTTGGGATTTGAAGTTGCGACTTTCGTGCCGATGTTTTTCCGCGCTTTCTCTTTTCGCGCGGCCAGGGCTGGTGTGGAAAAGAACGCCTCTCTCCATTCATTAGCTTGACCGACATCGATTGATTTCATCGACAGATAGAGGGCCTGCTCCAATTTCCCCCAGTTCATTGTGATTTGGGAAAGTAAGTGAGCCATCTCATTTCCTATGAGATCGCTGTTGAATCGCTGAAAGTGTGCGTTATCGAATGTATCAACCACATGAGTTTTCTTAGTCATCATTCAGCTCGCAAAGGAAAAACCCTGGTCCAAAATGCCTTGCCGTACAAGGCCATAGCTTCCCGTTGCCGTCACATGGGCCGAAGTCGAGAAACGGCGCACCGGCTACGAAACCTGGGCCGATCCGAGGCGACGCTCGACACACCCGCCCGAGCGGCTACAGGCGCAAGCCATCGAGTATCTGGCGTGACCTATCGCCCAGCTCCTGTGAAGATCGGCCGGAACGGTAGCACGGTTTTCGCAACTGTGAGACAATCCCCGAAGCGATGGACACAGTTCCGTTTGAACGCGGGGTCGGGCTGCCCCGGTGCCATCGCAGGTCGACGAGGTCGTCCGATGCGACGTTGGGCACGCTTCAGATGGGCCGCTATTGTCGCGCTGCTGGTCGCGGCCTCCCCGATCAGGGCGCAGACGCTCGACATGCCGAGCCCGTTCGTCCAGGAAGTGCTGATCAAGAGCATCCTGGTGACGCTCAACGATGCCGTGACCTCGGATAATTTCACGGTTCTCCACGCCAAGATCTCAAAGCCGTTCCGCGATCAGTTTCCGCCGGAGAAGCTGCGCACCGTGTTCAAGGACCTGGTCGAGAAACACGCCGTGTTCGACGCCATCGTCGCCAGCGCCGTCATTCCGGAGGAGGACGCAAAAATCGACGAGAAGGGCGTGCTGCGCCTCAAAGGCCGTTTCGATACCACGCCGAAAAAGGTAAAGTATCAGCTCGGCTTTATTCCCTCCGACGGCCAATGGAAGCTCGCCAGTGTCACCATCGACATTGAATAGCTCGAACCGCTTGCGCGTCCGCGTCTAGAACGCCGTCCCCGCCCGCCTCGGCTTCGGGTCTTCAGCTTCGCGCGGCAGCGGCGTGATCTTGAGCGCGGTGATGCGGTTGCGCTCCCGCCGCAGCACGCGGAAGCGGCAGCCATGAAAGGTGAAGTTCTGGCCGCGCTCGGGGATCGAGCGCGCCTCATGGATGACGAGACCGGCGACGGTGGTCGCTTCCTCGTCCGGCAGGTGCCAGTTCATGGCCCGGTTGAGATCGCGGATCGGCACCGAACCGTCCACCACGACAGAGCCGTCGGCCTGGACGCGGACGCCGGCGACCACGACGTCGTGCTCGTCGGAAATGTCGCCGACGATTTCCTCCAGGACGTCTTCCAGCGTCACCATGCCCTCGACCTCGCCATATTCGTCGACGACGAGCGCGAAGTGGGTCTTGCGGCGGCGGAACGCCTTGAGCTGTTCGGACAGTGGCCGCATTTCCGGCACGAACCAGGGCGGCAGCATGATGGCGGAAACGTTGATCCGCGAGGTGTCGCCTTCACTGGCGCGGATCGCGCGCAGCAGGTCCTTGGCGTGCAGCACGCCGATGATATTTTCCGGCTTGTCGCGCCAGAGCGGAATGCGGGTGTACTCGGTCGCCAGCACCTCGCGCACCAGTTCGTCCGGCGGCAAATCGGCGTTGATCATCACCATCGCGGTACGGTGAACCATGACGTCTGATACGGCGAGGTCGCCGAAACGGAAGACGTTATGGATGTATTCGGCCTCGCCGCTCTCGATGCCGCCGTGCACGGCGGATTCCTCCACCAGCCCCTCGATCTCGGAGTCGGTGAGGATTTCGTGCTGCGACGATTCCTTGACGCCGAACATCCGCAAGATCCCGCGGGACGCGGTATTGAGCAGCCAGTTCAGCGGATAGAACACGAGATAGGACAGGTACAGCGGATAGGCGATCCACTGCGAGACCGGCGTCGGCTGGCGGATCGCGAACGTCTTCGGCACCTGCTCGCCGATCACGATGTGAAGCGAGGAGAACACCAAAAAGCCCGCCACAAACGACACGAAATGCAGGGTGCGCTCGGACATGCCGAGCGGGATCAGCAGCGGCTCGAGCAGCGCCGACACCGTGGGTTCGCCGACCCAGCCGAGACCGAGCGAGGCCATGGTGATGCCGAGCTGGCAGCAGGCCAGATAGGCCTCGATATTGCCCATCATGTCCTGCAACAGGCGCGCGCCGAACCGGTCCTGCTCGACCATCGCCCTGATGCGAAAGCCGCGGCTCTTCACCAGCGCAAACTCGGCGGCCACGTAAAACGCGTTGGCGGCGAGCAGAAGGATCGCGAGCAGCAGGTTGAACGCCGTCGAGCTCATGTATTCCTCACAACGGACCCGGCCCCGCGCAATGCCGCGCCGGGCTCCGTCCGGACATCCCGTTCTCATCCCGCCAGTTTCTGTTGCAGGAAATCGCGCACCAGCGACGGCTCGACGTCCCCCGCGACCACCGCGCGGCCGATCGCCTGCAGCAGGATGAAGGTCAGCTTGCCGCGCTTGACCTTCTTGTCCTGCGCCATCAGCGCCATCAGGGCGTCGGCATCGGCCAGACCTTCCTGGGCGAAGCCCGCGATGTCCTGCAAATGGGTCGGCAGGCCTGCGGAAGCAAGGTGGCGTTCGACGCGCGCGGCATCATCAGCGGAGATCATGCCGAGCTTGGCCGAAAATTCCGCCGCCAGCACCATGCCGATGGCAACACCCTCGCCGTGGAATAGACGGTCGGAAAAGCCGGTCGCGGCCTCCAGCGCATGGCCGAAGGTATGGCCGAGATTGAGCAACGCACGCTCGCCATTCTCGCGCTCATCGCGGGAGACGATGGCCGCCTTGGCACGGCAGGAGGTCGCGATCGCATGCTCGCGCGCCGCGCCGCCTGCGAAGATGTCGGCGTGGTTGGCCTCCAACCAGGTGAAGAAAGCCTCGTCGCCGAGCACGCCATACTTGGCCACTTCGGCGTAGCCGGCGCGAAACTGGCGCTGCGACAGCGTGTCGAGCACGGAGGTATCGGCGATCACGAGCACTGGCTGATGAAACGCGCCAAGCAAATTCTTGCCCTGCGGCGAGTTGATGCCGGTCTTGCCGCCGACCGAGGAATCGACCTGCGCCAGCAGCGAGGTCGGCACCTGCACGAAATCGACGCCGCGGCGCAGGATCGCCGCCGCGAAACCGGCGAGATCGCCGACCACGCCGCCGCCAAGCGCGATCACCAGATCGTTGCGCTCGATCTTGGCCGCGATCAGCGCCTCGGAGACCTTTTCCAGGCCGGCATAGGTCTTCGATATCTCGCCTTCCTCGACGATGATGCGCGAGGTCGGGATGCCGGCCTCGCCAAGCGAATGCTCGGCCGGCTCCAGCCAATGTTTTGCAACGGTGCGGTCGGTGACGATGGCGGTCCGCGCGCCGGGGCGCAGCGCGGCCACGCGCTGACCAAGCGACTGCAGCACGCCGCGGCCGATGACGATGTCATAAGCGCGATCGCCGAGCGCGACGTCGACCGTGATATCCGCGGAATGTTTCAGGGGCGCAGTCATGGCGTAACGCTGATCCCGTCGGTTGTCGGCTGGTCGGAAGGGTTTTCTGCGCATAGCCGCCCGCGCAGGGCGTCGAGACACTCCTCGACGATGCGGTCGTGCGGCACGTCGCGCGAGGCAATCGTCAGGTCGGCGGTCCGATAGACCGGCTCGCGCGCCTCAAGCAGACGGCTGACGGTCGCGACCGGATCTTCGGTCTGCAAAAGCGGCCGGTCGGCGCGGCGCTTGACCCGCTTCATAATGACGTCGATGTCGGCCTTGAGCCACAGCGAGATCGCCTTTTCGCGGATGCGATTGCGGGTCTCCTCGCGCATGAAGGCGCCGCCGCCGGTCGCGATCACGGCTGGTCCGCCATCCAGGAGCCGCGCGATCACCCGCGCCTCGCCGTCGCGGAAATACGGCTCGCCATGGGTCGCAAAGATTTCCGGGATGGTCATGCCGGCATGGGCGACCTCGATCTCGACGTCGGCATCGAGAAACCGCAGGCCGAGCCGGGCCGCCAGCCGCCGGCCGATCGTCGACTTGCCGGCGCCCATCATGCCGACCAGCACGACCGAACGCCGTCCCAGCGCCGACGTGATGTCGGCCTCCTGGGTCGGGCTCGCTGGTGCCGGTGCGGCGGTCTCGGACATCAAAAATCCTTTGAACTGGCGGGGGTTGCCCCGTGCTGCGACACCTATACTACCCCCTGTGACGCCGTTGCCAGAGACTCTTGCCAGGGGGAGAGGAACATGTTGGATGATTTCATTGGTTAATTCGCCGCCCTGAGCCCCCCATGCCCAGTTTGTTCCGCTTTCTGACGGTCGTCGGCATCATCGCCGGGCTGATCTACGGCGTCATTTTCGCGCTGGCGAATTTCGTCACCCCAAAACCCCGGGAAATGACGGTCACCATCCCCGCTGACAAGTTCCTCAAGAAATAGCCGCTATCGTCTGTTTGGTGAGAGGCGGACTCGGGGGAGACGCTCTCGCCGACGGGGATGTCGAGGGCATGCGTTCCAGCAAGACGGCCAAAGACGAGAGACTGATCAACCTGTTCCTCGACATGCTCGCGGCGGAACAGGGCGCAGGCGTCAATACGCTCGACGCCTATCGCCGCGACCTGACGGATTTATCCGAATTTCTCGGCCGTAAGGGGCAAGGCTTTGCCGGCGCCGAAACTGACGTATTGCGGGATTACCTCGCCGATCTCGACGTCAGAGGTTTCAAATCATCCAGCGTGGCGCGCCGGCTCTCAGCAATGCGGCATTTGTTCCGCTTCCTGTTGAACGAGCGGATCCGCGCCGACGATCCGGCCGCGATCCTGTCCGGCCCGAAACGCGGCCGGGGGCTGCCGAAGGTACTGTCGATCGCGGATGTCGACCGCATGCTGACGCGGGCCAAGGAACTGACGAAAGCCGGGAACGCCTCGCCGCAGCAGCGGCTGCGCGCGATGCGGCTATATTGCCTTCTGGAAGTGCTTTACGCCACCGGTCTGCGCGTCTCGGAGCTCGTCGCCTTGCCGCTGTCAGCGGCACGGCGCGATGCCCGCATGATCATGGTGCGCGGCAAGGGCAACAAGGAGCGCCTGGTGCCGCTCAACGAAGCCTCGCGGCAGGCGATGGCGGATTATCTCGCCGCGATGGAAGCGCTGAAACCTGAGAAAAAGAAAAACCTCCCTGGCTCGAAATGGCTGTTTCCCTCGTTCGGCGAGAGTGGCCATCTGACCCGGCAGCATTTTGCCCGCGACCTGAAGGAGCTGGCGTCGGCCTCCGGCCTTGCGCCGCGGCTGGTTTCGCCGCACGTGCTGCGCCACGCCTTCGCCAGCCACCTGCTGCACAACGGCGCGGACCTGCGCATCGTGCAGACGCTGCTCGGCCATACCGACATCTCGACCACGCAGATCTACACCCATGTGGTCGAGGAGCGGCTGAAAAGCCTGGTGCGCGACCTGCATCCGTTGGCGGAGAAGTAAGTCCCGTGCCCCGGACGCAGCGCAGCACCGAAAGCGCGTTTACGCGCGTCTTCGACCCGCTATGGTGATGCGCTGCTGAGCCGGGGCCCACATCGCGGCGGAATGGGTCCCGGCTCTGCGGCTAGGCACCATAGTGCGCCGAAGACGCGCGCGAACGCGCTTATGGCGCCGCACCGCGTCCGGGACACTGAGATTTAACCCCGCGCGCAACACCCGCCTTGACTTCCGCGGCGTCTCCCCCGAAACAGCCGTCTCCCGCCCCGCGGCCTTGTTTGGCGCGCTTTTCGGAAAAGCCGGCCCGTCCGGCCCGAGATGCGCGCTAAATCATTGAAGATGCGTGCTTTCCTGGAGCGAATCGAAAACCGCTTCGCCTGACAGTGCGTTGTTACCTATATTGTCTTGATGCCGGATCAGATGCGCAGCTATCTCGACTTCGAAAAACCCGTCGCCGAACTTGAGGCCAAGGTCGATGAATTGCGCGCGCTCGCCGCCTCGGGCAGCGACATCGGCGATGAGATCTCGCGGATCGAGGACAAGGCGCAGCAGGCGCTGGCCGATCTCTATGCCAACCTGTCGCCCTGGCAGAAGACGCTGGTGGCGCGTCATCCGCAGCGCCCGCATTTCACCGATTTCGTCGGCGCGCTCATCACCGAATTCACCCCGCTCGCCGGCGACCGCAAGTTCGCCGACGACGAGGCGCTGATGGGCGGCTTCGGTCGTTTCCGCGGCGAGGCTATCTGCGTGATCGGCCAGGAAAAGGGCGCCACCACCGACAGCCGCATCAAGCACAATTTCGGCATGGCCCGCCCCGAAGGCTATCGCAAGGCGGTGCGGCTGATGGAGATGGCCGACCGCTTCGGCATTCCCGTGCTGTCGCTGGTCGATTCCGCCGGCGCTTATCCCGGCATCGGCGCCGAAGAGCGCGGGGTTGCGGAAGCGATCGCGCGCTCGACCGATACGTGTCTGTCGCTGGGCGTGCCCAATGTCGCGATCATCACCGGCGAGGGCATGTCGGGCGGCGCCATCGCCATTACCACGGCGAATCGCGTGCTGATGATGGAGCACGCGATTTACAGCGTGATCTCACCGGAAGCGGCGTCCTCGATCCTATGGCGCGACGGCACCAAGGCCCAGGAAGTCGCCACCAACATGAAGATCACGGCGCAGGACATGCTGCGCTTCGGTGTGATCGACCGGATTCTCAACGAGCCCTCCGGCGGCGCCCATCGCGATCCCAAGGCGATGATTGAAGCCACCGGCGATGCCATCGCGGAAGCGTTCAACGACTTTCGCAATCTCGATGCGGACGCCATCCGCAAGCAGCGGCGGCAGAAATTCCTCGAGATCGGCCGCAAACTCGGGTGATCGGATACGTGTCGGCGCGAAAGCCCGAGACGCGCCCTCCAAGTTAATGACCCGTAAACGCCTTTATTTCGCCCACCTGCAAATTTTGGCCCTAATTCAGCCCTGACCGCGGTCTTTAAACTCTGTTGACCATCCCTGCTGCCGCAGCCGCTGGACGGCCTCGTTCGGGTTGCGGCGCAGAGGGTCAATGGCTAATATTTTAGACAATGGCTTCAGGGCATATTCGCTGTACTTGGGGTGCGAAAATGCCCGGTGGGTGTGGAGCTTAGCCTTTGAATAATCGCTCGCTGGTTCGCGCGCTTCTCACGTCGGTCGCCCTACTGGGCGCGGGCGTATTGATGGCCGGCTGCAACGGCGACGACATTTCGCTGGCCAACAACGCCAAGGCCAACCAGCCGGTCCCGCCGAAACTCGTCGCCGACATAGCGGCGAAGGACATGGAGCTGCAGTCCCCGATTCTGGTCCGCCTGTTCAAGCAGGAAGCCGAGCTCGAAATCTGGAAGCAGGACCGCTCCGGCCGCTTCGCCCTGCTCAAGACCTATCCGATCTGCCGCTGGTCGGGCGACCTCGGCCCCAAGATCAAGGAGGGCGATCGCCAGGCGCCGGAAGGCTTCTATTCGATTTCGCCGGCGCAGATGAATCCGCAGTCGGCCTATTACCTCTCCTTCAACACCGGCTATCCGAACGCCTTCGACAAGGCGCTCGGACGCACCGGCTCGCAATTGATGGTGCATGGCGACTGCTCTTCGCGCGGCTGCTACGCGATGACCGACGAGCAGATCGCGGAAATCTATTCGCTGGGCCGCGAATCCTTCTTCGGCGGCCAGAAATCGTTCCAGCTGCAGGCCTATCCGTTCCGGATGACGCCCGCCAACATGGCCAGGCACCGCAACAACCCGAACATGCCTTTCTGGAAGATGATCAAGGAAGGCAATGATCATTTCGAGGTGACGAAGCAGGAGCCGAAGGTCGATTTCTGCGAAAAGAAATACGTGTTCGATGCCGCCAAGCCGCCGAACGCCACGCGTGACCCGGTATTCGACGCTTCGGCCAAGTGCCCGGCCTATGAGATTCCCAAAGAAGTCGCCGACGCCGTGCGCGAGAAGCAGGCCAGCGACCTCGCCGAGACCGCGCGGCTGATCGCCAAGGGGACGCCGGTGGCACGCATCAATACCGGCATCGACGGCGGCATGCACCGGGTGTTTGCTGCGCGCGTGCCCGAGGGCAATACGGGTCTCTCCGAAGGCGGCGATGCGCAGAGCCTGCAGAGTTTCTCGCTGGCGCGCGCCCCCGGCACCATCCCCTCCCACGTCAATCCGCCGAAGGTGCCTGCCGAAAACCGTTCCCCTTCAGAGAATCTGCTGGCGGGTGCGCCGGAGCAGCCCAAGCTGGCCGCAGCGCCGGCTGCCGCACCTGCCCCGACGCGGGTCGCCAATGCGGCGCCTTCGGCGCAGGACGAGGGCTTCTTCTCCAGCCTCGCCCGCAAGGTCGGCATCGGCGGCTCCGCCGACGCCACCGCCAGCACGCCGCCGGCCAAACCGAAGGCGACCGAGACCAAGCAGCCGCCGGCCAAGGCAACTACGCCGAAGCCGGAAGCCAAGCATGCCGCAAGCCGCCCGCAACTGAAGCCGTCGGTGTCGGATACGCCGGCTGCCGCCGCGCATGGTCAGGTCTCGGGCTCGGCGCCGATCGTGTCGACCAACTCGTTCGACAGCCGCTTCGGGGCGGCGAAGTAAGAACGCCCAACGCATCCTTGCGACGTTTATCCAATCCTGCAACGTTCGTGCGTGTCGGACATCAGACATTTCGATCTGAAAGCGCGCCGTACCGGAGTGCCGTTGATCCTGCTTTACCGTCAGGCCAATCGCGTCCGCAGATCGCAGCGCAATTGATCGCGCTTCCGCGTGGCATCAAGCTGAGATAGCCTTAGGGCAGGCCGCCGGCGGGCAGTGCCGAAGGCCCGCCAGAGTATCAGCGGCGTCATGCCCACGGCAGGGCTGCAGTCCTTCATTCCAGGTTTTGGGACGGCTCATTTTTCACTGAGCCGCACGAGAGGCGAACGCCTCATCGATCAAACGCGCCCCAACAGGAGGACATCATGCATTTTTGTATGACCGCGCAATACACGCCAAAATCTCTTAACGCCATTCTGGAAAATCCCACGACCAATCGATTTGAGGCCGCCAGGAAACTGGTTGAAGCCGCCGGCGGCAAATTGGTTTCGATGTACAGCACAGCCACCAACGGGCCTGGCGTGCTCGTGATATTCGATGTGCCGGATCCGAGCGCAGCACCGGCGATATCAGGCACGGTGGTGGCGAGCGGCGCCGTCCACAATGTGACCCTCACCCGCCTGTGGACGCCGGATGAGATCACACAGGTTCGGCAAAAGGCGGTGCAGCTTAAGGGCGCGTACACGCCGCCCGGCGGCTAGAGCATGATCCGGAAAAGTGTGCAGCGGTTTTCCGAAAAGATCATGCTCAAACAAAGAGCTAAAGCGCGATGACGATTCAACCCAATCTCATCGCGCTTTAGATTATCGGTAGCTTGCCATTTTGCCGGTACACCACCGAGCTTGGCCAACAAAAAAGGTGGCAGGCGATCGCCTGCCACCATCGTCGTTGACAAGAACTATCGAACTCAGCGCCTAAGCATACTTGCCGTGGCAGTGCTTGAACTTCTTGCCGCTGCCGCAGGGGCAGTCCTCGTTGCGGCCGACCTTGCCCCAGCTGGCGGGGTTTTTCGGATCGCGATCGGCGGCGGCGACCTGGGGCACCAGCGAGACGTTGGCGAAAGCCAGCTCGTCCTCTCCGGTGTTCGGATCGAACTTGTGCGCCTCCATCGCCGGCAGCACCGGCTGCTGCTCTTCCGGCGGCACGATCTCGACGCGGATCAACTGGGCGGTGACGGCTTCGCGCAGATGCGCGCCCATGGTCTCGAACAGATTGAAGGCTTCCAGCTTGTATTCCTGCAAGGGATCGCGCTGGCCATAGCCGCGCAGGCCGATCACCTGGCGCAGATGGTCAAGCATGATCAGATGCTCGCGCCAGAGATGGTCCAGCGTCTGCAGCAGAATGGTCTTCTCGACGTAGCGCATCACGTCGGGGCCCCATTGCGCGACTTTGGCGGCCATGCGCTCGTCGACGTGCTTCTCGATGCGCGCCAGCAGTTCCTCGTCGGCGATGCCCTCTTCCTTGGCCCATTCGTCGACCGGAAGATCGACGTCGAGCACGCGCTTTAATTCGTCCTTCAGCCCCGCGGTATCCCACTGCTCGGCATAGGCATGCTCGGGGATGTGCTTGGCGACCACGTCGTCGATGAAGGCGTGGCGCATGTCGGTGACGGTCTCGGCGACACTGTCGTCCTTCATCAGGTCGACGCGCTGGTCGAAGATCGCCTTGCGCTGGTCGTTCTGGACGTTGTCGAACTTGAGCAAGTTCTTGCGGATGTCGAAGTTGCGGGCCTCGACCTTCTGCTGCGCCTTCTCCAGCGCCTTGTTGATCCAGGGATGGATGATGGCCTCGCCCTCTTTCAGGCCGAGCCGTTGCAGCATGCTGTCGAGCCGGTCGGAGCCGAAGATCCGCATCAAATCGTCTTCCAGCGACAGGAAAAATTTTGAGCGGCCCGGATCGCCCTGACGGCCGGAACGGCCGCGGAGCTGGTTGTCGATGCGGCGGGATTCGTGCCGCTCCGAGCCCATGATGTAGAGCCCGCCGGGCTTGGTCACTGTCTTGGCCGGCTTGCTTCCCTTGGCGGGCTCGACCTCCACCACTTCCTCGGCCTTCAGCACGATCTCGCGGAAGCGCTCGATGTCGGCCTTGATCTGCTCGATCTTTTTCGCCTTCTCGGCCTCATCGGTAATCGTGGCGGTCTCCTGCTGGATCCGCATATCGAGCGAGCCGCCGAGCTTGATGTCGGTGCCGCGTCCCGCCATGTTGGTCGCGATCGTGATCGCGCCGGGCACGCCGGCCTCGGCGACGATATAGGCTTCCTGCTCATGGAAGCGCGCGTTCAAGACCGCGAACAGTTTTGCCGGCTTGCCGGCGCGGGCCGCGGCATAGAGCTTCTCCATGCCGGCTTCGCTGCCGAAATCGATCTGCTTGTAGCCGTGCTTCTTAAGGTACTCGGCCAGCACTTCCGACTTCTCGATTGAGGCCGTGCCGACCAGCACCGGCTGCAGCCGTGCATTGGCACGCTCGATCTCGGCCAGGATCGCGGCGTATTTCTCACCCTGCGTGCGGTAGACCTCGTCGTCCTCGTCGAGACGCGCCACCTGTACGTTGGTCGGGATTTCCACGACCTCCAGCTTGTAGATGTCGAACAGTTCGTCGGCTTCGGTCGCGGCCGTACCGGTCATGCCCGACAGCTTTTCGTACATGCGGAAATAGTTCTGGAACGTGATCGAGGCCAGCGTCTGGTTTTCAGGCTGGACCTGGACATGCTCCTTGGCCTCCAGCGCCTGGTGCAGGCCTTCCGAATAGCGCCGTCCCGGCATCATGCGTCCCGTGAACTCGTCGATGATGACGACTTCGCCTTCGCGGACGATGTAGTCCTTGTCGCGGGTGAACAGCGAGTGCGCGCGCAGTGCCTGGTTGACGTGGTGCACGACCGAGACGTTCTCGACGTCGTAGAGCGACTCGCCTTTGAGCTGGCCGGCGTCGCGCAGCAGCGTCTCGATCTTCTCCATGCCGCCTTCGGTCAGCGTCACCGTGCGCTGCTTCTCGTCGACCTCGAAGTCGACGACCTTCTGCAGCTGCGGCATGAAGGTATCGATGGTGTTGTAGAAGTCCGAACGGTCGTCGAGCGGGCCGGAGATGATCAGCGGCGTGCGCGCCTCGTCGATCAGGATCGAGTCGACTTCGTCGACGATCGCGTAATAGTGCCCGCGCTGGACCATGTCCTCCAGGCGGTACTTCATGTTGTCGCGCAGATAGTCGAAGCCGTATTCGTTGTTGGTGCCGTAGGTGATGTCGCAGGCGTAGGCCGCCTTGCGCTCAGCGTCGTCGAGGCCGTGCACGATCACGCCGGTGGTCATCCCGAGGAACGAATAGATCTGGCCCATCCAGCCGGAGTCGCGGCGGGCGAGGTAGTCGTTGACGGTGACGACATGAACGCCGCGGCCGGCGAGCGCGTTGAGATAGACCGCCAGCGTCGCCACCAGCGTCTTGCCTTCGCCGGTCTTCATCTCGGCGATGTCGCCCTCGTGCAGCACCATGCCGCCGATCAGCTGGACGTCGAAGTGCCGCTGGCCGAGGGTGCGCTTGGCGGCCTCGCGCACGGTGGCGAACGCCGGCACCAGGATGTCGTCGAGCGTCTTGCCCTCGGCGAGCTGCTGGCGGAATTCGGCGGTACGCGCTTTCAGCGCCTCGTCTGACAGTTTGGAGATTTCGGGTTCAAGCGCGTTGATGGCGTTGACGCGGGATTGATATCCCTTCACCCGCCGGTCGTTGGCGGAGCCGAAAAACTTGCGGGCGAGCGCGCCGATCATGCCAATTCCTGCCTTTGCCGTTACTTGCGTTGCAAGCCGTGACGTGGTCCACCAAGTTGCCTATCAACTCACCGTGACGCATCGCGGCACATACCCCGTTCCGGGGCGTCATCCGCTAATGAGTGGGAATTAAGCAATCCAAGGTTCAACGGCAAAAAACGCAGCAAAATAAGCGCTGTCGCCGCTGTAGGTTCCGGCACAGATATGGCCGGGTGGGGGCCTTGTCAACGTGCGTCCGTCTGTCAAGGAATTCATCATTTTGACAGACTTTTCGCGTTGCCAAGGCCGCTTGATTGGGCGAGTGTCCCGCCGCCTTTGCCGCCCTCTCTTCAAGACAAGGATTTTCCATGACCACCTCGTTCCCGGAAACGAAAACCGGCTTGCGTTTCGGCGTGACCTCCCTGGCTGTGACGGCCTGCCTGGCCGCGGTTCTGGCCACCAGCCTGCCGGCACGCGCCCAGGACAATCCCGTTCTCGCCAAGGTTAACGGTGTCGAGATCCGCCAGAGCGACGTGGCGCTCGCGGAAGAGGAACTTGGCCCCAGCCTCGCGCAAATGGACCCGGCGACCAAGAAGGACAATGTGCTGGCCTTCCTGATCGACCTGAAGATCGTCGCCAAGGCCGCCGAGGACAAGAAGATCGAGAACTCCGAAGACTTCAAGAAGCGCCTGGCGTTCACGCGCAGCCGCCTTTTGATGGACAGCCTGCTCGCCAGCGAGGGCAAGGCCGCGACCACCGAAGAGGCCATGAAGAAGGTCTATGAGGAGGCCGCCAAGCAGATCACCGGTGAAACGGAAGTCCACGCCCGGCACATCCTGGTCGAGACCGAGGACGAGGCCAAGGCGATCGCGGAAGAATTGAAGAAGGGCGGCGACTTCGCCGAGCTGGCGAAGAAGAAGTCCAAGGACCCCGGCGCCTCCGATGGCGGCGATCTCGGCTTCTTCACCAAGGAACAGATGGTGCCGGAATTCTCCGCCGTCGCCTTCACGCTGGAGCCGGGCAAGATCTCCGACCCCGTCAAGTCGCAGTTCGGCTGGCACATCATCAAGGTCGAGGAAAAGCGCGCCCGCAAGGCCCCCGAGTTCGATCAGGTCAAGGCCCAGATCGAGACCTATGTGACGCGCAAGGCGCAGGCCGAATACGTCGCCAAGCTGCGCGAGGCCGCCAAGGTCGAGCGCATGGACAAGCCGGCCGAGGCCGCCAAGACCGAGGCTCCGAAGCCCGCCGACTCCAAGATGGCGCCGCCGGCGAAGAAGTAAAAAATCGCTGTCACTTCTTCGAGACCAATAGTATCTAGCATCGTCATGGCCGGGCCGAAGCGCCCGGCCGTTTCATGTCCGGACCGCCGGTTCAGGGCGCCGGACCACGCTTGAAGCCGGCAGGCCCGGCCTGGATTGATCTGGTCGAAGAAGGTGCTCGCATGTCCACCACTGTTTCCCCCCTCGCCCCGACCGACGTTCCCGAAATGCCCGCGATCGCCGGCGTGAAGCTCGCGACCGCCGCCGCCGGCATCCGCTACAAGGGGCGTACCGACGTGCTGCTTGCGCTGATGGACAAGGGCACCACCGTCGCCGGCGTGTTCACCAAGTCGAAATGTCCATCGGCCCCGGTGGAGTGGTGCCGCACCAAGCTCGGCCGCGGGCAAGCCCGCGCGCTGGTGGTGAACTCCGGCAATGCCAACGCCTTCACTGGCAAGACCGGCAAGCAGTCGACGGCGCTGACGGCGCAGATCGCCGCAAAGGCGGTCGGCTGCTCGACATCCGACGTGTTCCTCGCCTCAACCGGCGTGATCGGCGAACCGCTCGATGCCACCAAATTCGACGGCGTGCTGGCGACACTGGCTGAAACCGCCACGCCCGACGACTGGATGGGCGCGGCCAAGGCGATCATGACCACCGATACCTTCCCGAAGGTCGCGACCGCGACCGTAAAACTCGGCAAGACCAAGGTGACCATCAACGGCATGGCCAAGGGCGCCGGCATGATCATGCCTGATATGGCGACCATGCTGTCCTTTGTGTTCACGGACGCGCCGCTGTCGTCCGCCGTGCTACAGGCGCTGCTCAAGAGCGGCGTGGAGGATACCTTCAACGCCATCACGATCGACAGCGACACCTCGACATCGGACACGCTGCTGGCGTTTGCGACCGGCGCCGCCGCGGCTAATGGCGCGCCGAAGATCAGCCGGGCCAGCGACCCGCGCCTCAAGGCATTCGCCAAGGCGTTTCACGGCGTACTGGCCGACCTCGCCGAACAGGTGGCCCGCGACGGCGAAGGCGCGCGCAAGCTGGTCGAGGTGGTCGTCGAAGGCGCCACCACCAAGCCCTCGGCGCGCAAGATCGCGATGTCGATCGCCAATTCGCCGCTGGTGAAAACGGCGATCGCCGGTGAGGATGCGAACTGGGGCCGCGTGGTGATGGCGGTCGGCAAGGCCGGCGAGCCCGCCAACCGCGACAAGCTCTCGATCTCGTTCAACGGCATCCGCGTTGCCAAGAGCGGTGCGCGCGATCCGTCCTACAACGAGGCTGAGGTCTCCGAGGTGATGAAGAGCCCGAAGATCCAAATCAAGGTCGGCCTCGGCCTCGGCAAGGGCCGCGACCGCGTGCTGACCTGCGACCTCACCAAGGAATATGTCGCGATCAACGGCGACTACCGGTCGTAAGCGAGAGAGTGCGCATGGCGGACATCAAGCTCACCCTCGTGGTCGCCTGCGCCCTCGTTGACGTCGACAAGCGCGTGCTGATCGCGCAGCGGCCGGAGGGCAAGGCGCTCGCGGGCTTGTGGGAATTTCCCGGCGGCAAGGTCGAGCCCGGCGAGCGACCAGAGCAGACTTTGATCCGCGAGCTGCACGAGGAGATCGGTATCGACGTCAGCGAGCCGTGCCTGGCGCCGCTGACCTTCGCGAGCTACGCCTATGACAACTTCCATCTGTTGATGCCGTTCTACATCTGCCGGCGCTGGGAAGGCCTGGTCGTCGCACGCGAGGGCCAGCAACTGGCCTGGGTGCGCGCCAACAAGCTGCGCGACTACCCGATGCCTCCAGCGGATATTCCGCTGATCCCGCATCTGATTGATTTATTGATGTAAAGCCGGCCCACGCAGGACCAGGACGCAAAATCGCGAAAACAACCCCATGCACAGTAGAAATTGGGGGGCCTGTCGGCGCCTTCCGCTGAACGGAACTACGCGTCAATCGCGCTTCGCCTTCTTCACCGCCGCTTCCAGACTCGCTTTTGCCGAGCCGGGCTTGAGCGGCTTCTGCTGGCTCTCGTGCGGCGCCCAGCCGGATAGCCAGACAATATCAAACGTCGCGCGGATGCGGCCGTCGGGATCGGCAAAGCGTTCGCCGTAAATCTGCGCCATCCGCAGCATCGTGGCGCGGCGGGTTGGCGTCCGCCGCCGTTCGACCAGAATATTGCTCGCACCCATCCGCCTGAGATCGGCCATCAGCGCAAATGCATTGTCATAGCGCACCACGACGCGGTCGACGTCGGTGACCGGCAGCGCCAGCCCGGCCCGCTGCAGCAGCGCACCGATATCGCGCAAATCCGCAAACGGCGCCACGCGCGGCGACACCCCGCCCTCGCATTCGGCCTCCGCCGCGGCAAACGATTGCCGAAGCTCGGTCAGCGTGTCGCCACCGATCATCGCGGCGAGCAACAGCCCGTCGGGCCTGAGCGCGCGGCGCATCTGCGCCAGCACACCCGGCAGATCGTTGACGAACTGAAACGCAAGCGCCGAGACGGCGAGATCAAGCGATTCCGGCTGCAACGGCAGAATTTCCGATGCATCTGGATCGATGCGCACGATCGACCGGAAACGATCGGCCAACGGCTTGCGCAGCAATTCGCCCGGCGTCCAGATATCGGCCACGTCGGCGAAATTCCGCGTCACCGCCTGCAGCCGTTCTTCGAAATCTTCCCGAACGCGATCGAGCAGAAACGTCGCAGGCGCGCTGCGCCGCGCGCGGTCGCGTCGCGCGCGCAAGAGCGCACGATCGAATATGGTGGGCGCGACGGTCGGGTTCGAGGCCATGCCGGTTGGTACGACCATCAGCGATAGACCTCAATCCTCTTCAAGCCTCAAATCACGAAGCAAGCCTCTTTTCGCGAAGTTCAGGCGTGACCGCACGCCGGCGGCCGCGCTAACAGTGAGCGCTAGGTTCGAGGCGCGACGGAGCACGAGACGATGATCACCTGTTACCTGCGATACGAAGTCGATCCGAACAAACTCGCCGAATTCGAAGCTTACGGCAGGATGTGGCTGGAACTGGTCCCGAGATTCGGCGGCATCCACCACGGGTACTTCCTGCCATCGGAAGGAGCGAGTGATGTTGCCCTAGCGATATTCAGCTTCCCGAGCTTCGCGGCCTATGAACAATATCGGAAAGATAGCGCCGCAGATCCAGACGTTCAGAAGGCAGTGGCCTTTGCAAAGCAAACTCGCTGCTTCATCCGCTATGAGCGATCGTTCTTCCGGCCCGTGCTTCCGAAAGAGCCGGATGCCGGGGCCAGATAAGAACAGTCCACCGACTTGAGCGGGGCGCAGGGGGGCGCTAGCCTCACGACATGAGCGCCGAGGCATCACCACGCTCCATCTCCGACCATCTGCGCGGCGTGCTCGGCGCTTGCCGCGACGTGCTCGCGCATCTGCCGCGGCTTGCGCTCGACATTGCGCTGCCGACGCAGTGCGTCTCTTGCCGCGAGCCGGTCGATGGCGAGGGCGTCTGCGCGTCGTGCTGGGCAAAGCTGTCGTTCATCGAACCGCCTTATTGCCCGCGGCTCGGCATCCCCTTTGTCTACGACCCTGGTCCGGAATTGCTGTCGATGGAGGCGATCGCAAACCCACCGGCTTACCAGCGCGCCCGCGCTGCGGTGCGCTATGACGACATCGCCCGCACGCTGGTGCATTCGCTGAAATATCAGGACCGCACCGATCTCGCGCCCGCGATGGGCCGCTGGATGGCCCGCACCGGCAAGGAATTGCTCGACGAGGCCGACGTGCTGGTGCCGGTTCCGCTGCATTGGCGGCGCGGCTGGAGCCGGCGCTACAACCAGTCAGGCGCGTTGGCGCGGGTGATTTCGCGGCAAAGCGGTGTGAAATTGGCCGCCGAGGCGCTTCGCCGCATCCGCCCCACCGAGCAGCAGATCGGGCTGTCCCGTCCGCAGCGCGCCGCCAATGTTCAAGGCGCGTTCAAGGTCGCGCCCGAGCGCAGCGCCGACATCGCCGGCCGCCGCGTCATCCTGATCGACGATGTCCTGACCTCTGGCGCCACGACGGATGCCTGCGCCCGCGCCCTGCTCCGCGCCAAGGCCGCGCAGGTCGACGTGCTGGTATTCGCGCGGGTTGTGGACAGCCACCGCCCTCCCATATAATTCAAAGACTTGTAATTCAAAGACCCGACAAAAAGACTTGGCTGATCAGAGCGTCCCATGACTGCTGCCGTTGAAATCTATACCCGCCCGGGCTGCGGCTATTGCACCGCGGCCAAATCGTTGCTGACGCGCAAGAATGCCGCGTTCACCGAATTCAACGTCGCGACCGACCCGGCCTACCGCGACGAAATGTACGACCGCGCCGGCCACGGCTCGACCTTCCCCCAGATCTTCATCGGCACAACCCATGTCGGCGGCTGTGACGAGCTTTATGCGCTGGACCGCGCGGGCAAGCTCGATGGCCTCCTGGCGGCAGAAAAGGCTTCCTCATGAGCGCTGGATCGACCTTCACCGCGGCCATGGTGCAGATGCGCACCGGCCTGTTGCCCGAGCCGAGCCTCGAGCAGGGCATCGCCCTGATCCGCGAGGCGGTCGGGCAAGGCGCCGACTATGTGCTGACGCCCGAAGTCAGCAACATGATGCAGCTGAACCGCAAGGCGCTGTTCGAGCACCTTGCATCCGAGGAAGACGATCTGTCGCTGAAGGCTTATCGCGCGCTCGCCGCGGAACTGAAGATCCATCTCCATATCGGCTCGCTGGCGCTGCGCTTTTCGCCGGAGCGCGCCGTCAACCGCTCGTTCCTGATCGGGCCGGACGGCCATCTGCTCGCCAGCTACGACAAGATCCACATGTTCGATATCGACCTGCCCGGCGGCGAGAGCTATCGCGAATCAGCCAATTACCAGCCGGGCGAGACGGCGGTCATATCGGACCTGCCTTGGGGCCGGATCGGCCTGACGATCTGCTACGACGTGCGCTTCCCGGCGCTCTATCGGGCGCTGGCCGAGGCCGGCGCGTCGTTCCTCACGGTGCCCTCAGCTTTCACCAAAAAGACCGGCGAAGCGCATTGGCATACGCTGCTGCGCGCCCGCGCCATCGAGAACGGCTGCTTCGTGTTCGCGGCGGCGCAGGCTGGCATGCATGAGAACAAGCGCGAGACCTACGGTCATTCGCTGATCATCGCGCCCTGGGGCGAAATTCTCGCCGAGGGCGGCGTCGATCCCGGCGTGTTCCTCGCCGAGATCGATCCGTCGAAGGTCGAGGCCGCCCGCAGGAGCGTGCCATCGCTGCAGCACGGACGCCGCTTCGGCATTGCCGATCCCAAGGCCGGCCCCGAGCACCTGCATCTCGTCCGGGGCTCGGCATGATCCGCTACAACCTTCGCTGCGAGAAGGGCCATGCTTTCGAAAGCTGGTTTCAAAGCTCCGCGGCGTATGAAGGGCAGGAAAAGCGCAAGCTGGTGAGCTGCCCGTCCTGCGGCTCGGTCAAGGTCGAGCGTGCGATCATGGCCCCGCAGATCGTGACCAAGAAGGGCCGCGAGCAGGCCGCGCCCGCGCCGGCCCCTGCTGAAGCGGCCGGACCGGAATCGACGCCGCTGCTGATGGCGCAGGAGCGCGAACTCCGCGCCAAGCTGAAGGAACTCCGCGATCACATCGTCAAGAACGCCGACAATGTCGGCGAGCGCTTCCCCAACGAGGCGCGCAAGATGCATTATGGCGATATCGAACACCGCCCGATCTACGGCGAAGCTTCGGCGGAAGAAGCCCGCGCGCTGATCGATGAGGGCGTCGAGGTCTCGCCGCTGCCGGTGCTGCCGGAAGATCGGAATTGAGGCGAGGCGTGATGCCGTAGGGTGGGCAAAGCGACAGCGTGCCCACCATCTATCCGCAACATCGGTGACTAGAATGGTGGGCACGTCGCTACGCGCCTTTGCCCACCCTACGGCACCGTCTATGCCGCCACCAATAGCGCCACACCGATCACGATCAGCACGATCCCCGAGACTTCGCGCGGCGACATCGGCTGCTTGAACGAATAATACGACACTCCTTGCGCGAACAGCACCTCGACCAGCGCCAGCGTACGCACGTTCGCCGCCGCCGTCAGCGCGAACGCCAGAAACCAGAACTGCGAAGCGAAGGCGCCCATGAAGCCCGCGAGCATCGAAGGTTTCCATAGCCCCAGGATTTTCCTGAGCACGTCGGGCGCACGCATGAGCAGGTAGATCGTCAGCACCAGCGTCTGCACGAACAGGCCGAACACCAGCGTGTAGGACGCTGCCGTCACGAAGGAAACGCCGGGCACCGCGATGACGGCGCCGCGAAAGCCGACCGCCGAGAGCGCAAAGCCCGCGCCCGCAACCAGGCCGATGATGGTGGGCTTGAGCTCTGCAAAGCCTTTTTCGCCGCCCGGCCTCAGCGCTGTAATCACCACACCGATGGTCGCGATCACGATCGCGACCATCTTCAACAGCGTCAAATGATCGCCGAGGAAGATGAAGCCGAAGATCGCGGTCTGGATCGCCTCGGTCTTGATATAGGCCGTCGTCACCACGAACGAGCGGTCGTTCATCGCCACCAGCATCAAGCCGGTGGCAACGATCTGGCTGAGCGCGCCGAGCAGCAGCCACGGCCAGAACATCGCCGGTGGCCACGGCACGGCATCGCCCGTCACCCCCACCACGAGCGCGAAGAAGACAATCGAGAATGGAAAGCCGAACAGGAAACGGATGTTGGTGGCGCCCCAGGTCCCGAGCGGCCCGGTCAGCGACCGCTGCATCGCATTGCGCGCGACCTGGCTGAGCGCGGCAATTATGGTGAAGGGAATCCAGAGCGTGGCGACGGAGAACATTGGGGATACCGGCGGGAAATCGTTGCACCGTGCCGGGCAGGATGCGTTAGGTCAACGGGATCAGTGTCATGACAGGATTGCGCGCGCGCCAAACCCTGCGCTTGGAGGGACGACAGCGGGGGCAATGGGCAATCGGGCGCAACAAAACTCCGCTGTCATCGCCCGGCCTTGTGCGCACTTGCGCACTAGGACCGGGCGACCCAGTACGCCGCGGCCTATCGGCTTGATCTCAGCCTTCCCGGCGTACTGGATCCCCGCCGGAGCCTGTCATCGGGCGCGCGTTCGCGCGACCCGGTGGCGGGGATGACGAGTTGTGGCGGGATGACGTGCGCACGCATGCCTGTCGTCCCTGCGAAGGCAGGGACCCATACGCCGTGCTCTCTGATGTGAGCAGGAATGGCAGACGTCTCGTAACCCAATTGGCGCCGCGGAGTATGGGTCCCCGCGTTCGCGGGGACGACAGCGGTGATACCGCTAAAGCGTCGGCATCAACTCACGCCCCCTCGGCCACCACCATGTAGTTCACGTCCATGTCGGACGAGATGCTCCAGCGGTCGGCGAGTGGGTTGTAGACCACGCCGGCCTGGTCGGTGATGGCAAAGCGATTGTTGGCGAGGTGCTGCGTCAGCTCGTCCGGCGTGACGAACTTGTCCCACTGATGGGTGCCGCGCGGCAGCCAGCGCAGGATATATTCGGCGCCGACGATGGCGAGCGCAAAGCTCTTCCAGTTGCGGTTGAGCGTCGAGAGTACCATGATCCCGCCCGGCTTCACCATCGCCGCACAGCGGGCGATGAACGCGCCGACGTCGGTGACGTGCTCGACCACCTCCATCGCCAGCACGATGTCGAAGCGCTCGCGGTGGTCCATCTCCTCCACCGTGATGCAGCGGTAGTCGATCGACAGATGGCCCTTCTCGGCATGCAGCCTGGCGGCGGCGATGTTGGTCGCCGACGGATCGATCCCGATCACCTGCGCGCCGAGCCGCGTGAACGGCTCGCACAACAGGCCCGCGCCGCAGCCGATATCGAGGATCCGCAGGCCCGACAGGCAGCTCAGGCTCCGCGCGTTGCGGTCGAACTTGCGGCACGCCGCGTCGCGGATATAGGCCAGCCGCAGCGGATTGATCTTGTGCAGCGGGGCCATTTTGCCCTTGGGGTCCCACCATTCATCGGAGAGTTTTGAAAACTTCGCGACCTCAGCCGGGTCCACCGTGCTGCCCGTGGCGGAGAGACCGGCGGAAGAATTTTGCTGCATAGCCATGATTTACGCGCCGGCCGGTCGTGCCGTGATGGCATTGCGAAATGCCAACGGCGAAGCGATCATATCGAGGGTCTTGCCGCCCTCGCCGACCCCGAGGACCGTGACATCGCCGTAGTTGAGGATGCGGCCGAGGATGCTCTGGTTGACGTCGACGCTCTCGACCTTGTCCACGCTCATTTCAAACGTCTGCCGCTGAACAAAGCCGGTCTTGTGGACGACACGGAAATTGGTGACGTCGGTCTCGGTGGTCCATCGATGGAACCAGGCGGTCGCGGTTTTGTACAACGCCGCGATGGCCGATACCCCCGCCAGCGACAGGCAGATCAGTGCGGATGGGCCCGCCGGCACCATGCCCGAGAGCACCAGGAATACGCCCGCGACAATCCAGCCGATGATCGCCGGCAAGAAGAATATCCAATGCGCGTTGGTCGAATACAGCACCCTTTCCCCGGGCTGCAGTATTTCGTCGATATACCGGCCCATACGCTCGCCCTGAATTAACCCGCTACCACAGCAATTTACGCCATTTTGGATCGAAAACGAAACCGGGGGTGCTTGCCCCGGACCGCGCCGCTATGTATACGCCGCTTTCGACCCGGGCGCTCCACTTTCCGTACGGGTCACCTAACTTATCCTCACAGGGAATGCACGCGTCGTCATGGGCCGCCTCGTGATGAAATTCGGCGGCACGTCCGTCGCCAATATCGACCGAATCCGCAACGTCGCGCGGCACGTCAAGCGCGAAGTCGATGCCGGGCATGATGTCGCCGTCGTCGTCTCTGCGATGGCCGGCAAGACCAACGAGCTGGTGGATTGGTGCCGCGACGCCTCGCCGATGCATGATGCGCGGGAATATGACGCGGTAGTGGCATCCGGCGAACAGGTGACCTCGGGCCTCTTGGCGATCGTGTTGCAAGGCATGGGCATCCAGGCCCGCTCCTGGCAGGGCTGGCAGATCCCGATCAAGACTTCCGACGCCCACGCCTCGGCGCGGATACTCGAGATCGACGGCAGCGAGATCGTCCACCGTTTCAAGGATCGCAAGGAAGTCGCCGTCATCGCCGGCTTCCAGGGTATCAATCCGCAGACCAACCGAATCACCACGCTCGGGCGCGGCGGGTCTGACACCTCGGCGGTGGCGATTGCCGCCGCCCTCCGGGCCGACCGCTGCGATATCTACACCGACGTCGATGGGGTCTACACGACCGATCCACGGGTGGTTCCCAAGGCGCGGCGCCTCGACAAGATCGCCTTCGAGGACATGCTGGAACTGGCCTCGCTAGGCGCCAAGGTGCTGCAGGTGCGCTCGGTGGAACTCGGCATGGTGCACAACATGCCCGTTTTCGTCCGTTCCAGCTTCGACAAGCCCGAGGATATCGACCCGCACGGAACGCCGCCGGGCACGCTGATCTGCAGTGAGGAGGAAATCATGGAAAGCCACGTCGTCACCGGCATCGCCTTCACCAAGGACGAGGCCCAGATTTCGCTGCGCCAGATCGAGGACAAGCCGGGCGTTGCCGCAGCCATCTTTGGCCCCCTGGCGGACGCCAATATCAACGTCGACATGATCGTGCAGAACGTCTCCGAGGACGGCAAGACCACCGACCTCACGTTCACCGTTCCGGCCGCCGACTATAACCGCGCCCGCGAGACCATCACCGCGGCAAAGGGCAAGATCGGCTATATCAGGCTCGACAGCGCCACCGACGTCTCCAAGGTCTCGGTGATCGGCAGCGGCATGCGCAGCCATGCCGGCGTTGCGGCCAAGGCGTTCAAGGCGCTTTCCGAGCGCAATATCAACATCCGCGCCATCACCACCTCCGAAATCAAGTTTTCGGTGCTGATCGACGCCGCCTATACCGAGCTTGCGGTGCGCACGCTGCACACGCTCTACGGGCTCGACCAGACTTAGAACGATTTTCTCTCAAATTTAGCGCATGGTCTGATCGTCAGACCGGTCAGTTTGGCGGATCATGCGCTTCGCTGGCGCAGCATCGGCCCTGACACATACGTTATTGCTTCTGGCAGGCGTTTTGCTTGGCAAAGCAAGCCTCGATTGGCTATAGGCCTAGAGAGGTGGGTTGCCGCACACTGCGCCATCGTTGGCGATCCCATTCGGCGGGATCAGGTGCCTTGCGGCAGCGCCGAATGAATAAAATTGTTGGTTTTGGTGCGTTTCACGCCAGCTGCCGGCCACCCGGCGGGCTGGCCTTGCGGGGGAGGATATCAACACATGCGGAGCACGTCGGGAGGCCCCCGCGTCTTGTTGAGACGGCTCCGCGAAACCATGGCGGAGAAGGTCTCGGCCCAGGAACGGCTGGACAAGATCGTGGTGCTGATCGCGGCCAACATGGTGGCCGAGGTCTGCTCCTGCTACGTGCTGCGCATCGATAACACGCTCGAACTCTACGCCACCGAAGGTCTGAACCGCGACGCGGTGCACCGCACGGTGCTGAACGCGCATGAGGGCCTCGTCGGCCTCGTTGCCAGCGAGGCGAGCCCGCTCAACCTCTCCGACGCGCAAAGCCATCCGGCGTTCTCGTTCCGCCCGGAAACCGGCGAAGAAATCTACCATTCGTTCCTCGGCGTGCCGATCCTGCGCGCCGGCAACACGCTCGGCGTGCTGGTCGTGCAGAACCGCGCCAAGCGGACCTATGTCGAGGAAGAGGTCGAGGCGCTGCAGACCACCGCCATGGTGCTGGCGGAAATGATCGCCTCCGGCGAGCTGGCGGCGCTGGCGCAGCCCGGCGCGGAACCGGCGGCGCGGCACTCTCTGCACAAGACCGGCGCGATCCTCTCCGACGGCATTGCGCTCGGCCATGTGGTGCTGCACGAGCCGCGCGTCGTCATCACCAACTACATCGCCGAAGACCTGCCGAAGGAAATCAAGAAGCTCGATGCCGCGCTGGCCAAGCTGCGCGCCGACCTCGACCGCATGCTGGAACGCGGCGACGTCGCCGAGAGCGGCGAGCATCGCGACGTGCTGGAAGCCTACCGGATGTTCGCCAACGACCACGGCTGGTCGCACAAGCTGCACGAGGCGGTCGCCACCGGCCTCACCGCCGAAGCCGCCGTCGAGCGCGTGCAGTCCGACACCCGCGCGCGCATGCTGCGCTCGACCGATCCCTATTTGCGCGACCGCCTGCACGACCTGGAAGACCTCGGCCACCGCCTGATGCGGCAACTGGTCGGGCAGGATCACGCGCCATCGCGCGAGCAGCTTCCCGAAAACGCCATCCTGATCGCGCGCGCGATGGGCCCGGCGGCGCTACTCGATTACGACCGCAAGCGGCTGCGCGGCCTGGTGCTGGAGGAAGGCACCGCCAACTCGCATGTCTCGATCGTGGCGCGCGCGCTCGGAATCCCCGCGGTCGGCGAAGTCCCGAACGCGCCCGGCATCGCCGACCCCGGCGACGCCATCATCGTCGACGGCACGTCGGGCTCGATCTACATCCGCCCCTCGGCCGAGATCGAATCGGCCTATGCCGAGCGGGTGCGTTTCCGCGCCCGGCGGCAGGCGCAATATGCCGCGCTGCGCGACAAGCCCTGCGTGACCAAAGACGGCCAGCGGGTCGAGCTGATGATCAATGCCGGCCTCGTCATCGACCTGCCGCATATCGACGACACCGGCAGCGCCGGCATCGGCCTGTTCCGCACCGAGCTGCAGTTCATGGTCGGGCAAAGCCTGCCGCGCTCCTCCGACCAGCTCGCGCTCTATCGCACCGTGCTGGATGCTGCCGGATCGAAACCGGTGACGTTCCGCACGCTCGATATCGGCGGCGACAAGGCCCTGCCTTACATGGAGACCGTGATCGAGGAGAACCCGGCGCTCGGCTGGCGCGCGATCCGGCTCGGGCTCGACCGTCCCGGATTGTTGCGCGGCCAGATCCGCGCGCTGCTGCGCGCCGGCGGCGGCCGCGCGCTGAAGATCATGTTCCCGATGATCTCCGATGTCGTCGAGTTCGACCAGGCCAAAGCGATCGTCGAGCGCGAACTGACCTATTTGCGCCAGCACGGCCATGCGCTGCCGGAACGGATCGACGTCGGCACCATGGTCGAGGTGCCGGCGCTGCTCTACCAGCTCGACGAGCTCCTCAAGAAGGTCGATTTCGTCTCGGTCGGCTCGAACGACCTGTTCCAGTTCCTGTTCGCGGTCGACCGCGGCAATGCCAAGGTTTCCGACCGCTTCGACACCATGTCGGCGCCGATCCTGCGGGCGCTGCGCGACATCGTGCGCAAGGCGCAGGAGGCGAAGAAGACGGCCTCGCTGTGCGGCGAGATGGCGTCAAAACCGCTTGGCGCCTTGGCGCTGATTGCGCTCGGCTACCGTTCGCTGTCGCTTTCGGCCACCGGCCACGGCCCGGTGAAGGCAATGATCCTGGACCTCGACGCCAGGAAGGCCGAGGCGGCCCTGATGCCGCTGCTCGACGCGCCGGCCGGCAGTGTCTCGATCCGGCAGAAGCTGACGGAATTCGCGGAAGCGGAAGGGCTGTCGTTGTAGCGAGGCTTGTCCCGACAACACCGCCCGCATTCCCCCTTGAGAACAACGCCATGCTACCCGAAGCCAAACTTGATATCCTGCTCGCCCATCACGCCTCGCTCGAGGCCGAGCTGCTGGGCCAGGTCAATTCGGAAAAATACGTCCAGATCACGCGCGAGCTCGCCGAGCTCAATCCGCTGATCGACGCGGTGAAGGCCTATCGCTCGGCACGGGCCGAGATCGCGGGCGCCGAGCAGCTGTTGGCCGATGCCGCCACCGATCCGGAAATGCGCAGCATGGCCGAGGCCGAGCTGGAAACGCTGCAGGCACGCGTCGCCGACCTGGAGCAGAAGATCCGCGTCGCGCTGTTGCCCAAGGACGCCATGGACGACCGCAACGTGATGCTGGAAATCCGCGCCGGCACCGGCGGCGACGAGGCGTCGCTGTTCGCCGGCGACCTGTTCCGCATGTATGAGCGGTTCGCTGGTCTGCAGGGCTGGAAGGTCGAGGTGATCTCGGCCTCGGAAGGCACGGTCGGCGGCTTCAAGGAAATCATCGCCGAGGTGCAGGGCCGCGGCGCTTTTGCAAAACTGAAATTCGAATCCGGCGTGCACCGCGTGCAGCGCGTGCCCGACACCGAAACGCAGGGGCGCATTCATACCTCGGCGGCGACCGTTGCGGTGCTGCCCGAGGTGGAAGATGTCGATGTCGACATCAAGAACGAGGATTTGCGGATCGAGACCATGCGGGCGCAAGGCGCCGGCGGCCAGCACGTCAACAAGACCGAATCGGCGATCCGCATCACGCATATTCCGACCGGTATCGTCGTGATGATGCAGGACAGCCGTTCCCAGCACAAGAACCGCGCGTCCGCGATGAACATCCTGCGCTCGCGCATCTACGACGCCGAGCGCCAGCGCGTCGACGCGGCGCGCTCGGCCGACCGCAAGGAGAAGGTCGGCTCCGGCGACCGCAGCGAGCGCATCCGCACCTATAATTTTCCGCAAGGGCGCGTCACCGACCACCGCATCAACCTGACGCTTTATAAATTGCCGCAGGTGATTTCAGGCGAAGCGCTGGGCGAATTGATCGACGCGTTGACCACCGAGCACCAGGCGGCGCAACTCGCCGCACAGGGCGCCGCGGCGTGAGCGGCATCCAGCCGTCGTCCCCGCGAAAGCGGGGACCCATACGCCGCGGCCTCTCGGTATGGGCGGTCTCGGCGGCGACCTTTCGCAACAACAAAAAGCTGTGGTTATGGGTCCCTGCGTTCGCAGGGACGACATCGAGTTTGCCGCACTGCCGGTGCGAGGCGATCGCCACATGACTTCATTCGCCAGCCAAACCGTCGAGACCGCGCGTCGCGCGCTCGCTGCGAGATTCAAATCCGCTGCAAATGATTCGGCCGAACTCGATGCGCGGCTGTTGCTTGGTCACGCCCTCGGCCTCGACCTGACCGGCCTGATATCAGCCGCACAGCGCCGGCTGACGCCAGACGAATCGGCACGGCTTGAAGAATTCGCCAACCGCCGGCTCGCCGGCGAGCCGGTCGCCCGTATCATCGGCGAGAAGGAATTTTGGGGCCTGCCGCTGCGCCTCTCGCCGGCAACGCTGGTGCCGCGGCCTGATACCGAAACGGTGGTCGAACTGGCGCTGGAACTGCTGCGCGCCGGCGGAGACCTTAATCGTCCGCTACGCATCGCCGATCTCGGCACCGGGACCGGCGCGATCCTGCTGGCGCTGCTGTCGGAACTGCCGGCGACGCGAGGGTTTGGCACCGACATTTCGGAAAGCGCCCTGCAGACCGCCGCTGCGAACGCAGCGCGCGCGGGGTTGTCGGACCGCGCGGCGTTCCTCGCCTGCGACTATGCGAGCGGGCTGTCCGGCCCGTTCGATCTGATCGTGTCGAACCCGCCTTATATCCGCTCGGCTGATATCGCCGCCCTGGCCCTGGAGGTGAGGAACCACGACCCGATTGCGGCATTGGACGGCGGCGCCGACGGGTTGGACGCTTACCGCGCGCTGATCCCGCAGGCGGCCGATCTATTGGCGCCGGGCGGCGCCCTGATCGTGGAAGCGGGGGCGGGCCAAACGAGCCAGATCCAGGCCCTGATGGTAGCCGCAGGGTTAACGGCAACGACCACGCCCAGGGCCGATCTGGGGGGCATTCCGAGGGCGGTCGCGGGCCACAAAATGGCCCGATAAAGTCCGCCGGGAACGCAAAAAAACCCCTTGGAATATTCGCCGGGAGCGACTACGTTCCGCCCATAACATCGGTCCAGGGTTACCGGCCCCGTAAGGCGATACGGTGAGGCCGGCGTTCTCGAAACGAGAGCCCGCCGGGTGAAAGGTTCCAAACGCAGGTCGAATTGAGCGCAATAACCGAAGTGTGCTGCTCTTGGCCTTAAAGCGAACGAAAGCCTGATATTGCGGTTGAAGACTTACGCAACAGCCGATCACGCGAAGCCGTCACGCAAGACGATTAGGCTGATTTTGGCAGGCTAAACGATTTGGTCCGGCACGCGGCTGATTCGCGGCCGGTTGGGGAACGCGTCTTTGCTGAACGCGATGGTTGGCGACATCGATGACATGAATTCGAACGGCATCGTGATTCGGTGCGCCTTCGCGCGCGCCGCAAAGGCTCGGGCTAGCTAGGCAACGGAATAATTTCAGGGCTGGAATAGAAGGCGAGACATGAGAAACGGTCAAAACAACAAGCGGATGCGTAACCGGAATAACAACAATAACAACAATAATAACCGGCGTGGTCAAAACCCGATGACCCGGGTGTTCGAATCGAACGGCCCCGATATCAAGATCCGCGGCACCGCCTCGCATGTTGCCGAAAAATACGTCCAGCTGGCACGCGATGCGCGCTCTTCGGGCGATCCCGTCGCCGCCGAGAACTACTACCAGCACGCCGAACATTATTTCCGCCTGATCGCTGCCGCGCAGGAGCAGTTCCGGCAGAACCAGCCGCAGCCGCGCATCGACGCCGACGTGCAGCCGACCGAGGATAGCGAGGACGACGGCGAGAGCTTCTCGCATTTCGGCCAGGAGCCGGGCTTCGTCCCGCAGCAGCCGCAGCCCTATATCCGCGACAACAATCAGCGCGATCGCGGCGACGGCCAACCCTACCAGCGCGAACAACAGCAGCCGCGCGAACATCGCGGTGACCGTGACCGTGACCGCGAGCACCGTCCCCAGCCGCAATATCAGCCGCAGCCGCAACCGCAGCCGGTGATTGCCGATACCGGCGGCGTCGACCGCCTGCCCTCCTTCATCACCGGCCCGCAGCCGCAGGTGAACGGTGCGCCCGGCGGTTATGAAGAGGGCGGCCGTGGCGAACGCTTCCCGCGCCGTCGCCGCCGGCCGCACGGCCCACGCCCCGACATGGCCGCGCCGGCCGCCCCGAGCGAAGATTTCAATCCGGGGAATGAGTAGGTAGATTTTACTCAGTATCTCGTCGTCCCGGCCAAGCGAAGCGCGAGCCGGGACCCATACGCCGCGGCCTCTCATTGAGGCATGCGGAGCGGCGATCTTTTTCAATCAACTATCGCCTGGGGTTATGGGTCCCCGCGTTCGCGGGGACGACGTGTTGAGAGATCACGCCTTATCCCGCGTTGCCGTCGATGACGGCACCAGCACCGGCTCCAGCGATGGAATCAGCCGCGTGCGCTCGCGGCCCGCGGGGATCGCGCGATAGACCTGCTTGGTCGCTTCCACAATATGGACGCCGGCAAACGGCAGCGACAGCGCGGCGCCGACGCGCTCCCATGCCATCGCCGAGCGCAGGAACCAGCTGTTGCCGACCGGCGGCAGAAACAGTGCCTCGCCCCATGATGCCGGCGTGAACCAGGTCTGCCGCAGCAATTGCGTGATCTGCGCCCGCGAATAGGGACGGCCGTGGCCGAACGGCGTGTTGTCGGTGCGCGTCCACACACCGCGCCGGTTCGGAATCACCGCGATCAGCCGCCCGGACGGCGCCAGCACGCGCCAGACCTCGCGCAGCAGGCGCTCCGGATCATCTGACATTTCCAGCGAATGCACGAGCAGGATCCGGTCCACCGCCGCGTCCGGCAGCGGCATCGAGAATTCATCGATCAGGGTCGCCAGCGCCGGCCGCGCCGTCGGCCATTTCAGCACGCCTTGCGCCGCCGGCATGAAGGCGATGCAGCGTTCGGCATCTTCACGAAACAGCCCGAGATAGGGCGTCGGATAGCCGAGCCCGAGCACGCGCTGCCCCGCCGCATCGGGCCAGCGCGCCCGGATGCCGCGGTTGATCAACAGCCGCGCCACGATGCCGAGGCGCTGCGAATAGAAGTCGCGGAGATCGATGACGTCGATGGTCATGGGCACAATCTACCACACCGTGTTTCGTTGCGGCGCAACGAAAATGGCATTGCCGCGCAAGCGTTAACGCCATATTTCTTTGGGATTAATAGGGCTGAAAGCCTAACGCACGGAGCTGTCATGGCCGCGGAAATTCGCACCTTCACCTGCCTCAGCGACAATTTCGGTTATCTGATCCACGATGTCGCGACCAAGGCCACCGCATCGATCGACGCGCCGGAGGCCGGGCCGATCATCAAGGCGCTGGAGCGCGAGGGTTGGACGCTGACCGACATTTTGATCACGCACCACCATCACGACCATGTCGGCGGCGTCGCCGAGCTGAAGCAGAAATATGGCTGCCGCGTCGTTGCCCCCAACGACAGGTCGACCAAGATCGCCAATGTCGACCTGCGCGTGGCCCATGGCGATGTGATCAAGGTCGGCAGCCTTTTGGCGCGGGTGCTGGAAACGCCGGGACATACGCTCGACCACGTCTCCTACGTGTTCGACAATGAAAAGGCGGTATTCGCCGCCGACACGCTGTTCTCGATCGGCTGCGGCCGCGTGTTCGAGGGCACCTATCCGATGATGTGGGATTCGCTGCTCAAGCTGCGCGCGCTGCCGGACGATTTCAAACTCTATTGCGGCCATGAATATACCGCCTCCAATATCAAGTTCGCGCTCACCGTCGACGGCGACAATCCCGCGCTGAAGGCGCGCGCCGAGGAAGTGGCGCGGCTGCGCGCCGAGAACAAGCCGACGATTCCCGTGCTGCTCGGCGAGGAGAAGAAGACCAACGTATTCCTGCGCGCCGACGAGCCGTCGGTGGCGGCGGCGCTGCACATGAAGGGCGCGAGCGCCGAAAAAGTGTTCGGCGAGCTCCGCGAACGCAAGAACAAGTCCTGATGGCGCTGCCGAAACAAGCCGCGGATATCATCGCGCGGCTCGACCTCAAGCCGCATCCGGAAGGCGGCTACTATCGCGAGACGTTTCGCGATGAAGGCGTGGATGCAGAGGGGCGCTCGCGGTCGACCGCGATTTATTTCCTTTTGGCGCGCGGCGAGCGCTCGCACTGGCATCGCATCGATGCTGTGGAGGTCTGGCACTATTACGCGGGTGCGTCGCTGACGCTGAAAATCGCTGACGATCATGGGCAGCGCAGCGTGACGCTCGGCGCGGATCTTGCGGCAGGCGAAGCGCCGCAGGCGATCGTCCCGCCGCACGCCTGGCAGGCCGCCGAGAGCAATGGCGACTGGACGCTGGTCGGCTGCACCGTTGCGCCGGGATTTGAATTCGCAAAATTCGAGCTGGCGCCGAAGGGCTGGGAGCCAATTTCGTAGGATGGGTAGAGCGAAGCGAAACCCATCAATTGCAACCACGCGGTGAGATGATGGGTTTCGCTTCGCTCTACCCATCCTACGGTCTCTTTCTCAACACCATATCCTTCGCTGCGATCAATCCGCCGCCGGCGATCAATATCGCGGCAATGGCAATCGTCGCCGTCGCTTGCGCGAAGCCAGCCAGAATGAGAAACGCCGTCGACAGCAGCGGCGTCGCGTAGGAAGCGGCGCCGAGCACGCGGATATCGCCGCGCTTCATGCCGATGTCCCAGACGAAGAACGCGGCGCCAACGGGGCCGACGCCGAGCGCGATGACCGCAAGCCACTGCCCGATCGTCTCCGGCCACACCGTGACCTCGACCATGCCGTGAACCAGCGCTGATAGCAGCGCGGTGGCGAGGCAGAAGCCGGCCACCGCATCGGTCGGCACCGCCTTGAGCCTGCGCGACATCACCGAATAGGCCGCCCAGACGAAGGCGGCGACAAAGGCTGCCGCCAGTCCCGGGATCTGGCCGGGCGCAAAGCTTGCGCCATTGCCGGCAAACAGCAGCACGGTGCCGATAAGCCCGAGCAGCGCGCCGATGACGTGATGCGGCGCCAGCCGCTCGCCCGGCAGCAGCGAGGAGAACAGCACGATCAAGAGCGGCCAGAGATAATTCAAGAGCCCGGCCTCGGCCGGCGGTGCAAAGCGCAGCGCGAGGAAATACAGCGCGTGATAGCCAAACAGGCCGCCGACGCCGACGACCCAGGCGACGGGCGATTGCTTTAAGGCCGCAAAGGCGGAGGGCCGGAAAAGAAAGCTCGCAAAGGCGACCAGCGCGCCGATCGCAAACGTCATAGCGGCGAGCTGGAACGCCGGAATCTTGCCAGTCGCAACCGTCAGCACGGACAATAGCGACCACATCAGGATCGCGGTCAGTCCGATCAGCGTAGCGGTGCGGAGTGTCATGGGCAAAATTCTTTCGTCATGGCCGGGCTCGTCCCGGCCATCCACGTCTTCCTTGCCGCTGGTTGTAAAGACGTGGATGCCCGGGACAAGCCCGGGCATGACGACTTTTTATGAGCCACTGCAACACGCAGCAGCAGCTCGGCAACGACGAAACGCGATCACACCATGTACTGCCCGCCGTTGATTGTCATGGTCGAGCCGGTGATGCCGCTGGCTTCATCGGCGGCGAGGAACACCACGGCCCGGGCGATCTCCTCGGGCTCGCCGAGGCGATTGACCGGGATCAGCGGCAGGATGCTCTTCTCCAGCACTTCCTTCGGCACCGCCTGCACCATCTCGGTGTTGATGTAGCCGGGGCAGATCGCGTTGACGGTGACGCCGCCCTTGGCGTTCTCGAGCGCAAGCGCCTTGGTGAAGCCGATGTCGCCGGCCTTGGCCGCGGAATAGTTGACCTGGCCGAATTGTCCCTTCTGGCCGTTGATCGACGAGATGTTGATGATGCGGCCGAACTTGCGGGCGCGCATGCCCTCGATCACCGGGCGCGTCATGTTGAACAGGGAGCCGAGATTGGTGTTGATGACCGCGTTCCACTGCTCGAGCGTCATCTTGTGGAAGGCGCCGTCCTTGGTGATGCCGGCATTGTTGACGAGCACGTCGATCGGCCCGAGATCGGCCTCGACCTTCTTGATGCCCTCAGTGCAGGCGTCGAACGAAGAGACGTCCCATTTGTAGACGGGAATGCCGGTCTCGGATTTGAATTTCTCGGCGGCGGCGTCGTTGCCGGCATAGCTTGCCGCAACCTTGTAGCCTGCAGCCTTCAGCGCCTTGCTGATCGCAGCGCCGATGCCTCGCGTACCCCCCGTAACCAATGCAACACGTGCCATGTCGTAGTCCTCCTTGGTAAACTCTCAGTACGCCGGAATTGTCCCGGTCTTTTGACGAATCTCAATTTTCCGTTCTTCGAGCGCGCTCTTGTGTTGAGCGTGCTTGTCTTGAAGCGCTCGTGGAAACGCCTGCACAAGATGAAAATGCCCGGCGCGAGACCGGGCATTTCATCTTTACCAATTCGAGCCGCGGTTGCGAGATGATCTTTTCATCATTCAACCGTTCACTCTGCCTTTAGTTCAGTCGCGTGCAACGCACATTGCGATACCCATGCCGCCGCCGATGCACAGCGTGGCGAGGCCCTTCTTGGCGTCGCGCTTCTGCATCTCGTGCAGCAGCGTCACCAGCACGCGGGCGCCCGAGGCGCCGATCGGATGACCGATCGCGATCGCGCCGCCGTTGACGTTGACTTTGGAAGTATCCCAGCCGAGGTCCTTGTTGACCGCGCAGGCCTGCGCCGCGAACGCCTCGTTGGCCTCGATCAGGTCGAGATCGCCGACGCTCCAGCCAGCCTTCTTCAGGGCCGTGCGCGAGGCCGGGATCGGACCCGTGCCCATGATCTTGGGGTCGACGCCGGCCTGGCCCCACGACACGATGCGGGCGATCGGCTTCTTGCCCTGCCTGGCAGCTTCCTTGGCGGTCATCAGCACGACGGCGGCCGCGCCGTCATTGATGCCCGAGGCGTTACCGGCGGTCACGGTGCCGTCCTTCTCGAAGGCCGCGCGGAGCTTGCCCATCGCATCCAGGGTAGCGCCATGGCGCGGATATTCGTCGGCGTCGACCACGACGTCGCCCTTGCGGGTCTTGATGGTGACCGGGGCGATCTCGTCCTTGAACTTGCCGGCCTTCTGTGCGGCCTCGGCCTTGTTCTGCGAGGCGACAGCGAACTCGTCCTGCTGGGCGCGGGTGATCTGGTACTGCTTGGCGACGTTCTCGGCGGTATTGCCCATGTGGTAGCCGTTGAAGGCGTCCCACAGGCCGTCCCTAATCATGGTGTCGACCAGTTCGAAGCCGCCCATCTTGACGCCGCCGCGCAGATATTGCGCATGCGGGGCCATGCTCATCGATTCCTGGCCGCCGGCGACGACGATCGAGGAATCGCCGTTGAGCAGCGCCTGATAGCCGAGCGCCACCGTGCGCAGGCCCGAGCCGCAGAGCTGGTTGACGCCCCATGCCGGGCTCTCCACCGGAATACCGGCGTTGATCGAGGCCTGGCGCGCCGGGTTCTGGCCCTGCGCCGCCGTCAGTATCTGGCCCATGATGACTTCGGAGACCTGGCCCGGCTCGATACCGGCGCGCTCCAGCGCGGCCTTGATGGCGACGGCGCCGAGGTCGTGCGCCGGGGTGGTGGCGAATGCGCCGTTGAAGCTGCCGACCGGGGTGCGGGCGGCGCTGACGATGACGACATCGTCTGACATGGACATCTCCTTATGGGTTTTCTTGGCTTGGGTTCTTCGACGGCGGGCGGGCCGGGGTGGCGAGCCTGTCTCTCACCTTATCCTGTTAACCCCATTGACCCATGTCAATCGGCCAACGCCCAAATTCCTGCCGCGGCGCATTCAAAATGATCCGCCTGAGGGTTTTGATAGCAGCGTCCATGCCTTGGAATTAACCGTGCCGCACAAAACGGTAGCCGAACCGCATTGAAAATGCTTACTTTGCTGCGTTTGCGTTGCTCGTCTGCCCGTTGGCGAAGCCGCCCGGGTTCCCGCTCTCGGTGTTATTGTGTGAGCTTATGGCAAAGTCAGAACAACCTACGACCATCAAGAAGTACGCCAACCGGCGGCTCTATAATACCGGAACCAGCACTTATGTGACGCTCGAGGATCTCGCAGCGATGGTGAAGGAAGGCGAGGATTTTCTCGTCTACGACGCCAAGACCGGTGATGACATTACCCGCCAGGTGCTGGCGCAAATTATTTTCGAGCAGGAAAACAAGGCTGGACAAAATCTGTTGCCGACGACGTTCCTGCGCCAGTTGATCCGCTTCTACGGCGACAGCATGCAGATGGTGGTGCCGAAATATCTGGAGCAGTCGATCGACACGCTGACGCGCGAGCAGGAAAAATTCCGCCAGCAACTCGCCAATACGTTCAGCGGCACGCCGTTCGCGCCGCTCGAAGAACATGTCCGCCGCAACATGGAATTGTTTCAGCAGACCTTCTCGATGTTCAAGCCGTTCGTGCCGCCCCGCCCGGGAGCCACTTCGACTGAGCTGGAAAAGGCGCCGGAGCCGGCGCCCGACGACGACAACATCGACGATCTCCGCCGCCAGATGAAGGACATGCAGGATCGCCTCGAGCGCATGTCGAAGGAAACAAAGAAGGAAGAGTGAGACTCTTCGAGCTCTCTCCTCTGTCGTCCCTGCGAAAGCAAGGGACCCATAGCCACCAGCGTTGATTGGTTAGTGAAGTCGTCTACCAGGTTGCCTCATTGATAGGCCGCAGCATATGGGTCCCCGCGTTCGTGGGGACGACGGCCGGAGAGTGCGTGCGCACGTCATCCCGCCACAACTCGTCATCCCCGCGAAGGCGGGGATCCAGTACGCCGGGAAGGCTGAGATCAATCCGATAGGCCGCTGCGTACTGGATCGCCCGGTCCCAGTGCGCAATTGCGGACAAGGCCGGGCGACGACAGTGGAGTTTGTTGCGCCCGATTGCCTCCGCCGGAGAGGACTACCCCGCCGCCGGCAGCGCCGTATCACCCGGCTTGCCCGGCACCAGCCATGGCCGGTCTGGCGAGGCGAGCCCGATCAGGCGGCCCTGGATGTAGTCGCAGCCCCATTCGCGCAGCATCACGGCGGCTTCCTCGTCCTGCACCCATTCCGCGACGGTCTTGATGTGCAGACGGTTTGCCAGATCGATCAGCGTGTGCACGAAGGCGCGGTCATCGGCGGAGCGTGCGATGTTCTGCACGAAGGCGCCGTCGATCTTCAAGATATCGACGCCGAGCTTGCGCAGGTTGCGGAATGAGGTGTAGCCGGCGCCGAAATCGTCGATCGCGATCTGGCTGCCGAAACTTTTCAGCCGCGTGATGAAGCCCCTGATATCGTCGATATCCTGGATCGCGACCGTTTCGGTGATCTCGACGATCAGCCGCTCGCCGACGCCGGGATGGGCCTGCATCAGCGATTCGATTCCCATCCACCAATCCGGATCCATGGTGGTGTCGGGCGAGATATTGAGGCTGAGCCGCACGTTCGGCGAGGCCGCGAGTTCAGCGACCGCAAGCTCGAGCACGCGGTGGTCGACCAGCCGGATCAGGCCGAGCCGTTCGGCGACCGGAACGATATCGGGCGCCAGCAGCGCCTGCCCGCCCGCCTGCTCCATCCGCACCAGGCACTCATAGAACGCCGGCTGCCGCGAGCGCGCCTCCACCACGGGCTCGAAGGCGGCGACGATCCGCCGGTCGTTCAGGGCGGTGACGATCTCGTCGGTGACGCGGATGTTGACGCGCCGCTGGGCATCGCGCTCGACGTTGGGCTTCCACAGTGAGAACGATCCGGCGCGGCGCCGCTTGGCGGCATCGAGCGTTTCCTGGGCGCGGTTGACGGCTTCATCGGCGTTGCGGGCGTGGCGCGGAATGGTGATCGCGCCGATCGAGGCCGTCACCGAGACGGGACCGGATTTGGTCGGGATCACCTCGTCGCGGATGCCGGTGAGGAAACGCTCGGCGGCGATATTGGTGTCGTCGACCGTGCAGTTGCGCAGGACCAGCCCGAACTTGTTGCCGGAGAACCGCCCGAGCACGTCGCCACCGCGCAGCTTGGCGCGGATGCGCTTGCCGACTTCGGCGATCACGGCATCCGCGACATCGAAGCCGAAGGCGTCGTTGATGCGCGCCAGGTGGTCGATGCCGATCAGCATGAAGACGCAGGACGATCGCAAGCGCATCGCCTCCTCGATGGCTTCCGCCAGCGAAGCGACGAGATGCGTGCGGTTGAGCTCGCCCGTCAGCGGATCGTGCCGCGACAGCCGCATCAGCTGCTCGTCGCGGGCGTGGCGCTCGTTGTTGATCCTGATGACGCCTTGCGCGCGCACCGGCTTGCCGTCGGGGCCTGCGAACCAGCAACCGGTCTCCTCGATCCAAAGCAGGGGCGCCGAGCTCGAGGCCCGCACGCCATATTCGATCCGGTAGGGGACGGCTTCGCCGCCCCGCGCCGGTCCCGATTGCGCGAGCGCGTCGTTGCGGATCGAACGTGTTGGCTCGATCAATCCGGCAAATCCGGCGCCGCTGGCCAGCGCTTCCAGAGGCAGGTCGACGAAAACAGCGCCAGCATTGTCGCTCCAGGCGATGGTGTCCGCCGTGAGGTCCCAGAGGAAGGTCGCCTGGCCGAGCGAGGCAAGGATACTGGAGGCTTGCGGGACAGGGGCCATCAGGACGCCTCGATTTGGGACACCACCGGGTGATTCCTCAAAAGTTGAGGATAGTGGCTGTTTCGAATGACAGGCTAGGCGAAGTTCATAAATAATCTGGAAACCATGTTTTGCGGACTTCGCTCACCCGGCGGGAACGAAACGGCGGGGCGCGGCATAGGGCTTGCGAGGTCAGATCGCAGTAGGGCGTTACGTCCCAAAACGTGACAGTTTAAGCCGGTTACGGTGTGCGATGCTGGATATCGACCGATCAGACGAAATCCTGGAAGGCGAGTTCGTCAGTCTCGACGAGCCGGCTTCGGTCGAGCTGGTGCCGGTCACCCAGTCCGTGCAGTGGACGCAGCGGACGGCGATACCGCGGCCCGATCCGACCTTCCTTGCGCAGCTGATCGCGACCGCCGACCAGGCCCCGCAAACCCGTAGCCTTCGGCGTGCCTCGCCGGCGGATGCGCAGGTGGCCTATGGCGCCAGCCGAGGCCGGCTCCGCGGTGCAGGCTTCCGGACGCGGCAAACCATCTAGAAAATTATCCTATCAGGTTCTGATGGATCAGAGCGGACGCGCACGCCGCTCGAAAACGGCGTGGATCAGCGCGAGGGCGTATCCGGCTTGTCCGGCGAAGGCGGGAAGCTTGAGCCGGGCTGCAACCTTGGCGAAGCAATCTCCGGGGGTGCGGCTTCGGGCGAGGACGCCGCCGGCGTAGGCGGCGCGGCCGGCTCCGGCGTCGCCGCCGATGCTGCCGGTTTCGGCTCGGGGTGCTCCACCGGTTGCGGTTCAGACGGCTTCGATTCGGCAGGTTTCGGTTCAGCCTGCTTCGCTTCAGCGGGTTTAGGTTCAGCCGGCTTCGGTTCAGGCGGCGCTGCAAGCACGGATTCGGCGACGGTGGCCGCCGCCGGAACGGCTAGCGCAGCAGGCGCGGCCGGTACCGGTGCGGGTTCGACCGCCGGCGCCTCAGCTTTCTCGACTGCCTTTGGCGGTGGGGCAGGCTCGGGCGACGGCGCAGGCGCCGCCGCGACGGGAACGGCACGCCGCCGGGTGCGCAAGGCAAGGCCAGACAGGAAGTCGACGAGCGCCAGTGCGGTCAGCAGGAAAAAGGTTGAGGTACCGAACTTCTGCCACATCACGAATTCCGCCGCTGCCGCGCCGAACACGATCAGCGAGAGCAAGTGGTCCGTAAGGTATTTTGCGCCGGGCCGTGCACCCTTGATGACTTCCGCCAGCAGCAGCAGGATGCCGAGCGTCAGCAGCACGTCGCTCAGCGTCACCTTCCATTCCGCCCCCGACATCAACGCCAGCTTCACCAACGGAGGATCGGTGAACGAGACGTCCGGCATCAGGAAGACGATGATGTTGTAGATCGCGAGCGGAATCAGAAGCAGCGGAAAACCGACCATGGGTCGCGCCTTGCTATAAACCGGATTGTCCCCGGGCAAAGCACTGCTTCGCCCCCATGGGAACCGTTGGCCCACTCGTTGGCCAAATTCGGGCAGACGCCACGTCCAGCGGCGTCTTATCCCCGAATCCGATCAGGATTCCTTCTTCTTCAGAACCTGGCGGCCCTTGTACATGCCGGTCTTCAGGTCGAGGTGGTGCGGACGGCGCAGCTCGCCGGAATCCTTGTCCTCGACATAGGTCGGCTTCTTCAGCGCATCCGCCGAGCGGCGCATGCCACGCCGCGAGGGCGATGTTTTTCTTCTCGGAACGGCCATAACGGTCCTCTAGGGGTGTTGTCGGAGGCATCGTCCAAACCGGACGGCCCGGCGCGTCGGGCGCGGGCTGCGATGCCGATAAGGCCGCGCTTATAGAGGATGGAGTGACGTAAAGCTAGGGCAGCTTGCGGTTAAAAGGGCCGGAAATTGGCTCAATAGCCCGATTTTCGCTCCAGCAACGCTGCACGGCGTTCGCCCGCGCCGCATAGGTTCCGGCCAGACGACGCACGCCGGGGCCGGGGTTGCGCGCGCTTCGCCTGACGGGGTTGGGCAGGATGGCCGCCAGCAGGGCGGCCTCCCGCGGCGAGAGCGTCGCCGCCGAACGGCCGAAGGCGTAGAGGGCGCCGGCTTCCGCCCCGAACTGCCCGGACGGGCCGAGTTCGGCGATGTTGAGGTAGATTTCCAGGATCCGCTGCTTGGGCAACACCAAATCGATCCACATCGCCAGCGGCAGTTCCAGCGCCTTGCGGACCACGCTGCGGCCCGGCCACAGGAACAGGTTCTTGGCCACCTGCTGGGTGATGGTCGAGCCGCCGCGGGCAGGCTCGCCATCCTCGGCATCGTCGATCGCGTCCCGCAATGCGTCCCAGTCGACACCGCGATGGCTGCAGAATCTGGCATCCTCGGAGCCCACCACCGAGCGCGGCAGATAGGGCGACATCGCGCCAAACTCGATCCATTGCCGCGTGACCTGCGCGCCCTTGAGCCAGCGCCAGGCCATCAGCGTCGAAACCGGGTGACCGGTACGGTAGAGCGGCGTCACCAGATAGGGCAGCAGCAGCACCGCGAGCAGGATCAGCAGTAAAATTCGGACAATCCGCAAAATTGATGCTTCCGATTCTGCCCAAGCCGGCCTCCGACCGATCAATAGGCCCCGCCTACGTGACATCTCCATGATATTTCGTGGTTTTTCCAGCCCCTTTTAAGGCGCTGTGATCCTCGTCATGGAATTGACGAAGCGCCCGCCATCAAACATTGTCCGGGCCAAATTGATCTGGAGCTATTCTTAATGTCGACCGCAACTGCCGATTTTGCCAAACGACTGGACCAGACCGCTGACGACACCGAAGCCCTTCTGGCCAAGCTGTTGTCCGACGAGCTGCTGCCCGATGAGATCGCGCGGCCGAAGCGGCTGATGGAAGCGATGCGCTATTCCAGCCTTAACGGCGGAAAGCGGCTGCGGCCCTTTTTGGTGGTCGAAAGTTCCGCCGTGTTCGGCGTTCCGCGTGAGGCCGCGCTGCTGGTCGGCGCCGCGCTCGAATGCATCCATTGCTATTCCCTGATCCATGACGATCTGCCCGCGATGGACAACAGCGATTTGCGCCGGGGACGGCCGACGCTGCACAAGAAGACCGACGATGCCACCGCGATCCTCGCCGGCGACGGCCTGTTGACGCTGGCCTTCGACATCGTCACCCGCGACGAGATCCACAAGGACGCTACCGTCCGCCTGCTGCTGACGCGGGCGCTGGCGCGCGCCTCCGGCATCGGCGGCATGGTCGGCGGCCAGATCCTCGACCTTGCCGGCGAGGGACGGTTCGGTGACCGCGAGCCGGTCGACGTGGCGCGGTTGCAGCAGATGAAGACCGGCGCGCTACTCCGTTACGGCTGCATCGCCGGCGCGATCCTGGGACAGTCTTCTCCGAGCGAATATCAGGCGCTCGACGATTACGGCCGTGCGCTCGGTGAAGCCTTTCAGATCGCCGACGACCTGCTCGACGTCGAGGGCGACGCCGCCGCGCTCGGCAAGCCGGCCGGCGCCGATGCCGCGCTCGGCAAGACCACCTTCGTCACCCAGCTCGGCATCGACGGCGCCAAGCAGCGCGTCCGCGACCTCTTGGCGCGCGCCGATTCCGCGCTGTCGATCTTCGGCGCAAAGGGCGACATCTTGCGGGCCGCCGCCCGCTTCGTCGCGGAGCGCAAGAATTAGAGCTGTGGTGAGATTTGGTTTGATTGCGACCACGAAGGAGGTGCGCTCCCTCTCCCGCTTGCGGGGGAGGGCTGGGGTGGGGGTGCTTCCCCGGGCGACACTGCCCGAGTGGAGAGACCCTCACCCGGCGCTTCGCGCCGACCTCCCCCGCACGCGGGAGAGGTGAAGCGCGTCTGCGGCTAATTCACCTAACCAAAACCATCATGCTCTAGCGCATCGGAAAGGCAGACTGGATGGACAAGGAATTCGAAGACCACCTTGTTCGCTTCCGGAACCTGCCGCTGCCGGTTCGCGTCGTCTACGGACGGCCGCGGACCTTCATCGCGATCGCGCTCGGCGTTGTCGTGTTCTTCCTGCTGCCGGACACAAGGCGGCTCGCGACGCGTCTCATCATCGGCTGGGATGTCTTCGCCGCGCTCTATCTCGTGCTCGCCTATGTCCTGATGCTGCGCTGTGACGTCAGCCATATCAGGCGCAGCGCGGTGTTGCAGGATGACGGGCGTTTCCTGATCCTGCTGGTGACCGCGTTCGGCGCGCTCGCCAGCCTTGGCGCGATCGTATTCGAGCTCGGCGCTTCCAAGGGCAACAAGGCCGGGCTGATCCTGGCGACGGTAACCATTGCCTTGTCGTGGGCCCTGGTACACACCGCCTTTGCGCTGCACTACGCGCATGATTTCTACCGCGGCAAGAAGCCCGGAGGACTGCAGTTTCCAAGCGGCGATAAGCAGGCCGAGGCGGATTATTGGGACTTCGTCTACTTCTCGTTCGTGATCGGCATGACCGCGCAGGTTTCCGATGTCGGCATCACCGACAAGATTATCCGGCGCACCGCAACCGTGCACGGCATCGTCTCGTTCGTGTTCAACACCGCGCTATTGGCATTGATGGTGAATATCGCGGCGAGCGTGATTTGAAAAAGACAATTGGCCCCGCTGTTGCGGGGCCGATGTCGTCAACTTGATCCGATGCCGGCTGCCGTTACGGGCACACGCCCGACATGATGGCCTGGTAGCCATTGCAGCCCTGCTGGCGTTCAAGGCCAGTGAGCGGACGGCCATTGGCGCCGATGCTCGGATCCTTTCCCTGATAACGTCCGGCGGTGGCCTGTCCGACCTGCGGCCCCCGATAGGATCTGGGTTCCGGGCCGTACGATCTGGCTTCGCGCGGCTGCCGCGGTTCGGGCCTTTCGCGCGTCGCGACCGGCTTCTTGGCGCGGCGCTTTTCGCATTCATTGTCGTCGTTGAGGAACGAGCCCTCGGCGCAGACGATCTTGGTGCAGCGCTCGCCCTCGGCCTTGAAGCCATGCTCGCAGACCAGCGGGCAGACGCGGGATGATTTCAGCTTGATCGTATCGAGCGTATCGACGCTGGCGACCTTGGTGTCGAGCTTGGTGCCGGCGTAGCGGTTGAACTGCGTCAGCGAGCGCTGCGAGGAGCTGTTCCAGTTACCGTCGGCATTGCCGGTCAGGCAGCCGACGCGGCGCAGTTCTGCCTGCACCGACTTGGTGACGTCGGCCTGCGGCGGCCCCGCGGCAAGAGCAGCCACGTTCATCGGCTTGTCGGCGGGTGCCGGAGCCTTGTCGGCGGCGCTTTCGGCGGCGACACGCTTCTGCTCGGCCGCGGCCGCCTGCTCCTGCGCGACCTGCTTGGCCTTTTCGGCCGCGAGGCGCGCCTGCTCGGCGGCCTTGGCTTCCGCTTCGGCCTTTGCCTGTTGCGACTTCTGGGCGCCTTCGGCTGCGAGCCGCGCCCGCTCCTGCTCGGCGACACGCGCTTTCTCGGTCGCCGCGACGCGTGCGTCCTCGGCGGCGATCTTGTCGAGCTGAAGTTTCGCCAGGCTGGCGTAGAAGCCATCGGGATATTGCGCGAGGAAAGCATTGAGCGCGCTCTTGTTGCCGATTTGCAGCGCGAGCTCGTAGTCGCGGAGGGCTTCGGCCTGCGCGCTGAGCGCGGGCGCCGCGGGGGCGGCCGCGGCAGGCGCCGGGCGGGGCGCCGGCACCAGCGGCACGTCTTCGCCGCCGAGCGAGCCATACACGAACGGTTCCTGGCGGTTGTTGGTGGTCTTGAGCACCTCGTCGCGGACAAAGCCGAAGGCGCGGCGCACGTCGAGCCCGGGCTTCGTCAGGTGGCGCGACAGTGCCGATGTGAACGGGCTGTTGTTGCCGTCACCGTCGGCCGCGGTGGAACCGGCCTTCGCCGAATAGGCGATCAGGACGTTCGGGCTGGTCGGCTCGACCTTGGCGAGGCCCTGCCCGATCGCACGCGACGCGACGGTGCGCTTCATGGTCCGCGAGAACGGGTTGTCGCGGCAGGCGTCGAGGATCACGAGGCGCAGCTTCTTGGCCGGCTCGATCGCGATCAGAACACGATCCAGTGAGAAGGCCTCGTCATAGACGTCGGTGTCGCGCTCCAGCCGGGCATCGACCGGAATCAGGTAGTTCGCGCCGTCGACCTCGATGCCGTGGCCGGCGTAATACACGACGGCGATATCGGCATCGCGGGCGCGATCGGCGAAATCGCGCAGCGCCCGGCGGGTTTCCGCTGCCGCGAGGTCGCGGCGGGAATCGACCACGTCGAAACCGGCATCTTTCAGCGTCGCTGCGATCTTCGAACTGTCGTTCACGGGATTGGCGAGGGGTGCGACGTTCTGGTAGTTGGAATTGCCGAGCACCAGCGCCACGCGCTTCTCGGCAAAAGCCGGCCCGCTCACGAACAGGACGGCGGCCGCTGCCGCGGCCCATCGAAGCAATTTTAGCGATCCAGACATCGTCATGACTCCTCCGGAGTCTCGTACCTTTTTTACCACACCGGTCTGGCTATCAGAAGCCAGCGCCCGGCTTTGTGAGTTAAGTCACGAACCACGCGGATGTGAATCGTGCCATCGCCATCTTAGTCAGGCGAAGAGGCCGCAAGGTTCGGACCGCGGCGCCGTTCTCTCCGGTTCCCGGCGCCGCCCAGGTAGAGGGCCCGCCGGGATGCACGCATTCTTCGGCAGTGATGCGAGCGTTCGCCTTTTCTCAATAGTGCAATCCGCCGGTTCATGGCTTAATTTCCCCTCCATAATTCCGTTATTTGTCCGGGAGGAAAATCGTGGGCGCTGACCGATCCACCGTCGAAGCCGTGGTGCAGAGCTATTTCGACGGCCTGTATGAAGGCGACGCCGACAAGCTCGGCGCGATCTTCGACACCACCGCCGATCTGCGCTGGCTGGAAAAGGGCGAATTGCAGGTGCTGACCGTGCCGGACTGGCTCGACCGGGTGCGCAAGCGCCCTTCCGCCAAGGCCGAGGGCAAGCCGCGCGAGGATTTTATCGTCACCATCGACCGCTCGGACGACCAGACCGCCTTCATCAAGGTGCGCTGCCAACTGCCGCCGCGTTATTTCACCGACTATCTGGTGGCGATGAAGCTGCGCGACGGCTGGAAGATCGTCTCGAAATCCTACCGCTACGATCTGCGCGAGTAACATTCCTCAGGCCTGCGCGCCGGCCGACACGGCTTCAGTGCCGTCATTGCGGCGGCCGAAATTGCCGCGGATCACCCGCATCACGATGGCGGGCTGCAGCAGCCGCGTCGGCGGCGCTTCCAGGTTGGCAACCTCGAGGAAGGCGGTCGCTAGCCTCGCATCGTGCCGCGCGGCCATGTGCAGCTTGCCGATGTACCAGTTGATGAAGCGCACCTTCGCCGGCCGCGGCCCCTCGACCGTCGGATGCCGGAGGTCGTTGCCGACCGCAATGTCCCAGGGCGTGTCGATCACCTCAGCAGCGCCGGCGAAGAAGCGCCGCGCCAGATCGGCCGCGCCGGCGCCGGCGTCAAGGCAGTCGCGCAGCAGCATCGCTTCCTGCGCCGCCACCGTCATGCCCTGGCCGTAGACCGGATTGAAGCTGCACAGGGCATCGCCAAAGACGAGGTAGCCGTTCGGAAAGCGCGTCAGCCGCTCGTAGCGGCGGCGCAGATTGGCGGGATAGCGATAGCGGACGAAATCGCCGAGCGGCTCGGCATGGGCGACGATGTCGTAGATTTCCGGCGTTGGCAGCGAGCCGGCATAGGCGGCGAACAACTGCTCGTCGTCGGGGGCATGGTCGCCGAAATAGCCGCCGATCGAGACGATCCAGCGGTCCTCAGTCTGGTACAGGATCACACCGTTGCGCCAGTTCGGCCCGCTGCCGGCGACCACCACCGCCTTCTTGCCGTCGAGATCGGTCGGCCGGCGGCGATAGTGACGCGTGGTGTAGCCGATCCCGATCTCGATCCGCTCTTCTTCGGGCTTGGCAAAACCAAAACTTTCCAGCCAGGCCGGGCTCGACGAGCCGCGGCCGGACGCATCAACCACGAGATCGGCCGTGATGCGGTGTTCCTCGCCGGTACCGATCTTGACGCGCACACCCTTGATGGCGGCCTTTTCGTCATCCGCGATCAGGTCGTGCGCCGTGCAATTTTCGATCACGCGCACATTGGACAGCGCCATCAGGCGCCGCCGCACATGACCTTCCAGCACCGGCCGCGCGGCCAGCAGCCCGACCATCTCGCTCGGCGCCGATTTGAGCGTAACGCCGTGGCCGACCCAATTGACGTCGCCGGCGATGTCGCCCCGCGCGCCCCCGCTGGCGACGACCTCGTCGGTCCAGCCGGGAAAGAAATTCTCGATCACATTGCGACCCCGCGCGAGCAGCCCGTGCGCATGGCGCCCTTGCGGCACGCCCTTGCGGGGAATATCCGCCTGCGGAAACGCATCGCGCTCCAGCACGGTGACGACGGCATAGAAATCCGATAGTGCGCGCGCGGCCAACAGGCCGCCCATGCTGGCACCGATCACAATTGCATGCTGACCAATATACTTCATCGCAATGCTCCCGCCCTCTCCACCTGCCGACGCAGGGTCTCCGCTGGTACGGGGCAATGGCGGTGCGGGTTTTGAGCCGGGCGTCACAAATTTGTCAGGGGCGGCGTGAAACCAGCGCGCCCCGCGTTCGTGAGCGCAACGCGCCTTGCGCATTGACCTCTCGGGTTTTCCTTGCGAAGGGGGGCGATCATGGAATCCACGTTTCAGATCTTCTTGATCCTGCTGGCCGCGCTGGCAGGAACCGCGCTGCTGGCGCGGCGCATCGATGTCGCACCTGCTATCCTGCTGCTGCTCGCCGGCATCGCGCTGGCCTTCGTGCCGGGCATGCCGACCGTGGAATTGCCGCCACAACTCGTGCTGCTGGTATTCCTGCCGCCGCTGATCTATTCGGCCAGCGTCGCGATGAGCTGGCGCGAATTCAAAGCTAATTTGCGGCCGATCATTCTATTGTCGGTCGGCTGCGTGATCTTCACGGCTTGCGCGGTGGCGACCGCGACCCATTACCTGATCGGACTGCCCTGGGGCATCGGCTTCCTGCTCGGCGCCATCGTCGCACCGCCGGATGTCGTGGCGCCGCTGGCGATCGCCCGCAAGCTCGGCATGCCGCGCCGGATCCTGGTCGTGCTCGAAGGCGAAGGGCTGGCGAACGATGCCACCGCGCTGATCCTCTACCGGTTCGCGGTGGCGGCGATCACGACCGGCCTGTTCTCGCTGCCGAAGGCGGAGGGTACCTTCGCGGCCATTGTGGTCGGCGAAATCCTGTTCGGCCTGGCGGTCGGCTGGCTCTCCCTGCGTGCGCGGCATCACGCGCGCGACCCGCAGATCGAGATCACGCTGTCGCTGCTCACGCCCTACCTCGCTTACTGGATCCCCGAACATCTCGGCGGCTCCGGCGTGATCGCGACCGTCACCTGCGGGCTCTATATCAGCTGGAACGGACCGCTGTTGATTTCATCGGCGACGCGCCTGCAAGGCATCTTCTTCTGGGACCTCGTGATCTACTTGGTCGAGGGCATGCTGTTCCTGCTGACGGGCTTCCAGATGCGGCTGTTGTACGAGAAGTCGAAGGCGTTTCCGCTGCACGACATCCTGCTCACCACCGTGCTGGTCGCCGTCATTATCATCGTCGCGCGTTTCGCCTGGGTCTATCCCGCGACCTATCTGCCGCGGCTCATCAGCAAGCGGATCCGCGAACGCGACCCACCTCCTTCCTGGCAGACGGTGTTCGTGGTCGGCTTTACCGGCGTGCGCGGCGCGGTATCGCTGGCCGCGGCGCTGGCGCTGCCGTTTACGCTGCCGGGCGGCGAAGCCTTCCCCTACCGCGACATGATCCTGTTCGTCGCCTTCGGCGTCATTCTCATCACGCTGGTGGGACTGGGGCTTGGGTTGCCGACCGTGGTGCGATGGCTCGGCGTCGCCAAGGACGGCCGCAGCGAGCATCTCAGGGAACATGAAGCCGAGATCGCGGCGCGGCGCGAGGCGCTCGACGCCGCGCTCAAATCGCTCGACGCCATCACGGATGACCGCGAACTCTCGGACGAGGTCGTGAAGCTGCTGCGCGCCCGGCACGAAATCCGCGCCAACCAGCTGCCCAGCTCGCTCGACCCCGACGCGCACGACATCACAGCGGCCGGCACCGCGCTGACGCGGGAATTGATCGCGGCGGAACGCAAGTTCATCCACATCCTGCTGCGCGACGGCAAGATCACCGACGAAACCAGGCGACGAATCGAACGCGACCTCGATCTGGAGGAAGCGAGTTTGAGTAATCGGGAGTATCGCAGGATCGTGATGTAGCGTTTCCCGCCATTGTCGTCCCGGCGAACGCCGGGACCCATACGCCGCGGCCGTGATTGTTTAGCAGGATGGTTGACGGCATTCGCTCAACAATTATCGCTGGTGATGGGTCCCGGCGTTCGCCGGGACGACGAGGGAGTGCGCCCTACTCCGCCGCCGCGTTCCTGCCGGCACCGCCGACAAAACCCGCCGCATCGCCGAACCGCTCGATCATGACGGCCGTGAGGTCCTTGGCCTTGCTGGTGACGCAGGCGCCGGACCGTACCGTGTAGCGGTCCTGGTGTTTGACATGCGGCGGCGCCTCGCCCTGCTGCAGCGCGCGGGCGGCATCCATCACCAGTTTCCGGAAATGCATGATGCCGAGATCGGTCGGGCCAAGATGCTCGCGGGTGCGATCGGCGATCGGGCCCTGGCTGTCCTGTACGGCAGCGTCCTGCTCGGACACGCCCTTGATGCCGGTGTAGCTCGAGGTTTTCTGCAGCTTGCGATCGATCAGATAGTCGTTCGACTTGTTGCGCAGCGGGACATAGTTCTCGTCGACCACGGCCATTACGCCATTGCCGCGATCATAACCATCGCGTTCGGCCTGGGTCAGCGGGCGGTCCGGATTCCACGCATAGGTGTAGATCCAGCAATTGGTATCCGTCACCGGCACAAAACTCTGGCCAAAGATATTCTCGCCGGGCATCGAACTCGGCGCATAGGCATGCACCGGCATCAGGAACTGGGCGATGCGCCAGTAAATATTGTCTGACCCGGTCAGCCGCCCGCCGGCGACAGTGAGGCCGGCCTCGTGCGGATTGATCTTGATCACGGGCCGCGGATCTTCGGCGATCCAGCGCATGTGGTCGGTCGCCACGCGCGTCAGCGGATTCACAAAATGCTTCTTGATGTCGAGAATCTCGTTCTCTTCCTTCTCGAAAGAGAGATGCGCGAAGGTGAAATGCGCGGTGTCGATCGAGCCTTCCAGCGCCTGCACCCAGTTGCAGTCCTGCCATTTCTTGGTGACGTAGCGGTGCGAGGGCGGCACCAGCGCCATCTCCAGCGCGGGCAATTCGGGCATCTGGTCCGCCGGGCCCATATAGGCCCAGATCATGTCGCCCCATTCGCGCACCGGATAGGACTTGATGCGAATCAGGTCCTTCGCATTGAGGTCGGGATAGGAGGTCGGCATGTCGACGCAGCGCCCGTCGGTATCAAACTTCCAGCCGTGATAGACGCAGCGGATGCCGCATTCCTCGTTGCGGCCGAGCCAGAGATTGGCGCCGCGGTGCGGACAGTATTGATCGATGACGCCGACCACGCCGCGGGTGTCACGGAAGGCGAGCAACTCCTCGCCCATCACGACGATCTTCTTCGGCGTGCCGTCGGCCTCGGGCAGTTCTTCGGAAAGCAGCACCGGAATCCAGAAGCGGCGGAGCAATTCGCCCATGCCGGTGCCCGCCCCGCTCTCGGTGAGGAATTTGTTGTCTTCGGCGCGGAGCATGGCGGACCTCCTGATGTTGTTTTTGCTTTTGCGGAAGATTGACGCGGGCGACCGGTAACGTCAACGTCCATCCTGCTCGCGTGTCCCGGACGCGGCGCGGCATGAAGTGACGCGCCGCAGAGCCGGGACCCATCATCGATGCAAAGTATGGGCCCCGGCTCTGCAGTGCACCGCTTCGCGATGCACTGCGTCCGGGGCACGATACTTAAACCGGCCGCTCGCCCTTCACTGTCACCCGCGTACCCGACCGCGTGTGTGGCCAGTAATCCCACATCGCGCGGTGCTGGGCACAGCGGTTGTCCCAGAAGGCGATGGCGTTTTCCGTCCAGCGGAAGCGGCACTGGAACAGCGGATTTTCCTCGTGCTGGTAGAGATAAGCCAGCATGGCATCGCTCTCGTCGCGGGGAATTCCGATGATGTGGCGGGTAAAGCCGCGGTTGACGTAGAGCGCCTTTTTGCCCGTAACCGGATGGGTGCGCACGATCGGATGCTCGGCGCGCGGATATTCCACCCGGTCGGCGACGCCGTAATTGGCGTAGAGACCGCGATAGGTCTGCTCGCCGTCATGCAGCGCGGTCAGCCCATCGAGATAGGTCTTCATGCGATCGGAAAGCGCCTCATAGGCCGCGTACATGTTGGCGAACAGCGTATCGCCGCCATGCGGCGGGCACTGCTTGATGTAGAGGATCGACCCCATCGGCGGCTCGAGGTCGCAGGAGACGTCCGAGTGCCAGCCCTCGCCATTGGCGCGCGGGGAATCCTTGTCGGCATAGATTTTCATCAGCGCCGGATCGCCCTCGTTGGGCGCCGCCGGATGGACATGCAGTTCGCCGAACTTGCGGCCGAAGGCGAGATGCTGTTGCGGGGTGATGTGCTGATCGCGGAAGAAGATCACGAGGTTTTCGGCCAGCGCCCGGTGGATCTCGTCCATCTGCCGGTTGGAGCGCGCGTCGTCGGAGACGAGTTTGCCGATGTCGACGCCGGAAATCTCCGCGCCAATGATCGGGGTGAGTTTTTCGATGCCGATGGTCTCATAGGGCTCACTGTCGCCGGCGGTGTGCCTGTAGCGAGGTCCCTGCTTGCCTGATAGCGAAGACATGGGCGTTCTCCCAACCGTTCTTGATTGGGAAGCATCGTAGCGCAGGCAATACGAAGCGCAACGCAATAGGCGTCGTCCCGGCCTCGAGCCGGGACCCATAGCCACAGGAGTACATTGTTGTGAAAGCTGGAGCCGCAGCCGGGCATAACCACGACGTCCTGTGGTTATGGGTCCCCGCTTTCGCGGGGACGACGGAGAGATACTACTCCGCCGCCGTCGTTTCCGGCGTCTTCGCGCCCTTGCCGTAGCGCTGGTCGATGTAATCGATCACCAGCGCCTTGAAGTCGGCAGCAATCGTCGGGCCGCGCAGGGTGCGGAATTTCTTGCCGTCGACGAACACCGGCGCCGCCGGCGCTTCGCCGGTGCCGGGCAGCGAGATGCCGATATTGGCGTGCTTGGATTCGCCGGGACCGTTGACGATGCAGCCCATGACGGCAACGTTGAGCTGTTCGACACCGGGATATTGCGTCTTCCAGTTCGGCATTTCGTCGCGGATGAAGTCCTGGATCGAACGCGCCAGCTCCTGGAACGTGGTCGAGGTGGTGCGGCCGCAGCCCGGGCATGCCGCGACCAGCGGCACGAAGGTGCGGAAGCCCATGGTCTGCAGCAATTCCTGCGCGACCTGCACCTCGAGGGTACGATCGCCGCCGGGCTCGGGGGTGAGCGAAATGCGGATGGTGTCGCCGATGCCGTCCTGCAAGAGGATGCCGAGCGCGGCGGAGGAAGCGACGATGCCCTTCGAGCCCATGCCGGCTTCGGTGAGGCCGAGATGGATCGCGTAGTCCGAACGCGAAGCGAGCGTCTGGTAGACCGCGATCAGGTCCTGCACGGCAGAAACCTTCGCCGAAAGAATCATCTTGTTCTTGGGCATGCCGAGTTCTTGCGCACGGGCGGCCGAGAGCAGCGCCGACTGCACCATGGCCTCGCGGGTCACCGCGCGCGCGTCGCGCGGATTTGCGGAAGCCGTATTCTCGTCCATCAGCTTGGTGAGCAGTTCCTGGTCGAGCGAGCCCCAATTGGCGCCGATGCGGACCGGCTTGTTATTCTTGTTGGCGATCTCGATGATGTCGGCGAACTGGGTGTCGCGCTTGTTCTTGAAGCCGACATTGCCGGGATTGATGCGGTACTTGTCGAGCGCCTCGGCACAATCAGGATATTCGGCGAGCAGCTTGTGGCCGATATAGTGGAAGTCACCGATCAGCGGCGTGGTGATGCCGCGCTTGCGCAGGCCGTCGCGGATGTGCGGAACGGCGGCAGCGGCCTCCTCGCGGTCGACGGTGATGCGCACCATTTCGGAGCCGGCGCGGGTCAGCGCCGCGACCTGGGCGATGGTGCCTTCGATATCGGCAGTGTCGGTGTTGGTCATCGACTGCACGACGATCGGCGCACCCCCGCCGACGGCAACATTGCCGACCATGACCTGGGTGGTTTTATGCCGGGCCTTGGGGCCGGCGACGTCGTCTTGCGGGATCATTTCGGGCTTGTTCATGGGGCCTCGAATAACAGGTTTTGGTGACAATCACCAAGAGGGCGGCGAAAGCGCTGTGCGCCCCGTCACACTTCTACTTTTATCTTGTATATTCAATAGCTTAAGGCGCGCGCAGTGGCCGAAAGCAGGGCGAAAGACCGCAGCCTTTCGTTAACCGCTATATTGGACAGGAATCGCGGAATTGAAAGGGCGAGCATGCATGCCCGCCGCCTTTTCATGGCCTGATGCGGCCTCTAGCATGGTCGGGACATCATAAAGGGAAGCGGGCATGCCGGCGCGAAACGACCTCATCACGACGGCGGAACTCGCCGGGATTCTCAGGTCCCCTGATCTGCGCCTGTTCGATTGCACCACCTATCTCGAGCCCGCCCCGGAAGGCTCCAGCCTGCCCTATCTCGCCGTAGCGGGACAGCACACATTCGAGGCCGGGCACATTCCGGGCGCCGATTTTCTCGATCTGCAGGGCGAGTTCTCCGACGCCACAACCGAGCTTCGCTTCATGATGCCTGGCGTGGCGCAGCTCGAGCGGGGGTTCGGCGCGCACGGCGTATCCAATGAGAGCCGGGTCGTGCTGTACAGCATCGGCTCGCCGATGTGGGCGACGCGGTTCTGGTGGATGCTGAGATCGCTCGGCTTCGACAACGCCACCGTGCTCGACGGCGGTGTCGACAAATGGAAGCTCGAGGGACGCCCGCTCGAAAGCGGCCCGGCGAAGGGATATGAGCCGGCGACATTCACGGCGCGGCCAAGGGACGGATTTTTCGTCGACAAGCACCAGACGCTGGCCGCGACTTCCGAACGGGGCACCGTCATCGTCAACGCGCTCGGCCCGCAATTCCACAGAGGACTGGAGCCAAGCCGCTACGGCCGACCCGGCCGCGTGCCCGGCAGTTGCAACGTCTCGGCAGCGACACTGTTCGATCCGACCACCAAGGCCTTCGTGCCGCTTGGCGACGCCGAGGCCAAATTCAAGGCACAGGGGATTACGAAGGACAAGCGCGTCGTCGCCTATTGCGGCGGCGGCATCTCGGCGACGGTCGATTTGTTCCTGCTGCATGCGCTCGGCTACAGCAATCTCGCCCTCTACGACGGCTCGATGGGCGAATGGGCGAACGATACGTCGTTGCCGATCGAGACGGGTTAGCGCGCCATGCGTTTAAGGTTCATTCGCGAAATCCGCCTTCGTCCGTTGACAACGGCCAATATCGGTCCAATCTAGTGGCATAAGTGAGAAAGATGATGAGCCCTGCGCTGGTATTAACCACTGTTAATGCGCCGTACAGCAAGCAGCTGGATGCGCAGGAGCTCGCCTTTTGTATCCTCCATCCCGAAGCGGCCAAGGCATCACCTGGACATATGTCTTCTTTCTTCGGTGAAGTAAGCCCAAAACTGCAGATCGAGTTTGCCAGTTCTTGCAATATTACCGAGCAACAGCTCGCAGCCGCAGCCAAGGCCTTTGCCATTTATTCTGGCGAGTCCTATCCCCTCGCCGCGTGAGTGCCACCAAACATTCGTCAGACTGGGCGCGGCTGTTCCGATTAGCCTGCGCTCTTATCCGTCAGGTCAATGCCGACCAAACAATCATCAATCATTGGACGTTTGGCGGCGGCACCGCAATGATGCTGCAGATTGATCATCGCGAGAGCCATGACATAGATATATTTCTGCCCGATCCTCAGTTCCTGGCCTATCTCGATCCGCAAAAGTGGGACTTCAAACTTGACGTTACTCCGACTGAGTATGACGGAGACGGTGCAAGGTTCTTGAAGCTCGCATTCGAAGACATGGGTCAGATCGATTTCATCGTTGGCCCATCGTTGACGACCTCACCGACTACTCGACGCACGATCGAGGACGAAACCGTCGAGCTGGAGAACATCCCGGAAATCATCACGAAGAAGATCTATCATCGAGGATCCAATATCAGGCCGCGGGATATTTTCGATATCGCTGCGGCGGCCCACACTCACGCAGATGCAATTGTTGAAGCATTACGTTCCTACCGGAGCCAAGTCGCCAAAACGCTTCTTGCACTCGACAAATTGAACCCCGACTTCGTCAATGCAGCGATTGCCGATATGACGATCAGAGGCTCTTATCGATCGATTGCCGAAACGGCGATCGAGCGGGCGAGGACAATTCTGAGCGCCGTCTAGCAAGAATTTCCGAGCCTGTCGGGCGCGACGTCCTCACGCCGGCAGGTTGGGATCCGGCACCACCTTCGTATCCGGCTTGTTGACGAGATAAAGCCCCGCAATGACCAGTAGCGCAGCGAGGCCGAAGGCGACGGTCAGCGTATCGTGCATGATGAAATAGCTTGCGACGACGCCGAACAGCGGGGTGACGAAGGTGAAGGCCGACAATTTGCTGGCCGAGTAGGTTTTCACCAGCGCGAACCACAGCAGGAACGTCAGCCCAACCACCCAGAACGACTGATAGGCCAGCAGCGACAGTGACAGCGGTGTCGGGACATGGCTGATGGTTTCGCCCGATACCCCCGCCGCCAGCGCGAGAATCGGAATCGATAGCGCGACCTGATAGCCGAGCCCTTTTTCTGCCGGAGCCTTGATCAGCCTGGTCGTCTTGACGATCAGCGTTGTCGCCGCCCACAGCGCGCCGCCGGCGACGATCAGGAGATCGCCCAGCAGGACCTTGGCGTCGACATTGGCCTGGGGCACCCCGATCGCCAGGGCGACGCCGGCGAAACTCAGGGCCAGGCCGCCCCATTGCGGCGCCCGCAGCCGTTCCCGGAGAAAGACATACGAGCCGAGCGCGACGAAGAACGGCGCCGTGTAGAGGAACACCACGGCGCGCGAGGCCGATGTCAGCAGCAATCCGCGATAGATCAAGACGAATTCGATGCCGAAGATCACACCCGCGCTTAACCCGGGCCACAGCGTCCCGTCGCGCTCGAAGAATTTCACGCCGCGAAACCAGCCGATCGCGAACAGCACCGGCAGCGCGCCGACAGATCGGATCAACGCCTGCAGCATCGGCGGCACATCAGGCAGAACCAGCTTTACCGCGATCTGATTAAAGCCCCAGCTCACGCACAGCATCAGCATCAAAGCGATGGCGCCCGGGGTGAGCGCACGCCCGGCTGAAAGTGCTGCTTGCTTGGAAGACATCGATCCTCGTGGCCGGCCTTGCCGCCGTTTCTTGTTATTTCTGGCAGTGGGCGCAGGTGCCGGCGATCTCGACGACGGAGAGTTTTGGGGCAAAACCGGACGCACGCGCTGCTGCATTAAGGCTTTGTGCCACCGGCGCCGCCGGAATTTCGCCGACCGAGCCGCAGAGCTCGCAGATCAAGAACGCCACCATCGAGGTCTCATCATGGTCGTGCGCGCAGGCGAGGAAGGCGTTGCGGCTCTCGATCCGGTGGACGAGGCCATTTTCCATCAGAAAATCGAGCGCCCGGTAGACTGTGATCGGCGCCGGCCGCGGCATCGATTTGGCAAGCTCGTCGATCACCTCATATGCGCCGAGCGGCCGGTGGCTCGACAGCAGCGCGCTGAGCACGTGGCGCCGGATCGGCGTGAATTTCTGCGCCCGCTTTGCGCAAACCGCCTCCGCATGCGCGATCGCTTCCGCGGTGCAGCGGCCGTGATCGTGGTCGGGCGCGGGAAATGTCGGCTTTGCCAGGCTCATATCGACCCTTGTAGCAGTTTCGCAGCCGATCCTGAAGCCCGCGCGCCATTCGGTTCCCAGCCATGTGCGGGAAGCGGATCAGGCCGCCACTTACGCCCCATGCGGAATTCATAAGCAAGCTTATTATATCGCTAGCTTATGGAGGCTGAAAACCATGCGCGGTTCCGTGGATGCGAATTTTCTGTTCACGCTGGGCGAGGTGCAGCGGATGGTGCGCGCTTATGCTGACCGGCAGGCGGCGCGCTACGGCATCACCCGCGCGCAATGGGCGGTTCTGGCCAAGGTCGAGCGAACTGAAGGCCTGAAGCAATCGGAACTCGCCGAGCAGATGGAGATGCAACCAATCACGCTGACGCGGCTGATCGACAAGCTCTGCGACAATGGCTGGATCGAGCGCCGTGGCGACGAGAACGACCGCCGTGTCAACCGCCTTTACTTGCGCAAGGCCGCAAGGCCGCTGCTCGGCAAGCTGGCCGGCCTTCGCTCCGAACTCACCGCGACCGCGCTCGACGGCATCAACCCCGCTGACGCGCATCGCCTGCTCGACCAACTCGACCTGATCAAGGAGAACGTTCGCAGCGCGATCCAGAATCCGGCGAACGACACTCCACGAAAGGAACAGCGTTATGGCTGATCCCGTCCTCAAATTCCCACCCGAGCAGAAGGGGGCGCCAGCGACGCCGTCGCGGCCGAAGCTCGCGGCCGAGCCGCGCCGCAGGCTGATGGCCGGCTTGCGCCGCTATCGCCGCTTCCTGCTGCTGGTGGTGCTGCCGCTGGTCGCATTGGTGGCCGGCGTGACCTTCTATCTCAATGGCGGCCGCTACGTGACCACCGATGACGCCTATGTCGGCGCGCAGAAGGTTCTGATCACGCCCGACATCTCCGGCAAGATCGAGAAGGTCGTGGTGAAGGAAGGCCAGCAGGTTGGCCCTGGCGACGTGCTGTTCGAGATCGATCCGGTGCCGTTCCGCCTTGCGCTGTCGCAGGCCCAGGCCAACCTCGCCCAGGCCAAGGTGACCTACGACAATCTGATTGCCGACCTCAGGATCTACGGCCAGATGAGCGAATTATCGCAGCAGGGCATGGACCTGAAGCGGCGCGATGTCGAACGCAAGTCGGCGCTGGTGAAGAACAATTTCGGCTCGCAGCTCGACCTCGACAATGCGTCGACGGCCCTTGTGACGGCGAGCGCACAGTACCAGCTGCTGCAGCAGAAGATCGCGACTGCGAAAGCCCAGCTGCTCGGCAATCCCGAGCTGCCGCTCGATGAATTCCCGCCCTATGCGCAGGCGAAGGCCGCGCTCGACCAGGCTCAGCGCAATCTCGACCACACCGTGATGCGCGCACCGATGGCCGGCATCGCAACGCAAGTCGAGCAGATCCAGCTCGGCCGCTTCGTTACCGCCGGCACGCCGGTGTTCAGCATCATCGACACCGGCAACCCGTGGGTCGACGCCAATCCGAAGGAATCCGATTTCACCTATGTCGCGGTCGGCCAATCGGTCACACTCGAGGTCGACGCGTTCCCCAATCATGTGTTCAAGGGCACGGTCGGTTCGCTCTCACCCGGCACCGGCGCGCAGTTCGCGATCCTGCCGCCGCAGAACGCCTCGGGCAATTTCGTCAAGGTGGTGCAGCGCGTGCCGGTGCGGATCTATTTCGACAAGAACGACAAGTTCGTACGCAAGCTCAAGGCCGGTATGAGCGTTTACGCCACCATCGATACCAACCATCGCCGCTCGCTGTCGGCGCTGCTCGGCCTGACCCCGGCGGTGGCGAACCAGGACCACGAGTAGCGCGATGGCGACGCCTGGGCAGCCATCAGCATCGGTTCCCGGTCTGCGCCGGAACATGGTGACGATCTGCGCCATGACGGCGACCATCATGCAGGCGCTGGACACCACGATCGCCAATGTCGCGCTGCCCTATATGCAGGGCACGCTGTCGGCCTCGCAGGACCAGATCAACTGGGTGCTGACCTCCTATATCGTCGCCGCCGCGATCATGACCGCCCCGGTGGGGTGGATCGCCAACCGCTTCGGCCGCAAGCGCATCTTCATCGTCTGCTCCGCCGGCTTCACCGTCGCGTCGGTGATGTGCGGGCTGGCGCAGGACATCAGCCAGATGGTGCTGTTCCGCCTGCTGCAGGGCGTGTTCGGCGCGGCGCTGGTGCCGCTGTCACAGGCCGTGATGCTCGATTCCTACACGCTGCAGGAACGCGCCAAGGCGATGGCGATCTGGGGCATGGGCGTGATGATGGGGCCGATCATGGGCCCGTCGCTGGGCGCTTGGCTGACCGAGACCTATTCCTGGCACTGGGTGTTCTTCGTCAACCTGCCGTTCGGCGTCATCACCGTGCTCGGCCTCGTGATCTTCATGGACGAGACCAAGAAGGACCTCGAACTGCGCTTCGACTGGTTCGGCTTCACCGCGCTGGCAGTCGCGATCGGCGCTTTGCAGCTTGCGCTCGACCGCGGCGAGCAGCTCGGCTGGCTGGAATCCAACGAGATCATCGCCGAGTTCATCATATCAGGCATCGGCTTTTATTACTTCCTGGCGCACTCGCTGACGACGGACCGCCCGTTCATCCAGTTTGCGCTGTTCAAGGACAAGAATTTCGTCGGCGGCTGCGTGTTCATGGCTGTCATGGGCCTGGTGCTGTTCTCGACCATGGCGCTCTCCTCACCGTTCCTGCAGAACGTGATCGGCTATCCCATCATCACCGCGGGCCTTTTGCTGGCGAGCCGCGGCTGCGGCACCTTCGTGGCGATGATGCTGGTCGGGCGCATGATGAAGCATATCGAGGCGCGGACGCTGATCGTCTCCGGCCTCGGCATCACCTGCCTGTCGTTGTTCTACATGACCGGCTGGACCGACCGGACCGGTGTGACCGAGATCGTCGTCATCAGCGTGGTCCAGGGCTTTGGCTTCGGCCTGGTGTTCGTGCCGCTCTCAACCGTCGCGTTTTTGACGCTGCCCAATCACCTGCGCACCGACGGCACCTCGATGCTGACCTTGATGCGCAATGTCGCCAGTTCGATCGGCATCTCGCTCGTGATCTCGCAGCTGACGCAGGGCACGCGCTACACCTACGCGGTGCTGTCGGAGCATATCAATCCCTTCAATCACGCCCTGCAGATGCCCGTCGTGCGCGACATGATCGACCTTGCCACCGACAAGGGCCGCGCCATGGCCGACATGATGGTCAAGATACAGGCGCAGATCATTGCGTTCTCGTACGACTACCAGATGGTGATGATATTCACCGCCTGCGCCATCCCGCTCGCCATCATGATCGGCTCGAGCAAGGCGACGCTGCGCGAGCAATCGGCCGCGCCCGATCATGCGGTGATGGAGTAGAATTTCTCGCCGCGAATTTCCCCGCATCGAGACTAATTTATTCTAAATCTCCATCAGTTCCTTGCTGAGCACCGTCCGCCACGCAGCGGGATCAGCGCTCATCTCCGGACCAACCGCATAGGTCTCGTAAAGTCCGTCGGCAGTCTTGTGTCCTGCACTCTTGATCATGCCGATGAATTCACCCCAGGCGCTGCCGAGACCCTCGTAGCCGCCGTGATAGGTGGTCTGCACGATAGTCATGGCGGGCCATTGCCCCGGCTTCATGCGATTTGCCGGCGCGACCGGCGTTGCGACCGGTAGGCATATTTCGAAGTCGAACACCTCGCCGGGGTTGCGGAGATGGTGGGTGAACCAGGGTCCGACCACCGCAACATTCTGCGCGGCGACAGCAGCCTTCAATTCGACAAGGCCGGGCCCCATCACTTTGCAAACATCGTCGCGCGAAACCCGAATAGGAATCAAGGCCGTGAGTTGTGGCGTCGTTTTGATGACGCGAAGCGGTTCGATCACGACGAATTCCATTGGTATGTTGCTGGGATGAGCGCTCTCGCTGGCGCGCGATGCGTCGCGGCTAGGCGCGAAGGGATGAGGCGATCATGCCCTCGAGCCGGGCGTAGCTTGCCTCCATGCCGTGTTCCATGCCGGTGGACAGCATAGCAGCCCGCGTCGCGGCATCGGGCAGTGTCATTCGCATGGTCATCAACGTGCCGGCACCATCGGGCGCGAAGGTCGTTTCAACGTGGTTGTCCGGCGTCGCATCGGGCATGTGCATGCGCTCGACATGAACGAGCCGGCTGAACGGCACCAGTTCGAGATACTCGCCGGTCACGTAGAATCCGGCACCTTGGCCGTTCGTCCACTCATAGCGAATCTTGCCACCCGGTCGCGCCTCGTTGATGCAGACCGGCATCGTCCAGCCTTCCGGACCGAGCAGCCATTTCTGGATCAGCGCCGGCTCGGTGTGCGCGCGATACACCGCTTCCGGCGCGGCGGCGAAGCGCCGCGTCACGATAACATGGCGGTCGCCTTCGGTCGTAAGCGTCATCTTGGTCATGCGATTGCCTTTCACTCTTCGGTTTTCATGGCGGCCAGAACGTCGTCGAGCCGATCGTAATTCGCGGATAGGGCTTTCCGGAGCATCGCAAGCCATTGGTCGATCTCGGAAATGGCTGAGGGTGCCAGCCGGCAGGGTCGTTTCGTGCCCTCGACGCGGCGGATAATAAGTCCCGCGCCCTCCAGCACCTTGAGATGACGCGAGATGGCAGGCTGGGTCAGTTCGAACGGTTCGACCAACTCCATGACTGTCGCTTCGCCCAATGCGAGGCGGGCAAGAATCGCCCGGCGGGTCGGGTCCGCCAGCGCGGAGAAGGCTGCATTGAGGTTTGGCATATATTCAATCCTTTATATAAATAATCTATTATATAAATGATTACGCATGTCAAGCCTCGATCGGCGGCGGCGATCCGCGGCGGCTGATGCGGTGGATGGCCGAGTGGCGTCACGCCGGGGCGGCTGAGGATCTATCGCGACCCGATCTGCTTGGCTTGCAGGCTCAGCCACATGCCGCCGAGCGACAGCGCGCCGCCAATCAGATGGATCAAGGTCGGCGCCTCCCCGAGAAAGGCGATCGACAGCACCGCGCTGACGATCGGCCCGAGATAGAGGCTGAGCGACGTCGACACCGCGCCGAACTTCGCGCCGAGCCAGGCATAGGCCGAATAGGCGAACAGCCCTGGGACCAGCCCGGCGAAGAGATATACCAGCGCCGCCCGGCCGCTGAACGCGGCTGATGGCGCGGACCACATTTCATTGATAGCAAAGGGCAGCGAGAACAGCGCGCCCGCCGCCGCGAACAGTCCGATCCGCGCCAGAAAACTCATGCCGCTGCCCACGCGGTTCTGCAGCAATGTGTAGCCCGCCCAGCCCAGCATCGCCATCAGCGCCAGCAGGTCGCCGGTCACCACGCCCGCCCCGATGGCGGCATTTCCTTTGGTGATGATCAGCGCCGCGCCCGCCAGCGACAGCAGCATGCCGATGATCTGGCTGCGATGGATTGCTTCCTGGCCCGACACGAACGAGAACAGTAGCACCGCCAGCGGCGCGAGCGCCATGATCAGCGCGAGATTGATGGCGGAAGTCGTGACGCCGGCCAGATAGACCGGGCCGCCGCAGACGAACATGCCGAGGAAGCCGGCCACGACGATGCCGAGCGTCTGGCCCCGCAACAGGCCGGGCTTTTCCCGCAATGCCATCACAATGGCCGGCAGGAGGCCGAGCGCGACGATGCTCCAGCGAAAGAACGCGATCGAGAACGGCGGCACGCTGCCGGCCACGCCGCGCGCCAGGATCATGTTGGAGACCTGCGCGGTGGCAACCAGCAGGAAGCCGAGCAGACCCAACACTTCGCGCGCTTTACTGGCGGCTTCCTTCGGTTCGACCATGTGCAATCCGGTGCTGACGCCCTGCGGATGACACGATCCTACCCCGCCGGCCTACCTGCAGCTATAGCTGGAAGCCTGCTTTGCATCTCCGTTGCCGTTCCACGTCGTTCGCGAAGGATAGACGCAGACGGGATAGCTGAGGCTGTTGTCCCGCGATGTCAGCAGGATTTCGCCGGGCGCAGCGCCCTTCTCGACCCAGTCCACCAGTGCGGTGAAGAACTGATCCTGCTCGCGCGTCGGCGTCTGGTTGGCATTGCCCGGCAGTTTCGGCAGTGGCACGCTGTCGTTCTTGCCGCCGACGGTATAGGCGCGCCCCTGCGAGGAGTGTGCCGAACCCGGCAGCAGGTACATCCGCATGTACTTCTGCACCTCGGCGTGGCCGCCCATCGCGGCGACCACGCGCTCGTGATAATTGATGTTGCCGGCCGGCGGGATCGCGTCATCGACGAGGCCGGTGTAGACGACGACCTTGCGGCCGAGATCACGCAGCCTGCCGAGGTCCGCCTTGTCCGTGATGAGGTCGCTGAACAGCGTCGGCTGCAGGGCGACGGCCTTGTTCACGGCGTCGGCAAGCCCGGCGTAATCCAGCTCCAGCCATTTGTTGCGCACATTGGTCGAGGCGTTCGTGATCGGCTCACCTCCGGAGGTGCTGGCATCGGGTGCGTAGCTGACGTCCTGCAGCGCCAGGGCGACGCCGTAGGAGGAGGCGCTCGTAATCAAATTGCCGATCGCGGTGCTCTTGGTGAACGTCCACCAGAGCTGGTTCTTGCCGAGCGATTTTCCGGACCGCGCGTCGGCGCTCTGGCTAACATCGAAGCTGCCGTCGCTGGTCGCGCCGTACCAGATCCGGTTCAGCGCGTTGGCTTCCTTGAGGCTCATGCAGGTCGCAGTGTCGCTGTTACGGCCTGTGACGCCCTCGCCAGCCTCCTCCGCGCATAGCATATCGGCATCGCGCGCGGGATTGTAATCGCAGGCAAAGGGATCGAGCAGGAATCCGAGACCGGCCTTGTCGCAGGCCGCAACCGCGCGCTTGTTGGCGGCGGCGATCTTGGCGGCAAAGGCTGCGGCCTTCGGCTTGTCCACTGAAGTAAAGCCGAGTTCGGTCTTCATCACGATTTGCGGATAGAGGCCGGCCGTGCCGAATTTGGCGATGTTCAGCGCCGGCTGCCCGATCATGTAGCCGTCATAGAGTTCGGGATATTCCTGCACGAGCTTCAGGCCCTGCCGGCCGCCCTGCGAATGGCCGTCATAATAGGTGAATTTCGGGGCCTTGCCGTAATAGAGGTTGACCAGCGCCTTGGTCTTGACCGCCTGCTCCACCATCGCACGCACGGAGAAATCGCGCAGCGCCTCCACGTTGATCTTGCCGTTGGAGAGAAACGCGAACGAGCCGTCCTGATACCAGGGCTGGCCCGCGTCGGTGGTGCCCGAGGCATAGCCGATATTGGCATTGACGATCGCCGGCACCTTGCTACCGATCTTGTCGGCATAGCGATGGCCGCCGCCGACCCATCCGCCGCCGCCATAGTTGCGAATGCGCTCGTTCCAGTTGGCGTGCGTCGGCAGCCAAACCTCGATGCCGATGCCTTCGGAATAAGAGCGTGCGTTCTTGTCCTTTTCCGCCGTCGCGCCGGGCCCGACCAGCAGTTTGACCAGGCAGAGGTCGGCCGCTGCGGTCACTGGCTGCGGCGCGTCGGGCGCTTTCAGTTCCTCGCCCTTCTTCACCTGCCGGACCGCAATAACCGTGGTTTCGGCGTCCGGACGGAAGGCCGTCTTGATGCCGTCATCGCAAGGAAGCGGATCGGCCATGACAGGCGTCAGATAAAAGCAGGCCGCGAGCAATAGCGCCGCGCCTATACCCTTCTCGTTGACCCGCATCGTCTCGCTCCCCTTTTCAGTTTTTTGTTTGCTGCTTTCACGCTTTCGGCATGGTGAGCAGCCGCGATTCCCGCGTTTGCGCCGCGAGCCTGATCGCGGCATTCGCGGCGCCAAAGCCGTGATAGTTGCGGCGTTCGACGACCTCGAAGAAGAACCGGTCGTCGAAGGCGTGGGTGTAGACCTGGAAGAATTCGCCATCACCTTCGCGGTCGTAAAGAATCTGATTATCGCGAAGCGCCGCCATGGTCGCGGCGTCGAGGCCGTATTTGGCTTCGATATCGTCGTAGTAATTGTCGGGAATCCGCAGGAAATCTGCCCCTCGCGCCCGCATGGCGGCGACTGTCGCGAAGATATCGCGGCAAGAGAATGCGACGTGCTGCACGCCGGAGCCGAAGAATTCGTGAATGAAGCGGGCCGACAGCGTGCGCGAGGCCGACGAACCGTTGAGCACCACGCGCAGGCCCTGATTGCCGTTGATCAGCGCCTGGCTCTGCACCAGCCCGACCGGATCAGCGATTTCCATCTGCGGCAGGCGCTGCAGATCGAGGATGCCGGTATAGAACAGCAGCCACGACAGCATCTCGTCATAGGGCATCGACTGAGAGATATGGTCGACGGCGTCGAGCCGGTCGCCTGAGGCATCGCCGCGCAGCGGCTCGAAATCGAGATCCCAGTTCTTGCCGGCCTCTTCCAGGAAATACAGCAGGCTGCCGCCGACGCCGCGGATCGCGGGAATTTCCAATTCGCCGGGCCCGACCGGCTGGTAGAAGGTCAGCGCCTTCAAAGCTTCCGCTCGCGCCATGGTGCGGCCGGCATCCTCGACATCAACCGCGATGGCGCAGACGCCGGGGCCGTGGGTGACGAAGTGTGAATGCGCAAATCCATCCGGCTCGCAATTGATCACGAGATCGATATGGCCCTGCGACCAGCGCTCGACATCCTTGCTGCGGTGAACGCCGGTTTTGCGAAAGCCGAGCTGGCCGAACAAAGCGGCAAGCTCGCGCGCCTTGTCTTCGCTGAGGGCGAATTCGACGAAGCCGACGCCACGGCTGCGCGCCTTCGGCTCCAACGGTGCAGGCGCAGCGCCGACCTGCTCCTCCAGCAGCATGAGCGACCGCAACCCGTCAGTCGCCGTGCGAACCGCGGAGCCGGCGCGGAACTGGTCGTTGAAAATTTCCAGCGACAGCGGACCCGCGTATCCCGTGGCAAGCACCGCTTCGACAAAGCCCGCGACCGGCAAATCGCCCTGGCCCGGGAAGCAGCGAAAATGCCGGCTCCACGACAGGACGTCGAGGCCGAGTTTTGGCGCGTCGGCCAGTTGCACCAGAAAAATCTTGTCGGCCGGGATCGATTGGATCGGCATTGTCGGGAACGACGGCGCCAGCGCATGAAAGCTATCGAGGATAACACCGATCGATTGGTGGTCGGCGCGCCGCACGATCTCCCAGGCGTCGCGGTAGTCATTGACGTGAAGCCCCCAGGCGAGCGCCTCATAGCCGACGCGCAAGCCGCGTGCCGCCGCGCGTTCGCCCAATTCGTGGAAATCGGCGGCGGCGCGGTCGATGCCGCCGAGCGAAGCCGGCGAGATGTTGCTGCAGATCAGCATCAGGTCGGTCTGCAGCTCCTGCATCAGGTCGAACTTGCGTTCGGCGCGCGCGAAATTTCTGGTACGTTGCGGCTCCGGCATGCCCTCGAAGTCGCGGAACGGCTGGAAGGCACAGATCGAAAGCCCGAGATCCCGGCACATCTGACCGACGTCACGCGGGCGGCCGTTGAACGACAGCAGGTCGTTCTCAAAAATCTCGACGGCGTCGAAGCCGGCCGCGGCGATCGCGCGCAGCTTTTCGTCGAGGGCGCCACTGAGCGAAACGGTTGCGATCGAGCGTTTGTTCATGCAGCCTGCTCCATGATCCAGGCCGGCGATACGCGATTGCCTGTGACCGCGGCTTCGCGCACGGCTTCCACGACGGCGAGCGTGCCCATGGCATCCTCGGCGGAAATCAGCGGCGCTTCGCGTCCCGCGATCACCGCGCAGAAATGCCGGAGCTGCTCGACCAGCGGATCAGTCTCGGGTACATCGACCGCGGCACGGGAGAGCGGCGCATACCAGCCGCCCTCGCCCGGGTACGACCACAGCTCCATGGTCGGCACCGAGAGCGCCCCCCTTGTGCCGGCGAACAGGTAACAAGGCTGGTCCTGCTTCGGATAGGCCGCGTTCTCGCCCGACGACAATTCCCAGCTCCACGGCGCCGGCGTTGCATCCGACAGCGTCACCGTGCCGAGCGCGCCATTGGCAAACTTCAGAAGCAGGCCGGCGGTATCCTCGACGGCAAAGCCGCGCGCCTTGTGCGAGGTCATGGCCTGGACTTCCGATATCTCACCGCAGATGAATCTGAGGTTGTCGATATCGTGCACCAGATTGATCAGTAGCGGCCCGCCGCCGATCTCGCGCCGCCACGCGACATCGAAATAATCGTCCGGCTTCTTCAGAAGCCACAGCCCGACGACGGCCGTGAGCTGGCCGATCTCGCCGCCCATGACTTTGTTACGGATCGCCTTGATACGGGGATTGTGCCGGCGGTGATGACCGACCAGCACCGGCACGCCGCTGTGCGTTACCGCTTCGCAGAGACGCTGCGCGGCAGCGACCGTATCGGTCACCGGTTTCTCGACGAGCGCCGGAACGCCAGCCGCCACACAATCGAGCGCCATCGGCAGATGCAGCGCATTGGGCGATGCGACGATCATTCCGTCGGGCTTCTCGCGCTCAAGCAGAGCGCGATGGTCGGCGCACCAGGGAATCCCCAGCGATTCGGCGAACGCTTTTGCCTTGGGTGAGGGATCGGCAATGCCGGCCAAAACACAATCGGACGACGCCGCGACCAGCTCGATGTGCCTGCGGCCGATCAACCCCGCGCCTGCTACACCGATGCGCAACGCGCCGCTCATGCCGCGCTCTCCGTCATCGCGCCGCCCAGGAACAACTGCCCGATGCGGGGATCACTCAGCACGCGATCGGCCTTGTCGACGAGCCGGGTCTGGCCGAGCTCGAGCACGATGCCGTAATCCGAAATCTCCAGCGCGGAGCGCGCGTTCTGCTCGATCATCAGGATCGACACGCCGCGGTCGCGAAGTTCTTTCAATATGTTGAACGTCTGCTGCACCATCAGCGGCGACAGCCCGATCGACGGCTCGTCGATCAGCACCAGTTGCGGATTGAGCAGGAGGCCGCGGACGATTTCGAGCTGCTTCTGCTCGCCGCCCGAGAGCGTGGAGGCCTGTTGCGCCGCCCTCTTGCGCAGCGCGGGGAATTTATCGAGCGCCGCCTCGATCCGGGCAGGCAGGTCAGTGATGTCGCGCCCGGCGACGACGGCGCCGAGCTGGATGTTGTCGCGCACCGACAGTTCGGGGAAGATGTTGCGGCCCTGGGGGACGTAGCAGATCCCCGATGTCAGCAATTCGCGCTGGCTTAATCCCGTGACGTCGCGTCCTTTGAATATGATCCTGCCTTCGCGCAGCTTGAGCAGACCGAAGATCGCCTTGAACACGGTCGACTTTCCGGCGCCGTTCGGCCCGATCACGGTGGTGATGGAGCCCGCCGGCACCGAGAAGGTGGTGCCGTTGAGGATCGTCATCTTGCCGTAGCCGCCGATGAGGCCTTGAACATCCAAAATGGCATCGCTCATAGTCGGACCCCTTTAGTGGCCGAGATAGGCTTCGATGACGGCGGGATTGGCGCGGACTTCGGCGGGCGTGCCCATCGCGAGCAGCTTGCCTTCCGCCATCACCATCACGCGGGTGCACAGCGACATCACGAATTCCATGTTGTGCTCGATCACCACGAAGGTGGCGCGCTTCTCGCGGTTGATCGCCGCCAGCCGCTCCTTGAGGTCGCCGAGCATGGTGAGGTTGACGCCGCCGGCGGGCTCATCGAGCAACACCAGCCGCGGCCCGCCCATGAACGCCATGGCGGCGTCGAGCAGTTTTTGCTGACCGTAAGAGAGTCCGCCCGCGGCTTCGGTGGCGAGATGATCGAGCTTGAAGAAGCCGATCATCTGGTCGGCCGCCGCTGACAGGCCAGCATCGGAGGGGCCGAACAGGCGCGACACCATGTTGCCCTGGTGCTCCTGCCCGGCGAGGATCAGGTTCTCCCGCACCGACAGTTTCGGAAACACCTGCAGGAGCTGGAAGGTGCGGCTGACGCCGAGCCGATTGAGCTCCGATGGCCGCAAGCCGGTGACGGGTTTGCCATCGACTTTTACCTCGCCGTCGGTCGGCGTGAGCTGGCCGAGGATGCAGTTGAACAGCGTGGACTTGCCGCAGCCGTTCGGACCGATCAGGCCGAGGATCTCGCCCTCCTGCACGTCGAAGCTGACGCCGTCGACAGCCTTGATGCCGCCAAAGCTCTTCTTGATGTTGCTGACTTCGAGAACCGCGGTCATGGCGCCGTCTCCAGGCGGGATTTTGCGACGGCCCGCAACGCGGACGCTGCCTTGGTGCGGCGCTCGGCCAGATAGCGGTCGAGGATTCCCAAAATGCCGGTCGGCGAATAGATCAGGAGCAGCATCACGGCGACCGCGTAGAGCATCAGGTAATAGCCCTGCGTGAAGCGCAGCCACTCCGGCAGCAGCACCGCGATGGCAGCCCCGAGGAACGGCCCGAAAAAGAATCCGGAGCCGCCGACGATCACCATCATCAGGAGATCGAGCGAGAGCGAGAGGTTGAAGGGGACGGGATCGATATACTGCGTCAGTGGGGCATAGAGCGTGCCGGCGACGCCGCCAAGCGCCGAGCCGATCGCAAACGCCATCAATGTATAGCGCCTTGTGTCGATGCCGAGCGACAGCGCCCGCACCGGGTTCTCACGCAGCGCCACGAAGGCGCGGCCCCAGGGCGAGCGGATCAGCCACCACATCGCCAGCGAGACGATAGCGAGCGAGCCGAGGCAGAAATAGTAGAACGGCAACGGCCGGTTGGTGGCGAAGCCCAGCACATTGGGCCGCGGAATGTTTGAGATGCCGTAGATGCCCTTGGTGAGCCAGTCCTCGTTGCGGAACACCAGGAAGGCCAGCGTCGAGAACGCCAGCGTCACGAAGGCGAGATAGTGATGCTGCACGCGCAGCGCCGGATAACCGAGGATCCAGCCGATCGCAAAGCACAGCACGACCGCAACACCAAGCGCTGCAATCAGCGGCATGCCCTGCGTGGTCATGATTGCTGCGGCATAGGCACCGATGCCGACGAAGGCGCCCTGCGCCAGCGAGACCTGGCCGGCATAGCCGAGCGTCAAATTGAGCCCCATCGCGGCGATCGTCATCACCGCCCACTGGCTCAGGATATAGAGGCCATAGCGGTTGAAGTTCATCGGCACGATGATCAGCGCCGCGATGACGGCGATGCCGAGCGCGATGCGCCAATATTTTGTTGCGCTGGTCATACCGTGCGCTCCTCGGGCCGGCCGAGCAGGCCCTGCGGACGGAACAGGATGATGACGATCAACAGCGCCAGCGGCACCGCGGCGCGATACTGCGTCGAGACATAGGCCGCAGCCAGATTGTCGACGACTCCGATCAGGAGCCCACCGGCGATCGCGCCGCGCACCTGGTTGAAGCCGCCGACGATCGCCGCAATGAACGCCGCCTGTCCCAGCACCTCGCCGGAGGAGAACTTTGCGAGATAGATCGGCGTGATCAGCAGCGAGGCCAGCGCCACCAGGAATGCGTTGATCAGGAAGGTCAGCAGGATCATGCGCTCGACCGGCACGCCGATGATGCGGGCGACGGTCGGGTTTTGCGCCGTCGCCTGCATCTGGTGGCCGATCGAAGTGCGGTTCAACAGCAGCGTCAGGCCGATCACGACCGCGATTGCGAGCGCGAGCACGCCGAGGCTCTGCAGCGAGATCACCCGGCCGAGCAGCGAGAGGTCACCGGCTGGCACGATGGAGGGGAACGGCGAGGCCTCGGCGCTGAAGAACTGCTTCACCGCTTCCTTCATGCCGATCGCCAGCGCCATGGTCGCGATCGCCAGCGGCAGCACACCGTGCCGCAACATCGGATCAACCAGCAGCAGCTTGAAGCCGAGCCCCAGCAGCAGCATCGACAGCAGGATGCCGAGGATGATCGCGAGCCAGAACGGTGCGCCCGCATGCATCGCCGCCAGCATCAGGAACGCCGGCAGCATGACGAATTCGCCCTGCGCGAAATTGATGGTTTGCGACGTCTGCCACAATAGCGTGAAGCCAACCGCGACGAGCGCGTAGATCGTCCCGGTCGCAAGGCCTGCCACGAGCAGATCGAGCAGATTGGACATGCTTCTCCCCTCACCCGTCAGATGCGGACGATATCGTTGCTGTTTCGAAATTCCCGATCGCGATGGTGACGCGCCCCCCCGCGCATCACCATCGCCGCAATTCAGTTCAGCTTCGGCAGCACCTGCTTGACGACCTGCTTGCCCTCGACGATCTCGACCAGAAAGCCCTGGCGGTCGATGTCGCCCTTCTCGTCGAAGGTCACATCCATCAGGATGCCGGGCTCGCTCGCGGCCTTGATGGTCAGGCCATGCAGATTGTCGGCGAACGCTTTGGAATCGACCTTGCCCATCTTCTCGGTGGTGGCCTTGATCATGTAGATCGCGAGATAGCCCTTCAGCCCGTTATGATCGGGAACGTAATTGTACTTCTTGACGAACTTTTCCCTGAAGGCCTTGACCAGATCGACCGGCGCATCGGTGGTCAGGCCGACATGGCCGCGCGCACCGTTAGCAGCGTCGCCGGCAAGCTCGACGACCTTCTGGCCGACCAGTGTCGTCTCGCCCATCAGCGGCACCGTGACCGCCTGGCGCTTCAGCTCCTTCAGGATGCGCGCGCTTTCTTCCTCGTTGAGATAGACGAAGACGGCATCGGGCGATGCGGCCTTGATCTTGGAGACGTCGGCGGCGAAGTCGGCCTGGCCGGCTTCCGTCGAAATATCGGCCGCGACCTTGATGTTGTACTTGGCGAATTCCTTGGTGATGACGTCGCGGCCACCCTTGCCGAAATCGTTGTTGACCCAGACGACCGCGACCGACTTCGCCTTCAATTCGTCGTTGATGTATTTCGCGACCTTCGGCATCGAGGATTGCTGGCCGAACGAGGTGCGGAACAGGAATTTGTTGCCGGCTTGAGTCAGTTCGGCCGCTTCGCCGCCCATGATCTGCGCGATGCCGGCTTCGGCGGCGAGCGGCGCGGTGACCTTCACCGATCCGGAATAGCCGGGCCCAAGCAGCACATAGGGCTCATTGTCGAGCGCCTTCTGCACCTGCGCGCGGGCTACGCCGGGGTTCGACTGCGAATCCGCATGGGTGACCTCCAGCTTGCGGCCAAGCAATCCGCCTTTGGCGTTGACCTCCTCAATCGCAAGGTCGATGCCGTTCTTCCAGTTGTTGCCGACGGTCGCACCGCCGCCGGACAGTTCGGCGACATCGGCAAGCTTGATCGGGCCGCCTTGCGCGAACGCCGCTCCCGCGGAAACGGTGGCAAGCAGTAGTCCAGCGAAAATTCGAGATCTCATTTCCATCCCCTCTCTTGAAATTGATGCGCGACCTTGTGACCGGCCGCGTTGTTAAGCGGCATTTACTTTAGCGTAGCGTTTGGCCATCACCGCGTCGAATGCATTTCCCATCTCGACCGCCGATGGCTTTAGCCCCGTAAACAGTTCGAAGGCGTCAGCCGCCTGATAGATCGCGAGCTCGCGCCCGGTCATGACCTCGGCGCCCTTGGCCTTGGCGGCATTGAGCAGCGGTGTCCAGAGCGGCGTGTAAACCGCGTCCGCTACCCACAGATCCCTATGCAGCAGCGCCTCCGGCACCGGCGTACCGCGGTTCGGCAACATGCCGACCGGCGAACCGTTGACGACGCCGGTAGCATCACGCACCGCTTCTTCGACACTGCCCACCGCCATGGCTTCGCCCTGGCGCGCAAGCTGCACGGCGAGCTGTTCGGCCTTAGCGCGATCGGTATCGAAAATCCTGATCTCGCGGACGCCGGTCGCCGCCAGCGCAAAGCCGATCGCCTTGCCGACGCCGCCGGCGCCGATCACCGCGACACGGTTCTGAGCGGGATCGCGCACCAGCTCGCCGATCGCCCGGGCGAACCCGGTCGTGTCGGTGTTGTGTCCGATCAGCCGGCCGTCCCTGACCACGACGGTGTTGACGGCCCCGATCGCCCGCGCCCCCGGCGACAATTCATCGAGCAGGGAAATCACCGCTTCCTTATACGGGAAGGTGACGTTGACGCCGGCAAAGCCGAGGCGGCGCACGCCGTCGAGCAGCAGGCGCAATTCGTCGCGGCTCGCGCCGGCGACCTCGATGAGCTGATAGTGGCAGTGCGCCCCGAGCGCCTCGGCGGCGCCTTCGTGCATCGCCGGTGACGCGGAATTCGCGATCGGCGCGCCGATCAGGCCGGTGAGAAAGCGGCGGTCGGCCGGAGCGGGAGGTCGGGCGGCAGGACTCATGATCTCGTCATCAGATGCAAATGCGTTATCGGCAGCAATTGGGGCGAAACAGACCCCGATCCGGCCCGACGATAGCGGTTTGCCGACCTAACACAATTACCCATTTATGCCGGATAGATAACATCATGTTATTTCTTGCGGGACTTCGAATCCGACTTGGAATCCGGCTTTGAATCGGGCTTGCGCGGCGCCGTCCTGCCCGGCCCCACCGCGCGCATTTCCGAGCGCAGGCATTCGATGAAATGCTCGATGTGAAGCGACAGCGGCGCACCCCGTTTCACTGCAATGTAGGTGTCGAACCGCGTCGGCTCGACGATCTTGAGCAGTTCGACGCCGGGGTAGCCGCCATGGGCGACGGTGAACTGGTCGATCACGGCAATGCCGAGGCCGGCCTTGACCAGCGCGCACACGGTGGTGCCGAAGCGCGCGCGGATAGTGATGTCGTAATCGAGTTTGTTGCGCGCAAAAATCTCCGCCATGATCCGCCCATAGGGATCGTTGGGATCGATCCCGATCAGGGGATAGCGGATGATTTCGGCGGCCGAGACCTGTTTGCATCCGGCAAGCTCGTGCCCGGCCGGCACGATGCAGAACAATTCGCCCGACGCCAGAGGCAAAAAGTCGAGCCCGGGATGCTCGAGCCGATAGCTCATCGCGACGCAATCGCCACGGCCGAGCAGGAGATAATCGACGGCCTCCTCGATCTTGAGGATGTTGATGTCGATCCGCAGCTCGGGATAGCGCCGCCGCACCCGCTCGATCGCGCGCGGCACCATCACCTGCGAGATGCTCGGCACCGAGCCGATGCGCAGCTCGGACAGATCGCCGCGGCCGATCTTGGAGATGATCTCGGAGAGATCATCCATCTTCTCGTAGACGCCGTTGATCTGCTCGAAGATGTTGCGGGCTTCGGCCGTCGGGAAATAGCGGCCGTTCTGACGCTGGAAGAAGCGGACACCGAGCGACTTTTCGGTATATTTCACCAGACGGCTGATGCCGGGCGCCGACACGTTGAGAAGCCGCGCCGCCCCGCCGATCGTGCCTGTCACCATCACGGCGCGGATCACCTCGACCTGGCGCAGCGTCATCATGTGAGATAGCTCCCGCGGTGGTCAGGCGCCATCGAGCGACCTCGCAATCACATTCCGCGCGGCATCGAGCGCGCGCTGCGCCCGCGCTTTCGCATCCATCGTCTTCGCAAGCTCGATGGTCGGGATTTCGAGACTGATCGTGATATCCGCCGGCATGGCGCGCGCCAGCGCGACGAGATCGATGCCACCCTCACCCGGAAACATCCGCTCGTGGCGGGCGGCATGGATCATGGCGTCCGTTGTGGCGGGCTGCTCGGCGGGGGCGTCGCACATCTGCCAATAATGCAGGCGGTGTGTGGGAACGTTCGCGAGTTCGTCGATCGAACTCCTCGATCGGTCGAAATGCAAGGCATCGACCAGCACGCCGGCATTTGGCTGGCCGACCTGCGCGACAACGCGGGCCGCGCTCGCAAGATCGGGCGCGTAGGTCCATGGCATGAATTCGAGATCGGCTGTGAGCCCATAGGGCGCCGCGGCCTCGCAGAACGATGCATAGCGATCCCTGAATCGGCTGAGGTCGGGATCGTAGTCGGCGACCAGAATATGCCTGGCGCCGAGCCGGGCGCCGGTCTCGAAAAAGGCAGAGAATGCAGCGATCTCGGTTTCCGGCCGCAGCGCGACGACTTCGAGGTCGGCGACTGTGATGCCGGTCGCGTCGAGCCGGGCGAGCGTCTCCCTCAGGCCGACTTCGTCTTCCATCAGCGGATGGGCGACGCCGCCCGGCATGGCCGGCAGCAAGCGCAGCCCGACCTGCTGATAGCCGCAGGCCGCGGCGACATCGATCATCGCCGGAGGCGCAAGTTCGAGAACGGTCAGCGCAGCGAGGGAAAATGAGGGCATCACTGTCTCGTCAGGCGCGACACCTTACTTGATCGGCGGCCGTGGCAATACGGCCTCGCCGGCTTCCATCCGGTAGACATGGTCGAGCGAATACCAGGGCTGGCTGATGTCTCCGACGGTCGGATGCGGCTCGTCATGACGCACGAAATTGCCGACCAGCGCCCTGGTCACGCCAAACTGCACGTCGCTGTCGATATGCGGATCGGCGGGATCGTAGACCTGCGAAATCAGGACCTTGAATCCCGGCTTGACGATCAACGCATGCAGATGGGCGGGCCGGTACGGATGCCGGCCCTGCGCCTGCAGCAGCTTGCCGACCACGCCGTCGGTCGGGATCGGATAGCCGACCATCATCACCGAGCGGAAGGCGAAGCGGCCATCGGCATCGGTCGTGAACTTGCCGCGCAGGTTCATGTCGGCCTGTTCGGGATCCTGGTTCTCGTAAAGGCCGACCGGCGAAGCGTGCCAGACATCGACCTCCGCCCCGGCAACCGGATTGCCGGCGGGGTCCACGACACGCCCGGTGACAAAGAGCGCTGCTCCCGGCGTTTCGGACCGGACGATCGAGCCGCCGTTTTCGGTGCGCGGAGAGTTCAGTCGCCAGAACGGCCCGAGCAAGGATTGCGCGGTTTCGGTGTTGCCCTGATCCCCGTTGTTCAGAAGGCAGACCAGCGCGGACACGCCGAGCGAGCCCGCCATCAGCACGACTTCATTGTGCGTGTCAGTCGATTGCCGGCCCATCTCGGCGAGAATGGCGGTGGCCTCGCGAAACTCCGCTTCGGTCAGCCTGACGTCGCGGACGAAACCGTGCAGGTGCTTGACCAGCGACACCATGATCTCGCGGAGCCGCGGATCGGACGTTCGCTCCATCACGGCCGTCGCTGCAACTGTAACATCCTGCTGACGACCAATGATCATTCCGCAACCCCGTCGGCCACGTCTACACGTCGAAGAACACGGTCTCTTTGTCGCCCTGCAGATGGATATCGAAGCGATAGGCGCCGTTCCCGGGCTGCCGTGTCGCGATCAGCGTGGTGCGGCGGTCGGCCGGCACCAGCGCCAGTACGGGATCGGTGGCGTTGGCGGCCTCGCCGTCGAAATAGATCCGGGAATAGAGGTGCAGCAGCATGCCGCGCGCAAAGACCGCGAGCACGATATGCGGCGCCTGCGGCTTGCCGTCGGGATCCGCGACCTGCCCCGGCTTGATGGTGTCGAAGGCGTAAGCGCCCTTCGCATCAGTGCCGATGCGGCCGAATCCCTTGAAGGTGGAATTCGGCGGCGCCCGCTTGTCCTGCGGATCGGAGAACCGTCCCTGCGCGTCCGCCTGCCAGATCTCCAGCATGCTATCGACAACGGGTACGCCGTCGCCGTCGAACACCGTTCCTTCGACGCGGATGCGTTCGCCCGACGTATCCGCCGTGACGAGATTATTGGTGAATGCGTCGTTCCACTCGTATCTGCCGCCCGGCGTCAGGCCGTAGGCGAAATAGGGACCGACGGTTTGCGACGGGGTGACTCCGTCCGGCTTGGCCTGCGACACTTACTTGTTCTCCATCGGCGTGGCGTTGCGCCCGCGCAGCACAATGTTGAAGCGATAGCACAGCGCCCAATCCGGCTTGGTGTTGTCAAGATCGAACGAGGAAATCATCCGGTTGCGCGCTTTCTCGTCGGTGACCGAATTGAAGATCGGATCGAACGGAAACAGCGGATCGCCAGGGAAATACATCTGCGTCACCAGACGCGAGACGAAGGAATGGCCGAACACCGAGAAGTGGATGTGAGCGGGACGCCAGGCGTTGTGGTGATTACCCCAGGGGTAAGCACCGGGCTTGATGGTGACGAAGCGATAATAGCCTTGCGCATCGGTCTGCGCGCGGCCGGCGCCGGTGAAGTTCGGATCGAGCGGCGCGGGATGCTGATCGACGACATGGACGTAGCGGCCGCAGGAATTGGCCTGCCACAGCTCGATCAGCGCGTTCGGCACGCCGCGGCCCTCTTCATCGAGCACATGGCCGTGCACGATGATGCGCTCGCCGATCGGCTCGCCTTTGCCGTGGATGGTGAGGTCGTGATCGCCTTCGCGCACCGTCTCGTGGCCGTAGACCGGCCCGGTCAATTCCGACAGCGTGTGCCGCATCGGGATCAAGGGCTTGGTCGGCGAACGCTTGACCGTGCTCTTGTAGGCGGGGGACAGCCGCGGCGGATGCGCCGCGAGGCTTTGCACTGGATAGACCAATGTCATGACGAACTCCTCCCTCGCACCACGCTATCAGCGCGAAATCGCTTTGCGGTTTCGTCGCTAAGCGGCGCCGCCAGATCATTATATGACATAACTAATTTGGGAAAGTGTTGTTTTTCACCCTCCCAAATAGCTGTTCTAATTGATCTTTTCGATCGCCACCGCAACGCCCTGGCCGACGCCGACGCACATGGTTGCCAAGGCAAGCTTCCCGCCCCGCTTCTCCATGCCGTGCACCGCCGTCAGCACCAGCCGCGCGCCGCTCATGCCGAGCGGATGGCCGAGCGCGATCGCGCCGCCATGCGGATTGACGAAGTCGGCATCGTCCTTGACACCCAATTGCCGCAGGCAGGCTATGCCCTGCGAGGCAAAGGCTTCATTGAGCTCGATCAAATCGAAGTCGGAGATCTTGATGCCGAGCCGCTCCATCAGCTTCTTGGTCGCCGGCACCGGGCCGATGCCCATGATGCGCGGCGGCACCGCCGCCGAGGCCAATCCAAGAATGCGCGCGCGCGGCGTCAGTCCGTGCTTCTTCACGGAGGCCTCCGAGGCGAGGATCATGGCCGCGGCGCCGTCGTTGACGCCGGATGCATTGCCGGCCGTCACCGTGCCGGGATTGCGCACGATCGGCTTCAGCTTGGCGAGGCCTTCCAGCGTGGTTTCGGGACGCGGATGCTCATCCTTGTCGACGGTGATCGGACCGGCCTTGCCGCCGGGCACCTGGATTGGCGTGATCTCCTCGGCGAAATAGCCCGCTGCGATCGCGGCGCCTGCGCGCTGCTGCGAGCGGATCGCCATCGCGTCCTGATCGGCGCGCGACACCTGAAATTCCTCGGCGACGTTCTCGCCGGTCTCCGGCATCGCATCGACGCCGTACTGCGCCTTCATCAGCGGGTTGATGAAGCGCCAGCCGATCGTGGTGTCGTAGATGTCGGCCGAGCGCGCGAAGGCTTCCGGAGCCTTGCCCATCACGAAGGGCGCGCGGGTCATCGATTCGACGCCGCCGGCAATCGCGAAATCGATCTCACCGGCGCGGATCGCCCGGCCCGCGGCGCCGACGGCGTCGAGGCCGGACGCGCAGAGGCGATTGAGGGTCTGGCCGGGAACCGATTCCGGCATGCCCGCGAGCAGCAGCGCCATGCGCGCAACGTTACGGTTGTCCTCGCCGGCCTGGTTCGCGCAGCCGAAAAACACCTCATCCACCTGCGACCAGTCGAGATTCGGATGCTTCGCCATCAGCGCCTTGATCGGGGTCGCAGCCAGATCGTCGGCGCGCACCTTGGCGAGCGAGCCGCCGAAACGGCCGATCGGGGTCCGGACGGCATCGCAAATGAATACATCACGCATAGAATCTCTCCCTGAATGCCGTGCTTTAGGCGTTGACCCGCTGGAACTGTTGGCGAGTTTTAGGAGCGTGCCCGCGGCAGGTCAATTGACACCCGTCGTCCCGGCCTTGAGCCGGGACCTATACGCCGCGTCCTCACGGCGGAACAACCGTTCAAACAATTGCTGCTCCAGAGTATGGATCCCGGCTCAAGGCCGGGACGACGGGGAAAACGTGGATTCCGGCTGCAAACCGATAGGACCCGGCCGGCGAAATTTTGTAGTTTGCCGCCCGCAATGACGATCCAGCAATCCATCCCTGCTCCCGCTCCGCCCGAGGCCACGCCGGCACCTGACGCGAACTTGCGCGTGACGCCGATGATGGAACAGTACCTCGAGATCAAGGCCGCCCATCCCGGCCTCCTGCTGTTCTACCGGATGGGCGATTTCTACGAGCTGTTCTTCGAGGACGCCGAGATTGCCTCGAAGGCGCTCGGCATCGTCTTGACCAAGCGTGGCAAGCATCAGGGAATGGACATCCCGATGTGCGGCGTGCCGGTGGAGCGCTCCGAGGATTATCTGCATCGCCTGATCAACGCCGGCCACCACGTCGCCGTCTGCGAGCAGACCGAGAATCCCGCCGCGGCACGCGCCCGCGGCAACAAGAGCGTGGTCGCCCGCGGCGTGGTGCGGCTGGTAACGCCGGGCACGCTGACCGAAGACACGCTGCTCGACGCCCGCACCAACAATTACCTGCTCGCGATCGCGCGCGCCCGCGCTTCTTCCGGCGGCGACCGTATCGGCCTCGCCTGGATCGATATCTCAACGTCCGAGTTCATGGTTACGGAATGCGCGACTGCGGAACTCGCGGCGACGCTCGCGCGGATCAATCCGAATGAGGCGATCGTCACCGATGCGCTCTATGGCGACGCCGATCTCGGACCGCTGCTGCGGGAGCTGCCCTCGGTGACGCCGCTGACGCGCGACGTCTTCGACAGCGCCACCGCCGAGCGGCGGCTGTGCGATTATTTCGCGGTTGCGACCATGGACGGCCTTTCCGCGATGTCGCGGCTGGAGGCGACCGCGGCAGCCGCGGCCGTCACCTATATCGACCGCACCCAGGTCGGCAAACGCCCACCGCTGTCGCCGCCATCGCGCGAAGCCGCCGGCACCACGATGGCGATCGACCCCGCCACCCGCGCCAACCTCGAACTGACCCGGACGCTCGCCGGGGAACGCCGCGGCTCGCTGCTCGATGCGATCGATTGCACAGTGACCGCTGCCGGCTCGCGGCTACTGGCGCAGCGTCTCGCCGCGCCGCTGACCGATAGTGCGGCCATCGCGCGAAGGCTGGATGCGATCGGTACATTTGTCGCCGACAGTGCTGCGCGCGACGATATCAGAACCACATTGCGCGCCGCCCCCGACATGTCGCGGGCGCTGGCGCGGCTATCCGTTGGACGCGGCGGCCCGCGCGATCTTGCAGCCTTGCGCGACGGCATTCTCGCCGCGGACCAGGCGCTAGCCCGGCTCGCGGCGTTGGAAGCGCCGCCGTCCGAGGTCATCGCCGTGATGGACGCGCTGCGGCGCCCCTCGCGCGATCTCGCCCGCGAATTCGAACGCGCGCTCGCCGAGCAACTGCCGCTGATCAAGCGCGACGGCGGCTTCATCCGCGAAGGCTATGAACCTGCGCTCGACGAGAGCCGCAACCTGCGCGACGCCTCCCGCCTCGTCGTCGCCGCGATGCAGGCGCGCTACGCCGAGGATACCGGCATCAAGGCGCTCAAGATCCGCCACAACAACGTGCTCGGCTATTTCGTCGAGGTCACGGCGCAGCATGGCGACAAGCTGATGGCGCCACCGCTGAATGCGACCTTCATCCACCGCCAGACCCTGGCGGGCCAGGTCCGCTTCACGACGGCCGAACTCGGCGAGACCGAAGCCAAGATCGCCAATGCCGGCGACCGCGCGCTCAATCTGGAGCTCGAAATCTTCGAGCGGCTCTGTTCGATGGCGCTGGCCGCCAGCGACGATCTGCGCACCGCGGCGCATGCCTTTGCGATGCTCGACGTCGCAACCGCGCTGGCGAAGCTTGCGGTCGACGACAATTATGTGCGGCCCGAAGTCGATAGTTCGCTCGGCTTCGCCGTCGAAGGCGGCCGCCATCCAGTGGTCGAACAGGCGCTCAAGCGCGACGGCCAGCCGTTCATCGCCAATGCCTGCGATCTCTCGCCGGGGCCAGCGCAGAAATCCGGCCAGATCTGGCTGATCACCGGCCCGAACATGGCCGGCAAATCGACCTTCCTGCGCCAGAATGCGCTGATCGCCCTGATGGCGCAGATCGGTTCCTACGTGCCGGCGTCGCGCGCGCGGATCGGCGTCGTCGACCGGCTGTTCTCACGCGTCGGCGCGGCGGATGATCTCGCGCGCGGACGATCGACCTTCATGGTCGAGATGGTGGAAACCGCCGTCATTTTGAATCAGGCCAGCGAGCGCTCGCTGGTGATCCTTGACGAGATCGGCCGCGGCACCGCGACCTTCGATGGCCTCTCGATCGCGTGGGCCGCAATCGAGCATCTGCACGAGGCCAACCGCTGCCGCGCGCTGTTTGCCACGCATTATCATGAGCTGACTGCGCTCTCCGCAAAACTGCCGCGGATGTTCAACGCCACCGTTCGGGTGAAGGAATGGCAAGGCGACGTCGTGTTCCTGCACGAGGTGCTGCCGGGCTCGGCCGACCGCTCTTACGGCATTCAGGTCGCCAAGCTCGCCGGCCTGCCGCCCGCCGTGATCGCGCGGGCCAAGTCGGTGCTGGCAAAACTCGAAGCGCAGGACCGCGGCCAGACGGCGCGGGCGCTCGCCGACGACCTTCCGCTGTTCGCCGTCCCCTCCCGGGCCGCTGCCGAGCCCAAGCCACCGAGCGAGGCGGAGCTGTTGATGGAGGCGGTGAAGGCTCTGCATCCCGACGAGATGTCGCCGCGCGAGGCGCTGGAGGCGCTGTATGCGCTGAAGGCGAAGCTGCCGAAGCAATAGGTCTGTCCACCGTCATTGCGAGCGGAGCGAAGCAATTCATTCCTCAACGCGGGGATAGATGGATTGCTTCGCTGCGCTCGCAATGACGGCTAGGGTACCGCCTTCCTCCTCCCCAGCCACCACAGGCTCAGATTCCACCCCACGCACGTCGCCAGCGCCAGGCTCAGCCCGATCGCCGAGCCGAACTGCAGCGCCGCGACGTGCAGTACCGCTATGGCGATGCCCAATCCGATCAGGCCCCAGGCGCTGTTGGCCAACACGGCCGCGGTCGGCTTGCCACCGATGCGGGGGTGCAGGATCAGCATCATCGAGGTGAACACGATCGGGAATAGCGCGATCATGCCACTGACCTTGGGGCCGACCCAGCTCGACGTCGTGACCACCGTCGCCACCAGTGTCGCGACCAGCGAGGCCCGCAGCGGGATGTCGTACCAGCGTCGCCGGATCGGCGGCATCTTGGCGTGGCGGTAGCGCGCCAGCAGCGGCACGCAGATCGCATAGGCGATGACATTGGCGATCAGCCCGCCGGCGAGCGACCATTGCACCGAACGGATGACCGTGGCGAGCCCGATCCATACGGCAACGGCGGCAAGGCAACTGAGCAGCGCGCCATGACGCTGCGCCAGCACGACGTAAGTGAGCCCAAGAAAGATCGTTGCAGCATTGATCGGCAGGCTCGCCAGCGCGCCTTCGGCGATGAAGGCAGCATCATGGTCGAGCGCGAGGAAGACGTAGGACGGCCCCGCCGAGATCGGCAGCGTCGCGATCAACGCGCCGATCACCGGGCCGGAGCGCTCGGTGACGATCGAAGCGGTCACCACGAACGCCGCGGTGATCGCCATGCGCAGGCCCAGCGTGAGGAGGAAGGTAAGTTCGGGGGACATCTTCTTCTCTTACCCTCCCCTGGAGGGGTCCGAGACGAGCAAAGCTCGCTCGTGGGTCGGCTCGCATGAGCGAAGCGATATGCGAGACGGGGTGGGGTGATCTCTCAACACCGGCACTGTCGGATGCGGAGGGACCTTCCCCCCGCCCCGCCGCGCGTTGCATGCGCGTCGACCCTTCCCCTCCAAGGGAGGGTGAATCACACCCGCTTCATCGACACTGTAACCTTCGGGCCGTTCTTGATGGTCTGAAAGACCACGCAATAGCGTTCGGTGAGTTTTAGCAGCAGGTCGAGCTTGTCCTGCGGTGCGTCGGTGCCGATCTCGAAGCGCAGGCGGATTTCCTCGAAGCCGACGGGGGCTTCCTTATCAACGCCGAGCGTGCCGCGGAAATCGAGGTCGCCCTCGGCGATGACGATACCGGTCTTGAGCGGGACCTCGACGGCGGTGGCGACTGATTTCAGCGTGACGCCGGCGCAGGCGACCAGCGCTTCGAGCAGCATGTCGCCGGAGCAGAGCTCAAGCCCGGAGCCGCCGGTAGCGGGATGAAGCCCCGCGACCGCCAGTGCACGGCCGGTCTCGACCTTGCACGCGATGCCCTCACTGTCGATCGAGCCTTTGGCTTTCAGAGTAATGACGGCGGCGGAGGGATCGGACTTGTAGCGTTCCTTGATCGGGGCCTGCATCGCGCGGAGTTCGGCGGCGTCCATTTTTGTCTCCCGGCTTTATTTTGCTTACCCGTATAGTTTGCGATCGATGCGATGTCATCCCTGCCTGCGATGCAGACATCGGCACCGAACCGCAACGTCAGCCTTTTCAACAGGATAGGGCTGGAATTCGACCGGGCCGCGCCCTAGCTTGGGGTTTGCATCGCAATCCTCCGTGACAGCCCTCGCGCCGTCCGATATCGGGATGGATCATGGATAGCATCGTGATTGAGGCCCCCGCGGGGGAGGATGACCGTTTCGATACCGCGCGGATCACCGCGGCGGTCGATGCGCTTGCCGAAAAGCATGCCGGCCGCGAGGACGTGTTCCGGTCGGCGCTGGCGCAACTGCTCAAGGCCGAGATGATCGCGGCGCGCGCGACGGCGCAGGCCATCCTGCTCAGGGATCGTCACGGCCGCCGCTGCGCCGAGCGGCTCTGCTTCATGCAGGACGAGATCATCCGCATCCTCTATTCGGCCGCCACGCGGCATCTCTATCGCTCGAACGTGCCCACCGGTGCCGAGCGCATGGCGGTGGTCGCCACCGGCGGCTATGGCCGCGGCCTGATGGCGCCGGAATCCGACATCGATTTGCTATTCATCCTGCCCTACAAGCAGACCGCCTGGGGCGAGCAGGTCGCCGAAGCCATTCTCTATTGCCTGTGGGACATGGGACTGAAAGTCGGCCACGCCACGCGCTCGGTCGACGAATGCATTCGCCAGGCGCGCGGCGACATGACGATCCGCACCGCGATTTTGGAGACGCGGTTTCTGACCGGCGACCGGCCGCTCTACGACGAACTCGTCGCGCGCTTTGACAAGGACGTGGTGCAGGGCACGGCCTCCGAATTCGTCACGGCGAAACTCGCCGAGCGCGAGGAGCGGCACCGCCGCGCCGGCCAGTCACGCTATCTGGTCGAGCCCAACGTCAAGGACGGCAAGGGCGGACTGCGCGACCTGCACACGCTGTTCTGGATCGCCAAATATGTCTACCGCGTGCGCGAGACCGGCGAACTGGTCGAGCGCGGGGTGTTCGACGCGCAGGAGTATCGCACCTTCCGCCGCTGCGCCGACTTCCTGTGGTCGGTGCGCTGCAACCTGCATTTCGTCTCGGGACGCGCCGAAGAGCGGCTGTCGTTCGACATGCAGCGCGAGATCGCTGTCAGACTCGGCTACACCTCGCATCCCGGCATGCAGGATGTCGAGCGCTTCATGAAGCACTACTTCCTGGTCGCCAAGGACGTCGGCGACCTCACCGCGATCCTGTGCGCCAAGCTGGAGGACGAGCAGGCCAAGCCTGCGCCAGTGCTGAGCCGGATGGTGGCGCGGCTGCGCCCGGGCGCCAAGCGGCGGCGGGTGCCCGACAGCGACGACTTCATCATCGACAACAACCGCATCAATCTCGCCGCGCCCGACGTCTTCAAGCACGATCCGGTGAACCTGATCCGGATCTTCCGCCTGGCGCAGAAGAACAACCTCGCCTTCCATCCCGACGCGATGCGCACGGTGACGCGCTCGCTGAAGCTGGTGAACACGCAGCTTCGCGAGAATCCGGAAGCCAACCGCCTGTTCATGGAAATCCTGACCTCCGACAACGCCGAGATCGTGCTGCGGCGGATGAACGAGACCGGCGTGCTCGGCCATTTCATCCGCGCCTTCGGCAAGATCGTGTCGATGATGCAGTTCAACATGTATCACCACTATACGGTGGATGAGCACCTGATCCGCTGCATCGGCTTCCTGCAGGACATCGAGCGCGGCGGCATCGACGAGTTCGCGGTGGCGAGCGACCTGTTTCGCAAGATGCAGCCCGAGCATCGCTCGGTGATTTATATCGCGACCCTGCTGCATGACGTCGCCAAGGGCCGCCCCGAGGATCACTCGATCGCCGGCGCGCGGGTGGCGCGGCGCTTGTGCCCGCGGCTCGGCTTCAGCGCTGGCGACACGGAGCTGGTGGCCTGGCTGATCGAAGAACATCTGACGATGTCCACGGTGGCGCAGTCGCGCGACCTCTCGGACCGTAAGACGATCGAGAATTTCGCTGCGGTAGTGCAATCGGTCGAGCAGATGAAGCTTCTGACCATCCTGACCACCGCCGACATCAGGGGCGTCGGTCCCGGCGTGTGGAACGGCTGGAAGGCGCAGCTCTTGCGCACGCTGTATTACGAGACCGAGCCGGTCTTGACCGGCGGCTTCTCGGAAGTGAACCGCGCGCAGCGCATCGCGGTAGCGCAATCGGAATTCCGCGCCGCCTTCAACGAGTGGCCGGAGCAAGAGCTCAGCGCCTATATCGGGCGGCACTATCCGGCCTACTGGCTCAAGGTCGATCTGCAACGCAAGATCCGCCAGGCGCGCTTCATCCGCGCCAGCGAGCAGGCCGGCCATAAGCTGGCGATCAATGTCGGCTTCGACGAGGCACGCGGCGTCACCGAACTGACGATTCTTGCGACCGATCACCCGTGGCTGTTGTCGATCATTGCCGGCGCCTGCGCCTCCGCCGGCGCCAACATCGTCGACGCGCAGATCTACACGACCACCGACGGCCTCGCGCTCGACACCATCGCGATCTCCAGGGAATACGACCGCGATGAGGACGAGGGACGGCGCGCCACCCGGATCGGCGAGATGATCGAGCACGTGCTCGAAGGCAAATTGCGGCTGCCCGAAGTGGTGGCGCGCAAGGCCGCCAACCGCGGCAAGCAACGCGCCTTCGTGGTCGAGCCTGAAGTGACCATCAACAACCAGTGGTCGGACCGCTACACCGTGATCGAGGTTTCAGGGCTCGACCGTCCGGGCCTTCTGTATCAGCTCACGACCGCAATCTCGAAGCTCAACCTCAACATCGCTTCGGCGCATGTCGCGACCTTCGGCGAACGCGCCCGCGACGTGTTCTACGTCACCGACCTGCTCGGTGCCCAGATCACCGCGCCGACCCGTCAGGCCGCCATCAAGAGCGCGCTGCTTCACCTGCTCTCCGCCGAGGACAATGTCGCCCAGCCGGCGGCCTAGCCAATGTCATGGCTGCGCACTCTGCCGTCATCCCCGCAGAGTGGGATCGTTATGCGGCGGCATATCGGTTCGGTCACTGCGGCCTCTGGAATACTCGGTCACCCGCCGTCGTGGGTGACGTGTGAGTTCCCGATCTCGCGCATATCTGTCCGAGCTTTGCTGAAATGCCTTGGATAGAGCTCAAGCGTTGTCAGACTCGCTGCGAGGATGGCTGCATAGTTTGCTTCGGCAATGAGGAGAGCCTTTCCGAACACATCGAGCAGGGCTTCCCAGGGATCTGCCAGCTCTGCACGGCCGGGCCGCCTGCCTCCATCGATGACGGTTAGCTGGAAGCTGCATTCACGTCTGCGAACCCTCGCTTGCGGCTCAATGTCACTGGCGCAACGGATCAGGTGCAGGCGGGCTTTCGACATCATCGGCCTCCGGAATATTACGGTGCGGCGATCGCGACTGCGGTTACTCCAATAGCGTAATTGTCTGGGACGGAACCGGCCATTGAACGGAGGTTGGTCCAGAGATTACGATCGGTTGGCACGATCATACCAAGGTCTAAGGACGCGCCCGGCCCTCCTCCCCGGGGCGGAGGCCTCCTGAGTCGCGGATCCAACATTGATTTTATCCTTCGGACGGCAAAAAAACTGCTAGCATCCAGCCTGTTAAGGGTGACGTCGTTGCTGCTGATGATGCCAGTCACCTAGCGACACGGCGCGACCCGGCTTGCCATTTACAGTGCTGCCGATGATGCGTTACCCGACCACGAGTTTGTCGCGCTCGGCCGAGCAATGGCTGCTTGGCGGCATGGCAATGGCATTGGCGGCGACGGCATGCATTTGGCTCGTTTTTGCGCCGGTGCCGACGGCACCCGCCTTTTTCGTTGCGTTCGCACTGCTTGTTGCCTCGCTTGTCGCCTCGTTGATCATGATGCGCCTGGTGGGCACCACCCACAGGCAGATCGAGACCGTTCTGCAGAGCCGCAGCAAGGCCGAAGCGCGCGCGATAGAGGCGCTGCGCAACAGCGAGGCGCAATGGAAGGAGATATTCGAGCACAATCCCGTCATGTACTTCATGGTCGATGCGTCCGGCACCGTGGTCTCTGTCAACACCTTCGGCGCCGCACAGCTTGGCTATTCCGTCGAAGAACTGCTCGGCCAATCCGTCCTGAAAGTGTTTCCGAATGCCGAGCACCAAGCGGCCCAGGACAACGTTGCCGTCTGCCTGAACAACATCGGCCGCACCCATAGCTGGGAAATCTGCAAGGTTCGCAAGGACGGTTCGACGCTATGGGTACGTGAAAATGCCAAGGCTGTGCGGCTATTGGACGGTCAACCAATCGTCCTGATCGCCTGCGAGGACATCACCGAGCGCAAACATGCTGAAAATGCATTGCGGCAGAGCGAAATGTATCTGGCCGAAGCCCAGCGATTGAGCCGCACCGGCAGCTTTGGCTGGTGTGCCAGCAGCGACGAAATCATCTGGTCGGAAGAAACGTTCAGAATCTTTGGATTCGACAAGGCGCCATCAATGAAGCGGGCCACCGTGATCCAACGCATCCATCCCGATGATCGCGCGCGCGTTCTACGGACCACCAAGCGTGCGTTGAGCGAGTGGAAGGATTTCGAGCACGGCTATCGGCTGCTGATGCCTGACGGCTCGGTCAAGCATGTCCACGTCAGGGCCCATGCGGTGAAGGATAGATCGAGCGGCATCGATTTCGTCGGAGCCGTTTCGGACGTTACGGCCCGCAAGCGAGCCGAAGCCGAACTGCACGAAGCGCAGATGAATCTCGCGCACGTGACGCGGGTGACGGCGCTCGGAGAACTGGCGGCGTCGATCGCCCATGAAGTGAGCCAGCCGCTCGCGGCCGTCGTGACCAACGCCGCGGCCTGCCAGCGTTGGCTCGACCGTGCGCCCCCCGATCTGACCGAAGCGCGCGCAACGTTGCAGGCGATCATCAAGGATGGCAACCGGGCGGGCGACGTGATCAAGCGCGTCCGCGCGCTCGCCAACAAGGGCTCCGAGCAGAAGGCGCCCCTCGATATCAACGAAATCGTCAACGAGGTCGTGAGCCTGGTGCAGCACGAACTGCTCAGGCATTGCGTCTTGTTGCGCCTGGAACCTGCGCCCGCCCTTCCCCTCGTCCTCGGCGACCGGATTCAATTGCAACAGGTCGTCATCAACCTCGTCATCAACGGCATTGAGGCCATGGCGACAGTCACGGACCGGCCACGGGAACTGATAATCCGGACCGGCCTTGACGACGCCGGACACATCGTCGCCTCGGTGGAAGACCGCGGTACCGGACTTGCTACTGCTGAGCATGCAGAACGGCTGTTTGACGCATTTTACAGCACGAAATCCGGCGGCATGGGAATGGGGCTGTCGATCTGCCGCTCGATCGTCGCGGCTCACGGAGGACGATTGTCCGCGTCGCAGAATGCCGGCCCTGGCGCGACATTCCAGTTCACCTTGCCATTGCATGTGGAGGGCAGTCCGCCGTGACCGTGCGCTCTGCACCGCCTCATTCCAACAGCGCGGAGGAAGCCATCGTCTTCGTCGTCGACGACGACGCATCGGTGCGCGAAGCCCTGAGTAGCCTGTTCCGATCGGTCGGCCTGCAGGTCGAGACGTTCGGCTCGGCTCATGAATTTCTGCAAAGCAAGCTTCCGAACGCCCCCGGTTGCCTGATCCTGGACATCCGGCTGCCGCGGCTGAGCGGCCTCGACTTCCAGGCCGAATTGGCGAGGGCCGACATTCGCATTCCGATCATCTTCATGACGGGCCACGGCGATATCCCGATGACGGTCAGGGCGATGAAGGCCGGGGCCGTCGATTTCCTGACCAAGCCGTTTCGGGATCAAGACATGCTGGACGCCGTGACAGCGGCAATCGAACGCGACCGCAACAGCCGTGACGAAGCAAAGGTTCTTTCGGACCTGCAAGCACTTTTCGCCACATTGACCCCGCGGGAGCGGCAGGTGATGAACCTGGTCACCGCCGGGCTCATGAACAAACAGATCGCAGCCGAGATCGGCCTTGCCGAGATCACCGTCAAGATCCATCGCGGGAATATCATGCGGAAGATGGGAGCGAAGTCGCTACCTGATCTGGTCAGGATGGCCGAGTTGCTCGGAAGCGGGCCCACATCCAGCCGGCCGCAAACCTAAGTATGATTTTCCGGCCGCCATTTGCGGCGCAATCTCCCGCTATGAGGTGACAAAGGACAACCTCGGGTCGTCCTCCAGGAAGGATATCCTTGTCCAACCCACAGGTCATATCGATTATCGACGACGATGGCTCGGTCCGCGCCGCCACGGCAAATCTCGTCAAGTCGATTGGCTATGTCGTCCATACCTTCGCCTCGGCCGAAGATTTCCTGCGATCGCCCTACCTCCGCGATACATCCTGCGTGATAACCGACATCAGAATGCCTGCTATGAGCGGCCTCGAGCTGCAAGCCCATTTGCTCGCCAAAGGCCATGGCCTCCCCTTCATATTTGTCACCGCTTTTTCAGCCGAAAGCGATCGCGACCGGGCGCTCAAAGCGGGCGCAACCTGCTTTCTGAGCAAGCCCTTCGACGGCGAGATCCTGGTCGAATGCCTGAAAACCGCGCTGGCGCAGCCGGCCGGGCACTGAGCGATCCAGCCCCGTTTTTGGCCGGATATACGCAAGGATGATTTCGCCAACCATCAAGACAAGTTGAGGAAAGGCGGTGGCGGCGCGAGACTGCGCGCCGTCGCCCCCTTGAGGGAACGACGGCGACGGCAAGCATCACATTTTAGTTGCAAGTGGCAATTCCCTAAGAGGAGGTCACCATGCATTTGGAACCGCGCTGCTCCCATTGCGGCAGCGAAGAGGCGAAGATCATCTCGTTGCGAAATCCTGCACGTGAACGGTATTGCGGACGCATCTGCCTGGCCAAGGGCCATGAGGATTTCATCCGCTGGATACGGCGTGCGAATGCGGAGGTCGCGTCATGAGCAATTGTTGCGGAAATCCGGAATGCAGGCGTCCGTTCGGGCTGGTCCGGCGCAGCTGGTATTTCGAGCAGTTTTGCTCGGCGGCGTGCCGCGAGATGTACAAGCGCCAGCTCGAGCGCAACCGGACCTACTGGAAATGGCTCTATAACATTCCGCAATCCGTCGCCGGCCGCAACTGCGTCTCCGGCAGCTGACGTGGAGAAGCCATCATGGCGACGGTGAACGCGATGCTGGTGGGAGCGATACTCGCGTGGGGTCCTGTCCTGATTGTCCTGATCTATATCCTGCGCGACCTGCGAAATACCTCCGGCAATCGGGATTGACCGCAGGGCGGCGCGCGCCACGTCATCCCGCTCGCCGCTACTAGATCACCACGCCCTCGTGCTTGAGCAGCCAGCGCTTGCGCTCGAGGCCGCCGCCATATTTCACCAGCGAGCCATTGGCGCCGATCAGGCGGTGACACGGCAGAACGACGCTGATCGGGTTGGAGCCGTTGGCGTGGCCGAGGGCGCGGACCGCGCGCGGCACGCCAAGCTGAGCCGCGAGCGCGCCGTAGCTCAGCGTGGTCCCGGCAGGAATGCCGGGCAATGCGGTCCAGACCTTCTGCTGGAACAGCGTGCCGGCGACGCGCCATCTGATCGATGCGAGACGGTCGAGGTCGCCCTTGAAATAGCCGGTCAAGGCAACGCGCAGATCGCGCGGCGCCCGCCCATCCTGCAAGTTCACCGCGCCGTAATGCAAGCGCAGCAGCTGCTTCATGCGCGGCTCATAATCCTCCCAATCGAGCGCACGCAGATGGCCGTCCGCATCGGTGACCAGCAGCGCGGTTCCGATAGGTGTCGGCAGGCGATCGAGGTCAAATCTTTCCGGCATCGGCATTCCCTGAATATCGGGGCATCTCTATTCTTTACCAGGGGCGAGCGAGCATCCACCCGAATTCCGCCCGCCGGTTGGGGACCGCATATCGTGAGGCCGCGTCGACGGCGCTCGCGCTGATCCTGCCCGTCCCTCGCCGCCTCTCGCTATCTTGCGTCGGCAAAACCGTTCCGCCACACTCCATACCAACGATGACCTCCGGCGATCCAATCGCCGGAACAGATCATCGGTCGAAACAAGGAGAAGGGAGCAGCGACAATGAGAGGCGGCATTCTTCGTCTGATCGCGGGCACGGCCGTTGCAGTCGCGCTGGCCTCGCCAGCCAGTGCGCAGAAGAAATATGATACCGGGGCGAGCGATACCGAGATCAAGATCGGCCAGACGGTTCCTTTCTCGGGCCCTGCCTCCGCCTATGCCGGCATCGGCAAGACCCAGGCCGCCTATTTCAAGATGATCAACGAACAGGGCGGCATCAACGGCCGTAAAATCAACTTGATCCAGTATGACGACGCCTATTCGCCGCCGAAGGCGGTCGAACAGGTACGCAAGCTCGTCGAGAGCGACGAGGTCCTGTTCACCTTCCAGATCATCGGCACGCCGTCGAACGCCGCCGTGCAGAAATATCTCAACGCCAAAAAGGTGCCGCAGCTCCTCGCCGCGACCGGCGCATCGAAATTCACCGACCCCAAGCATTTTCCGTGGACGATGGGTTTCAATCCCAACTACCAGTCCGAGGGGCGCATTTACGGGCAATACATTCTGAAGAACCATCCGCATGCCAGGATCGGCATTCTCTATCAGAACGACGACCTCGGCCGCGACTACATCACCGGCCTGAAAGAAGGTCTCGGCTCCAAGGCCGCGTCGATGATCGTCGCCGAAGCCTCCTATGAATTGACCGACCCGACCATCGACTCCCAGATCGTCAAGCTGAAGGCGGCCGGCGCCGACCTGCTCTACGACGCCTCGACGCCGAAATTCGCTGCGCAGGCGATCAAGAAGGCCGCCGATCTCGGCTGGAAGCCGGTCCATATCCTCGACATCAACGCGAGCCCGATCTCGGCGACGCTCAAGCCCGCAGGCCTCGACATCTCCAGGGACATCATCTCGACCGCCTATGGCAAGGATCCGGGCGACCCGCAATGGAAGGACGATCCCGGCATGAAGGCCTATTTCGCCTTCATGGACAAATATTATCCGGAAGGCGACAAGCTCAACACCGTCAACACCTACGGCTATTCGACCGCGGAGCTGCTGGTGAAGATCCTGCAGCAATGCGGCGACGATCTCACCCGCGAAAACATCATGAAGCAGGCCGCCAACCTGAAGAATGTCACCGGCAGCCTTTCGCTGCCCGGCATGGTCACCAATACCTCGCCGACCGACTACCGCATCAACAAGCAGATGCAGATGATGCGGTTCAACGGCGAGCGCTGGGAGCTGTTCGGCCCGATCATCGAGGACAGCGGACCGGGGGGCTAAGGCAGGATGAGATCAGGCCCGGCGTGATGCTCCGCTGACCGCCCAAACAAAATATCGAAAACAACCCCATGCACAGTAGCTGGCAACAGCCGGCGTCTGCTCTTCCGTGCGGCCAACCCGGAACGAGGTGCATCATTGTTCGGCGATTGGCCGCACTGGATTCTTTTTGGGCAGCTGGAACCCACTACCAGCATGGCCTGCGCGGCCCGCCTTGCAATGCAATATGGCTTCCGCCACTATTGCGGCAGCGATGGCGTCCGGGGCCCATAAAGCCCCGGGAAAAGATCATCAGCTCAATCATAAACACATGAGGAATGCAGGATTATGAGGAAGGGTATTTTCCATCTGGCCACCGCTACGGCGCTCGCGCTTGCGCTGTCGGTCTCGACGGCCTCCGCGCAGAAGAAATACGACCCCGGCGCGAGCGACACCGAGATCAAGATCGGCCAGACCAATCCATTCTCCGGACCGGCCTCTGCCTATGCCACCATCGGCAAGACCCAGGCCGCCTATATGAAGATGATCAACGATCAGGGCGGCGTGAACGGCCGCAAGATCAACCTGATCCAGTATGACGACGCCTACTCGCCGCCGAAGGCGGTCGAGCAGACGCGCAAGCTGGTGGAGAGCGACGAGGTGCTGCTCACCTTCCAGCTGCTCGGCACGCCCTCGAACGCGGCGGTGCAGAAATATCTCAACTCGAAGAAGGTGCCGCAGCTGTTCGCAGCGACCGGGGCGTCGAAGTTCACCGATCCGAAGAACTTTCCCTGGACCATGGGCTTCAACCCGAACTACTTCGTCGAAGGCCGCATCTACGGCCAGTACATTCTCAAGGAACACCCGAACGCCAAGATCGGCGTGCTCTATCAGAACGACGACCTCGGCAAGGACTATCTGAACGGCATCAAGGCCGGCCTCGGCGACAAGGCGGCGAAGATGATCGTGGCGGAAGCCTCCTACGAAGTCTCCGACCCGACGGTCGATTCGCAAATCCTCAAGATCAAGGACGCCGGCGCGGACCTGTTCTTCTCGGCGACGACGCCCAAGCAGGCGGCGCAGGCGATCAAGAAGATCCACGAGCTGAACTGGAAGCCGGTACACATCCTCGACATCAACGCCACCTCGGTCGGCGCCGTCATGAAACCGGCGGGGCTTGAAGCCTCCAAGGGCGTGATCAGCGTCAACTACGGCAAGGATCCGCTGGACCCGACCTGGAAGGACGATCCAGGCATGAAGAAATATTTCGAGTTCATGGCCAAGTACTATCCGGATGGCGACAAGGATTCGAGCTTCAACTCCTATGCCTATTCGACCTCGCAATTGATGATTTACGTGCTCCAGAAGTGCGGCGACAATCTCACGCGCGAGAACGTCATGAAGGTGGCCACCAGCCTCAAGGATGTTCAGCTCGACCTGTCGCTGCCGGGCATCCTCGTCAATACCTCGCCGACCGACTACCGCGTCAACAAGCAGCTGCAGATGATGCGCTTCAACGGCGAGCGCTGGGAACTGTTCGGGCCGATCCTCGAAGATGCAGGCCCGGCGGGTTAGGCTCGGCGAGCCACAGGGAACGATCGGCGGAAGAAGCGATCGGCGGCCCTTCGGGGCCGCCGATTTTTTTTGGTGATATCCGGTAGGATGGGTAGAGCGCAGCGAAACCCATCGTCTCTCCGCGCAATGGATTGATGGGTTTCGCTTTCGCTCTACCCATCCTACCGAATCCGATTTACTTCGGAATCTCCCCGAACGTCTTGCCGACCGGCAGCACGGCGTGGCGGATCAGGCGAGAGTCCTCGACGGCAGCCTGGCGGTGCTTGACCGCCTCGCGATAGACGGGGTCGCGGATCATCTCGGCGAAGGCGGCGACGCTTGGATATTCGGCGATGAAGCAATGATCCCAACGCTCCTCCGGCGGCCCGATCAGCATCAGTTCGAACCGGCCGTGCCAGACGATGCGGCCGCCGAGTCGCTCGAATACCGGGCCGCTTTCGCGCCCGTAAGCCGCATAGGCTTCCGCGCCGGTCGCCTTGCGGCCGTCGGGATAGGCCGCCTGTTCGCGCAGCCGGACCAGGTTGAGCATATGGATCGGACCGGGGCGATCATTGGCCCGGAACTGCGCGAATACTTCCTTGGTCGGATCGATATGGCCCATCACAAGATTCCCTTCGAAAACACTGCAGCTTGCATCGATGCTAGCACGCCCCGCCGCACCTCCTAATCCCGCATTAACCTTTCGGTAACCGACCCTTAAACAGCCGCCATTAGCGTGCGAGGGGGGCGGGTATGAGCGGCGTTTGGCATGGCGTGGGGACGGAAAAAGAGCGGCGCACGCAAGGAGCCGCTGTTCGGGCTTCCGGCTGCGCTTGCCGAGCTGCGTCTGACCCAAGCCGATCGTATTCCTGACGCCACGGACGAAGAGCAGCCGAAAAAGCCAGTGGCCAAACGCAAGATCGAAGACGAGGACGACGAGCCGCCGCCGCGCGAGCGCAAGCCGCGTGCGGCCAAGAGCGGCGCCAAGCGGCGCGGCAAATCGCGCGGCCGCATCCGGATCGGCCGTCTGGTCTATTGGGGCGCGGTGCTCGGCATCTGGGCTGTGATTGCGGTGGTCGGGATCGTGGTCTGGGTCGGCGCGCATCTGCCGCCGATCCAGTCGCTGGAAATTCCAAAACGCCCGCCGACCATCCAGATTGTCGGGCTCGACAGCAGCCTCCTGGCATCGCGCGGCGAAGCGCCGGGCACCAATGTCGCGCTGAAGGATCTGCCGCCCTATCTGCCGAAGGCCTTCATCGCCATCGAGGATCGCCGCTTCTATTCGCATTACGGCATCGACCCCGTGGGCATCGCGCGCGCGGCGGTTGCCAACGTCCTGCGCCGCGGCGTCTCGCAGGGCGGCTCGACCCTGACGCAGCAGCTCGCGAAAAACCTGTTCCTGACCCAGGAGCGGACGATGGCGCGCAAGCTGCAGGAAGTCGAGCTCGCGCTGTGGCTGGAGCGCAAGCATTCCAAGAACGAAATTCTCGAGCTTTATCTCAATCGCGTCTATTTCGGCTCCGGCGCCTATGGCGTCGAGGCGGCCTCGCAGCGCTATTTCGGCAAGTCGGCGAAGAACGTCACGGTCGCGGAAGCGGCGATGCTGGCCGGCCTCGTCAAATCGCCGTCACGGCTGGCGCCGAACCGCAACCCGGAAGGCGCAGAAGCACGCGCGCAAATCGTGCTCGCGGCGATGGCGGAAGCCAAGTTCATCACCGACGCCCAGGCCAAGGCCTCGATCGGCCACGCTTCCTACAAGGTGAAGCCGGTCGGCGCCGGCACCGTCAATTACGTCGCCGACTGGATCGGCGAGGTGCTCGACGACCTTGTCGGCCAGATCGACCAGAGCATCGTGGTCGAGACCACGATCGATCCGAAGCTGCAAAGCGTGGCGGAAGCCGCCATCATCGACGAGCTGGCGGCTAAGAGCGTGAAGTTCAACGTCACGCAGGGCGCCCTGGTGGCGATGACGCCCGACGGCGCGGTGCGCGCCATGGTCGGCGGCCGGAATTATGCCGAGAGCCAATTCAACCGCGCGGTCACGGCCAAGCGCCAGCCGGGCTCGGCATTCAAGCCGTTCATCTTCCTGACCGCGATCGAAGGCGGCCTGACGCCGGACACGATCCGCCAGGACGCGCCGCTCGACCTCAAGGGCTGGCGTCCGGAGAACTACACCCATGAATATTTCGGCGCAGTGACGCTGACGCAGGCGCTGGCGATGTCGCTCAACACGGTCGCGGTGCGGCTCGGCCTCGAAGTCGGGCCGAAGAACGTAGTGCGGACCGCGCACCGGCTCGGCATCGCCTCGAAGCTCGATGCCAATCCCTCGATCGCGCTCGGCACCTCGGAAGTCTCGGTCCTCGAGCTGGTCGGCGCCTATGCGCCGTTCGCCAATGGCGGGCTCGGTGTCTCCCCGCATGTCGTGACCAGGATCCGCACCAATGAGGGCAAGCTGCTGTATGCGCGCCAGCCCGATCAGCTCGGCCCGGTGATCGAGCCGCGCCATGTCGCGATGATGAACACGATGATGCAGGAAACGCTGCTATCGGGCACCGCGCGCAAGGCGGAGATTCCGGGCTGGATGGCCGCCGGCAAGACCGGCACCAGCCAGGATTTCCGCGATGCCTGGTTCGTCGGCTATACCGCGAACCTCGTCACCGGCGTCTGGCTCGGCAATGACGACAATTCGCCGACCAAAAAGGCGACCGGCGGCGGCCTGCCGGTGGAAGTCTGGACCCGCTTCATGCGCACCGCGCATCAAGGCGTGCCGGTGGCCGCCCTGCCGAACGCACAACGCGGCGGCTTCATGCCGAACCTGTTCCAGACCTCGCAGGTCAGCGCGCCTGCGCCCTCGGCGCCGGTCCCGGCCGGCGCGTACCGGCCACCGCCGGCGCGTAACTCCGTGCCGCCGCCGCCGAATCCAAACGCCCGGCCCGAGGCCGCGGCGGGATTGGATGGCTGGCTGATGGATCGGTTGTTTAGATAGGCGCAATCTCGCGACCACCTCAGACCGTCGTACCCCTCAGGCCGTCATACCCCGCGAAAGCGGGGTATCCAGTACGCCGCGGCTTCTCGGTTGATCACCACTGTCTCTGGAATACTAGGTCGCCCGGTCAAGCCGGGCGATGACAGTGTGCGTGGCGAGCGCTAATCCTCGACCCCATAACGATGCAGATCGTTGCCGTAGGTATCGAGCCAGCGCTTGGCGCGTTCGACATGGTCGCAGATGCGGCCGACCACGCGCCAGAACCGCGGCGAGTGGTTCATCTCGACGAGATGCGCCACTTCGTGGGCGGCGAGGTAATCCAGCACATAGGGCGGCGCCAGGATCAGACGCCAGGAATAGGACAATGAGCCCGCCGAGGTGCACGAGCCCCAGCGGCTCGACTGGTCGCGGATCGAGACCCGCCGGACCCGCACGCCAAGTTCCGCGGCATAGGCGAGCGACGCCTTGTGCAGATCCTTGCGCGCCTCGCGCTTGAGAAAGTCGTGAACGCGGCGATCCATGTGCTCATAGTCGCCGGCGACGCAGAGAATCCTTTCGCCGCTGTCGCGGGTTTCGGTCCAAACTGTGCCGCGCTCGCCGGCGCGATGCACCAGGCGGTGCGGCACGCCGCGCAGCGGCACGATGGTGCCGGGTTGAAAGGGGGCGGCCTTCGGCAGACGGCCAAGGCGCGCGGCGATCCAGCCGCCATGGAGTTGCGCAAACTCCCTGGCTTCCACGATCGTGCCGCGCGGCGGCATCGTCAGGATGGCTTCGCGATCAGTCGGATGGATGCGAAGGGTGTAGCGGCGCGCGCGGCGGTGCCGGCGCATCCTGATCGCAAAGACTTGCGAGCCGTGCTTGACCAAAATGGTCGCGGGTTCGGCGGGCCGCCGATAAAGGAGGGCGCGAGTAGCCATGTCTTGGAGTCCGGGGAGTAGGAGTTCGCCCGGATTCTGCCATATCCGCCGCCAGGGAAATCGCATCTAAATTGCCCGACGCAAAAACAAATCATTTGCCCAATATACAGGGGCTAGCGGCGCAAAGCCCCCTATAGGCTGGGGCTGGAACCCGAAATTTTAGATGGAACTTGGCCTCAAATCGGTCCTTTAGCGAACCTCAAGGAGTGAGTCTGAACTCACCCCTTGATTCGACCGAAAATTGGAATGTTTGAATCTTATCAGCAGCTTATCGACGGCCTGGAACCGACGCACCAATCGCGCCTATTCAGCGGCGCGAACCAATGTCGGCTTGGTATTGGCCGCTGTCACCGTTGTATTGGCCGCCGACATCATGAAATCGGCGATGCGCGGCACGATCTCGGAACGGAATCGCGATCCATTGAACACACCGTAGTGCCCGACGCCCTTCTGCACGTAATGCACGCGGCGATGATCGGGAATATGCGGGCACAAAGCGTGCGTCGCTTCGGTCTGACCGAGCCCGGAAATGTCGTCCTTCTCGCCTTCCACCGTCATCAGCGCCACGCGATGGATCTTTGAGGGATCGACCGGCTTTCCGCGATGGGTCATCTCACCCTTGGGCAGCGCGTGCTTGACGAACACGACGTCGACGGTCTGCAGGTAATACTCGGCGGTCAAATCCATCACCGCGAGGTACTCGTCGTAGAATTCGCGGTGCTTGTCGACCATGTCGCCGTCGCCCTTCACCAGATTATTGAACAGCGCCTTGTGCGCGTCGGTGTGGCGGTCGAGATTCATGGTGATGAAGCCGGACAACTGCAAAAAGCCCGGATAAACGTCGCGCATCACGCCGGGATGCGGGAACGGTACCTTGGTGATGACGTGGTTGCGGAACCATTCGATGCCGCGCTCTTCGGCGAGGTTGTTCACGGCGGTCGGGTTGCGGCGGGTATCGATCGGGCCGCCCATCAGCGTCATCGACAGCGGCACGAAGGGATCGCGCGTGGCTTCCATCACCGAGACCGCAGCCACCACCGGCACCGAGGGCTGGCACACCGCGATGACATGCATGTTGCCGCCGAGCACGTGCAGCATCTCGATGATGTAGTCGATGTAGTCGTCGAGATCGAAGCGGCCCTCGGCAAGCGGGACCATGCGTGCATCCGCCCAATCGGTGATGTAGACCTCATGCGTCGGCAGGAAGGCCTCGACCGTGCCACGGAGCAGCGTCGCGTAGTGGCCGGACATCGGCGCCACGATCAGCACGCGCGGATGGGGGCTGCGCAGCGGCCGCGTCAGCTTGCGATCGAAATGCAAGAGGCGGCAGAACGGCTTTTCCCAGATCGGGCGGACCTCGACCGGGGTCTGGATGCCGTTGACCTCGGTGAAGTCGAGCCCCCATTCGGGCTTGCCGTAGCGGCGCGTGGTCCGTTCGAACAATTCGCAGGCCGCGGCGATCGACTTGCCGAACTGCGTGTGAGACCACGGATTGAGGGGATTTTGAAACAGGATCTTGGTGGCATCGGTCACGGCGCGTGCCGGATTGAGCGACGCGTGGCCCAATTCGTACATCCAGTACATCGGCGTCGTAAGCGCCGGACTGCCTTCGGCCACCAGCGGCGGTGCGCCGCCAAACTCACCAATCGGCATTTACCATGATCCCTGTTTTGCGACGCAGCATACTGCCGAATGCGTAATTAAGCGTCAATGCGCCGAGCGGTAGTTCTACGGGGCTGAAAGGCAAAAACTCGCGGGAATCCACGGGAATAGTGACTTATTCGCCACCCCCGAGCAGCGATCCAACCCGTTTGGCGCTGCGCAAGAGGGCAAGAAAGATCGTAAACGAGGCAGCGAACAGCACCGCGTTGATGGCGAGCGACCAGATCATCAGGTCGCTCCGGAAGACGTGATCGATCAAAAGCGCGCGCATGCCCTCGAACACGTAGGTCGGCGGCAGGATCCAGGCGACGCCCTGCAGCCAGGCCGGCAGCACCGCGACCGGGTAATAGACGCAGGCGAGCGGCATCAGGCCGAACATTAGCGTCCAGACGATGCTCTCGGCCCCGAGCCCGTTGCGCAGCACCAGGCCCGAGACAAAAATCCCGAGCGACCAGCTGGTGAAGATCAGGTTGCAGAAGAACGCGATCAGCGGCAGGCCGATCGCAAAGAAATTGAAATCGAAGAAGAACAGCGCCAGCAGCGTCATCGGGATGACGCCGATGGCGAGCCGGATCAGGCTCATGATCATCAGCGAGATCAGAAACTCGATCGGCTTTAACGGGCTCATCATCAGGTTGCCGAGGTTGCGCGCCCACATCTCCTCCAGGAACGAGATGGAAAAACCGAGCTGGCCGCGGAACAGGATGTCCCACAGGATCACCGCGCCGATCAGCGTGCCGCCGGCGCGGGCAAAGAAACTGTCGTTCTGCGCAATGTAGTTCTGCAGGAAGCCCCAGGTGATGATCTGCAACGCCGGCCAGTAGATCAGCTCCAGCAGCCGCGGCCAGGACGACATCAGTAGATACCAGTAGCGCAGCACCATCGCCTGGATACGATGGGCGGAAATGGCGTGATGGGCGATTTCGCTCATGGCGTCCCCTCCGCGACCCGGCCACGCGCAACATCGAGGAAGACGTCTTCCAGCGTGGTGCGGTTGTAGCGCGCCATGATCTGGTCGGGACTGTCGTCATCTTCGATGCGGCCGCGCTTCATGATGATGACGCGGTCGCACAGCCGCTCCACTTCCAGCATGTTGTGCGACGCCAGGAGAACGGTGGCGTCGTGAGTCTTGCGATAGGTCTTAAGGTGCTGGCGTACCCAGTCGGCCGTATCAGGGTCGAGCGAGGCCGTCGGCTCGTCGAGCAGGAGCAGCTCAGGCTCGTTGATCAGCGCCTTCGCCAGCGCGACGCGCGTCTTCTGCCCCGCCGAGAGTTTTCCGTTGGCGCGATCGAGAAAGTCGTTGAGGTCCAGATCGGAGGCGAGCTGCGCGATGCGCTCCTGCAAATCCTTTACCGCATAAAGCTTGCCGAAGATGGTGAGGTTCTGCCGCACCGTCAGCCGCATCGGCATGTCGACATAGGGGCTTTCGAAATTCATCCTCCCGAGCACGTCGGCGCTCTGTTCGGGCATGGCATGGCCCAGCACCCGGACCCGGCCCGAGGTCGGCAGCACCAGCCCCATGATCATCGCGATTGTCGTGGTCTTGCCGGCGCCATTGCCGCCGAGCAGCCCGGTGACGCTGCCGCGCGCGATTTTGAACGAGATGTCGTCGACCGCGCGCGTGGTCTTGTAGAGTTTTATCAAATGCGCGACGTCGATCGCGGCGGGGCTTTCCGGCCCGGCCGCGGGCGATGGTGGTGGCACTGTCCCGCTTTCAACCATGCTGACCCGTTCATTGGGCCATTAGGACTGACAGCGCAAGGCGGCAGCGGGGCCTGCATGGTTCGAGACGCGCGGCGTTGCCGCGCTCCTCTCCATGAGGGGGAAGACTGCCATCGCTGCATGAAAAGGCTTCGACCCTCATGGTGAGGAGCCGCGAAAGCGGCCTCTCGAACCATGCAGGCCCCTCTCCATGCCGCGCGGATCGCTCATTTGTGATCGCCCACCCGCACGGCTAAACTGCAGATATGTCCGACGATGCCGCCTCCGACTTCCGTCATCCGCACCGCTTTGTTCGTCTCGATACGATCCTGCGGCTGCGCTGGCTGGCGGCGCTGGGACAGCTCACCGCGATCTTTGTCGTCGCGCGCGGACTGGAATTCGACGTCCCCATCATCCCCTGCGTCGCCATTGTCGGCGTCGCCGCGCTGCTCAATCTCGCGCTGCAGGTGGCGTTCAACCCGATGCAGCGGCTGGAGCCGGTCTATGCCGCCGCGCTGCTCGCGCTCAACATCGTCGAACTGGCCGCGCTATTGTTCCTGACCGGCGGCTTGCAGAACCCGTTTTCATTCCTGTTCCTCGCCCCGGTCCTGATCTCGGCAGCAGTGCTGCCGATCCGCCTGACGATCGGGCTCGGCCTGCTGGCAATGGCCTGCGCCTCGGCGCTGGTGTTCTTCCATTTGCCGCTGCCGTGGGACAGCGAAGACCCGCTGGTGCTGCCGCCGATCTATCTGCTCGGTGTCTGGCTCTCGATTCTGCTCGCGATCGGCGTCACCAGCCTCTACGCGTTCCAGGCGACGGAAGAAGCGCGCAAGCTTTCCGATGCGCTCGCCGCGACCGAACTGGTGCTGACGCGTGAGCAGCATCTGACCCAGCTCGACGGGCTGGCGGCGGCTGCCGCGCATGAACTCGGGACGCCGCTGTCGACGATCTTCCTGATTTCGCGGGAGCTGGAAAGGACCGCCAACGGCAATGACCAATTGGCCTCTGACCTCAAGACGCTGCGCGAGCAGGCGCAGCGCTGCCGCGACATTCTGGCCAAGCTCACCCAACTCTCCGCCTCCGGCGCGCCGTTCGACCTGATGCCGCTGTCGACCCTGATCGAGGAGGCGGTGGCGCCGCATCGCGATTTCGGTGTCGCCATCAAGGTGCGGCTAGCTGTCGCAGCCACAAAGGAGCCGGCGGTCGCGCGGAACCCGGCCATCCTCTACGGCGTCGGCAACATCCTGGAGAATGCCGTCGATTTCGCGCGCATGACGGTCGAGGTTAACGCTTGGTGGAACGCGGAGACGGTCGAAATCGTGATTTCCGACGACGGCCCGGGCATCGCGCCCGACATGCTGAAACGCATCGGCGAGCCTTATTTATCGCGGCGGCGCGGCACGGATGAGCCGCAAAGCGGCCGCGCCGGGCTTGGTCTCGGCGTTTTCATCGCCCGCACGCTGCTGGAACGCACCGGCGCCAAGGTTTCGTTCTCAAACCGGACATTTCCCGATCACGGCGCCGTGGTCCAGATCGTCTGGCCGCGCGCCCGGTTTGAGGCCGAGCAGCCAACGGAATCTCCTGCAGGATCAGCCGATTAGAATTTGAGAAAACTGGAACCGCGCGACCTTTCGGCCTCTTGGCACTGCAAAAACGGCGCGCCATATGCTCTATATAGTGCTGTGCATCCGCAACCCGGGGATACCCTGCCTTGAACGCCATCGCCGAACTGAACGATCTCACCGACCGCTCACTTCTGATCGTCGAGGACGACAAGCCGTTTCTGGAGCGCCTGTCGCGCGCCATGGAAACCCGCGGCTTCGCGGTAACGTCCTGCGACACCGTGACCGACGGCCTGGCGCAGATCAACAAGGCCGCACCGGCGTTTGCCGTGGTGGACTTAAGGCTGGGTGACGGCAACGGCCTCGACGTGGTGTCGGCGCTGAAGCGCAAGCGCCCCGACGCGCGCACCATCGTGCTCACCGGCTACGGCAACATCGCGACCGCCGTGACGGCGGTGAAGATGGGTGCGGTGGACTATCTCTCCAAACCGGCCGACGCCGACGACGTCGTCGCCGCGCTACTCGCCAGTGGCACCGAGAAATCCGAGCTGCCGTCCAATCCGATGTCGGCGGATCGCGTGCGCTGGGAGCACATCCAGCGCATCTATGAAATGTGCAACCGCAACGTTTCGGAAACCGCGCGCCGGCTCAACATGCACCGCCGTACCTTGCAGCGGATTCTGGCCAAGCGCGCGCCGCGCTGATTCCACAAACGCGGAATCGTAGGATGGGTAGAGCGCAGCGAAACCCATCAACGCGGGCGTTCGTGGCGATGGGTTTCGCTGCGCTCTACCCATCCTACTGCACCATTTCTAAAACTCATGCCCCTGCGGATCGACCAAACGGTTGATGCGCTGCGCGGCCGCCATCGCAAAGCGCACCGTCATCGATTTGCGGGTCGCGGCCGGCAGGCGATGCTCGGGCGCTTCGCAATGCAGATGCGCGCCATAAGCGTCGGCGATGATCAACCCGGTACCATCAGGAAAAATCTCGCACGGCAGATCCTGCGTGAAGGCGAAGAACAGCCGGTCGCAATGCATCCGGTAGTCCTGCCATTTCTGGTCGGCGCGCAGATCTTCCACCGATGACTTGATCTCGACGATCCAGATCTCGCCGCGCTCGTTCAGCGCTACCAGATCGGCGCGCCGGCCCGACGGCAACGGCAGCTCACTGATGCAGGAGAAGCCGAGCGAGCGTAGCAGCCGCGCGGTGCCGCGCGCGATCGCAAGCGCCGTCTCCGACTGCCGGCGGTCGGGCGGCGGCACAAGGCTGATTTGGCGAGCAGGCGATTCCATCCCTCGAACCATAACCGATTTCGCACCGTCCAACAGGCGGACCAGCGCACCAACAGCCGCAATTTCGACCCCGGCCCGCCTTGTTTTCGGCCACAGGCCCACCGCCAAGCCGGTGGAACTTGGGCCTCGAGGGACGAAACATCTGGAGGAATCCATGAAGTCACGCACCACGCTCCGCTCGCTCGCATTCGCTCTCGCCGCCCTGCCCCTCGCCGCCGGCCTGTCGCCGGCTAGCGCCAAGCCCGCCGTCGAAGTCGCCTTCGTGCTGGATACCACGGGCTCGATGGGCGGGCTGATCGAAGGCGCCAAGCGCAAGATCTGGTCGATCGCCACCGCGATCGTTGATTCCAACCCCGACGCCGACATCCGCATGGGCCTCGTCGCCTATCGCGATATCGGCGACGACTATGTGACCAAAAAGATCGACCTCACCACAGACATCCAGGATCTCTACGCCCAGCTGCTAGAGCTGAAAGCCCGCGGCGGCGGCGACTGGCCGGAAAGCGTCAACGAGGCGCTCGATGTCGCCGTCAACAAGATGCAATGGAGCGGCGGCGCCGATGTCCGGCGGATCGTGTTCCTGGTCGGCGACGCGCCGCCGCACATGGATTACGCGCAGGACACCAAATATCCGGTGACGCTGTCGGTGGCCAAGCAGAAAGACATCATCGTCAACGCAGTGCTGGCCGGCAACGCCCAGGACACCGCGCGGATCTGGCGCGACATCGCCCAGCACGGCAATGGCCGCTTCATTCCGATCCCGCAGGACGGCGGCGAGGTGGTGCTGATCGAAACGCCGTTCGACGAGGAGATCATCATCCTGCAGCGGGAGATCAACGGCACGGTGATTCCCTACGGGCCCAAACATCTGCAGAACCGCACCGAAGGCAAGACCAAGCAATTGTCCGAGGTCGCGGCGGCCGCGCCGGCGCAAGCTTCCGAGATGGCGAGCTACCTCAACAAGCGTTCCAAGGCGACGTCGGAAGCTGTCACCGGTGACGGCGATCTCGTCGCCGACGTCAGCGCCGGCAAGCGCAGCTTCTCCACGATCAAGGAGGAAGACTTGCCCGACAATCTGCGCTCGTTGAAGCCCGAGCAGCGCGTCGAGGAAATCAACAAGCAGATGACCCAGCGCAAGGCGCTAAACGAAAAGCTGTCGGCGCTGGTCGCCAAGCGCGACAAATACGTCGCCGAGCAGCGCGCCAAGGCGCCGCCGAAAACCTCCTCCTTCGACCGCGTCGTCGAGGATACGCTGAAGGCGCAGATCAAGCGGTAGTCTCGCGACACGCCCCCGCGAAGGCGGGGGCCCATAACCACCGATCTGTATTGTTGCACCAAGCTGAGGCTCCAGCTTCGCGCAACAACACGCGCCCGGGATTATGGGTCCCGGCGTTCGCCGGGACGACAGTGAATGCGGAACCTGACCCGACCTCGCCGCTTATCCCGTGGCCGCTGAGGCAAGCGCGAGGCGGACTGGTGAGGACGGCGTCCGCATGATCGATGACCTCTGGTACAAGAACGGCGTGATCTATTGTCTTTCGGTCGGCACCTATATGGACGCCAATGGCGATGGTGTCGGCGACTTCAAGGGCCTGCAGCGCCGGCTCGATTACCTGCACGGGCTCGGCATCACGGCGATCTGGCTGATGCCGTTTCAGCCCTCGCCCGGACGCGACGACGGCTACGACATCTCGGACTATTACGGCGTCGATCCGCGCTACGGCACGCTCGGCGATTTCGTCGAATTTACCCATGGCTGCAAGCAGCGCGGCATCCGCGTCATCATCGACCTCGTGGTCAACCACACCTCCGATCAGCATGAATGGTTTCGCGAGGCGCGGCGCTCCAAGGATTCACCCTATCGCGATTGGTATGTGTGGTCGGACAAGAAGCCGGCCAACGCCGATACCGGCATGGTGTTTCCCGGCGTGCAGAAATCGACCTGGACCCGCGACAAGGAAGCTGGCGCTTGGTTCTTCCACCGCTTCTATGATTTCCAGCCCGACCTCAACACCTCGAATCCGTTGGTGCAGGCCGAGATCCTCAAGATCATGGGGTTCTGGATTCAGCTCGGCGTCTGCGGCTTCCGCATGGACGCCGTACCGTTCGTGATCTCGACCAAGGGCGCCAAGGTGCGCAAGGCCGTCGAGCAGTACGACATGCTGCGCGCTTTCAGAGAATTCCTGCAATGGCGGCAGGGCGACGCCATTATCCTCGCCGAAGCCAATGTGCTGCCGAAGACCGACATGGAATATTTCGGCCGCGACGGCGACCGCATGCACATGATGTTCAATTTCCACGTCAACCAGCATCTGTTCTACGCGCTGGCATCCGCGGACTCGCGCCCGCTGGCGAAAGCGCTGGAGGCGACCAAGCCGCGCCCCGCCACCGCGCAATGGGGCCTGTTCCTGCGCAACCATGATGAACTCGATCTCGGCCGGCTGACCAAGGCGCAGCGCGACACCGTGTTCAAGACATTCGGTCCCGACAAGGACATGCAGCTCTATGATCGCGGCATCCGCCGCCGCCTTGCGCCGATGCTGGGCGGCGACCAGCGGCGGCTGCAATTGGCCTACAGCCTGATGTGCACGCTGCCGGGGACGCCCGTGATCCGTTACGGCGACGAACTCGGCATGGGCGACAATCTCCATCTGCCCGAGCGCAATTGCGCGCGCACGCCGATGCAATGGTCGACCGAGCCGCATGCCGGCTTTACCGAGGGTGACCGGCCCTGCGTGCCTGTCATCGACAAGGGGGCCTATGGCTATGAGCACGTCAACGCCGCCAAACAGCGCCGCGATCCCAACTCCATGCTGAACTGGACCGAACGCATCGTCCGCATGCGCAAGGAAGTGCCGGAGGTCGGCTGGGGCGATTTCAAGATCATCCCCACGCGCGATCCCGCGGTGCTGCTGATCCGCTATGACTGGCGCAACAATTCGGTGCTGTTCGCGCATAACCTCGACGACAAGCCCCGCGAGGTCACGTTCTCGGTCGGCCTGCCCGGGGAAACCGGCAAGCTGCTGGTCAATCTGCTGTCCGAGGATCACAGCCGCGCCGACAAGCGGGGCCGGCATACGCTGTTGCTCGAAGGCTACGGCTATCACTGGTATCGCGTCGGCGGCCTCGATTATTTGCTCAAGCGCAGCGATATCGACACCAAGACACCGCGCAAGGCCGATCACCGCGCATGAGCGCCAATCAGGGGTGCCTGCCCATGGCGAGCTGGTAGACCGTGATGATCACCTCGAACAGGATCAGCAGCACGATGATCAGTTCGAGCCGCAGCGAGCGCCGCGTATCGATGATATCGGTCAAGACCTGCGCGCTCTCGGCGATCACGGCCAGCTTGCTGTTCAGCGCCTCCGCGCGCTCCTTGAGCTCGTACTCGTCCGAGAGGCGGGCATAGAGGCGCTCCAAATGCGGCTTGTCCCAGAGCACGTCGGGCTTCTCTTCCACCTCGACCGGCCCCGACACCCGGTGCCGCACTAAGAGCGCGTTGCCGATATTTTTCAGGATCGAGCGGCGGCTGCCGTGCATGCGCCCGCTGCGCGCCAACTCCCGCGCGAACGGCTCGGTCGTGTCGAACACGCTGGCGACCTCGCGCTCGTGGCGGGCCAAAACGACGCTTTTCGCCAACGCCTCGCCGATCAGGACCAACCGCTCGGGCGAGAGGCTTTGCAGGCAGATCGGGCCGCCCGGGGGAATCTGCTCCTCCTTCTCGGGCGCCAGTTCAATGGTGGCGGTTTCCTCGTCGCGCCGGGCAAACTTGCCGACCATCCGCTGTTCCAGGCTGCCAAGAAATTCTTCCTCTTCCAGCGCATTCAGCCCGATCAGGACCGCCACGCCGTAGCGGAAAAGTATCGCGACGCCATTGGCAGTGACGCGAAACGCCAGCGGTATCGTGGCAAGGACATCGCCGCGCTCAAGCCCCGATGTGTTCAGGCGGTCGCTGACGAAGAAGGCGCGCGCGGTGGTGCGGGACCCGACCGGCGACGATGCTGATGCCTGGTTCATGGAACACCCAACTGCTGAAGCCGGCGCAACCTATCACGCGGCCGTGTAGGTCGCATGTCGGCTAGATATCGCCTGCAACCCGAGTTGACCCCCTGCGCGGGATGAATATGTTGCCCGTATGGATAACAAAACCGATACCCAGACCAGGGCCGGCGCGATGATCGTGCCGGTGACGCTGTTCGAGCAGAACTGCACCATTATCTGGCACGAGCCTTCCAAGAAGGCCGTGGTGATCGACCCCGGCGGGGACGTTCCGAAGATTCTGGAAGCGATCAAGCAGACCGGCGTCAGCGTCGAGAAGATCTGGCTGACCCACGGCCATATCGATCATGTCGGCGGCGCCGCCGAATTGCGCGACGCGCTGCGGGTCAAGATCGAGGGGCCGCACATCGCCGACAAGTTTCTGCTCGACAACGTCGTCTCGAGCGGCGAGCGCTTCGGCATGACCGGCATGCGCAATTTCGGGCCCGACCGCTGGCTCGACGAGGGCGATCAGGTTTCCATTGGCGAGCTGACCTTCGACATCCTGCATTGCCCCGGCCACTCCCCGGGCAGCGTCGTGTTCTTCAGCAAGGAATTGCGCTTCGCCCATGTCGGCGACGTGCTGTTCAACGGCTCGGTCGGGCGCACCGACCTGCCCGGCGGCAGCCACGCCACGCTGATCAATTCGATCAAGGAAAAGCTGCTGCCGCTCGGCGACGATGTTGGCTTCATCTGCGGCCATGGCGCCGGCTCCAGCCTCGGCCAGGAACGCCTGACCAATCCCTTCCTGACCGGCGAAATGTGAGCCAACGGACTGCGTCATAAGTCCCTCATGGTGAGGAGCGCGAAGCGCGTCTCGAACCATGAGGCCCGATCTGTGGCCTTCATCCTTCGAGACGCCCGCTACTCGCGGGCTCCTCAGGATGAGGGTTTGAGACTCAATGACGCAGCAGCACTAATCGTCTGACGCCGCACCACCCGGCTACTTCATCAATCCCGCAGCCGTCAGCGCGCGGGTAATGACGGCGCCGACATCGATGCCGCGGCGTTTTGGAGCACGTGGCGCCGGCGTCGGTTGACGAACCGGCTTGTGGGCCCTCGACCAAAGCCCAGCAGCCAGATCCGACGACTGCAGGGATTCGGTGGCGGCCGATGGAACGATCTTCGGCGCTTCTGCCGGCTTGGTCGCCTCCTTGGCCGGGCTGACGCGATCGGTCAGGCCAAAAAAATTCGCGATGTGATAGGACGAGGAAATCCCGGCCTCGATCAGGAACGCGCCTTCCGCGCCGTAGCGCTCATCGTTGCCGGCGAGTCCGAGCGGCGTGCCGTGGGCCATGTCGGTGATGGTGTAGGACTCGACGACGGTTTCGCCATCGGCGTTCCACCAGACGTCGCGCGGATGACCGTCGACGTGTCCGCTCGACATCGGCGCCGACGGCAGGCCGTGGACGTCGAGCCATTGCTTGACGATCTCATCGGCGTTGGCGGGGTTGACGGTGCGGTCGGCGCTGCCGTGCCACACAGACACTTTCGGCCATGGCCCCCTGTGCTTCGAGGCCTTGCGCACGAGATCGCCAAGCTTAGCCGCAGGGCGCGAGGTCGACTGCATCATGCCGCCGAGCGCTTCGCGGACATTGCTGGCGATGCCGTATGGCAGGCCCGCGATGATAGCGCCGCCGGCGAATACTTCCGGATAGGTCGCGAGCATCACCGAGGTCATCGCGCCGCCGGCGGAAAGCCCGGTGATGTAGATGCGCCGCGGATCGATCTTGTGATCGGCCGCCATGCGCGCGACCATCTGGCGGATCGACGCGGCTTCGCCGCGGCCGCGGGCGATGTCGCCGGGATTGAACCAGTTGAAACAGGTGCGGGCATTGTTGGCCGCCTGCTGCTCGGGCATCACGAGCGCAAAGCCGTAACGTTTGGCGAGTGTCGACCAGCCGGTCCCGAAATCGTAGCCGGCCGCGGTCTGGCCGCAGCCGTGCAGCACGACGACGAGCGCGGAGGCGCGCGGCAACGCGTCGGGCACATGGGCGAACATCTTCAGCGCGCCGGGATTGGTGCCGAATCCGGTGATTTCGATGAGCGGGCTCGTTGCGCCAGGCGAAGCGCTGCGGCCATAGCTTCCCAAGCCATTGAAGCCATTCAGCTTCGGAAAATGGCGCAGGAATTCGACATTCTTGGCGAGCGACAACGACTTCTCCTGGGGGCGATTCTTCTTAAGACAATGCTACCCAGAACAGATAGTTGCTGCACTGCAAACTAAAAAGACCGTGTGCTGTCCTTCCCCACAATCAAATTTTGGCAGATGACGTCAATTTGTCACGCCGTGAACTGGCGCATCCATGTCAGAAATACGGCGCAGGCGCTGATCGATAGCATGAACAGCGCTGAAGCGGCCAGCAAGGCGAGGCGCGCCGATCCAGCAGATTCCACGGCGAAGAACACCGCGCCGATCGCGGCCACGCCCGCCGCGTTGGCGATTTGCGCCGTGGTGCCGTACATGCCGGAGCCCGCGCCGGCGCTTGCCGGCTTTACCGTCGAGAGCACGGCGCTGGAGAGCGGCGCCATCACGAGCCCCTGGCCATAGCCGAAGAGCGTCAGCACCAGCGAAAGCGATATTGCAGACGGCGTATCGATCCATTCGACGGCGGCCACCAGCGCAGCAAGGCCCGCAATCTGAACCGCGCAGCCCTCGATCAATACCAGCGTGCCGCGATGTTTGGCGCGGATGCCACTATGCCGGGAAGCGATGACGAAGCTCAGCGCCAGCGGCACGAACACAAGGCCGGCCTGCAGTGGCGGGATATGCAGTCCCTTCTGCATATACATCGTCATGACGAGATAGAAGGATAGGTTGGCGAAGAAGAAAAAGAACACCGCCGCAAGCCCGCGCATGAATGCCCGATCTGACAGCAGCGAAAGATCGATGAGCGGCATGCCGCCGCGCCGGGCAACCGCGCGCTCCAGGCGCAGGAAGCCGGCGATGATGGCGATACCGATCGCCATGACCAGCCAGACCGACGGCGACCAGTGCAAATCTTGCCCAAATAGCAGCGGCCCGATCAGGCAGAGCAGGCCGAGAAACAGCACGATGGCGCCGGGAATATCCAGCCGCGTACCGGCGCGCCGAGGCGCCATCGGCATGATCTTCGAGGCCGCCGCGATAATGATCGCGCCAAACGGCACGTTGACGAAGAACACCGCGCGCCAGCCGAGCCCGGCGAGGTCGAGCGTCACCAGGAGGCCGCCGAGCAGGAAGCCGGCCGCGCCGGCAAGCCCGAGCACGATGCCGTAAATGGCGAAGGCGCGCGCCCGCGCGCCGTCTGCGAACAGCAAATGAATGGTGGCCAGCACCTGCGGCACCATCAACGCCGCAGTCGCGCCCTGGGCCAGCCTTGCGGCGATCAGTTCGGGGCCGGATTGCGCCAGCGCACACCACAGCGAGGTCACGGTGAAGCCGGCAACGCCTGATATGAACACGTTGCGCGTGCCGTAGATGTCGCCGAGCCGCCCGCCGGTGACGACGAGGGTCGCATAGGCAATCAGGTAGATCGCGATCACGGCTTCGATCTGCGCCGCGCTCGCCTTGAGCTCAGTCGCAATGGTCGGGATCGCGACGTTGACGATGAAGGCATCGACCCCGAACATGAACTGCGCCGCGACGACGGTCGCCAGCACGAACCAGCGGCGCGACGTGTCGACGGGATGCGAGACGATCTGATGCATGAGATAAGAGCCTTGCGCGAAAATCCGGCCTGGATGATCTCAGCATTCGGTCATTTCTGCGATTACCCCGGAGGTAATCGAACCACCTTGCATCGATGGGCGCACCTTCATGGAGCGCTCAAAGGACGAAAATTCCGGACGACGGTAAGTCAGCCCATGCTGCGTGACAACCATGCGCTGGTGGCGGAGTTCGAGCATTGCCTTGCCCTCTCCCACCCCGTACCTTGGCCGCCGAACAATTCCAAAACAACAATAAATCCGGAGAGAACCGCCCATGGCACTCCTGAAGTTCGGAGCCTTTCTCGCCCCGCATCATCCGATCGGCGAGCATCCGCTGCTCCAGTTCCGCCGCGACCTCGATTTTGTCGAGCAGATCGATACGCTCGGCTATGACGAGTTCTGGTGCGGCGAGCACCATTCCTCGGGCTGGGAGATGATCGCCTCGCCGGAAATGTTCCTCGCCGCCGCCGGCGAGCGCACCAAGCGCATCAAGCTCGGGACCGGCGTGATCTCGCTGCCCTATCACCATCCCTACAATGTCGCGCAGCGCATGGTGCAGCTCGACTGGATGACCGGCGGCCGCGCCATTTTCGGCTCGGGCCCGGGCGCGCTCGCCTCCGACGCGCATACGCTCGGCATCGACCCGATGACGCAGCGCGACCGCCAGGACGAGGCGATCGCGATCATCCGCCGCCTGTTCAAGGGCGAGCGCGTCACCGCCAAGAGCGACTGGTTCACCATGCAGGACGCCGCGCTGCAGCTCCTCCCGCTGCAGGAAGACATGCCATTCGTGGTGGCCTCGCAGATCTCGCCCTCCGGCATGACCCTCGCCGGCAAATACGGCATCGGCATCATCTCGCTCGGCTCGATGTCGACGCAGGGGCTGATGGCGCTGCCGACGCAATGGGGCTTTGCCGAGGACGCGGCCAAGAAGGCCGGCACAACCGTGAGCCGCGACGACTGGCGCGTGCTGCTATCCTGGCACATCGCCGAGACGCGCGAACAGGCGCAGCGCGAGGCCGGTCCCGGCCTGATGCGCTGGCACAACGAATATAACGTCCGCACGCTGCAGCGGCCCGGCCTCGAGCCGTTCACCTCGGCGGAGGATGCGGTGGAGAAGACCGCGGGCGGTGAGAACGCGGCGTCCACCATCGGCACGCCGGACGATCTCGTCAAAACCATCAAGAACCTGATCAACGTTTCCGGCGGCGTCGGCGCCATCATCGGCTTCGTGCATGACTGGGCCAATCCGGAGAACACGCGCCGGAGCTGGGACATGGTCGCGCGCTACGTGATTCCGGAGATCAACGGCTACGTCACCAAGCTGCGCGAGTCGCAGAAATTCCTCATCGAGAACCGCGCCGTGTTCGAGCGGGCGGGTCAGGCCGTGATGGCCAAGATCATGGAGAACGAAAAGGCCGCCGCGGCGCTCGCCCATACCGGCCCGGGCCGCGTCGCGATCCCGACCATCAACGCGCCGGATTTGCAGAAGGAAGCCGCCAAGCGCAAGGCGTAAGGGCTTTCGAGATCGCGATATCTCTCCCCGTCATTGCGAGGAGCGAAAGCGACGAAGCAATCCATGCCTCGGCTTGTGGGGCTATGGATTGCTTCGCTGCGCTCGCAATGACGGGGTAGGCAGTTCTGCCCCAGTGATGCACCAACAGCGCGTCTACTTCCCGTAATATTCCTGCACGGTGTCCCAGGCGATATTCTGCAAAAACTTCACCGTCTGCGCATCGAGCCCCGCCAGATAGGCATTGCCGACCGGCGAGCGTCCGGTCAGCGCGGCAAACACCACGCAGGACCCCAGATAAGTGCCGGCAGCGCTCGGGTGGCGCTTGTCGGCCGCGTAGAGATTGATCTCGGGCTGCTTGTCGAGCGCTTTCGCAAAGGCAAGACCAGCCGGAATCACCAGCGCATTGTTTTCATTGCCGGCGATCGTATAGGCCTCGGCGAGCTGCGCTGTCATTTCCGGCTTATTGGCGTAGGCCCAGGACATGAAGAACACCGGCTTGGTGCCCTTGGCGCGCACGATGTCGCTGCTCTTCTTGGCGAATTCGGTGAACACCGACTTCAGGTTCGGATGGATCGGGCACTGGCTGCAATCCATCATGATGGCGACGTCGAACAATTTGTCGAGCTTGTTGAACACCACATTGTTGTTCTCGTCGAAGGAGTAGGAGCCGATCGCCTTGGGCCGGAAATAGCTTTCGACATCATGCCAATCGATGCCGGAGCCGCTGATCGTGACCGAGGTGGCGCGGTAGGCCTGCTTGTTGGCGGCGTCGGCGGCCCGCTGCATTGCCAGCACGTGGCTGTGCATGCTGTTGTTGTAATAGAAGAAGCTGTTGCCGATGAAGATTTCGGTCTTGGGAAAGTCCGGCCCGAGGCTCGTCACGAGCGGCTTGGTCTGCGCCTTTGCCACGCTTGCAACGGCCGCAATTCCGACCAGTGCGACAACGGCAATCGCAAGAACACGAAGCAATTTTGTCATAAGCTCCCCCTAATATGCTTGATTTTGGGACACGATAGCACGCCTTCGGGCGGTATGTTGCGGAATTGAACCGGCCGCAGCGCACGCCGCCACGCGTTCGTGCTATAGGCTGACGGGAAACAAAATCTTACTTGCGGTGCAAGCGACGGCCGCGGCGCAATATCCGGGCCACGACAAAGCCACCGTACAATTGATAATATCGGCGAAATTACAAAACCGGAGCAATCGCCATGTCGATGCAGAGTGTTGCGTCCCCCGCCAACATACCGGTGCCACCGAACCCTAGGGCGTTGCGGCACATTCCCGGCAACGAGGGCTGGCCGTTCATCGGCAACACGCTGGCGGTGCTGGCCGACCCCAAGGGACAGATCGAGAAGTCGGCCGCCAAATACGGCCTGGTCTATCGCACCCATCTGTTCGGCGAGACCAGCGTGACGATGCTCGGGCCCGAGGCCAACGAGCTCGTGTTGTTCGACCAGGGGCGGCTGTTCTCCTCGACCCATGGCTGGGGGCCGATCCTCGGCCTGTTGTTTCCGCGCGGGCTGATGTTGCTGGATTTCGAGGAGCACCGCCTGCACCGCCGCGCTTTGTCGGTCGCGTTCAAGTCGGGACCGATGAAGTCCTACCTCGTCGGCCTCGACCGCGGCATTGCCGCGCGGGTCAAGCAGTGGAAGGCGCAACCGGGTGAGATGCTGGTGTATCCGGCGATGAAGCAGCTCACGCTCGACCTGGCGGCGACGTCGTTCCTCGGCACCGACATCGGGCCCGAGGTCGACGACATCACCCGCGCCTTCGTTGACATGGTGGCCGCCGCCGTGGCGCCGATCCGGCGGCCGCTGCCGTTCACGCAGATGGGCCGCGGCGTTGCCGGCCGCAAGCGGATCGTCGCCTATTTCGCCGAGCAGATTCCGATCCGCCGCGCGCGCGGCGGCGGCGATGACCTGTTCTCGCAGCTCTGCCAGGCGACGCATGAAGACGGCGCACTGCTGTCGACCCAGGACATCATCGACCACATGAGTTTTCTGATGATGGCGGCGCATGACACGCTGACGTCGTCGCTGACCTCCTTTGTCGGCGAGCTGGCCGCTCATCCCGAATGGCAGCAGCAGTTGCGCGAGGAAGTCAAAGGCCTCGGCATCGAGGCCAACGATCCCTCCAGCGTCGATAATCTCGAAAAAATGCCGCTGTCGGAAATGGCGTTCAAGGAAGCGCTGCGGCTGAAGCCGCCGGTACCCTCGATGCCGCGCCGCGCGGTGCGGGACTTTTCGTTCAGGGGATACCACGTTCCCGCCGGCACGCTGGTCGGCGTCAACCCGCTGTTCACCCACCATATGCCCGAGATCTGGCCCGACCCTGACAAGTTCGATCCACTGCGCTTCACCGACGAGGCGCAGCGCAACCGCCATCGCTTCGCCTGGGTGCCGTATGGCGGCGGCGCGCATATGTGCCTCGGCCTGCACTTCGCCTACATGCAGGCGAAATGCTTTGCGCGGCATTTCCTGCAGAACCTCAGTGTCTCGCTGGAGCCGGGCTACAAATCGGATTGGCAGATGTGGCCGATCCCGAAGCCGCGGGATGGGCTCAAGGTGACGATCAAGCAGGTATGATGCGCGGAAGGTGAGCAAAACGCAGATGCGTAGGATGGGTAGAGCGCAGCGAAACCCATCGCCACGAACACCGGCATTGATGGGTTTCGCTGCGCTCTACCCATCCTACGGTTCTTACGCTTCTACTTCACCAGCGTCGTGAGCTGGGCACCCTCATCCGCCACGAACACGGCGATCAACTCCGCCGGCTCGGTGACGCTGGCATTGGCCGAGACCAGATGCGTCGAGCCGGGCGGCTCGAAGAACGACTGGCCGACGCCGAACGTCTCGACCGGCCCGCCGGCCAATTGCGAACGAATTTCGCCCTTGGTGATATAGGCGGTGACGGAGCCGGCATGGCGGTGCGGCGGCGTAAATCCGCCGGGGCCGTAGAAGACGCGGACGATGCTGACGCGCTTGCCCGCCACGTTCGGCAATGCATGCGACGAGATCGGCTCAACCACATCCTGCGAGCCGGTGACGCTGTTGGCGCACAAAGGCTCGATGATCGTCGAGACGGCATCGATGGTCGACGGCAGGGCCTTGCCGATCAGGAAGGCGCAGGCGAGGCCGGCAATGACGGCGAGGTGGAACGGGCGGTCTTCTGATGCCGGCGACAGCCGGAACGTTGCGGACATTTGCGTCTCCCCCTTGCGTTATCTGCTTGTCGTTACGAGGAGCAATATTCCCGCCCCTCGCCGGCATGGCAAGCGAGCTTGTTCCATCACAGCCCTCCGGCGCGGGCCGGGCGATGGCCCTTCGAAGGCTCAGAAATCCCCTATTTTCGCTATGATCGGCCTTATTGTGGATTCGCTGATCACGTGGAGTGACAAGCCCGATGAAGAAATTGATCGACGAATTCAGACGCGGCTGGCAGGGAATTGCCCAGCCCTCGCTGCTGTTCAGCACGGTGTTCGTGGCCGGCTGCCTCGCCGCGTCGACGCTCGCCCGCTGGGGCGTTGCCCAGATTCGGCCCGATGTCTTCTTCACGCCGTATTTCCCCGCCGTGTTCCTCGCTGCCGCGGTCGGCGGCGCCCGGGCTGGTATAGCGACCGCGATCGCGGGCGGCGTGCTCGGCGTCACCGTCAGCTTCAGCGACACCAACGTCGATACCGCGCGATTCGCGCTGCTCCTGATGTTCTGGGCGGTGTGCGGCTTCGCCATCTGGGGCGTCGAGCACTACCGGAGGATCGTCACGCAGCAGCGGGAGGACTCCAAGCGCCTGATCAAGGAAGAGGAATACCGCAAGCTTCTCGTTGAGGAATTGCAGCACCGGCTCAAGAACAAGACCTCGACGATCCACGCCGTGCTGCACCAGGTGCTGCAGGACCAGCCGCAGGTCTGGGGCAGGATCGACCACCGCCTCCGGGCATTGTCGGCGACCGACGATCTGATCGCGCGGCTCGATGGCAGCGGCTGCGACATCAAGGACATGCTGCGTGCCGAACTCGGCCCCTATGGCCATGTCCGGTTCAACCTGAACGGCGACTCGCTGTTCCTGCCGGCCAAGCTGGCGGTCAGCCTGGCGCTGATCTTTCACGAGCTGGCGACCAACGCCGGCAAGTATGGCGCGTTTTCCTCGGCGCGCGGGCTGTTGCAGGTGTCGTGGACGACGTCGGAGGGACGCCTCAACGTCACCTGGGACGAGACCGAAGGTCCCGTGATCGAAAAGGTTGGCCCGAGCGGCTTCGGCACAAAACTGCTGCAATCGGCGCTCCGCGCGTTCGACGGCAAGACCGAAATCAGCTTCCTGAAGTCAGGCGTACATTGCACGATGCAATGCCGGATTCCTGCGGCCTGAGGCGAGCTGGCGCTGTCGTCCGTTCCGTACGCAGACGCGACACCAGCGCTCCGCAATACATGAACGGAAGCTCACCTTGCAGCCGCTGTCTCTCGCATCACGTTGAGATTCTGTTAATGACGATCCCGCCAATAAGATCGTAAAACTCCGACTTTTACGGTTGTTGCGGTTTTTCGGAGTTCCACTTAACCAATGCTACAAGGGACTTTGCGAAGCTCGGGAGCATGCATAGTCCCTACAAGAAAAACTTTCAGGCCGCGGCGACGCAGGCCAGCAATGAAAGCATATTTGATTCCGAATTGAGCCTCCTGCGGGATGTCTTCAAGCTGCTTCCGGCCGGCGTGACCGTTCAGGACGAGAGCGGCGAGTTCGTGCTGATGAACGACGCCGGGGCAACCCTGTTGCAGCGGGCGACGACGGCGGGAACGTCTTCGCAATTGAGCGACCGCCGCGAAACCTGTCTCGAACTGCTTCGTGCCGGCCGCCCGGCCGTGCTTGAAGAGGCCATGGCCGGCGGTCCGACCAAGCAGGTATTTCTGACTTCGCACCGGCCCATCAGGGTCGCCGGGCGCAATCTCCTGATCTCGAGCTCGACCGATATCAGCGAGCAGAAGGCGTTCGAGGACCACCTGTTCCGCTCCGCCTATTACGACGAACTGACCGGCCTTCCGACGCGGCGCGTGATCGAGCATCGCGTCGACAGCCTGCTGAAATACGACAACGGCCAAGGCCGCTTCGCGCTGGCCTTTCTCGACGTCGACAATTTCAAGCACATCAACGACTATTACGGGCACACCGTCGGCGACGCGCTGCTGGCGGAGATCGCCAAGCGGCTGGGACTGGACTTGCGCGAATCCGACATCCTGTCGCGCATCAGCGGCGACGAATTCGTGCTGCTGCTCAACCCGGTCGAGAGCGTCGCCGAGGTCGAGGAGTTCATCCACTTCATCCTGCAGCGGCTGAAAGCGCCGTTCTTCATCGATCAGTCCGAAATATTCGCCTCGACCTCCATCGGCGTGAGCCTCTATCCCGAGCATGGTCGCAGCTATGAGGTGCTGCGCCAGAACGCGGACATCGCGATGTACCGCGTCAAGAACGACAGCAAGGGCGACGCGGCATTCTTCGATTCCAGCATGGAGCGCGAGGCGCTGGCGCGCATGAAGATCGAGCAGTCGTTGCGGCTGGCGATCCTGGAAAAGCGCTTTTGCTGCGCCTTCCAGCCCAAAGTCGATATCCGGACCCAGGCGGTCATCGGCGTCGAGGCGCTGGTTCGCCTGCGCGACGACGAAGGGGTGATTCAGGCCCCTAGCACCTTCATCAATCTCGCCACCGAGCTCGGCCTGATCGACGAGCTGACGCACCTCGTGCTGGCGGAGATCGTCAAGTCGATCGACCTGATTAATGAGACCTTCGGCACCGAGACCACGATCAGCATCAACGTTGCCGCCAAGCAGGCCGGCAACCCCGACTTCATGCGGCCGTTCGCCGAGGCGCTCGAGGCCACCGGCTTTCCGCAGCGCTTCATGATCGAGGTGACGGAAGACGCGTTCGTCACCAAGACCCACATCCAGGACGAGATCCTGCCGATTTTCCGCAGGCTCGGCGTCAAGATCTCGATCGACGATTTCGGCATCGGCTACTCGTCGCTGTCGGCGCTCGCCGACATCACCGCCGACGAGATCAAGATCGACCGCTCCTTCATCACCGACATCCATAAGCGCCCGCGCAGCCAGGGCATCCTGCGCGCGATCGAGTCTCTGAGCGAAGCGCTCGGCATGACCGTGATCGCCGAGGGGCTCGAAAGCTTCGAGGAGCTCGCCTATCTGCAGGCCGCGACCAAGATCCGCTATGCCCAGGGCTACTACTTCTCGAAGCCGATCTTCCTGGAAGACCTCCGGCTGGCGTCTCCCCGCGCCAGCGAGGCACGCGGCAGCATCACCAGCCGTCCGGCGCCGGAGACGCGCGCCGCCTACGCGCGCGGCGGCAGCTACCGCCGCTAGAAAACAAGCCGCCCCGCCGTGCGGCGCCAAGACGCGCGGTTAAGCTTTAGGTAACCGGTTTTCCTAACGGCTTATGACATCTGCACATCGTATGCATGTTCCCCAGGGAAAGGGAGAATGCGCGGTCTGTTTCACCACCTGCTCGGCCTCACGGCCCGAGCCGCAGCCACCGGGCGGCACCTCGCCGCAACGATCCGGGGCCCTGTGCTGTGGCTGACGCTGTGCGGCGGCCTCTTGGTCGCGGCGATCTTTGTCGGCACCATCATGACGGTCGGCGAATTCCGCGAGCGTGCGCTCGTCAACAGCGAGCGCGAGCTGGAGAACACCGTTCTGCTGCTCGCCCGTCACTTCGACCAGCAGTTCGAGGATTCCGATACCCTCGCCGACGACGTGATCTCCCGGCTGCAGATTTCCGGCATCGCCTCGGAGAGGGCATTCCGCGACCGCGTCGCAAGCACCGAAGCGCACGAGATCCTGAGGGCCAAGGCCGGCGTGCTGTCCTATCTCGGCGATATCTCGATCTTCGATTCCAACGGCGACATGATCAACTGGTCGCGGCCGCTGCCGGCACGAAAACTCAACATATCCGAGCGGGCGTATTTCAAGAGCTTCAAGTTCGATCCGCAATCGCCCTCCGTCTTGGCCGAGTCGGTTCGCAGCTACATAACCGGCAATCTCAACTCCGTGATCGCGCACCGGCTGCGCGGCGAAGACGGCACCTTCCTCGGCGTGATGACGCGGCGGATCAACCCGGCCAACTACGAAAAATTCTTCGCTTCCGTAACGCTCGGAACGGGCGCTGCGATCTCGATGTTTCATGCCGACGGCACCCTGCTCGCGCGGCACCCGCGTGTCGACGAATTGATCGGAAAGAATTTCTCGACGGCGCCGCTGCTGCAGCGTGTCCGCGAAAGCGGCACCCGGCAGACGTTGCGGGTGCAGAGCCCGATCGACCAGGCCGACAGGTTGGGATCCGCGGCCCCGCTTGCGCATTATTCGGGCGTCGTGGTCGCAACCAACACGGCGACCGCCGCGCTGGCCGACTGGCGCGAGCAAACCCGTCTCCTCGTCATCGCCGCGATGCTGTCGGTAGCAGTGATCGCCCTGACGCTGTTCCTGATCATCCGGCAGATCACAAGGCAGAACCGCGAAGCGCAACAGCGGCTGGAGACCGAGCGGGGCCGGCTCGATACCGCCCTGAACAACATGATCCAGGGCCTGGCGACGTTTGACGCCTCGGCCCGTCTCGTGACCTTCAACCAGCGCTACATCGACATGCACAATCTGTCGGCCGAATTGGTCAAGCCCGGCTGTCATCTTCGCGATCTGATGCAGCATCGCAGGGATCGCGGCTCGTTCGATGGCGACATCGACGAGTTCTGCCGTTCAGTCGTGCAGAACATCGCGCGTGGTGAGGCAGGCCACAGCATCACCCAATGCGCCGATGGGCGCACTTTCTTGACGGTGAGAAAGCCGCTGGCGGATGGCGGCTGGATCGCCACCATGGAAGACATCACTGAGCGGCGCAATCTTGAGCAGGAGCGCGACCGCAACTACGCCTTCCTGAGCCAGATCATCGATCACATCCCCTCGCAGATTACCGTGAAGGATGTGCACGACCGCCGCTATCTGCTGGTCAACCGCGTGGCGGAGGCCCAGTTCGGTATTTCGCGCGACCTGATCGTCGGCAAGACCGCCGCCGAGATCTTTCCGCCGGCCGCCGCCGAGATCATTGCAGCGGATGAGGAGAAGACGCTGCAATCCCCCGACGGCCTATTCAAGGACGAACATGTCTGGGAAACGCAGGGGATGGGCCCGCGTTACCTCACCTCCAGGCGGCTCGGCATCCGCAATTCGGCCGGACAGGCGCGCTACATCATCAACGTCGTCGACGATGTCACCGAGCGCCGGCTCGCCAACGAAAAGATCGCGCATCTGGCGCATTATGACGCGCTGACCGACCTGCCGAACCGGGTGCTGTTCCGCGAACAGATCGAGCGCGCACTGCACAAAGCCAGGGAGGGCGAGCAATTCGCCCTGCTCTATATCGACATCGACGAATTCAAGGGCATCAACGATTCGCTCGGACACCATGTCGGCGACGAGCTGTTGAAGGCCGTCGCGGCCTGCCTCAAGGACTGCACCAAGCCAGACGATCTGATCGCCCGCCTCGGCGGCGATGAATTCGCGGTGATCCAGACCGCGATCAACGGCCGCCGCGACGTCGAGGAATTCGTCGCCCGCATCTACGAGGCGATCCGCCGCCCCTACCAGTGCCTCGGCCATCAGCTCTCGACCGATGCCAGCATCGGCATCGCGCTCGCACCGGAGGACGGGACCGAGCTCGACCAGCTGATCAAGCATGCTGACCTGGCGATGTACGCCGCCAAGGCCGAGGGGCGCCGCACCCATCGTTTCTTCGAGCCCGCCATGGACGCCCGCGCGCAGGCGCGGCTGACCATGGAGCAGGATCTGCGGCAGGCGCTATCCGACGGCCGCTTCGAACTCCATTACCAGCCGCTGCTCGACCTCGGGAGCGGCGAAGTGACCGGCTGCGAGGCGCTGCTGCGCTGGCGCCATCCCGTGCGCGGCATGATCTCGCCCGCCGAATTCATCCCGGTCGCGGAGGATACCGGCCTGATCAACGAGATCGGCGACTGGGTGATGCAAACCGCCTGCGCCGAAGCGGCAAGGTGGCCGTCCCGGGTCCGGATCGCCGTCAACGTTTCTCCGATCCAGTTGAAGTCGCCGACACTGGCGCTGCGGATCACCGGGGCGCTCGCCGCCTCCGGCCTGGCGCCCGACCGGCTCGAGATCGAAATCACCGAGGCGGTGCTGATCCATGACGATGAAAGCGCGCTGGCGATCCTGCACCAGCTCCGCGCCATCGGCGTGCGCATCGCGCTCGACGATTTCGGCACCGGCTTCTCCTCGCTGAGCTACCTCAAGCGTTTCCCGTTCGACAAGATCAAGATCGACCGCTGCTTCATCAGCGATATCGATGACGACGGTTCGGCGGCGATCGTGCAGGCGGTGGTGAACATCGCATCCGCCCGCAACATGACGACGACCGCCGAAGGCGTCGAGACCGAGCAGCAGCGCGAGATGCTGCGCCAGCTCGGCTGTACGCAGATGCAGGGCTACCTGTTCAGCGCACCGAAGCCGGCCGCCGAGGCAAGGCGGCTGTTGGGCGCGCGATTGGAAGCCGCGACCGCGGTGGCCTGACGCCGCTCCAGCGCGCCGGCGTCGAGGAGGGCTGCGATCGCCGAACTGCCGCCCGCCTCCAGTGCCGCAATCGCCTCCTTGGCCCAAGCGTAGGACGCCTCGAAGATTTCCGTGTGGCGGTCGAAATCCGTCACCTCGATATCCGGCGGAAGCGGCGGCCGCATCACCGTATCGAACGGTCCGGTCGGCAACGTGTCGTAGCGCTGGTGCGCGACGAGACTGCGCCACAGAACATTCACCGCGCTCGGCGCCGCCGGCAGCAGTTTCTTGCGGAACGGCGTCAGCATCGCGGCGATCAGCTCCAACCTTCCCGGCAGCGACGCATAGTCGACATCGAACATCTCCGCCGCCGGCTCGCCGAAATGCACGACCAGATTGGGGCCGCTCTTGAGCTGGTGCATCGAGGCCAGCGGCACGTTGTCGATCAGACAGCCGTCGACCAGCATCGCGCCATCAGGCGTATAGAACGGCGGCAATAGCCCGGGGATCGCGCTCGAGGCGCGCACCGCCTGCCAGAGCGGCCCGGTGCGAATCAGCTCGAGACTGTGGGTCGATAGATTAGTAGCGACGGCCGCAAAGGGCCGCCAGCAATCCTCGATCCGGCAGTCAGGGCCGTATTGGTGCGCCAGCGCGCGGTCGAACGCCTTGTGGTCCAGCAGGGAGTAACGCGGCCAGGTCGGCCGCCGAAAACTCCGGCTCTTGACGAAGATCTCGTGGGTGCCGCGCTCCAGGTGCTCGGCCTCGAGATTCTTTGCAAACCCGGCCACCATGGCGGAACCGACACTGGTGCCGACAAAAATGTCGAACATCACGCCGCGCTCGCGAAACGCCTTGTAGATTCCGACATGCGCGGTGCCAAAACTGCCACCGCCGGCGGCGACGAAGCCGACCGCGCGGCCGCACAGGAAGCGGATCAGGCTGTCGATATCGACTTGGTCCTCCAGCGCGATGTGGTGGTGCATGAAAGACGGCAGCCGGGCGAGCCAGGCGGCCGTCCCCGAAACCGCACCGCTGCGCTTGTCGTGAATACGGACCAGTCGTCTAGCCGAAATCGGATGAACCTCGCAGGCAAACGCCTCGATTTCAGTGAGCGCAGCCGCGGGGGCGTCGCCGCGGCAGGCGAACACGACCATGTCGGCCTGCCGGATCGCCTTGCGCGCCCAAGGCGAGGATTCATGGCCGCCGAGATAGACCACCAGCGGCGCAGCGTGTTCGAGCTTGTTGAGCCATTCGGTGACCTCATGCGCATCGAGCGCGCGGGAGGGAAACATCGCCTGCAGGCGTTCAATATCGACGATCTCGGCCTGGGTCGCAGCCAGTCCCTCGCGCATCCGCCGATCGAACGCGCCAGGCAGCGGCTCGATCCCGCCGCCGATCAGCGCCACGGTTCGTGCCTTCGGCGAAGTGCGAAACGGGGCGATGCGCGCGGTCTCCCTGGCAAATCGCTGCGCCAGCGCGGCGAGCAGCGCCTCGACGATCGCGGGCGCCTCGGTGACCAGCTTTTGATAGGCCGGGCGGGTCAGCGCCAGCACGCTGGTGTCGCGGATGGCGATCACATCGGCGGTGCGCGGCACGTTGGCGAAGAAGCCAATCTCGCCGACCAGTTCGCCCGCGCGAAGCTCGGCGATCGGTTCGTGATAGCCGGTCTTGCGCACTGCGAGCGCGCCATGCAGCACCAGGAAAAGCGAATCCGACGGCCCACCCTGGGCGACCAGCATCTGGCCGCGCACCAGATCCTGGCGGACCATGGCACCCAGCGCCCTCAGCCGCTGTTCCGAGCTAAGCGTCCGGAACAGCGCGAAGTCGTCCAGCGCAGAGCTCCAGGCCAGGACCGAGCTCGACCCACTCATTTGGCGGTACCCAGTTGAAACGGCCTGACTTTAGCGCCGGGCACAGACCATCGCGAGTGATATAAAGGCTTGCAGACTAGCGCAGTGCAGCAGTAGGCCGGCGCCGATACCCGGGCAAATGCACTGCAGCATGAGCATTGCCTCTGCCCTACGCCGCCCACCGGCCGCGATTATTCTCGGCCAGGATGGGCCGGATCAGCCGGCCGAAGCGCTCGGCCTCCTCGTCGTGCAGATAGCCGGACAGGCAGAAGGAATGGCAACCGGCATCGATGAATTGCTGCAGCGTGTCGGCGCACTGGACGGGATTGCCGACCACTGCAATGCCGGCGCCGGGACGGACCTTCGTGATACCGGTCCACAGGTGAGGCAGCAGCAGATCGCCATGCTCGCGCGCGAGCTGCTGCACGCGCATGTTCGCCTCCGAGCGGTTATAGAGCGTCTTCATCTCCTGCTTCTGCCGCTCGGTGGCATGCCGCACCAACTGGTCGGCAGCCTCCCAGGCATCCGCCTCGTTCTCGCGGCAGATCACCTGCAGCCGCATGCCGAAGCCGATGTCGTTTTCGCGGTCATGCGCCCGCGCCATCTGCCTGATTTCGGCAATGTTGGCGGCGATCTTTTCCGGCAGATCGCCCCAGAATAGATGCACATCGGAATGTTTCGCCGACAATTCCCACGCCTGACGCGAGCCACCGCCGAGATAGAATTTTGGGAACGGCTGCTGGTGCGGCCGCGGACGGATATGCGCGCCCGACAATTTGTGAAATTTTCCCTCGAAGTTTACCGGCCCACGCGTCGTCCATAGCGCCTTGAGGATCGAGACTTCCTCTTCCATCAGCTCATAGCGCGCTTCCTTCGGGTAGCGCACACCCTCGCCCTCGACCTCGCTTTCGTTCTGGCCGGCGATCAAATTGATGCAGATCCGCCCGCCCGACATCTGGTCGAAGGTCGAGATCATTTTTGCCAGTAACACCGGGTTGATGTAGCCGGGCCGCGCCGCGATCAGCGGCTTGATGGCCGAGGAGCGCGCCGCCATGAACGCGCCCGTGATCCACGCCTCCCAGCACACCGAGCCGACCGGGATCAGCAAATATTCGAAGCCGGCCTTTTCCGCCGCCTGCACGACGCGGTCGCATAGTTCGGGCGAGCCCGGAATCTGCGCTTCCATCAGGCCATAGGCCGTGGTGTCGCCATGCGTGGGCAGATACCAGCCGAATTCGAGCGGACGCATGACGTTTCTCCTTATCGACGCTTGTTGCCTGGTCGTTAGGCCCGAGTTTAACGGCTATGAAGCGCGCGGCAATCGGGTTCCCGCGCAGGGCGATTTTCGATTCCAATCGCGCGTGCCGCAAGATAGAGTCCCTGCCATGTCTCCGGTGTCGCTGCTGCTCAACATCATCTGGATCGTTCTCGGCGGCGCGTGGATGGCGTTCGGCTGGCTGGTCGCCGCGATCATCATGGCGATCACGATCATCGGCATTCCCTGGGCGCGGGCTGCGTTCAACATCGCGGCCTATACCTTGTTCCCGTTCGGCTTTACGGCGGTCTCGCGCGACGCCTATACGGGCCAAGAGGATATCGGCACCGGGCCGCTCGGGGTGATCGGCAATATCATATGGCTGGTGCTGGCGGGGTGGTGGCTGGCGCTCGGCCATGTGGTCACGGCCGTCTTGCTGGCCGTGACCATCATCGGCATTCCCTTTGCCTGGGCGCACTTGAAGCTTGCCGGCATCGCGCTGTGGCCGATCGGCAAGATCATCGTCCCCGCGAGCTGAACTCGCGTCGGGCTATTCCGCCGCCGCCGGCGCCGGCTTCAAACGCTCGAACTCGGCGTCGCTGATCTCGGTCTGCGCGACCAGCACGCTGCAGCGCAGGCGCTTGACGAGGTAGCTGCCGATCGAGCCGAACCAGCGCGCCAGCGTCCCCTGCGGGCGATGGCCGACCACGACGAGATGCGCGCCGATTTCCTCGGCTACCTCGGCGATTTTCTGGCCGGCGTCGCCGACCTCGAGCCGCGCGGTCGGCGTAAAGCCGAGCGCCTTCAGCCGCGCGATGCCCTCGTTCAGGATGGCCTTGTAATCTTCGGTCTGCAGCTCGATCGGGATCGTGAGCCCGGCCTCCGGGGTCATGATCGAGGAAACCTCGACAACGGCGAGCAAAAATACCTCGGATCGGCAGAGTTGTGCGAGCTTTGCGCCCTCCCGCAATGCGCGCCGCCCCTCGACCGAACCGTCATAGGCGAGAAGAACCTTCTTATACATCGGACGTCCCCATCCTTGGTTCAACACACCAAGACTAGCACCAAACGGCGGGAACGGATCGGAATTTTGCAGCCGAAACGCGGCCTTCGTCATGCCACCTTCGTCTCCCCACCCCTGCCCAGGGGCCGGTTGCCCCTGCCCGGCCAATCGGCTAAATGAAGGCCCGAAGCACCCGTAGCTCAGCTGGATAGAGCGTTGCCCTCCGAAGGCAAAGGTCACACGTTCGAATCGTGTCGGGTGCGCCATTTCGGTACAAAACTGGGCACGCCAAAACCCGCCGTTTTTGCGCTTGAAGCGGCGACGAGCGTTCGCAGGAGCGCGCTCTTCGATCCCATGGTGCGCAATTCTCTCTGATCGACCTCGATGCGTTGGGAGAGCGCCCGAAGGCGCCCCATTCCAGAAGCCTCGCCGCGCGTTCTCCTTCATGGCTCTAAGGGTGTGCGTCGCGTTATCCTTGGACTGTTACTCGTCGAACAGCGCCATGATCTGCCGGTCATGTTGCTCATGGGATCGTCGCCGAGCTCGCGGACTTGCCAATTGGCGCGCATCGCGCGCTGCCGCATCATAGCGCCACGGCGAAGCAATAGTGCCCATCTTCATCGGCCGTGGTCCGCCATTTACGCCAGAGCACGACGTCGCCCGCAGGCGCCTCTTCCCGCGTCGTCGCTATCGGTTATAACGTAGCTGGACGCGATGTGCAGGGCATCGGCATCACGCAGCCGCTCCAATGGGGCGGGCGCGCTTGATACGTTCGCGCTCGCGCGGCGAGTGCATCGCCTCCCAGATGTCGCTTCGCCGCTGCACGTTGAGCCAGAAGTCGGGACTGTTGCCGAACACGCGGGCAAGAATGAGTGCGGTAGGAGCTGTTATAGCCCGGCGATCGTTGCACAATTCGTTGACGTGCTTGCGCTGCACACCCATGGCCTTTGCCAGCGCGCTCTGCGTAAGGCTCATTGGCTCCATGAATTCCTGAGCCAGGATTTCTCCGACTGTTGCCGGCTTGCGTTTCGTCATCAACATGGGACACCTCAGCGATAGCTATGATCATCGAGATAGACGCCCGATGCTTCGCCGCGCCGGCCATCCCATCGAAAGATGAGCCGCCATTGGCTGTTGACGCGGATCGAGTGAAATCCTTCCAGTTTACCACGCAGCTTCTCGAAATGGTTGCTTGGCGGCACGCGCAAGTCCTGATCGGTCGTTGCATCGTCGAGCATCTGTAGCTTGCGAAAAAGGCGACTCTCCAAATCCGGCGGGACGTTTCGCGAGTGAACGTCATCCACGAAGAACGCGCGCAGCCAATCATCCCGGAAATTGGAAATCATTCACGCGTCCTAACGTGAGGCACTGTACCGCTCTATGGGACACTGGTCAACACCTATCGGCTGCGGCCTTGTTAAAGTCGCGTTAACGAACCACATGCCGCTTGGCACTATCCAATGACATCGCCAAGGTGAGCCCGCCGTGACGAACCCCCACGACTTCCACAAGCCGCAATCGACCTACAGTAAAGAGGACCTGCTCAAATCGAGCGAGGGCGGTTATTTCGGCCCGGGCAATGCCCAGTTGCCGGCACCGCCGATGCTGATGATGGACCGTATCGTCGAGATCAGCACGGATGGCGGCGAATTTGGCAAGGGCCACGTCGTCGGTGAGCTCGATATCAGGCCGGACCTCTGGTTTTTCGGCTGCTACTTTGCCGGCGACCCCATCATGCCGGGCTCCCTCGGCCTCGACGCCATGTGGCAGGTCATTGGCTATTGGCTCGGCTGGTCGGGCTCACCGGGGAAGGGACGCGCGGTCGGCGTCGGCGAGGTCGAATTGCGCGGTGGCGTCACGCCGGATACGGCGCGCGTGCGGTACGAGGTCAGCATGCGCCAGGTGAGGCGGGGCAAACTGGCGGTTGCCATCGCGAACGGCCGTGTCTTTGCCGATAACGTTTGCGTTTTTCTCGCAAAGGATCTGAGGGTCGGGCTGATCGCGTCCGCGAGCTGACGGCGGAGCGGAAGCTGGCGTTCAAGGCGCGCTTAATAACTGCGATTGTGCCGCTGGAGCCGGGACGGCGAAAGTAAACGGATTACCTGCGCCGCCGCAATTTTCGTTAACTCAACGCGCATCCGTTTCCGAGGCGCCCGTCAGTTCACCGCGTAGCTGGCGGCAGGCGCGGTGCCGCAGAAGGCCTCAAAATAGGCTTCCAGCTCGGCGACGGCGCGGTGTTCCCATTCGCTGGCTTGCGCCAGCAGGGAACAGCTGTGCGTCGGACGGTAAGCCGCGGTCTGCCGGCACAGCGACGCGATGGTGCGGTAGCGGCGGACGTTTTCCATGATGGCCAGGCCGTTCATTGTTCGGATCTCCCCATGTCTTTCCCGGACACGAACTTGCGGCAGAACGATTTTCGATTGGTTAGCGCGGCGGGGAGAGCGCGCGCGTGGTTTCCCAACTATTGATGGCGGACCGGCGCGCGTCCGGAAACGTTACTCACCCGCGCGAACAGCTTGCGGCGAAGTGCGGTCGCTTGAGCAGATAACCCCTGGCGAACGATCGTCGGCCAATGCGCTATTCCCCTGATGCCCCGCTGCCGGGACGAGCAGCGTGCAGGCACAGTAAGCCAGCCCGATTCCAAGTAGCGACGCAGAGAAGACCGCGGCGACGGATTGCAAGGTCGCGGACCGTGCTCGCGGAGATGAGCGCGGCCTGTCGGTGGTGACGAGCGATATGTGGCTTGAGATGGACACGACCGATTGTCCCCAATGAAGAATGACGACTTCGAAGATCGGCCGCCGCTGGCAGCGGCGGCGCGGTGTCTGAATCCCATTACGGTCAGCTCTCCGCCTCGTCTCCGGCGAGCCGCATGACCGCGTTAATGGTGCTTGTGCGAGATACCATTGACGCCGCTGACGGCGGCTCCGGCGTTTTCCTCGACGTTGTAGATGATGTCGACCGATCCGGCCTTTTCGAACACCAACGTGCCCTTGATCTTCTGGCCGACCTGCAGTGGCTCCTTGAGGCCGAGCAGCACGATGCGAAGCGCGCCGGGCTTCAGCTCCACGGTCTTGCCCGGCTTGATCTCGATGCCGTTGGCGAGCGGGCGCGTCTTCGCCATACCGTCGACGTCGACGATCTCATGCACTTCGATCTGGCTCGCGACCGGCGAGGAGCCGCCGATCAGGCGATCCGCCGCCTTGCCCTTGTTGGTGATGGTGAGATAGCCGCCCGCGATGTTGGCTTCCTTCGGGGTCGGGCGCGACCAGGGATGGCCGATGTCGAGCGCGCCGACCTTGTACTCGTGCGCCGCGGCGCTGGTCGCGGCGAATGCAGCCGCAGCAACAGATGCAACGAAGATTCTAAATATGATTGTCATGCCGTCCACTCCGATACTCATACTCACGCTGGACAGACAGCCATGTAGAGAAACAATCGGACGCGATTACGACCACCGCCGGACGTGATTGCGGTCACCGCGTCGGCGCGAAAAAGCCGGCTGTACAACCCGGCCGCGACGCCGTGCCAGCTTTGTCATTCGTCCACCACGCGATGGCCACAGAGATGTCGCGCCCGCGATCATGGCTTCGTTTTTCCGCTTCGCTTCCGTCGCGAGCAGGCCGCGCTTCTCGCACGATCCAGTCAATCTGGCGCCCGATTGCGATGGCTAATCGCCAGGCAGTAAGTACAGGGGGCGTATGTGCGTGCGTATTTTGAGCGGCCCACGGCCGGCATCTTTTTTTCATCGATGATGCTTTTCCTCGCTGCTCCTGCCGAAGCGCATCATCCCGGCGGCGGCGGCAACACCGGCAGCGGCGGCGCCATCAACACCATCTCCGCCGATACGCTGGCCGAAGGCATGTTCGCCGCATCGATCCGCTACGAATTCATCCGGCTCGGCCAGCTCAGCGACGCCGACCTGCTCGCCGCCGCGAACCGCGGCACGCATGCGCATTCGCTCCGCTCGATCGACGCCATGTCGCTCTCGGTCGCCTACGGCATCACCAACGACCTGACCCTTGCCGTTCGCGCTTCCGGCGTCCGCCGCTCCGATATCCGCGAGCCCGGCGAGGACATGCTGAGCGGCGGCCATATGGGCATGATGAATTCGAACGAGATGAGCAGCCTGATGAGCGCCGATGGCGTCAACCGGCGCGGCAATTCCGCCGGCTTCGGCGACGTGACCATGCTCGGCCAGTATCGCTTCCACAACAACGCGCAGACCGGAACGTCCGCCGCCGTGCTGTTCGGCTTCAAGGCGCCGACCGGCAGCACCAGCCAGCGCGACAATTTCGGCCAGCTCTTCGAGGCCGAATTTCAGCCGGGCTCGGGCTCATGGGACGGCCTGATCGGCGCCGCCTTCACCAAGCGCACCGGACGCTGGGCGTTCGACGTCAGCGGCCTCTACTACCTGGTCAGCAACGGCACGCAGAACACCAATCTCGGCGACCGCTTCCTGTTCGGCACCGCGGTGTCGTACCGCCTGGTCGGCCCGGTCGGCTCGGCGAAAGAGGTGGAGCTGCACGATTACTGCATGCAGCCGCGCAACCAGCTCCAGGAGCACTGCCTCTACCACGCCAATCACGACCACAGCGACATGAAGAAGACGCCCTATACGCTCGACCTCGTTCTCGAGCTCAACGGCGAATGGCACGACAAGCAGCGCATCGCCGGCATTGCCGACCCCAATTCCGGCGGCACCACGGTCTATCTATCGCCCGGCCTCCGCGTCGGCGTCGACCGCTTCTCCGGCTTCGTGTCGTTCGGCGTGCCCGTTATCAATCAGCACAACGGCGTTCAATCCAAGCCGGATTACCGGATCCTGACGGGGATTGGGGCGCGGCTGAATTAACCGTCGCGTTTACTGAACCTCGCCTCTCGGTCATGGCCGGGCTCGTCCCGGCCATCCACGCTTTCTTAGGACGGAGACCAAAGACGTGGATGCCCGGGACAAGCCCGGGCATGACGATGTAGCTAGCGCCTAACCCTTAGGCCGCGCGGATGTTGCCGAGGAATTTGCCGGTTTCGGTTTCGAGCTGCTCGGACTGCGAGGTGAGCTGGGCCGCGGCGTTCAGCACGAGGGTCGCGGACGCGTCGACCTGGCTCGAGGCCTCGCGGACGCCCGCGATGTTTTGCATCACTTCCTGCGCGCCCTGCGCCGCTTGCTGAACGCTGCGGGCAATCTCGCGCGTCGCAGCGCCCTGCTCTTCGACCGCCGCGGCAATCGAGCCGGTGATTTCGTTCATCTGCCCGATCGTGGTACCGATCTCGCGGATGGCGTTGACGGTCGAGCCGGTCGCATCGCGGATTTCCTGGATCTGGCTGGTGATCTCGTCGGTCGCTTTCGCGGTCTGCGACGACAGCGCCTTGACCTCGTTGGCGACGACGGCAAAGCCGCGGCCGGCCTCGCCGGCCCGGGCGGCCTCGATGGTCGCGTTGAGCGCCAGCAAGTTGGTCTGTCCCGCAATGGTCTGGATCAGCGCCATCACCTCGCCGATCTTCTGCGAGGCCTCGACCAGGCGACCGACCATGGCTTCGGTCCTGTCGGCCTGCCCGACCGCGTTCTGGGCGATGGACGACGACTGCGTGACCTGACGCGCGATCTCCTGTATCGAGGACGACAGTTCCTCCGCCGAGGCGGCGACGGTCTGGACGTTCGCGGCCGTCGTCTCGGCGGCGGCCGCGACCCTCGCGCTCTGATCGGTGGTGCCGACCGCGACCTTGGACATCGAGGAGGCGGAATTCTGCAGCTCGTCGGCGGCGGTGGCGGTGCCGCGGATCACGCCGCCGATGCTGCGCTCGAAATCGTCGGCGATGCGGGACAGAACAGCCTGCCGCTCCTCGGTGGAACGCGCCTTCATCGCTTCCTGTTCGGTGCGGAGCTGCGTGCTCTCGACCAGATGGTCCCTGAAAACCTGCAGGCTGCGCGCGATCCGGCCGATTTCGTTGCTCTGATCGACGAACGGAATTTCGGCCGCAAGGTTGCCCTTGGCCAGCTCATCCATCGCCGCACAGGTCCTGCTCAGCGGAACGACCACGCCGCGGCCAAGCCAGAACGCGACCAGCGCCGCGAGGGTCAGGCCGGCGAGGCCGGCGATCCCAGCCCACATCATCCGGTTGAATACCACGGCATCGATATCGTCGACATAGGCGCCTGCCTGCAGCGCGAGCATCTTGTCGCCCGCGCCAAACGCGCCGACATAGGAGACCTTGCGCTTTTCCTCGCCGCCCGCCGAGCGTGGCGCCAGATATTCGACAAAGCCGCCGCCGGCCCGGGCCGTCCGCACGATGTCCTGGATCAACAGCTTGCCGCTCTTGTCCTTGAACTCCCAGCGGTTGACGTTGATGTATTTCGGATTGGCATGGACATAGGTGACGCCGGCGTCAGTGCTTCCGGTGCCGTAGACGCCGATATAATCGGAATATTCGCCCCAGCGCATGGCGCTGATCGAGGCAAAAGCCATCTGGCGCGCCTGGTCCGCGCTGATCTTGCCGGCCTTGGCCTCGCCTTCATGGTGGGCGAGGATCTTGATCGAAGCTTCAACCAGGTTGCGAACCGTGGTCCGCCGCTCTTCCAGCACCGCATCGCGTAACACCAGGATCTGCAGCGCGGAGACCGCAACGAGCACGATCGTCAGCGCGGCAATGATCATCGCAAAGCGCTGGTAAACGGTGAGGTTACGCATTGCCGGGTTCTCTTCCTATGGGTTGAGAATGCGTACCAACACAACGTTAATCGACTGTTAGCGGGTTGCAGCGATGCCTGCAGCATCCGATCGCGAGAATCGGCGCTTGAAATGACGGCGCCGCGGCGACACAATGGCTCTTTCCTTCAAACCGACACGCCCATGGTCCCCGCACCGAACGGAATCGCATGGTGCGGCAAGAGTGGACCAGAATGGCTGAAGCCGATCTCGACGTTGTCATCCGGCAAATCGCAAAAGCACAGAACAAGAGCCTGATCGCCGCCGTGAAGAAGCGGCGCGACCAGATCATGGCCCGCGCGGCCAAGGCAAAAGACAAGGAGACGCGGGACCGCTTCCGGCTGATCGCCAGGAGCACGATGGAGCTCGGCACCGCCGCGGCGCGGCGGCTGCATAATTCGGCGGAAATCGCCGCCGACAGCTACGCCCGCGCGATCCGCAACGCCGCCGAGGAAGCCGCGGCGGCAGCGGCGAAGAAGCCCGCGAAAAAGGCGGCTAAGACGAAAGAAGCATAAGAACTTTGGTTATTGCGCGCACTCTCACGATCGTCATGGCCGGGCTTGTCCCGGCCATCCACGCTCTTTGATCCGGAAGAAGACGTGGATGCCCGGGACAAGCCCGGGCATGACGAGTTTGTGGAACGATCAGGACACACCAAGCCGCTAAAACGATTCAGGCGCCCGTAACACCCAGCATCTTCTTCAGCTTCTGCACCGCGCTGTCGGGCGTGGTGAGGACCGGCCGGCCGGTCGCCTCGGCGACATCAGCGGCGGCCGGCGCCAGGCTGTACTGGGCGAGCGCGATCAGGTCGCAGTCGCGCAGGTCCTTTGCGGCTTCGACCACCAGGTGGTCGTGGGTCGCACGGTCGCCACGATCGAGCGCGGCCATCGCGCCTTCCACCAGCTTCGGCACCAGCTCGACCTGCGCTGGGAACTCCGGCGGCATCGAAACCAGCGTCGGCGGAAACGTCGAGAGCAGGCCGATCTTCTTAGCCGCCGCGACCGCCTGCTCGATCATCGCCTCGTTCGGCTTGAGCACCGGCATCGGGGCATGCGCACGCGCCACCGCCTCGATGCAGGGGCCGAACGCCGAGCAGGTGAACAGGATCGCATCCGCCCCGGTGCCGGCGGCGTAGCGCCCGAGCCGCAGGAAACGCTCGGTCATGGCCTCGGTGAGCCCGCCGTCGCGCGCCAGATCGGCGGAAAGACTATCATCGAGCAGGTTCATCAGGCGCGCCTCCGGCCAAAGCCTCGCGAAGGAGGCTTCGATCGGCACAATCGAATGTTTCAGGGCGTGGACCAGGGTGATGCGCATGTCGACCAATCTCACCGCGGCGCGGCTTGTGTTAACCGCTCGCGCCGCAGGGTCGTTCTATTTGAACGGCAGGGCGTACATCAACCCGCCCTTGCTCCAGGTCGCGTTCAGGCCGCGATCGAGCTTCAGCGGGCTCGCCTTGCCGACATTGCGCTCGAAGATCTCGCCGTAATTGCCGCCCGCCTTAATCGCCTGCAGCATCCACTTGTTGTCGAGGCCGAGCCGCGACCCGAGATCGCCCGCCGTGCCGACCAGGCGCTGGATGGCCGGGACGCTCGATTTCGCCATCTCATCGGCATTGCCGGCAGTCACGCCGAGTTCTTCCGCCTCGATCAGGCCGTAGTGCAGCCAGGCAATGATGTCGGTCCACGCCTCGTCACCATTGCGGGTGAAGGGCCCAAGCGGCTCTTTGCTGATGGTCTGCGGCAGCACGACATAGTCGGCGGCGTTCGAGGCCGCCGTGGTGACGGCGCCCGCCAGCGCGGATGCATCCTGGGTCATGGCATCGCAGCGGCCGCCGAAAAAGGTCTGGTACATCGTGTCGGTGCGATCGAACACAAGGGGTTTCCACTCGATGCCGTTGGCGCGGCCGTAATCGCCGAGCGTAACTTCGTGGGTCGTGCCCTGCGCGACGCAGACGGTCGCACCGTTGAGGTCCTTGAGGTTCTTCACGCCGGCATCCGCGCGCACCACAAAACCCTGGCCGTCGTAGAAATTGACGGGCCCCTGCCGCAGCCCGAGCGTCACGCCGCGCAGATAGGTCTGGGTCGAGTTGCGGTAGAGCACGTCGATTTCGCCGGATTGCAGCGCGGTGAAGCGGTTTTGCGCCGTGAGCGCGACGTATCGCACCTTCTTGGGGTCGCCGAGCACGCCGGCCGCCAGCGCGCGGCAATAGTCGACGTCTAGCCCTTTGTAATTGCCTTGCGAGTCCGGCGTCGAGAAGCCGGCAAAGCCGATGCTAACGCCGCAGACCAGCATGCCGCGCTGCTTGACCGTATCCAGCGTCCCGGCCTGTGCCGTGAGGCACGACGCGGCGAGCAAGCCTGTAGCGATGACGATTCTCTTCATACTGCCCTCCTGCTAATGACCTACACTCTTCAAGGCGCCGTCGACCGCCTGGCCCAGCCGATCGACGATCATGTCGATGTCGTCCGGCGTCGCGATATAGGGCGGCGCGAGCAGCACGTGGTCGCCGCTGCGGCCATCGGCGGTTCCGCCCGCGGGATAGCAGCCAAGGCCACCTTCGAAGGCGATTGCCTTGACGCGCTGATGCAGTTTGAGCGCAGGATCGAACGGCGCACGGGTGGCACGATCGGCTACAAGCTCGATCGCCCAAAACAGGCCGCGGCCCCTGATGTCGCCGACATGCCGGTGATTGCCGAAACGCTCGGTCAGCCGCCGTTCTAGCTGAGCGCCGAGAGCCCTGACACGGTCCAGCAACTGCTCCTCCTCGATCACGCGCTGCACTTCGAGCGCCGCCGCGCAAGCCATCGGATGCGCCAGATAGGTATGGCCGTGCTGGAACGCGCCCGAGCCGTCGCGGATAGCATCGATGACGCGCCCGCTCGCCAGCATGGCGCCGATCGGCTGATAACCGCCGCCGAGGCCCTTGGCGACCGTCTGGATATCGGGCGCAATGCCTTCCTGCTCCCAGGCGTGGACCGTGCCGGTGCGGCCCATGCCGCACATCACCTCGTCGAGCATGACGAGCGCGCCGTATCGATCGCAGATCTCACTGATAGCGCGGAAATATCCTTCCGGCGCCGGCACGCAGCCGGCGGTCGCGCCGACGACCGGCTCGGCGATGAACGCCGCGACGTTCTCCGGACCGAGGCGCTGGAATTCCGCATCGAGCTCCGCCGCCAGACGACCGACGAAATCGGTCTCGGATTCGCCGTCGCGCTTTTCGTGATAGGCAAACGCCGGCGTGACGTGGCTGAACGCGGTTGACAGCAGCGGCGCATAGGGCTCGCGGCGCCAGGCATTGCCGCCGGCCGCCAACGCGCCCAGCGTATTGCCATGATAGCTCTGGCGCCGCGCGATGAAGTGCCGGCGCTGCGGCTGGCCGATCTCGATGAAATATTGCCGCGCCAGCTTGATGCCGGCCTCGACGGCCTCCGAACCACCGCTGACGAGATAGGCATAAGCCAGCCCGCCGGGCTCATGGCCGACGAGCTTGTCGGCCAGCGCTTCGGCCGGCTCGGACGAGAAGAAGCCCGTATGGGCATAGGCGAGCCTGGACGCCTGCCGCGCCATCGCCTCGAGCACGCGCGGGTGCTGGTGGCCAAGACAGGAGACGGCGGCGCCGCCGGACCCGTCCAAAATCCGCCGGCCGTCCTCGGCAATCAGCCAGACGCCTTCGCCGCCGATTGCCTTGGGCGGAGTTTGACGCAGGCTTCGATGCAGCACCCGGCTCTGACTGGCGCGCATAATAGTCAACCTTTCTCGGCAACGTATTGCGACATCGCGGCGAGCCGGCCTTCGGTCTCCTCGAGCCGGCGCTTGGCCTTGGCACCGCCGAGCACGAAGCTGACCGCCGCCAGCGACTGCGCGATCGCAATGGCGCCGGTCAAGCTCGGAAAGAACCCGGGCGATGCGGCCGCTTCGAACAGCAGCAGGTGATCGGCGCCCTCTGCCATCGGCGCGGTAACGGCATCGGCAATCGCGATCAGCGTGGCGCCGGAATCATGCGCGGCGCGCGCCGACAGCACGCTCGCCCTGGAATAGGGCGTAAAGCCGATGACCACGACCGCGTCGCCGCTTCCGAAGGCGCCGAGGTCGAGATCCTCCGGACCGGCACCCCCGACCAGTTGCACCTCGTCGGGCCGGAACAGGCGAAGCTGATAGTTGAGCAATTCGGCGACGCTGCGACAGCTTCGAAAGCCCGCGATCCAGATTCGCCGCGCTTCATGCAGGGCCTTGGCTGCATCGGCCACCGAGCCGGTGGAAATGCGCGAAAGGCCCGCCGCCTCGGCCTCCAGCTTGTCGGCGACCAGCGATATCTCGGCGTGGGGTCCTTTGCGGCCGCCGCGGGTGCGGGCCGAGAACGGCTGCGCCTGCGCCGGCCGGCGCGCCTCGGTCAGCGCGGCGCGTAACTCATCCCAGCCGGAATAACCGAGCGCCTTGGCCAGACGTGTGAAGGCAGCGGGATCGGCACCGGCCTCGGCGGCAAGATCACGCATTGAGCGCGTGGTGGCGTCGTAATCATTGGCGGCGACGAAACGCCCGACCTGCTGCAGCCGCGCCGGCAGTGACGGCAATGCACTGCACAACTGGGTGAGCGGCGAGGATTTCGGTTGCGGCTGGGCCATGAAACAAATGTTGCATATATTCCGATTTGATGCAACATATGAAACGCGCCCCGCCAGGACGCATGGCCGAAGATCGCTGCTGGAAGGATCCTTGTGCTGTGACGACATCGACGCCCGAACTCCGCCGCAGGCAATTGCGCTTCTCGCTGAGCCGCCAACAGATCATCGGCCTGATCTGGCAGGTCGTGGTAGTCGGGATAGCGGTCGGGATCGTCGCCTTCCTGTGGTCGAACGCCCTGCATAATCTGTCGGCGCGCCGGATTTCGACCGGCTTTGCCTTTCTCGGCCGCGAAGCCGGGATGCCGATCGCGGACACCTGGCTCGCCTATAGCCCGAAGGACCCTTACGTCCGCGCCTTCATTGTCGGCATCGTCAACACGCTGCGCGTCGCCGTGACCGGCATCGTGCTGGCAACGGTGCTCGGCACACTGATCGGCATTGCGCGGCTGTCGTCGAACTGGCTGCTGTCGCGGCTTGCCGCCGTCTACGTCGAATTGCTCCGCGACATTCCACTCTTGCTGCAACTCCTGTTCTGGTACGTGCTGATGCAGGGCCTGCCGGCGGCCCGCGCCGCGTGGAAACCGATCGAGGGCGTCTTTCTTTCCAACAGGGGGTTGGTGCTGCCCTCTATTCCGCTCGCGGAGGCGAATTTGTGGGTGATCGCCGCAGCATTGGCCGGACTGGTTGCGCTCTTCATCGTGCGGCGGCAACTGACCGCGCGACACGAGGCCGACGGCAAGGTACGTCATCTCTGGCCTTATACGCTGGCGCTTGTCGTCGGACTACCGGTGCTGGTGTCGCTCAGCCTCGGCGCATCCTGGACCATCACGATGCCGGAATTGCGCGGCTTCAATTTCGTCGGCGGGCTGACGCTGGCGCCGGAATATTTCGCGCTGCTGATCGCGCTCGTTACCTACACCTCGGCCTTCATCGCCGAGATCGTGCGCAGCGGCATCCAGGCTGTGCCGAGGGGACAATGGGATGCGGCAAACGCGCTGGGGCTGCGCCGCAGCTTCGTGCTGCAGCGTATCGTGCTGCCGCAGGCGCTGCGCGTGATCATTCCACCGATGACCAGCCAGTACCTGAACCTGACCAAGAACTCTTCGCTCGCGGTTGCGGTCGGCTACCAGGACGTTGTCTCGATCGCCAACACGACGCTGAACCAGACCGGCCAGGCGATCGAAGCCATTGCGCTGATCATGATGGTGTTCCTGACGATCAGCCTCAGCATCAGCCTGCTCATGAACTGGTACAATGCGCGTATCGCGCTGGTGGAGCGCTGATCCCATGACCTCGATATCGGAGGCTCCACAAAACCCGCTACCATTCAACAGCGCGCGAACCCGCAAGGTCCCGGGTGGCTATGTCACCCGCTGGCTGCGCGCCAACCTGTTCGCCTCGGTCACCTCCTCGCTCATTACCGTGATTCTCGTCGTGCTGCTCGGCAAGGCGCTGCTGAGCGTCGTGCAATGGGGTTACTGGAATGCGATCTGGTCGCTGCCCGGCGACCAGACCGCGGCCTGCCGATCGATCCGCGGGATCGGTGCTTGCTGGGCCGTGATCCCCGAAAAATACCGTTTCATCCTGTTCGGCACCTATCCATTCAATGAGCAATGGCGGCCGGCACTGGTCTGCCTGACGTTCATCGCGCTGTTCTTCGTGTCGAGCCGGCGCAGCTGGTGGCGCAAGGAGCTGGTGCTGCTCTGGGCGGCTGCGCTGGCGCTGATCGGCGTCCTGATGTGGGGCGGCATTTTCGGATTGAGCTACGTGCCGCAGGACCGCTGGGGCGGACTTCCGGTGACGCTGATCCTCGCGACATTCGGGCTCGCCTTCGGCTTTCCGCTCGGGATCGTCGTGGCGCTGGGCCGCCGTTCGAAATTGCCGGCGATCCGCTCGCTCTGCGTGCTCTATGTCGAGCTGATCCGCGGCGTGCCGCTGATCAGCCTCCTGTTCATGGCGAGCGTGATGTTTCCGCTGTTCATGCCCGATGGTGTCAACATCGACAAGCTCTTGCGGGCGCAGATTGCCTTTGTGCTGTTCGCCGGCGCCTATCTTGCCGAAGTGATCCGCGGCGGGCTGCAGGCGGTGCCGCGCGGCCAGCACGACGCCGCCGACGCGCTCGGGCTCTCCTACTGGAAGAAGAACGGCCTGATCATCCTGCCGCAGGCGATCCGCCACGTGATCCCGCCGCTGGTGAACACCTTCATCGCCTTCTTCAAGGATACCAGCCTGGTGCTGATCATCGGCATCTTCGACCTGCTGACGACGGCGAAGACCTCGATCATCGATCCGGCCTGGCAGCCGTTCAGTGTCGAAGTCTACCTGTTCGTGGCGCTGATCTATTTCCTGTTCTGCTTTGCGATGTCCCGCTACAGCCGCAGCCTGGAGGCGCAGTCGCGCCACAGCTGACAGCGAGGGGGCCGCCGCGGAACGGCGGACCAGCCGAACGCGACGACCTATGCCGCCTTGATGCGGGCCAGGAAGCGGCCGACCTCGTTGCTGAGCGCTTCGGACTCTGCCGCAAGGCCATCGGAAGATTCCAGAACGTCGGAGGCGGTCTCGCCGGTCTGGTTGGCCGCGTTCGAGACGCCGACGATGTTGTTGGAGACGTTCTGCGTGCCGGCAGCAGCCTGCTGGATGTTACGCGCGATCTCCGCCGTCGCCGCGCCCTGCTGTTCGACCGCGGAAGCAACGGTGGTGGCAATCTCCGACATCTTGTCGATGATCTGGCCGATGCCCTTGATGGTATCCACCGCTTCCTGGGTCGAGTCCTGAATGGCCGCGACCTGCGCGGTGATGCCTTCGGTGGCGCGCGCGGTCTGCGTGGCAAGGTTCTTGACCTCGGAGGCGACGACAGCAAAGCCCCTGCCGGCCTCCCCTGCGCGCGCCGCTTCGATGGTCGCGTTCAGCGCCAAGAGGTTGGTCTGCGCGGCAATGGTATTGATCAAGCCGACTACCTCGCCGATGCGGTTCGCTGCGCTGGCAAGCTCGGTGACCGTGACTTCGCTCTTCGCCACCTGCTCGACGGCCTGGGCCGCGATCCGTGCGGATTCGCCGACCTGCCGGGAAATCTCCCCGATCGAGCTCGATAGTTCCTCGGTCGCCGACGCCACCGTCTGGACGTTCGTCGCGGCCTGTTCCGAGGCGGATGCGACCGCGCCGGTCTGTTCCTTGGCCTGCGCCGCGACCAGCGACATCTTCTCCGCTGAACCCTTCATGCGAGAGGCGGCGTTCGACACCGCGGCCAGCGCGCTGGTTGCGCCGTCGTTGAACTCGCGCGTCAACTGGTCGATCAGCGCGGCCTGCCGTTGCTTCGCCTCCTGCTCGGCAGCCTTTTCCGCCGCGGCCGCGTTGGCCTGGACGATGCCTTCGCGGAATACCGACAGCGCTTCCGCCATCTGGCCGATCTCGTCGCCACCGCGCTTCGTATCGACCTCGGCCGAGAGGTCGCCATCGGCAAGACGCGTCATGGTCTTCTCCAGGCCGACCAGCCGCGCCACCAGATTGCGGCCGATATAGAACCAGACGAATAGCGCGGCGCCGGCGACGCTGATCGCCGCGATCATCAGCATGACGGAAGTACCAAAGCCGATCGCCTCATCGGACCGGTCGGTGGCCTCCTTGGTCTTGTTGGTGACAGCCTTGACCTGGGCGGCGACTTCCTTGGCAAGCTCGCCGGTCAGGCCGCGCGTCTCGTCCAGCAGTTTCTGGCCGAGCTGGCTCGCGGCAAGCTCCTTGCGGCGCGTCTCGAAGATCGTTTCGCCCGAGCCGAGCTTCAGCCAGGCCTCGCCCGCCTTCGGCAGGCCTTCGGTCGGCTGCAGGGTGTTGACGATATCGAGCTTCTCCTCGACCTTGGCCGACATCGCCTTGAAATTCTTCTCCAGTGTCGCAACGCTTTCGGCGTTCGGCGCGACCGCCGCGCGGTCCAAGAGACTCGACGCCAGATTGACGAAGCCGACCAGGTCGGCAAAGCCCTGCGACACCGGCACCTGGGTCGAAACCAGCTTGAGCAGCGTCATCATGGTCTGGTTGGCGTCGCCGCCGAGCGTCATCGAGACCATGGTGATGTCGGCTTGGGCCTTTTCACCGGCCGGAAGCAGAACGTCGTTGAGCTTAGTCTGCGTGTTCTGGGCGGCCTTCACGATCTCTTCGCCGCGGGCGCTGAGCTTGAGGCGATCGTCGACGGCGCCATCGAGCGCAGCCAGCTTGGTATTCATGGCCGCGATCAGCGTCTTCAGCCGGTCGATCGCCTCGCGATCGGATTGCGTGCGGGCGACGTCGTCGAGCCGCTTGGCGATGCCGTCCTGACGTGCCTTTAGCGCGGCCATTTCCTGCTGCCGCTGCGCCTGCGATTTTGCCGCCAGCAGCGTCGGCGCGGAACCGGCGAGCGCCTGGGTGTCCGTCTGCAATCCCAGCGTTTCGACAATCTCGGGAATGTTGCGGCCGGCAACGCCGTGGAAAAGATCGCGAACCTGCGAGAACATCAGCCAGGCGGCGCCGCCCGCGATGACGGTGGTCCCCGATACCGCAGCGAAAGCGAAGAAAAGCTTGGCCCGGATGCCGAGTTTGCGAGTTGATGTCACGGTCTGTTTCCTCAATTCTTGAGCGCAGCTTGTTCTTTACCTGGCGGCAAGCTTGTACTGCTGGACCAATTCCCTGGCGCGGGCATAAAGCCGCTCGCCGTCAATGCCGAGCTTGGCCATGTTGACCTTCCATTCGGCGACCGCCGGCGCGGTGACCCGCTGCAGATCGGCGCGCTGGTCGTCCGTAAAGGCGAGCGCTGCAAAACGCGGATCGCTCTGCAGCTTCTTCTTGGTAACGGCTTCCTGCGCCTCGCGGATGCGTGCGCTGCCCATGGCGAGGTCGGAAGAATGCTTTTCGATGATCTTCTTCAGATCCGATGGCATCGATTCCCACGTGGCGCGGTTCATGACGATCATCAGCGCCGGCGCCGCCAGCCGCGCATCGATCACGACCTTGAGCTGGTCGACGAGAAACTTGCCGCCCGCGCCCTTGGTCGTGGTCGTGGAGTCCCAGCCATAGGCGATCGCATCGACATAACCGCTGGCGATCGTGTCGCCGATCATATTGAGGGGAATGCCGAGCGGCACCGCACCGAGCTTGGCGAGCGCGACACCCACCGTCGTGCTGGGCGTGCGCATCCGCAGGCCGCGGAAATCTTTTACCGACTGGATCTTCTTGCCGGTCGTGAAGATCGGATAGGGCGGCAACACATAAAGGCCGAGCACCTTGACCGAGGCGTAGTCCTTGTCGAGCAGGCCTTCCTTGTAGAGCGACATCATCGCCGAGGTGCCCGAGATCGAGTTATCGAACATGAAGGGCAGTTCCATCACTGATGATTGCGGGAAGCGGCCCGGATGGTATCCCTGCACGGTCGCCGCCATCTCGATGGCGCCCTTCTCGACCATGGTGAACAGCTCGGCCGGCTTGCCGTAACCGCCGATCGGCTTCAGCGCCACTTCGATGCGTCCGCCGGACTCCTCTTCGACCGCCTTGGCAAACGGCAGCAGGACCTGATCGTAGGCCGGCGTGTTTTCGGTGTTGATCGAGCCGAAACGCAGAACCACATCCGCAGCAGATGCAGGCGTCACGAAGAAGGTAGCGAGACCAAGCAGGGCTGTGGCCGCGGATGGAATCCTGGTGCGGGAGAACATTCTGTTTCCTTGATCACCGTCAGCTGTCGAGTTCGGCTCGCAGCAACTGTCGGTCGCATGGCGGGTCCTTGACAGCATCGACCATAGCTTTCGCGAATTAATCGCGGGTAAAGCTTGCAACGGGGCTAAGGCTCCGTAGGAACACGGATTCTCTTCCGCAAAAAAGAATGACGGCCGTCATTCTTCGCGAAGCCTCGTATGAATTGGTCGACCCGTCAGCGGTTGGTAGGCCCGGCGTCTCGGCGCGCTACACCTTCACCAGGCTTTCGAAGCCGCCATAGATCATCCGCTTGCCGTCGAACGGCGGCGAAGTGTCTTTCCCGAACATGTCCTTGAGCCGTGGGTCCGCCATCACCTTGGCGTTGATCTTGTCGCGCTGGGCGCGCGACTTATAGGTAATCCAGGCGAACACGACGACTTCGCCCGGCTTCAGCTTGACGCTGCGCGGGAACGAGGTGAACTTGCCGACCTTGACGTCGTCAGCGACCCATTCGCGATAATCCAGCGCGCCGTATTCGCGCCAGATCTTGCCGCACTTCTTCGAAATGCGGATATAGGCTTCGAGATTCTTCTTGGGCACGGGAACGATGAAGCCGTCGACGTAAGGCATTACGAGTTTCCTCTTCACGTTGAAGACGTCATTGCGAGCGCAGCGAAGCAATCCACCTATCCGTCGTGCCGTGACATGGATTGCTTCGCGGAGCCTGTCATCGGGTGCGCGGGCGCGCGACCCGTTGGCTCGCAATGACGGCGTACCTTTCAGCTACGGCAACAAGATGCCTGAACTGGCGACGGCTGGTACTGGTCACGTAGCCGCACCCAGTCCATCGGATAGGGCAGGCCTTCCTCATGACGCCCGAGCGGGGTGAGGTCGAGATAATGATAGGCGGCATTCATCATGTCGAGGCCGCGCGCATAGCAGGAATAGGTATGGAAGATACTCCCGGCCTCGTCGCGATAGAACACGCTGATGCCGGGCGCCTCTTCGCTTCCGAACGGCGTGGTCCCGAAATTGTAGTTGCCGCCCGCCTCGATCTGCTCCGGCGTGAACGAGACGCCGAAATCGTAGTTGAAATCGTTGCCGCCGGACGACAGCCAGTTGAAGGTCCAGCCCATCCGCTGCTTGAATGCAACGAGCTTTTCCAGCGGCGCACGCGAGATCGCGACCATCGTCGTATCGCGGGCGGCGAGGTGCGGGATCATGCGCTCGAAGCCGTCAGCCCAGAATGAGCAGCTCTTGCACGCTTCATCCCAATCGGGCGCGAACATCAGGTGCTGGACGACGAGCTGGCTGCGGCCCTTGAAGAGGTCGTCGAGCGACACTTTCCCTTCGGGGCCGTCGAACAGATAGTCCTTGTCGACCTTGACCCATGGCAGCGCGCGGCGCTCCTCGGCCAGACGCTCGCGCGCGTGGGTGTACTCCTTCTCATGCGCAAGGTGAGCCTTGCGCGCGGCGATCCATTCCTCGCGGGAGACGGCGGGGTGCGATGGCATGATCGGCTCCTGTGTTCAGGCCAGATAGCTTTCGAGCTTGCCGAGGAATTCCGTCCAGCCGCGCTGATGATTGTCGCGCGCCTTCTCGTCGACGAACTGGGCGTGGTTGAAGACGAGCAGCGAGCCGCCGCCATCCGGCCTGATCGAAATGGTTACCAGCGATTCCCGCTCCGGCGTGGAATGCCATGCCCAGCTGAAGACCAGCTTCTGGTTCGGCACCACCTCGCGATAGACGCCGCCGACCTCATTATAATTGCCATTGGCGCGGAAGCTGATGCGATAGCGGCCGCCGACGCGCAGGTCGATATCGGCCTTGACCGAGCCCTCCTCGACCGAGACAGGCCCGAACCATTGCACTAGCCTTTGCGGGTCGGCCCACGCGGCGTAGATTTTTTCGGGCGCGGCGCTGAACCGGCGCGTGAGCGTGAGGCTGGGCCGCGCGGCGAGTTCGGCGTCGCTGACGGTGTCGTGCTTGGCAAGGCTTGACTGGGTGGCCATGGGTCTTCCTCCACAAAAGCAGCAAGGCGGTCGAGAGCATCGGACCAGAAGCGCCGGTAGCGATTGAGCCACTCCATCGCCTCCTCCATCGGCTGCGCGGTCAGCCGGCACGCGACCGTGCGGCCGGTCTTTTCGCGCGCGATCAACCCTGCATCCGACAGCACATCGAGATGCTTCATGATCGCGGGCAGCGACATCGAAAACGGTTGCGCCAATTCGCTCACCGACAGGCTCTCACGACTGCCGAGCCGCGCCAGCAGCGCGCGCCTGGTCGGATCGGAAAGCGCGGCAAAGGTGCGATCGAGGGCGGCTTCTTGATACTTAACCATAAGGTTTAGTATAAAGGCAAAAAGAACGCCGTCAAGCCGGCGTTCGCATCACGTGTCCGCGAGTTCGGCTAGGTCGAGCCCGCGACGTCAATCAGGTCGTCCGGGAAGAATTCGCGGCTCCGATCAATAGTCCCGGTAAATCCGCATCCGCTGCTGCTGGCCGAAAGCGGCGCGCGGATTGATATTGCAATACAGCCCTCGTCCGGACGCCGCCGCCAGGCACTGGTTATAGGAGGCGTAGGAGCAGTCGCCGGGAATGCCGATGCCGCGGCCCTGGAGGCAATAGGGGTAGTCATAGGCCGCCGCCGGAGAACTGCCGACGGAGGTAGCAATTGTCGCCGCTGATAGCGCCAACAGTGCCAACATTGCATTGCGCATCTTGGATCTCCTTCACGTCACGCGGGAGCCGCGGCGTCTTTGCAATAAAACACCGCGGCTCTACCGTTGTTCCGTGATCTAGATCACTGCACTTTTTCGACCTTGGCTTCCTCGATGACCTTCTTCCACTTGTCGGTCTCGGCCGCGATCATCGCGCCGAACGCCTCCGGCGTGCCGATCAGGGGCTCGCCGCCAAGATCGGATAGCCTGGCCTTGATCGCGGGCTCGGCCAGGATCTCGTTGATCTCCTTGTTCAGCTTGGCGATGATTTCCTTCGGGGTGTTCTTCGGGGCGCCCATGCCGAACAGCGCGGTTGCCTCATAGCCCGGAACGGTATCAGCAAGCACCGGCACATCGGGCAACAGCGGCGACTTCGTCGTGCTGGTCACGGCCAGCGCCCGCACCGCGCCGCCGCGGACATGCTGGATGATCGAAGGCATGTTGTCGAAGATCACCTGGACCTGGCCGCCGAGCAGATCGGTGATCGCCGGCGCCGCGCCGCGATAGGGCACATGCTGCATCTTGGCGCCCGACATCGCCATGAACATCTCGCCCGACAGATGCACCGACGTGCCGTTGCCCGACGAGGCCAGATTCACCTTGCCGGGATTGGCCTTCACATAAGCGATGAACTCGGCCACCGTCTTGGCCGGCACGTCCTTATTGACGGTCATCACGTTCGGCACGCGATTGAAGGCGGCGACCGGCGCGATGTCCCGCACGACGTTGAACTTGAGGTTGGCGTAGAGCGTGGCGTTGATGTAGTTCGCCGGATTGACCAGCAGCACGGTGTAGCCGTCCGGTTCCGCGTTGATAACGGATTCGGTCGCGATGTTGTTGCCGGCGCCGGGCTTGTTCTCGATCACGAATTGCTGGCCGAGCCGCTCGGAAAGGCGCTGGCCGATCAAGCGCGCAATGATGTCGGTCGCGCCACCCGGGGGATATCCGACCACCCATTTCACCGGCCGGGTCGGATAATCCGCCGCCGAAACGCTGCCGATCGAAGCGGCCGTGGAAAGGCCGATCACGGCCAGACAAATCGCGGTGCGACGTGAAATCATAAAATTTCTCCTTGGAGGCCGGGATTCAGAGCCCGGTCCGTTTCTATTGAGGCGCCGTTCTATTGAACCGAACGCGGGCCGCGTTGTAACAAACAAAGTCTGGTGCGGCCAGTGCGACACAGGCGCCGCCGACCGCGACGAAAGGATAAGGGATGTCTCTCAGGGTTAACGCACTCGACCACCTCGTGATCAATGTGTCCGACGTGGCGCATTCCACTGAGTGGTACCGCAAGATCCTCGGCATGGAGGTCAAGGTGTTCGATCCGGGCCTGGCAAGACGCCGCGCACCTCGCTGGTGTTCGGCAACCAGAAGATCAATGTGCGGCCGCGCGATGCCGACAAGGTCGAGTGGTTCACCGCCGACCACGAGACCGCCGGCAGCGACGATCTGTGCTTCCTGACCTCGAGCACGCCGGATGAGGTCGTGGCGCATCTGAAGGCCAATGGCGTCGCGATCGAGGAAGGCCCGGTGGCAAAGCAAGGCGCCCGCGGCACGCTGCGCTCGGTCTATTGCCGCGATCCGGATGGAAGTTTGATCGAGATTTCGTCTTATGAGGATGGTGGGAAGTAGCACCGCTCTCTCCCCGTCATTGCGAGGAGCGTAGCGACGAAGCAATCCATACTGTCCCCGCGGGAGGTATGGATTCGCTCCGCTCGCAATGACGGGGAGAGAGCCTCGTAAACTCCCGATTTGCCCATTGCGCCATCCGATGGCAGAACTACTCCCAAGCAAGAACCAGAAGCCGCCATAGAGCGGCACGGGAGGAATTCCATGTCCATTTCACAGGCCCCCGGCATTGTCGGACCGTTCGCAGGCCTCGACGTGCCGTGGCTGCTGCGCATGCGCGCCGAGAGCCGCCGCAACCATCCGTTCCTGATCTGGGCGCCGTTTGAGGGGCCGGCGCGGAGCTGGTCCTACGGCGAATTTCACGAGCGGGTCGGCGCACTTTCGGCAGGCCTTGCCAAGCGCGGGGTGAAGCCCGGCGAATATATACTGATCCATCTCGACAATTGCATCGAGGCCATGCTCGCCTGGTTTGCCTGCGTCGAGCTCGGCGCCATCGCGGTCACCACCAACACCCGCTCGGCCGCGGCCGAGATGGAGTATTTCGCCGGTCATTGCGGCGCGGTCGCCGCCATCACCCAGCCGGCCTATGCCGAGCTGATCTCGGCCAACTGCCGAAACCTGCGCTGGATCGCCGTCATTTCGCACGATGCCGGAGCTGCGCCTGCGCAACGCAGGCCGCGCGGCGACAGCTTTGAGTCATTATTCGCCGACGGCGCCGACCGGCCGCGCCGTGCCATCGATCCGTTCGCGCCATGCAGCGTGCAGTACACCTCCGGCACCACGTCGCGCCCGAAGGCGGTGCTGTGGACCCACGCCAACGCGCTGTGGGGCGCCAAGATCAACGCCGCTCATGAAGACCTGCATGCCGCCGACGTGCACCAGACTTACCTGCCGCTGTTTCACACCAATGCGCTGGCCTATTCGATGCTGGCGACATTGTGGGTCGGCGCGTCCTGCGTGATCCAGCCGCGCTTTTCCGCCAGCCGCTTCTGGGGCGTCGCGCTCGCGCACAACTGCACCTGGACCTCGACGATTCCGTTCTGCATGAAGGCGCTGCTAGAGCACGAGATTCCGAAGAACCACAAATTCCGCCTGTGGGGCACCGCGGTATCCGAACCGCCGGCGTTCGCTGCCTTCGGCGTCAAGATGATCGGCTGGTGGGGCATGACCGAGACGATCACCCATGGCATCGTCGGCGAGGTCGACCAGCCGAATGCGCCGATGTCGGTCGGCCGCGCCGCGCCCGAGTATCAGATCCGCATCGTCGAGGACGATGGCACGCCGACGCCGGTCGGCGGCACCGGCAACCTGCTGATCAAGGGCATTCCCGGCCTATCGCTGTTTGCCGAGTACCTGCACAATGAAAAGGCCACGCGCGAAAGTTTCGACGAGCACGGCTATTTCATCACCGGCGATCGCGTCACGCTGCTCGACAACGGATTCATAAAGTTCGGCGACCGCAACAAGGACATGCTGAAGGTCGGCGGCGAGAATGTCGCGGCATCTGAGATCGAGCAGGTGATTGCGGTGGTGCCCGGCGTGCGCGAGGCCGCCGTGGTCGCGAAGAAGCACCCGATGCTGGACGAGGTGCCTGTCGTGTTCATCATTCCGCGGGCCGGCGTCAAGGATGCGCCGCCCGATCTGCATGATGCCGTGATGGCCGCCTGCCGCAGCGGCCTCGCCGACTTCAAGGTGCCGCGCGAAATTCGCTTCGTCGACGACATGCCGCGCTCGACGCTGGAGAAGGTGGCGAAGGCGGAGCTGAGGAAGATGCTGGAGGGATGAGACGTCGTTCCGGGGCGGTGCGAAGCACCGAACCCGGAACCTCGAGATTCCGGGTTCGCTTCGCGCCCCGGAATGACGAGCGTGATGGACAGATTGCAGATGGGGAGCAGCGATATGCGGAAGCTACTTTCACCGACAACCCAATTCGTTCGAAGCCTCGCGACTGTTCTATTGGTCGCCTGGCCTGCAGCCGTCTTCGCCCAAACGGCCGATACCATCCTATTCAACGGCAAGATCCTGACCGTCGACAGGGAGTTTTCGCAGCAGGAGGCGCTCGCGATCGGGGACGGCAAGGTACTCGCCACCGGTACCTCGGCCGCGATGAAGACGCTGGCGGGCGATAAGGCAAAACTGGTCGATCTCGGCGGCCGCACCGTGATCCCTGGATTGACCGATGGCCACATCCACGGCATTCGCGCGGCGCTGACATTTGGCACCGAGGTGAATTGGATCGGCACGCCATCGCTGAAGGAAGCGCTTGAAAAAATTCGCCAGGCAGCCAGCGAGCAGAAGCCGGGCTCATGGATCATCGTCGCCGGCGGCTGGACCGAGGAGCAGTTTGCGGAAAAGCGCCGGCCGACGCCGGAGGAAGTCACGGCGGCGGCGCCAGATCATCCAGTCTATATCCAGCATCTCTATGACTGGCTGCTGCTGACGCCAAAAGCGATGGAGGCGCTGAGCATCCGGGACGATGCGGATGTCACCCCGGGCGGCAAGCTCGCACGCGATGGCAACGGCAAGCCGACCGGCATCATCGATGCCGGCGGCAGTGCGCTCGGCAAGATCTTCGACAAGCTGCCTAAGCCGACGCTGGAGCAGCAGGTGGAGGGTTCGAAAAAGTTCTTCCGCGAAATGAACAGCCTCGGCATCACCGGCATCGTCGATGGCGGCGGCGTCAGCATGTATCCGGCGAACTATCAGGCCGTTTTCAGGCTCTGGCAGGACAGACAGCTCACGGTGCGGGTCGCCTATCATTTGTGCGCACCCAAACCCGGCAGCGAGCTGGCCGACCTGCAGAACCTGACGCAATTGCTTCCGCCAGGCTTTGGCGATGCGATGCTGCACTTCAACGGCCCCGGCGAAATCCTGATCTGGGCGGATTGGACCGACGGCGACATCACGCCGGACGGCAAGGCGAAGCTTGCCGAATTGCTGCGCTGGGCGGCCTCGAAACGCTATACCATCCAACTGCACTGGAATCCGGACCGCACCGTCCACGACCTGCTCGACGTCGTCGAGGACATCAACAAGGAGTTTCCGGTGCGCGACCTGCGCTGGGCCGTGCTGCATCTCTACAACGCCTCCGAAGCCAGCCTGAAGCGGATGCAGGCGTTGGGCCTGGTCTGGGGAGTGCAGGACGGGCTCTATTTCGGCGGCGAGCGGTTGCAGAAGGAGGTCGGCATCGAAGCGGCCAAGCTGATGCCGAGGATCGCGACCGCCATGAAGCTGGGGCTGACGGTCGGCGCCGGCACCGACGCGCACCGGGTATCCTCCTACAATCCGTTCGTGTCGCTGCAATGGTATCTGGACGGCACCACGATCGGCGGCACGAAAACCCGCGGCGAGGAAGAAGCGCCGAGCCGGCGCCAGGCGCTGGAAATGTACACCCGCAATTCGGCGTTCATGGCCAATGATGACGACAAGCGCGGCACGCTCGAGGCCGGCAAGTTCGCCGATCTCGCGGTATTGTCAGCGGACTATCTCTCGGTGCCCGTGAATGAGATCGGCAAGATCACGTCGGTGCTGACGATGGTCGGCGGCAAGGTGGTGTATGCGGCGGCGCCGTTTGCCGAGGAGCAACGCTAGTCTAGTGCGCGGTGCGTAGGGTGGGCAAAGCTCAGCGTGCCCACCATCCATCGTCAGCGGCGCAAGAAATGGTGGGCACGTCGCTGACGCGCCTTTGCCCACCCTACGCATCTGCCGTCATTGCGAGCGAAGCGAAGCAATCCATCGTGCGGCACAACGGATGGATGGATTGCTTCGTCGCGGAGCCTGTCATCGGGCGCGCATTCGCGCGACCCGTTGGCTCCTCGCAATGACGCGGAGATTGTGGCGATCAATAATACCCGAACGCCACCGGGCGGAAGGCGTGCAGGAGATGCTGGTCCAGCTTGTCGCCCATTTCTTCCATCATGCCGAAGGCACGGGCGTGGGTGAACTGCAGGCGGTAGGCGCGCTTCTCGACCAGGGCGGCATAGATGTCCACGATCGTGGTCAGCCGCACGATGTCGCTGATCTGCTTGCCGCTCAGGCCGTTGGGATAGCCGGTGCCGTCGAGGAACTCGTGGTGATGCAGCACCACATCGAGCATTTCCGGCGGGAAGCCGCCTTGCGCGGCCAGCGCGTCATAGCCGCGGCGCGGATGCTGGCGCATCTCTTCCATTTCTTCCAGCGTCAGCGGGCCCGGCTTGTCCAGGATCGCCACTGGAATGAAGGCCTTGCCGACGTCGTGCAGCAGCGCGGCGCGGGCCAGGCGGCGCTGGTCGTCCTCGCGCATGCCGAGATGCTGCGCATAGGCCACCGCAAAGCCGGTGACGAACAGGCAATGGCGATAGCTGCCGGTATGGTGGCAGCCGACCGTGGTCAGCCACTCCCGCAAGGAGGAATGCTTGATCGCCTTGAGGATCTTGCTCTCGGCCTCGACGATGTCCGTGAATTTCAGGGGAACGCCGGCCGGCAGCTTTTCGAAGATCTTGACCATGACTGCATGCGCCGCCTCGACGCCGCGGTTGAGCGCCTTGCCGCGATCGGTCTCGTCAAAGCCGTCGCTATCAGGAAAAGCGGCGCGAATGCGCTGCAGAATGCCCTGCGCGTCGAACGGCCGCGCGATCGTGTCGGTGGCGCCGAGCGCCCAGGCCTGCATCGATCCGTGATGAAGCGCGTCCGCCAGTACGAACAGCCGCGGCATCTCGCGATAGGCCTCGGCGCGCAGCTTGTTGCGCACGAGTTGCACGCTCTCGGCGGAGCGCAGGTTGATGTCGACCACGATGCCGGCGAGATCGCGCTCCGGCGCGTCGGGAATGTCAGATGTTGCGATGGTGTCGACCTGGCCGACGGAGCGCAGAATGTCGGCGAGTTCGCTGCTGTGATCGCTCCGGTCCGAAGCCAGCAGCAGCCGGCGCCTGGCCGAAATCTTGTTGGTTGCCGTTGTCATAAAACCCCAGACCCCTAGCGGTGATGACGTGCCGTCAAAGCTAGCGGATAAGGGGTTCCTCGGGGCTTAAGAGGCATCGTGAATCTAGGCTACCGAAGACGCTAAAATTTTAGCGATCTTGTTCGTGATGCGCTGCACTCACGACATCCCACAGCTGTCATCATCCGCGAAGGCGGATGATCCAGTACTCCGCGGCGATTGAGAAGATGGCACGGTCTCGGCGTACTGGATGCCCCGCCTACGCGGGGCATGACGGCAAGTGCCTCAAAACAAATCCGCCGGGGCCATGTCCCCGGCGGATCATTATTGGACCAAGGACGCGTTTATCTTACGCCTTCATATTCGCCTTCACCGCTTCCGCGGTGATCGGCAACGAGCGGATGCGTGCGCCGCAGGCGTTGAAGATGGCGTTGCCGATCGCGGGCGCGATGACGGTGACCGCCGGCTCGCCGACGCCGGTCGGCTTGTCGCCGTTGGCGATGACGTTGACGGCGACTTCCGGCGTCTGGCTCATCCGCAAGGGCGTGTAGGCATCGAAATTGGTCTGTTCGATACCGCCGCCCTTCAGCGTCGCCTTCTCGTACATGGCGAGCGAAAGGCCCCATAGCGCCGCGCCCTCGACCTGGGCACGGATGTTGTCGGGATGCACCTGCATGCCGACGTCGGTGGCCACGGTGAGTTTCTTGACCTTGACTTCGCCGGATGGCGACACCGCGACATGAGCAACGCAGGCGGTCCAGCTTGCGGTGGCGCGCTCCTGCGACGAGACGCAGGCAACCCCCATGCCCTCGCCCTTCGGCAGCTTGGTGGTGCCGTAGCCGGCCATGCCAATCGCCGCCAGCAGCGTGTTGCGCAGACGCTGCGCGCCGCCATCGTTCTTGCCCTTGCCGTCGAGCAGGGCGATGCGGAACTGGGCAGGATCCTGGCCGGTCGCATGCGCGAGCTCGTCGATCATGCTTTCGACCGCCCAGAACGTCCAGCCCGGCGCCACCGAGCGCAACTGACCTGACGGCGTGGCGTTGTGCGCCATCTCGTTCTTGATGGCGCGGACATTGTGATTGGGCACGGAATAGAAAAAGTCCGCCCCGTTCACCGTGAAGGAATCGAGCGAGCCCTTCTTGTCGACCGATGGCGACAGCATGTCGGGAATTCCCCAGCGCGCCGTCGGCCAGGCCGAGACCACGTCGTGATTGAGCGCGATCAGCTTGCCGTCGCCATCCAGGCCCGCTTTGACCTTCTGGAAGGTCAGCGGACGCGAATAGTCCATGGTCATGTCGTTTTCGCGCGAGTAGATCACCTTGACCGGCTTGCCGACGGCCTTCGCCGCCTGCACTGCCGGCACCATCATGTCGGCATCGAGCCGCCGGCCGAAGCCGCCGCCGAGCCACATCTGGTGCATCACGACGAATTTCGGATCGATCCCGGCGGCGCCCGCTGCGATCGCCCCGGAGCGCGTCGCGAACTGGTTGCCGGAATAGATGTGCAGGATCTCGCCCTTGAACTCCGCGGTCGCGTTCATCGGCTCGAGCGGCGCGTGGATGTTGATGCTGGTGGTGTATTCGGCCTCCAGCACCTTGGCCGCGGTCCCGAAGGCCGCCGCCGTATCGCCGTCCTTGACGAAGAACTGCCCGGAATCCTCGAGCGCCTGCAGCCGCTTGGCCTCGTCGAGCAATGACTGGCTCGACAGCTTGGCGTTCGGGCCGTTGTCATAGGTGATCTTCAGCGCGTCGGCCGCCTTGCGAGCGTTGGCATAGGTGTTGGCCACCGCCACCACCCAGCCGGTCGTGCTGCCAGTCTGGTCGTCGAGCGTCACCGCCTTGATGAACCCCGGCACCTTCTTGGCGGCGGAATCGTCGACCGATTTCACCGTGACGCCATAGCGCACCGGCGGGGTGACGATCTTGCCGTAGACCATGCCCGGCAACATGACGTCGATGCCGTATTTGGCGGTGCCGTTGACCTTCGGCGGAATGTCGAGCTGCGGCACCGAGACCCCGACCATGGTGTACTGGTCGGGCGTCTTCAGCTTGATCGCCTTGAGCTCATCCGGCGTGAAGGTCTTGGTGACCTTGCCGCTCTTGACGATTTCCGCAAACGTCATCGACTTCTTCGACTTCGGATGCGAGACGGTGGAGTTGCGCACCACAAGTTCGGCGGCCGGTACGCCCATGATGCCAGCGGCCGCTTCCGTCAATGCCATTCGCCCCGCGGCGCCCGCGCGGCTCATCGCATCGAAGTTCATCATTGTGCTCCAGCTTCCGCCGGTGATCTGCGCCCCCAACACGGGGTCGTTGAACTTCGGATCGTTCGAAGCAAGCTGGACCCGCATGTCCTTCCAGCTCGCGCCAAGCTCTTCGGAAACGATCTGAGCCATGGTGGATGCGATGTGCTGGCCCATGTCGGCCTTGCCGCAGGTGACGGTAACGAGACCGTCGGGCGCGATCGAATACCAGACCGAAGGTTCGAAGTTGGAAGGCGCGGCGAGCGCAGAATCGACGCCGGGCACCGCGGCATAGCCGAGCACGAGGCCGGTGGCTGCGGAGCCGACCAGGAATGAGCGGCGGCTGAGATCGGTGGGCGCGCGATCAGTGACGTTCACGTGCTTGTTCATGTGGCCCTCCGCTCGGTCGAGGCGTTGGAGGCGGTACGCATTTCGGACGCGGCGCGCATGATCGCCTTCTGAATGCGCGAATAGGTCATGCAACGGCACAGATTGCCGTCCATATGCGCGACCACTTCATCCTTGGTCGGATTGGAATTCTTGGAAAGCAGCGCGGCTGCCTGCATGATCTGGCCGGACTGGCAGTAGCCGCATTGCGGCACCTGCTCGGCGATCCAGGCCTTCTGCAGGGGATGATCGCCCTTGGCGGAAAGCCCCTCGATGGTGGTTATCTTTTTCCCGACGGCGTCGCTGACCATGGTCTGGCAGGAACGGACGGCTTCGCCATTGACGTGAACCGTGCAGGCGCCGCAGAGACCTGCGCCGCAGCCGAACTTCGTACCGGTCATCTGCAATTGCTCGCGGATGACCCAGAGCAGCGGCGTATCGCCAGCCGCCTCGACGGACATATTCCGTCCGTTGATATTCAGATTTGGCATCGCGTTTCCCCTTCCGGTATTGGAAGCCGCTTACGGCGGCATTCTCACTTTTGGTATTGGCCGGCACCCACCGGGTCGATGCCGGTCGCCGCGAGAATGATACCGAACTTTCCCGGAGGCAATCCAATTTGGAATCGTTCGAAGAGAATAAAATCGAGGAGCGCCGCTTGTGCGCTGCGGCACGGCTTCGTCGAAGGCTTGTCATCGAGCGCGCGAGCCACGCGGCCCGTGCCTTCCGTTTACGCATTCCTCTCCCCTGATGGATCGCGCTAGGATGCGGGCGGCGATAACGGCAAGTTTCGCGCGTCTGATTTGGGAAAACCATAATGCCGACAATCGATCGCGACGGGATCAAGATCTATTACGAGGTTCACGGCGCCGGCCCACCGCTGCTATTGACCCACGGCTATTCGTCGACCAGTGGGATGTGGCAGGGCCAGATCGAGGCCCTGTCGAAGCACTACAAGCTCGTGCTGTGGGACATGCGCGGCCACGGTCAGTCCGGTTACCCCGAGGATACCGCCGCCTATAGCGAAGCGCTGACGGTGGCCGATATGGCGGCGCTGCTCGATGCGGTCGGCGCCGAGACGGCGATCGTCGGTGGGCTCTCGCTTGGCGGCTACATGTCACTGGCGTTCTATCGCGTCCATCCGGAGCGCGTGCGCGCGCTCCTGATTATCGACACCGGCCCCGGCTTCAAGAAGGAGGACGCCCGCGAGGTCTGGAACAAGCGCGCGCATGATACAGCCGACCGCTTCGAGCGCGAGGGGCTGGACGTCTTGAAGTCGGGCAGCCGAGAGCGCTCGACCGTCACCCATCGCAATGCATCGGGGCTGGCGCGCGCCGCGCGCGGCATGCTGACCCAGCGCGATGCCCGCGTGATTGAATCCCTGCCCGACATCAAAGTGCCGTCGCTGATCGTGGTCGGCGCCGACGACACCCCGTTCCTCGCCGCCTCCGACTACATGGCGACCAAGATTCCCGGCGCGCAGAAGGTGGTGATCCCCTCCGCCGGCCATGCCGTCAATATCGACCAGCCGCAGGCCTTCATCGACGCCGTATTGCCGTTCCTGGCCGGCCTCGACACCAAGACAACGCAGAAAGCCGCGTCATGAGAACAGCCGCCATCGCTCTCATCGTGGTCGCAGGCGCTTGCACGCAAGCTGCCGCGCAAAAACTGCCGCCGATCGGCGGCCCCTATCCGCCGCCGTTCACCGAGACGCTCTCGAACAACACGCCATTGGCGTTCGGCATGGGCGCGGAGGAGGCAGCGCGAGCGCTCGGCGTGCCACTGAATTATGTCAGGGGACGCCCGGGCGACGAAATCTTCCTCGCCTTCCGCAACGTCGGCGGCAGCGGGCTGTTCTACAAGAAGGACCGGCTCTATCTGCAATTCCGCAAGGGGCGGCTGGCGGGCTGGAAAGGCGACTGGGGTGAAAACTGGATGTGGCAATAGCCCACCTCCGGAACCATTCCTTCGCAAAGCTACTTCGTGCAACTCAAACGCAAATGGATGATCCGTGGGACAAGATATCAAACTGACGGCTTCGGACGGTTTTAATTTCGGTGGCTATCGCGCCGATCCCGCTGATACGCCGAAGGGCGCCATTGTGGTGATCCAGGAGATCTTTGGCGTCAATCACCACATCCGCTCGGTGTGCGATAGGCTCGCCGGCGAAGGCTATGTGGCGATTGCGCCGTCGATCTTCGACCGCACCCAGCCGAACTTCCAATGCGGCTACTCGCCTGATGAGATCGCCAATGCGCGCAAGTTCATCGCCAATCCCGATTGGCCCGCGATGTTGCGCGATACCCAGGCTGCGATCGATGCCGTGAAGGGCGTCGGCCCGGTCGGCATCATCGGCTTCTGCCTTGGCGGCAGCATCGCCTATGCGGCGGCAACGAAGCTGTCGGGGCTATCGGCCGCCGTCGGCTATTACGGCGGCGCCGTCGTGCGCTTTGCCGACGACAAGCCGCAGGTGCCGACGCAACTGCATTTCGGTGAGAAGGATGCGGGGATTCCACTGACGGATGTCGAGACCATCAGGGACAAGCGGCCGGAAGTCGAGGTCCACATCTATCCCGGCGCGCAGCACGGTTTTCACTGCGACGAGCGCGCCAGCTACGACAAGGCCAGCGCCGATATCGCCTGGCCGCGCAGCCTGGCGTTTTTTGCGAAGCATTTGAGAAAGTAGAGGCGTCGATCTCTTTAACGTCGTTCCGGGGCGCGTCGAAGACGCGAACCCGGAACCTCGAGATTCCGGGTTCGATGCCGTCGCATCGCCCCGGAATGACAGAGTGCAACTAACGCCTCACTCGCCCCTGACGCCGGTGGCCTTCACGACGTCAGCCCATTTCTGGGAATCGCGGCGCAGGGCCTGCTCGAACGCTTCCGCCGAGCCACCGACCGGCACCAGGCTGAGCGCCTCTATTCCGGCGATGCCCTCGGGGGACGCGATGATACGGGCGAGTTCGTCCGAAAGCTTCGTCACGATCTCCTTGGGGGTGCCCGCAGGCACGAAAAAGCCGAGCCAGCCTTCGACCTCAAAACCGGGATAACCGAGCTCGCCCATCGTCGGCACGTCGGGCAGTGCTTTCCTGCGCTTCTCGCCGCCAACCGCCAGCGCCCGGAGCTTGCCGGCCTTGATTTGCGCGCTCGCCGTGGTCAGGTCCTGGAACGCCGAAGTCACCGTGTTGGCGAGCAGGTCGTTGGTCAGCGGAGCCGAGCCACGATAGGGCACGTGGGTCATGTCGATATCGGCAACCTTCTTGAGAAGCTCGCCATAGAGATGCGACGTCGTCGCATTACCGAAGGTGCCGTAAGGCTTGCCCGGGTTCGCCTTGGCGTAGTCGATCAGCTCCTTCACGGATTTCATCGGCTGCTGCTCGGGGACGACCAGAACGATGGTCGACAATGCAGCCTGGGTAACCGGCGTGAGATCCTTGAAGACATCGTAGGGCAACTTGCCGACGAGGCTCGGCGCCTGGATGATCTGCGTGATCGCGAGCAGCACGGTGTAGCCGTCGGGCTGCGCCTTCGCCACGTAGTCGTTGCCGACCACACCGCCGCCGCCCGACTTGTTTTCGACGACGACCGTCGTCTTCCACGCCTCCTGCAGCTTGTTGGCAAGCAACCGCGCCAGCACGTCGGTGGCGCCACCTGCGGGATAGGGCACGACGAAAGTGATACGCCGGCTCGGATAGGCGTCCGCCGCCGATGCCGGATGCGACGCGCCGCACAACGCCGTCACGGCAATGGAAGCAAGCAACGCCACTGCGGTCGCCGCGCGCGCCACGCTGACCGGCCAATGATAGTTCATGGTCACACTCCGGATTGCAGGCACTCTGCCGACAAACCGGCGCGCCTCGATTTCACGAGGCGGTTTCTACATCGCTGCAGCGCAAGATGGAATATGCTTTCGAATGTATTCGGCGCATAGCGCCAATTCATCGCACGCGGCCATCCGGACGCGTGAAACGCTGTCATTTCACTACTGCTGGTTAGATCCGCTCACGGAACATCAAGCAGCAATGGGCCGCGGTTCCGATGCAAAACAGATGATGAATTTTCCTGGTCAAATGCGCGGCATTTGCCTGACGCAATTGCTCAGGAAAACGGCCGGGCGTAACGACGACACTTTGGTGACGACGCACCTAGAACCAACGCTCGCCGACGAGCACCGTGTCGCCAGGGCTGATCGGGCTGGCGGGCGACACGACGAAGCGTGACGTTCCCGAGCCGTCGGTGTGGGTGACTGTGACGCTATCGCGGCGGGCGCGTGGCGAGAAGCCACCAGCGATCGCCACCGCGCTCTCGGCCGTCATGTTCGGCACGTAGGGATATTGTCCGGGCGCGGCGACCTCGCCGAGAATGAAGAACGGCCGATACGCTTCGATCTCCACCGCGACCGACGGCTCCCTGATGAAGCCGGCGCGCAGCTTCGCCGAAATCTCCGCCGCCAGTCCGGCCGTGGTGCGGCCACGCGCCATGACCGATCCGATCAGCGGCATGGTGATCGAACCGCCGGCGCTGACCGCATAGGTATTGGTGAGACCTTCCTGGCCGTAGACGACGACACGCAGCTTGTCGCCGGCATCGAGATGATAGGTCGCGTCATGTCGCACAGGCGCGGGTTCGACATAGGCGGCCGGTGCAGCAACGACGACGGGGATTGGTGCCGGGCGCGGCGCCGCGAAGGCGGCACGAAGCGCGCCGACCGCACCACCGCCGGACCCGGCAGCGACTGCCTGCGGCGGCGGGCTGCCAGGCTGGCCATAGGCCATTGAATCGAGATCGCCTTGCGGCGCGACCGCCACCGGGCCGGTCGTGCGCATGCAGCCGGACAAAGCGAGTGCCGTGATGATTGCAATGATCGCTATTCGAAACGCGCGCACAACCCGCACCCCAGGCCATCCTCAAAACGAGGTAGCTCTAGTCTTGCACCGGGTATGGTTAACAAAGCGTTTTTTGCGATCGGGAGGGCAGAGCAAGGCAGACGCCCTCGCCCCACACTTTGTGGGACGAGGACACGATTGAGACAAGTCAATCAGGCGGTCACGCCGACGCCGATCGGGCACGACACGCCGGTGCCGCCCAGACCGCAATAGCCCGCCGGATTCTTGGCGAGATATTGCTGATGGTAGTCCTCGGCGAAATAGAATTCGCCTGACGGCGCGATCTCGGTGGTGATGGCGCCGAGCCCCTTGGCGGCGAGCGCCTTCTGATACATCGCCTTCGACTCCTCAGCAGCTTTGCGCTGCTCCTCGCCAAAGGTGTAGATCGCCGAGCGATACTGGGTGCCGACATCGTTGCCCTGGCGCATGCCCTGCGTCGGGTTGTGATTTTCCCAGAACGTCTTCAGGAGCTGGCCGTAGGAGATCTTCTTCGGATCGAACACGACCAGCACCACTTCGGTGTGACCGGTGCGGCCCGAACAAACCTCTTCATAGGTCGGATTGGGCGTATGCCCGCCGGCATAGCCGACGGCGGTCGCATGGATGCCGTCGCCGAGCTCCCAGAACTTGCGCTCCGCGCCCCAGAAGCAGCCGAGGCCGAACACCGCCTGCTCAAGCCCTGCCGGATAGGGCGGCTGCAGCTTGCGGCCGTTCACGAAATGCGTGGTGGCGGTCGGGATTGGCGTGGCGCGGCCCGGCAGCGCTTCGGCTGCGCTTGGCAACGCGGTGGATTTGCGCATGAACAACATGGAGTACCTCCAGGCGGGATAGCGGCGACGCGACAACGGCGCCGGCCGGCTCGACTTCTATATATGTCTTTACGCGCGATGCCGCAGCCCTGTTACGGCGACGCCCAATTGTCGGGGATGCCGATCAGTCTCGCGAATAGCCGATCAGCGGCTTGCGGGGACGGAACAGGATCATCAGGAGAAGGCCGACCACGCCCAGCACGGCAAAGACCGGCTGGTCCAGCAGCACCCTGATGACGTTGTTCCAGAACCAGGGGGCGATGCCGGTCACCCAGATCTTGAAGGCCTCCTGGCTGGACTGATGGACGTCGTTCCAGAACTGGCCGAACCGGGTGAACCGCAGGGTCTGGTCGGCGACGAAACGGGCTCCGTCGTAGACCATAAAGATGAATCCGCCGGCCAGAAGCAGGAGGCCAATAAGCCGGAAAAAACCGCGGATCATGCGTCACCCTATATATCTGTCGCCCCAGCGGCCGTCAGGCCATACCGGGAGCCCCCCGGAAATTCAACCTCATCAGCACCTTACGTGCCATTCCGGCCCCCTTCCCGGCCGGCCGGGGAGGGCGGAAGGCGTTGACGGTGCAGAACCGGCCCTCTATAAGACCCCCAATGGCGGCGGGCGCAATCCCGCCGCCGCTGTTCTTTGAGCAGCGCCGCTCGCGGGAGCATTTTGGCTTCCGTCCATGGCATCCTCAAGAACGGCTTACGTCAGAACACCCTGGAAAACACAACAAGCGTCGATCACGCAATTTGAACGGCCGGCGCGCTCAAGGGCCGACCACCCGAGCGACGACAGCCGAAGGATAGTTGAGATATGGCCAATACCTCTTCCGCCAAAAAGGCGACCCGCAAGATTGCCCGCCGTACCATCGTCAACAAATCGCGCCGCACCCAGATGCGTGGCGCGGTTCGCACCGTCGAGGAAGCGATCAAGAGCGGCGACCGCAATGCGGCGCTCGAAGCGATGAAGCGCGCGGAACCGGAACTGATGCAGGCCGCGCAGCGCAACATCATTCACAAGAACAATGCGAGCCGGAAGGTGTCGCGCCTCACGCACGCGATCGCCAAGCTCGCCAAGTGAGCTGAGACGAAGTGAGCTGAGAGAAAGAGACCTTCGTCAAAGCCCGGCTCGCCGGGCTTTTTCTTTTTGGGCCCATTCTTTCTTTTTCGGACATTTCATTTACGCATGCGCGAGTGAAATTGACTTCGTCACGAGCGCGCATCGCTGTTGGATTCCGGACACACACTGAACCGAACGCGCCGCATCGACTGTGACAATTCAATTGTCTCATTGCTGCACGCCGCCTTCCGTGTCACATTTCTCTCACCCGTAATTCTACGTGGTGCAACTTGCTGCACCCGCTTTGTCGTGCGCAATTGCGAGAAGTGCGATCACACGCGGCCGTTTAATCCGCCTTCAACGTCATCATCGCCGTACGGGTTACCCTGCAAAAGCAATCGCGAAAAACTTCGTCTCGCTAATCACTTATCCACATAGCGAGGAGAAGCGTTTTGAAAAACGGTGCGGGTAACCACGATTGTAACGATTTCTTAAAAAATTTTGCGAGTGCAGCGAAAACTGTCACGCAAGTTCGCGCTCAAGGATTCTGTGCGCGGATTCAAAAACTTGGTGTGGAGCGCCGCAATTGCAGCATTGCAACACAGCTCAAGACTCCCGAAAGCGCGACGAATCACGGATTGCGAGAAATCGCGCATGGTGTATTTGTTACTTCGTTCGCGACGCCCACGGCTCTCCTGACCAGCGCGGTATGAGACCCAAGAGCGGACGTGCAAATCGGCGGCGGTGTGCGCGTTAGCGACGCTTTCCAAAGCGAAGCTGAGTTGGTGACTCATAGCAATATGAGAATAGTAGTTTTGTGTCTGATTTTCCCGGCGTTGCGCTCGTATCGAGCGCGCTCCGGATAGGGGGAATGAGATGCTTGCTGGCGATGCTGCGATGGGGAACGCGGAGCTTTCGAACGTGTTGAAGACGACAGACTGAGATACGCGGCGGCGCAGCGCTGAGCAAAGCGGATGTTCGGTAGCGGCAGACTGGCTTTGAAACACTGGTGATCTGATTGCTCGTCGCGCGTTCTCGCGGCGAGAGGGGGAGGTACTATGCTTTACGGAATCAACGCGACTTTCGGCACACTCATTTCAACCGCGACCGTTTCAGAATCCCTGAGCAATCTTTTCAGCCGTCCTCCCACGCGAACTCCGGGCAGACCGTCGAGTCCGCACTGACCTCACGGTAGCTTCTTTCACTCCATCCGGCGCTGAACTGTGCAACGGCGATTCCGCCGAACGCCTGATCTTTGTCTGGTGGCTGAAAATGCTCCGTCTCGAGGTCTCGTCTGGCAGGAAACCTACAAGGGACCCGCCGGCCGATTTCGCAAGAAACCATTACTCATTCAGAAAAGTTCTCAGGCA